>JARVJU010000009.1 GCA_029775965.1 Nitrososphaeria archaeon | reverse complement strand
AACTTCATGGCAAGCTTCAATTAACTTTTTAGATATTTAAGCCTATCACAATTCATCCCCGCCCTTTCGGAACGGGGTCTTCTTGCGAGATTAGATAAATTCTACAAGCAGAAAATATCAGAAAGAGAGATGCATCTCTTTATTAAAGGGGAAGATATATTGTGCAGGATAGCTGCAGTTAACAATGATAATGTGGTAAAAGTTAAGACCCAACTTCCTGTTCCTATATCTGGGAATTACAGATTTTCCATAGCTGATACGAACACATTGAGGCCCAGAATAGTTGGGGGAGGAGAGATACTAGGCTAATATTGTATGAATCAAATTTCAGCCCTTTGACTTTGCTCTACAAATATGGACTAATCTGCCAGATGTATAACTATCGTATGCCTAGCTCATGAATTCATCTTATCCTGGATATATAGGATTGAAGATCAAAATGTAATCAGAAATTTATCTAATATGCATCGAAGGACATGGCAGAAAAATATCATATATGATCTGACTCTGGAAAAAGAGATGCCAAGAGAGCTGATTCTATTCTTCGCATCAAACGTTTTTAACGCCTAACATCTTTAGCTAGCAATTGCTATCACTGGCAGAGTAATGGCTTCCTCCTCAGGATAACAGAAAGCTGAGCATCGGAGCGAGGAACCATTATTCTTATCAGTTGAGGACGTGACATTATTTCTTGAAAAAGGCATGCCATTTTTTATATTTCACCGAAGTAAGCTTATATCAAGGGTTCACACTAACCCCGTGCGGTTGAATATGAGTCATCCAGCGGATCTTGGAAGTGTCAAAGAGGGTTCATATGTGATACTTGAGGACGAACCTTGTAGAGTAGTGCAGGTTGACCGGAGTAAACCTGGAAAGCACGGAAGTGCAAAGATAAGGCTTGTTGGTATTGGCATTTTCACAAATTCAAAGAGAGGGATAGTGGGTCCAGCAGAATCCAAGATAGAAATACCGATGATAGATAAAAGATCAGGCCAAATCATATCAGTCAACCAGAGCACCTACCAGATTATGGATATGGAGACATTTGAAACCTTCGAAACTCAGTTAGCTGATGAAGAAATCAAATCAAAGCTTCAGCTGGGAGTAGAAGTAGAATACTGGAAAGTATTAGACAAGACAAAGATAATTCGGGTCAAAGGTTAATTAACTATGCAGAGATACTTAGACAGAACAAAACAAAGATATTTCCAAATTTGCCCCGCAGCTTGATTGTTTAGTATACTAGCATAGTTTAATGCATATAAACACGTATTGCTATTTGGATGATGTATGCTCAGAGGCTCAAGCTGCCACGACGGGCGAACAGACCTACCCTTTGACTCAAGGGTGGGGATGAAGACTACAGCTTGAGTCGGGCAAAGCTTATTCTAGAGGATACCGTAGAAGAGCCACAGCCCCTCCCATTTTTGATACCTGCTGTGCCAGGAGAGTACTTGAGTCGAGCATTATTGGTTCTGAGCCGGACGCCTCCGTTTTATTCAGCAAATCTACGATCATATATTCATCGACAACTCTGAACAAATCATCGGAGATTATCAGGTATTCTATTGCCTTCATCTCGGCCGCCCTTAGGCAAGAATCAAAACCAAACGCTAATCTTTTATCATCTCTAGCCAATCTCCTTCTAATCTCCTCTAATAGAAGACTAACACGTTCGAAGTATGTTCCTTTAACAAATTCTCTGAAAGTATTAGTGTTTATTGCTAGCTGAACACCATCTTCTCCAGCCATGTCAAAGCCCTCTAAAATATATGCTTTGATACCGTCTTCTTTTAGAAAGTTTGCCAGCTGATTCTTTGTGCTGCCAGGTCCCAAAAGAATTATCTTTGACTCTCTATGCTTTTCTACTATTTTCTTAATCATATCAAGTATTCTATGCATATACCTATTGTATAACTCACGCGAGTCTTGCGGATACATCTTCCCTGCAATGTCAGACCTTACAGTGCCGAGCATGGATATAGAAGTGCCGGAAAGTATACCGAATCCGGCTTCTCTACCATCGACAGCTAACAATATATAAGATTCTGTAGTTTGTTTTCTTTTTAATATTGACAAAATCACTTCATCATAATGCTGCTTCCATAATTGGAATTCCATGAACTGTGCTATTTCAATAGAATGGTAGGATCCATGTCTAACCGCTTCGTTATCACTATCAACTATAACACCTTTAACTCTTAACCTTCCTAGCTGGTTATCAAATTTGACGTCTTCTACAGATAATTTTATCCTTACACTTATTCTTCTTCCCTTATCAGGCCTTATATAATCGCCTTCTTGTTTTATTTCTCTCGTCGTTTGAGCCTGAATAAGATCCCTCTTTTCTAATATGCGTCTGATCTGCCAGAGATCGTACGTAGTCTCTGGTAGTATGGATAAACCCTTTCCGCCTTCTATCCATCTGTACATCATTCTTAAGAAAGACCCAAAGAGCTGAACGAGACTACCTTCATGCTATCGGGTATTTTCAAAGAATTTGCTATTTTGAAACCTACCAGAGTAAGAATATCCGATTTACTTGCTGTGTCTATAAGTCTCTGAGTCACTATCCCATCGAAAATAACATGCTTTGCACCCTTAAAACCGTTAAGGGAAGTTATTAGTTCGCTTACAGGTATCTTACCAAGTATATTAAGCTCAGCATCGAGAACATATGCTTCCAGTGTGTCCTTTAGCATCGGGTATATTTCTCTAACCTTAGCATCCAGCCGAGGTTCTAGCTTTACCTGAGGCGCTTCGGTAACCTGCTCCTTTTGTGCTACCTTCTGTTTCTCTCTACCTGACAATATCTCTTGTATTTCAAGAGGTGTCAATTCTTCAACCTCTCTGCCAGGAGGAGCCCTGTATATCTTCACAACTTTTGCTAACTGCTGCAGCTCCTTAGCTATCAGGTCACCACCTCTATCTCCATCAAGAAATGCAATACATTTCTTCTGTCTGGTTATCTTGGCTACAGAATCAGGTATCTTTGCACCACCTATGGCTAAGGTATTGGTGTACCCAGCCCTTGCAAGATTGATAACATCTGCCCTTCCCTCAACAAGAATTATTTCTTGTGCATCCTTTATCCCTTCTCCAGCAGGCAGTTCATCAGGACCATAGCTTATCACCCGGCCTGGCTTGATAGACTCTGTAACACTCTTTAATGCTTCCTCGCCTTCACTGGCAGCCTTGGAAGACCAAGATTTGAGAATATTTTTTGCTCTCTCTTCGATTATCTTCCTTTTGGATGCTCTAACATCCTCTATCTCTGCAAGTTGAAACTTTGCAGAGCATGGACCTACTTTATCCACACTCTCTACAGCTGCGGCTATCAAAGCAGCTGTAGATATGTCTGTCGAAGCAGGAATGTATACCTGACCAGTAGTCTGACCCTCCTTAGATTGCAAGTCAATCTCTATCCGTCCAATCTTCCAATTTTTCTGTAATTCATTCAGGTCCAGCTCAGGGCCAAATAATCCTTCTGTCTGCCCAAATATTGCACCTATTACGTCTGCTTTTTCAACTACGCCGTCTATTATGAACTTTAATTTTACCATATATTTAACTAAGCTTGAATCTGTCAATTTTATCATTCCTTTCTAAGTTTAATATTTTAAGCTTGATACCCTGAGGCTGATGTGACGATGTAATAAACCTTTTTTGAAGTTCCAACTCTTGTTAGATCATAGAGATAAATCAGGATTTCTACTGTAAATTAAATAATGCTTTACTGCTTAGAGTGTAGCAATAAGGTTAAATCGTAATGTTGGCACAAAGTTCAGGTTTCTTATTCCTGCACAATCTGATATTGCCACATTCCAGAATGCTACCTGCAATCAAACTCAAAAAAAGGCATGTGTAAAGGTTTCAGCTCAGCATTCATCTTAAAACGCGGTGGAATGAGAGAAGATCGTGAATGTGGCAAAAATAGAAAAGGAGAATTCCGAAAGACAAAAAATTCAAGTCAACTAGAATCTGGGCAGAAGTGGGATAATTCTTCTATGTGGCCGATCCCTCCCTTCGTTATCTCTCTAATCTTCTTTCTTACCCAGATATCTACACTTATCCCTTTACTTTGCAGTATTTTAATGGACCTTGACAACATATACCTTCCCTTACGGTCATAATCTAAAAGTAGTATCGTCTTCGTATGTGTCTCAGATGCATTTAGAAGACCCATGTAGCTTTTACCATTCGAACAAAGCTTGTAAATTTCGCCCGTATATCCAAGAGAACGTACTGCATCTTCATCTCTTTCGCCTTCAACTACTATAATGGCTCCAGAAGAGGCTTCCGAATTAAGATAATTTACTACTGCTGCCAGCTTTTGCGAAGTATCTCGGTATTTTTTCAAATTATACCATCACCATCAGTTATGAGTCATTTATGCAGATATATTGAAAAGCTCTTAAACTACCAAATCCAATCAACTCTAGCTTCCCACAGTCATCCACTATTATTCTTATTTTATAGCAATTAATACCTTCTCTGGCCTTATTCATCATCATTCAATTCCGAGTTCTTGTGCCCCGCCTCTGACAGCTCGAATATCATGGACAGCCATCGCAGCCTCCTTCGAGCTCTTTAAACGGGGCAATGAAAGTAGTCATAAAGGGAGTTTATAATTATTTTGCTTATTCAGTAGCTAAAGACCGGATCAAGATAGAACCGCCTTCTTCAAACTTCTTCAGCCTCTTGTACATTGGTAGGTACGTCGGGGAATTTTGCATTAGTAGCTTTTTCTGCCATAGCAGTAGCCTTAATCAGTATTTCTTCTGCTTCTTCGTTGGCAGCATTTACCTCATGAGAAACTCCTGATAGTTGACCACTTTGGGTAATCAATGCAGTCATATCCTCCAGCGACTCCTTTAGCTTGTCAGATGCTTCAGGCATTGTAACTGATAATTGCTTGTGCAGTGAAGCAGCTACCTGGGCTGCAGGAGCTAAATTTGCAGCGAACTCCTTTATGTCCTTTGTGCTATGCAACTTTTCTATAACCATTTCTATGGCCAATCTAGAAATGACAACAGATTTCAATCCTCTTCTAATATGTGATAATTCGTTTGCCAGCATTTTGGCTCTAGTATCATCACCTGTCTGTTTTGCCCTCACGATAAGGTTGAAAAGGTGCTCATCCTTCTCCTTTAAGCCTCTTTCTTTAACATCAAGCATATTATACACAAGTGATAGCGTGTTGATTGTATCCTGTAAGCCGTCTATAAACTGACGCTTGCTCAACCTTCCACCAGTTTGAATCATATCTAATATCTTAATAACGGTTTTGAACATGGCAGCAGATATGAGCGAAGTTTATGCATGAAAAGATAGATACATATTTAGCTGGAAGATAGGCTAACGTTTAAGTATTTTACACATAAAGAAATGATAACCTTGAGGCCCAGGAGGGGTGGTGCGGGTTTAGGCATTGTAATAGTAGCATGCATACTAGTGGTAGGCATAACATTTGCATTTATAGGAGGACCCATGCTGGTTACTGTTTCAAACACATTCTATAACGGCGTCGATGTGGCTTTAGGCACTGGAGCTGGACAAGAATCAAGTGGTTCTAACAATTCTAGCATTATATACTACTTGAATGGCAGCTCTCCTTCGTTACTATATTTTAATGCACCAAAACCTAGTGACTATATAACACTAGTAAACTACATGCTCCAATTAATCAATAACGACAGATATGATAATGGTGTCTATTCCAATATTTCGCTAGATTTTAACCCAGCAGCACAGCAACATGCATACAGCATGCTGATTAACAATTATTTCAGCCATTGGGACACCCAAGGCTACAAGCCATACATGCGATACACTATAGCGGGAGGAAGTGGTGCAGTAGAAGAAAACGTTGCCTATGCAGAGGGTCCTGGTCAGTTTATGACTCAAACCGCAATAGAGAAAGCGCTGTACCAGCTCGAGTATGAAATGGTTTATCAGGATGCTGCCCATGGATGGTTACACAGATACAACATACTTGACCCATATCACAACTATGTTTCTATTGGAATAGCATATAACGCGAATGTGCTTTACTTGGTCCAAGATTTCGAGAATAAATACATAAACTGGACACAACCTATTGCAGTTTCCCAATCATGGCAAGTTACCATGGTAGGGCAGTCAATATATTCTGGAAAGATCCAGGATGTAGAGATATTCTATGATCCACCCGTTTCTCAGCTTACACCTGCGCAGCTAGCTCAACCACCTTACGATGGTTCTTACACACAAGGTACTTTCATAGCAGGAGTGGTGTCTAGCGGATATCAGATCATAAATGGGAATACCCTTACTGCAACGATCTGGGATGTAAATTCTCAAGGCTTTACGATATCATTCAATATAAAAGAATTGATAGATACATACGGCGCAGGCGAGTATACATTATATATCTCGATAGGCGCTTCAAGCTCCGGAAGTGCCATTTATCTTACGAGCTTAACAATATTTGTACCATAGGTGACAAAATAACGAGTTGATCCGATGTCTCCATTATAGGTAGCAAAGAATAGAGCATTTGAGTCTATACGAACTTTTTCTGTTAAAAAACTGTGAAAAAGTTGGGTAAATTCCATTCACATAAATATATGCGCCCTGGGCGAGAGTTTCAGCAGGTTTTCGCATTTGAACTCGCGTCGCCCGCGTGACAGGCGGGCATACTAGACCGGGCTATACGGAGATTAATCCTCTATACTACCAGGGCGCCTTTTCGGCGTGCATTTGCTCTAGTTTTAAAGTTTTACCCAAAAGAAAAACAGAATCTGGACTCTAAAGAATGATAATGATAACTCAAATCAAGGGATAAGGTCGATATTGCACATTTGGCTTTTCGTTATACCAAAGTACAATTAACAGAAGATAGAACTATTGAGTTAAGAAAATTTAAAATTCTGAAAAAATAGTAGCATTTAGCAATACTCAAAATTATACGAAGCTATTGTCTTGTCAGAATTCAGTGATGAGCAGGCATAATAATAAGATTCTACTCATCTGCTTATTTCTTCACTAACCTGTGCATATAAGCATAGAAGACAATATATTTAGCGAAGATATAATATAAAGCATGGTATTCCCATTTAAGTCTGTCCTGGACTATGAGATAAAATTCAAGCCAGAACACGAAATGTTCAGAAACTTCGTAAAGGAATTTATGGAGAGAGAAGTTGCTCCGAAGGTCTCGTACATAGAAGAACACAACGAAATACCAAAAGAAGTACTTGACAAAGTTGCACAGCAGGGATTTCAGGGCATATCTGTCCCTCAGCAATACGGCGGACAAGGAGGAGATCAAATGTCTCTTGCAATTTTCTCAGAAGAGACTGCTAAGATCTGTCCTGCACTAGTTACCATTATTGGAGCAAATGGTTTATTCATAGTTCCGTTACTTTTATACGGAACAGAAGAGCAGAAGATAAGATATGTGACACCAGTGGCAAAGGGAGAAAAAAGGAGTGCGCACGCAACTTCGGAGGCTGTAGCAGGTAGCGATGTTGCAGGAATTCAAACCAAGGCGGAAAAGATAGATGGCGAATGGCATATCTCTGGGAGAAAGGCATTCATAAGCGGAGGAGATATAGCAGATTACTTTGTAGTTCTAGCCAGAACCTCTCCAGTGCAAAACAAACGTGAAAGATGGAAAGGTCTAACAATGTTCATAGTTGAGAGAAACACAAAGGGATTCACGATTGGAAGGCATATGGAAAAGATGGGGTTAAAGGGTAGCCACATTGTCGAATTGCAGTTTGATGATGTAGTAGTCCCCGATGAAAACAGGGTAGGACCAGAGGGAGAAGGATTCAAAGTAGCTATGGAGACCTATGACCATGGAAGAATCGGTGTTGCTGCTCAGGCTCTAGGCATAGCTCAGGCTGCATTTGAAAAAAGTCTCAACTATTCGCTTCAAAGAACCACGTTTGAAAGACCTATAATTCAGCATCAAATGATAGATGCGTATTTGGCAGATATGCTCATGAAGCTGGCAAGCGCGCGGCATCTAGTCTACTGGGCCGCATATCTTGCAGATTTAGGAAGACAGGAGTATATGCTTGCCGCATCATTGGCAAAGGCGTATGCTACAGAAGCAGCGGAGTGGTTGGCTGAGAAGACAATAAGCATATTCGGTGGTGCAGGAGTAATAGTTGAAACACAGGTTGAGAGATTCCTCAGAGATGTCGAGATCACAAAAATTTATGAAGGAGCCAACGAAATTCAGAGACTTGTCATAATAAGGCAGCTATTAAAACAAACACTCGGCGTAGATATAAGCTAAGAGAGGTGTATAGATTTCATTGAATATAGTCACCCTTCTTAAACATGTATATGATGAAAATCAACTGAAGATAGAGCCGTCAAAAGGGGATGTGGACTTTGCTGGTGTACCGGGAAAGATAAGCACTTTTGACAGGAATGCAATTGAAGCCGCATTAAGACTTAAGCAACAGCATGGTGGTTTGGTAACAGCACTGACCATAGGTTCTGAGGAGAGTATCAAGAGCATCAGAGAAGGTCTGGCAATGGGGGTTGATAAAGCGATTCTAATCAAGATAAATTCGCACTTGCAATTTGATGCACTTGCTTTAGGCAATATAATAGCTAAGGCGCTTGAAAAGATTCAAGCCTGGGATCTCTTGCTATGTGCCGAAGGCTCTACTGATACTTATACCTCATTGCTACCTGGCATACTAGCCTCTAAGCTCAAGCTACCACTGATAACCTATGCTAGGTCCTTAAAGATAGATGGAAAATATCTGACTGGAGATAGGTCTCTGGAAAGAAAGGCAGTAACTGTTCAGGTGGAACTTCCTGCCATAGTATCAGTTGTGAGCGAAATAAACGAACCTAGAATTCCCACTCTTCTTCAAATACTTGCAGCATCTAAGAAGGAAGTTCTAGTATACACCTTAGAGGATCTAGGGTTGAGCCAGTTAGAGCAGAAATACAAGACGATTCAACTATCTGGTAAAGGGAAAGAAAGAAAGAAAATAGTACTTGAGGGTTCTTTGCATGATTCAGTAGCAAGGCTGGTTGATGCGTTGGTAAAGGAAGGTCTAGTATGAGCTCATATTCATCTATCTTAACATATTCTGAGGATGAAGAAATCGGGCTAGAACTGATAACAGCAGCAAAAGAGATTTCAAAAGTATTTAGCCATCAGATTATAGCAGTCACAATAAACACAGATCCATCCATACTGGCTACGTCAGGTTGTGATATTGTATGCAGTGTTTCAGTTGGCACAGATCCTTATGTGAGCCCCGAAACTGCAGCAGTAGTGCTAGAGCAACTTTCAAAAAAGTACAATACAAAAATGTTGCTAATAGGTTCCACAAAAGACGGAAAGGAGCTTGCAGGCAGACTTTCAGGTATGTTACAGATCCCAGCGGCGACTGACTGTTACAAGCTGTACCCAGAAGACGGAGAACTCAGGGTGGAAAGAATGGCGTTTGGGGGAAGAGTAGTCGCCACAGCATCATTACCCAAGGACAGCTATCTGATAGCGCTGAAGGCTAGGTCGTATAAAAAAATGAATGAACAGAACAAAGGCAAGATAGAGCATATCGAGCTTCCAC
Organism: Nitrososphaeria archaeon; assembly: GCA_029775965.1. Taxonomy (GTDB): domain Archaea; phylum Thermoproteota; class Nitrososphaeria; order Conexivisphaerales; family DTJL01; genus JAKAPW01. Next base: position 63,099 of record JARVJU010000009.1, on the reverse strand, counting down.
TAAAGGAACAGTCAGTCAAGGTAGTAAATATTTCAAAGCAGGCTATATCAGCTTTGGACCTGACCAAAGCTGAAAAGATAGTATCCGTCGGAAGAGGGCTAAGGAGAAAAGAAGACCTTTCTGTTATAGAACCACTTGCAAATGTTTTGGGTGCTGCTATAGGATGTTCAAGGCCACTTGCAGCAGACCTGGGATGGATGCCAGAAGAAGCACACATAGGGTTATCAGGAATACAGGTGAAACCGAAGTTGTACGTGGCTATAGGTATATCAGGCCAGTTACAACACATGGCGGGGGTCAAAGACGCAGGAATTATAGTTGCAATAAATCAGGACAAAAGCGCTCCCATATTTTCAGATTGTGATTATGGAATAGTAGGGGACCTTTATCAGATCATACCCGAGCTGACTAAGCAGATAGAGGCTATAAAGAAGCAATCTCTATAGCAATGTATATTAACTCATCTAGCAGTAAAATATTGTTGGCCTAATGATTGAGCAAAACAGTGGTCAGTTAGAGGAGGGAAAACCATGGCTTTTGCACTGGCCAAAAGGAGTACCCACTCATATAGAATATCCTGAAAAGACATTATCAGAACTCCTTGATCAGAGAGCCAAGGCTAGGCCTAGCGACACCCAATTTATATTCTTTGGAAGAAGGATATCTTTTCAAGAGACAAGTAAAACAGTTCAGAAACTGGCTGCTTCGTTCCAGAAGATTGGAGTAAGCAAAGGAACAAGAGTTGCTGTCATGCTACCTAATTCGCCCCAGTTTGCCTTTTCTTATTATGCTATATTGAAGAGTGGAGGAGTGGTAGTACCTGTCAATCCATTATATACAGAGCGTGAGCTGAACACGGAATTGATAGATTCTGGAGCTGAACTGATTGTTGTTCTGGATAGTTTCTATCGGGTCGCCAAGAAAGCATCGGAGGGTACAAGGGTAAAGGAAATAATTGTTACGAACATATCTGACTTCATGCCAAAGCTTACAGCAGTGCTGGGTAGGTTGACAGGAAAGATAGAAAACCCAAAAATTACTGATACTCATATAGATTTTAGTAGCCTTCTGACAATGGACAGTCAGTATACTGAAGTGGACATAGATGTAAGGAGAGACCCAGCTATACTGATGTATACAGGTGGAACAACCGGCACACCCAAAGCAGCAATTCTGACTAACATGAACCTTGTCTCAAACGCGATGATGGTTTCAGCTTGGGGTAATTTATCCAGCAGCGATGGTGTTCTGGCAGTTCTTCCTTGGTTTCATGTGTATGGTATGACAGTAGCGCTAAATATGTCGATAACATCAGGTGTATGGATAGTTGTATTACCAAGATTCTCTGTACATGAGACATTTAAAGCTATCAAGAAGTATCATCCAACAACATTCCCTGGAGTATTCTCTATGTATATAGCACTGTTAAACTCACCATTATTTGCGAAGTATAAATCAGATATAAGGTGCTTAAAGAGTGGCCTTTCAGGCGCTGCACCTCTACCTGTAGAAATAGCGAAGAACTGGTCTGCGAAGACGGGGTCTATCCTTGCTGAGGGTTACGGACTATCGGAAGCCAGCCCCGTTACACATGCAAACCCCCTTGATGACCCTTCACATATCAAACTTGGCTCTATAGGTATACCAATGCCTGACACAGATGCAAAGATAGTCGATATGGAGACAGGTACAAGAGAATTGAAACCTATGGAAGTAGGAGAGCTGATAGTCAAAGGGCCCCAAGTAGGCTTAGGATACTGGAACAGGACTGAGGAAACAAAAGCCACATTTAGGGATGGATGGCTTTACACAGGTGATATAGCCTATATGGATAATGACGGATATTTCTACATTGTGGACAGGAAGAAGGATATGATAAACGTCGGTGGGCTGAAAGTCTGGCCAAGAGAAGTTGAGGAAGTTGCCTACAAGCATAAGGCCGTCAGAATGGCTGCGGTCGTAGGAATCCCTGATAACTTCTATGGTGAAGTACCTAAATTATTCGTAGTATTGAAGGACGAATTCAAGAATAAAGTGGACCCCGAAGAAATAAGAAGTTTCATTAAGGAAAATCTGGCTCCATACAAAGTCCCAAAGGTTGTGGAAATAAAGGATGAATTACCTACTACGCTTGTCGGAAAGGTGTTGAGAAGAAAACTAAAAGAGGCATAATAATGCGACGTGTTGCTATATTAGGAGCGGGACAGTCAAGATTTGGTAAGAGGACGGATGTCAGGCTTGACGAGCTTGCTTGGGAATCATTTCGCGAGGCTATGGTGGAATCTGGTGTAACCCAGAGGGATATTGATTCCTTTATCGTTTCCACCCTAGGTGGCTGGAGTGCAGAAGTGCTTCCTGCAGTGGTGGTGGGAGAATATTGCGGTTTAACACCCAAACCAACAATGCGAGTTGAAGCAGCCTGTGCCTCAGGAAGCGCAGCTGTGTATCAAGCTTACACGATGATAGCAAGCGGCCATGCAGAAGTAGTATCAGTGATCGGGGTTGAAAAGATGAGTGAATCATCTACTCCTACAACCGTAGAGCTCATAGGAAGGGCGGGAAATTATTTCTGGGAATTTGAAAATTATGGTATGACATTTCCAGCTTACTATGCATTGTATGCTTCTAGCTACATGAATAGGTATGGTGCTACTGAGGAAGACTTGGCTCTTGTTGCTGTAAAGAATCACTATTACGGCTCCTTTAATCCTAAAGCGCATTTTCAAAGGAGAATATCTGTGGATGATGTGATGAAATCCATTTATGTAGCAGACCCTCTGAAGCTGCTGGACTGTTCTCCTATAACAGATGGTTCCGCGACTGTTATACTTGCCAGCGAAGAGTCAGTAAAGAAATTTACAAACGAGCCTGTATGGATAAGGGGAATAGGGGCGGCATCAGGCACGGCTAACTTGAGCAAAAGAGATAACTTTCTTGGGTTGGAAGCTGCAAGGAAGGCAGCAGATGATGCATATAAGCAAGCTAACATAGAGAGACCGATATCCAAATTAGACCTGGTTGAAGCTCATGACTGCTTCACCATAGCAGAAGTGATGGCATATGAAGATCTAAGACTTGTGGAAAGAGGCGAAGGTTACAAGTTAATCAAAGAAGAACAGACATACAAAGGAGGTAAGATTCCTGTCAATTTAAGTGGTGGACTAAAAGCTAAGGGTCATCCTATAGGCGCAACCGGTGTGAGCATGATAGGGGAATTGTCAAAGCAACTTTTGGGTAGAATAGGCGGAGAAAGACAGGCTGACATAAAACATGGTTGGGCTCTGGCACATAATGTTGGTGGCACTGGGCATTATGCTTACGTTACAATACTTTCTTTGGACAAGAACGGAGATGTACTATAGTGTCTGAGCAATCTATTCCAATAATAAAAGATGAAAAGACAGGGAGTGAGGTATATGTTAGCAAGAGAATTTTGGAACAGAGGTACCTTATTCCCATCTCGAGAATAAAGGATTTCTTTGACAACTTGAAGGATGGGAAGGTTACTGCTACAAAATGCAAAAGTTGTGGCACTATATACTTTCCACCCAAGGCGGATTGTGATAGATGCATGTCTTCATCTATGGAATATATTGAGCTTAAGGGAGAAGCAACACTGGTCAGCTTCACAGTTGTACGTGTAAAACCTTCAACCTTTTCTTCTTTTGCTGATTACGCCGTTGGAATAGGTAGGATGGCAGAAGGAATTAACATACTTGCTTGGATAGACGAAGATCTATCTCGCATAAGGATAGGTGCAAAGATGCGACTGGTTGTTATGTCAAGGAAAGTAGATAATACTATATCCTACTTTTTTAAAATTCTTGGACACGAATAGTTAATATTCAAAGAAACCTTTTTTCGATTTTCTACCCAGTCTACCTTCAGACACCATGCTTAGAAGCAGTTGCTGTGGTTCCAGCCATGCTTCCCCTGTAGCTTTATAAAGCGATTTTAGGCTTGAAATGATTACATCAATCCCCCATTCGTCAGCCATATGAAGCAATCCTTCAGGAAATCCTAAGCCGAGCTTTACACCAACCTCTATGTCATCTTTACTGGCCACAGAATTAGAAAGCAACCACGCAGCTTCGTTTACTGACGGAGCAAGTATCAAGGCGGAATTAATTTTGCTTGACAATTCTAATGGAATTACAGGTTTTGGTTGTTCTTTTGTGTATGTGTAGAAGCCTGATCCAGTCTTTACCCCCAGCTTGCCCTCTCTAACCTTATCCTCAATTAGTGTCCCTAGAGGGACATGAAAACCCCTTTGAGACATCGCCTTTTCTACAAATGTTATAACATCAAGGCCAATATAATCGGCTAGCTCAAAAGCACCCATAGGTAGCTTTGCACCGTATTTAAGCACAGAATCCACTTCCTCGACTGTAGCCATTCTCTTTTCCACGAGAAGCCTTGCAGTCACCATCATTCTGACAAGCAACCTATTCACTATAAATCCCGGTACATCCTTCTGAACAAGGATAGGCACTTTACTTATCTCTTTTGCTAGGGATATAGCATCTCTGACAACCTTATCAGACGTAGATGTGCTTCTTATTACCTCCACCAGCTTCATCATCACAGGAGGGTTAAAGAAATGGATTCCAACCACCCTTGACGGATCTTTTACTGCAGAGGATATCTCACCTATTGGTAGGCTGCTCGTATTCGTAGCAAGTATAGCAGAAGATTTTGTATATAGATCTAGCTGCCTGAAAATATCCTTTTTTACGTTTATGTCTTCAGGAACAGCCTCTATTATCAGATCGCAATCTCTTACCGCCTTCTGCATATCAAGCTCAAAACTGAGTCTTGACATTATTCTTTCTGCATTCTCATTTATCTGATTTTTTTCTTGTAGTTTTTTCAGACTCCATTCTATCTTTTGCTTTGCATTATCAAGAAATCTTCTTTCTATATCCCTCACGTTCACTTGTATGCCATGGATAGCTAGTACTTCGGCTATTCCATGACCCATAGTTCCAGCACCTAATACTGCTACAGTTCTTGTTGAACCCACGTTCAGTGAGCACCCTTCAGTATCTGATTAAGCATCATTGTCTTGAACACATCACCCTGAATCTTTATCCTACCAGAGAGAAAAGCTTTGACTCCATCAAGTTGTCCATTTATCAATGATTCAAGGTCGCTCTGCGACATTGACATGGTTGCAACAGCAGCTTTGCTTTCCCCATTCTCCACAGTTATCCCTGAATTGCTTAATGATATAGTCACCGAAAGTCCCTCGTTTGTCTTTATGTTGTAAACCTGCGAGTTGGAAGGTAGCTTATCCTTTATTGAGGGAAAGTTTTCCTCTGCAAGTTTTTTTATCCTGCTTACAAGGTCTTCGCCAGCGCCTAAAGACATGTTTGTTTATACACCTTGGATAGATTTATTGTTTTTGGAGATATAATGTTATGGCTATTCAAAGAAACATATGTCTAATTCGATAAAAGGATCCATGAACTAAAGTAACTAATACACAAATTATCTTTGAAAGGTTATAAATGCTGTAATACATCTTTTTTAAAAAGATCGTATAACAGGCTCGAGTCATGTAAATATAAAAATACTACGTTTATAGAAGCCAGAGCCAAGGCTATAGATTTGTCTGTTACAAACTCTGTACTCTTTTACTCCGTGTATGCAGCAGATGTAGCAGTAATCATGTTCTTTCTAGTAGCACTTCTTAAGGAAGCAAAAAGGATAGAGGTACCTGTAAACTTTCAGTATATGCTTAGGCTGATAAGGGAAGAAATATTCAGATTGCGAAAAGGCCTTGTGGCATACCTTCATCTTTCTATATTTGGTGCTGTAGGTCTTTCTATTTTATTTATGATTATTTATCCGATTCTTTTTTTATCCATATGGATATACTATATTATTACTATCATATCTGCTATTTTAACAATAGGCCTTTTGGCAGCTGTTTGGTGGAGGATAGATATATTATATAAGAGCAGGACAATTCACAAAGAACTCGGTGCTGAGCTCAAACTCGACAAAAGATTCGTTTCCTCCTCATTCTTGTTCCAGGTAACCCTTATAGCAGTGATACTCCTCACTATGCTAGATTTAGACCTTATTGCGGTGCCTTTTCGAAACTTCTTTTATTACTCAAGTGGTATATTCATCATAAGAACAGTTATTGTCGCTCTACTGTATGTAAAGCCAGCAATGAATACATATTCAAACTTGGGCAGAAATATCACTGAACTGACACTTCCATTCAACTTAAAAGACGTGATGGATGGTAAGATAGACCCTTCTGGAATAAGGCTCGGAGCTGAAAAGATATCTGATTTGCAGCAATTTGAAATAAATAGCTTTGAAGCATGTGTTGAGATAGGTGCATGTGAGGCTGCATGTCCTGCTACTGCTGTAAGGCGACCTTTATCTCCCAGGGCTCTTGTGAGAAAGCTTGCGATTCAACAGGCAAAGCAGGGTACAGATGGCTATATTTTTGAGAGTATTAGCGAAGAAGAGCTTTGGGCATGCACGACATGTGGTGCGTGTGTACATAGCTGCCCTGTTGATGTCAAGCATGTACCAATTATAATGGATATGCGAAGGAAGCTGGTTGAACAGGGAAAAATTGATAAGAAGAAATCCACGTTGCTTCTTAGCATAGCTCAATATAATAATTCTTTAGGAAGTCCGAATGAGGGGAGGAATTCATGGTTAATAGATTTGGGCCTAAGAACTCCAGCTCAGAACCCTACATTCAAGTATCTTTTTTGGGTTGGCTGCATGGGGAGCTTCGATGGAAGAATAAAAAAGACAATCAGAGATTTTATTTCAATTCTTGACAGAGCAGGCGTGCTACAGGAATTTGCTATCCTGGGGGAAGAAGAGGGTTGCTGTGGAGACCCTGCCAGGAGAATTGGAGAAGAGAGCAAGTTTCAAGAGCTGGCTTTAAAGAACATAGAGATCTTTAAGAAATACAACGTAAGAGAGATAGTTCTTATCTGTCCACACGGTGTAAACACTTTCGCAAATGAATATCCAAAGCTGGATAGCTGGATGCAAGGTGTGTCCGTAGTGCACCATAGTCAATACATAGAAAGTCTACTAAAAGAGGGAAAAATCAAAATAGGCAAGGAAGATGAAGACTTCGTTATACATGATCCATGCTATCTGTCTAGATATAACGGTATAGTAGAACCTCAGAGAAGCGTGATTGGAAGCATAGGAAGGATAGAAGAACCAAAATTACATGGAGAGAAGACATTCTGTTGTGGTGCAGGAGGAGCCAATTACTGGTATGAAGTAAAGGAAAAAAGAAGAATAAGCCACGAGAGACTGGATCAGCTGCTTATCACAGGCTCAAAAAACATAGTGACACTATGTCCATTCTGCAACGCAATGCTGTCTGATGCAGTAACTGTTAAAGCTAAATCTGAAGTATCAGTCAAGGATATATCTGAAGTCGTACATGAGGCATTAAAGTAAGAATCATCAAATTCATATAACAGCAACTTACTTTACGAATTCATATAAAATGATGGTGAATAGAGTAAAATATCGATTCTGATCTACGCTGATATCAATCAAATTCTTCAAGGAGATAAATAGCTGGCTCTTGAACCCTGTGTGTGGATCAAAGAAGATTAAAGGAGCTGGAGAAGGCAGCCAAGCAAGCGATGAAGATGGCTTATTCACCATATTCTAACATAAAGGTTGGTGCAGCAGTACTGTGCTCTGATGGGAGAATATATAGTGGTTGCAATATAGAGAATTCCTCTTACAGTCTAACAATTTGTGCAGAACGTGTGGCTGCATCTAAGGCTGTATCTTCGGGTTCAAAAAAAATAAGGTCTATAGTAATAACATCAAACCTTGATGGGTTCATATATCCTTGTGGTGCATGCAGGCAGTTCCTGTCCGAGTTTGGAAACAATATAGATGTTGTTTTATTGTCTTCCACCGGCAGAATAAAGAAGTACAAACTGTCTGAGTTGCTGCCATACGTATTTAGACTTGAGCCCAAACCTAGCTGATCTCATGTTCTGTTAGGGATACTGGGGACTATGCCTGCCAGCAAGAATAGTATAGGGATGGTCATTGTTAACCATAGTCCTCCTACAGCTACTACGCCTGCCAGAGCCGGGCCTATAAAGGACCCTAACCCAAGGGATGATTCGAATAGTCCTGCGGACATTCCTCTATTTCTGACAGATCCAGTGAGCATAGCATACAATGTGACAGAATATACAAATCCAAGGCTTAACCCAGTTATTAAAGAGACTGCTCCTAGCAGATAACTAGCTGACGGAGCTATGATAGAAGCCAATGGAAAAGAGCAGGCTGCAACCGAGAATATTATCTGTATCTGCCTAATACCAATTCTTTTCCTTATACTACTCGATGTAATAAAAGCAGCAAGCCTACCACCTAGCAACGAGCTTATTATGATTCCCCATTCAACACTATTAAGCCTTGATACTGATGCATACTTTGGATAGAAGGTTGTAATGGTGGTAGTAGTAGCACCATAAGCCACAGCAAAAGCTAGAAGCATAATCACATTTCTGAAGTTGTTCGATGTGTTGTCTTTTGATACCTCTTGCATCTGATGCACAGTAATGTTCTTCATGCTGAGTGAAAAAAAGAAAGATAACAGCATGGCAACAGACGAAGCAAATATTATATCGATAACATGGCCTATCAAAACACCTAATATAGGTGCCGCCATAGCTCCGATACCCCATGCCATGTTGAAAACCTTAAGGCTGGAAAAGGTATCTTTACCAGTCAAGCTGTATAACGCTTCTAGAGGGGCCCATATCATAGCCCATGCTACACCTTCAACAATTCGCAGAGGAATGAATAGCAGGGGAGAACCTATCATAGCATATACAAAACAGAGAATTGAAATTGCTATAGTTGCAATGGATACAAGCTTCTTTGGTCCAATTCTGTCCGATAATCTTCCCATGAAGAAAGGTGCAAACATGTAGACCAGTGATGCTGATCCACCTATAAGACCTACAACAAAACTATTAGCTCCAAGCTGATATGCTCTCAATGGTAGATAGATAGAAAGCATAACTATCGTTATTTCTGATAGTAATGAAATGAAGGCAGGTAGATGTGTCCTTATCAATAACAGACCCAGCTATGCTTTATTTTTTAACTTCTCCTTTACAACAACTTCATTATAGTATCTACATACATTTGTAAGGGTACATATATCACACCTAGGAGCTGCAGGTTTACATATGGTTTGTCCAAATCTCACAAATAATTCATTTATATTGATCCAATATTTCTCTGGAATATGTTCAACGAGTCTCTCTTCAGTCTCTTCGGGTGTTCTTGTATTGACAAGCCCCAGTCTGTTAGATATTCTGTGAACATGGGTGTCAACTGGTATAGCAGGTTTGTTATACCCGTAAACAAGTACACAGTTAGCAGTCTTTCTTCCTACAGACTTGAGTTTAAGCAAATCCTGTAAATTATCTGGTACTACACCTTTAAATTCAGTAACGATTTGCCTAGCTACCTGTATTATGTTTTTGGCCTTTACGTTGTAGAACCCTGCTGGCTTGATCAAAGCAGTAACTTCTTTAACGTCAGCCTGTGCAAGTTTTTCAGGAGTACCATATTTAGAGAAGAGTCTTCTTGCTGCGAGCGTGGTATTCTCATCCCTGGTTCTATGCGATAGAATAGTACCTATAAGTATACGAAATGGATCCTGAGCTTCTTCCTCTTTTAATTGAGCTAACGCAGTTTTTCTTTTATCATCTGAGTTATTAACCATATGCCTAATTTGAGTTAGTATTGTCTGTATATCGCTCTCCATTGCTAATTGGCATACAGCCACATGTATTTAGAAACTCCTCAAGTTACTGTACACATAAAAAGAGTATAAGGTAAAAACACGGAGCGATTTGGAGTATGCGATTGCTTTGCTTGAAAGGTACAAAAGCATCAAAGATTTAAAGCATGATAGTATATCTGCTCCTAGAGCAAAATTTCATCCTGACTTATTCTTCCACAGCAATACATAACTCGTCGTAGAGAGTTAAGGACGGTTTCAAGCGCAATCAATCAAACTCTAAGGAGAGGACCAAGAAAACTTATATGGGATGAAGGATACTTTTTCACTTAAGTCAGAGGGAAGCAAGAGAAAATACAAAAGATAAGATCGGTTCAACCCCTTCAAAAGGGAAGAAAGGTTTGCTCCGAAAATGTGCAAAGTTGAGCTTTGATCAATTAACTGAACTGAATGTTCGATCGTCAGAATATCGTTGTTCTGAAATACAGAACATATGTTCAAACTAGTGCTATTATATCATCTCTATTTCTATACTTATTATAGGGGATATTGTTTGAAGACATTTGAAAAATCGATAACAACAAGGGCATTGCTAATCATTGTAGCATCAGCATTGGCATTATCAGCTCTATCAGTTCCCCTCGTCATTGCGCATGCAGCTACAGACATAGCTTCATTGAACATTCTTCAAGTACAGATACAGCCGAGCAACTCCACGGTAACTGACTATTCTACATATGTATACAATTCATCAGGCCAGCTTGTAGCTCAGGCCTATGGAAGTTATCCAGTATATTCTTTCGGCCTACCATCAGGGAAGTACTTAATAATAGCGGCAGCAACTAAAACGATTTTGCCCATTTCCCTGTTCTCATCAACAAGCTTGGCTAATATCACGCCTATCTCCGCCAACGCTTCAATCAAGAGTCCTTCAATTATAGCCTACAAACCATACGAAGAATATGGATACAGACTGATAGGCCTTAATTCGTCTACAAACATAGTTATAAAGACAAGCGCTCCATCTGCCATACCTGTATACAAGGTTGATATCTCTGCTCTGCTGCCGGATGGTTCTCCTGCAGCAAATGCTGACGTCTACGCCAGTCCTGTAGCTACTGGATGGTGGTATTGGTATGCAGCGGTTAATCAATCAGAAATAAAGATGTGGGGACAGACAGATGCAACAGGTCATGTTACTTTAGCCATACCTGAGCTGCCAACCCTGATAACAGCTTGGCTCTGGGTACCCATAGATCTACAGAAAAATGTAACCACAGTCAGCATAAATGTCGCTGGTCAGGCAATAAACGTTTCAATCTATTATCAACCTCAGTCAGTCGGTTTTAGCGGCAATTCCCTGATAATTCCTCCTCAAAACAGTGCAATGATAACGCTTCATTACCAGCCTGAGCAGTACTGGATCTATCAAGGTGCCCAGTCATCCTCATCTCTAACCATACCAGGTATAAAGCAATCGTCCTCGCAGTTGGGAGTCCCTGCTAGCCTATATCAGAGTATCCAGAGTGGCCAATCTCCCTCATCTCTACCCTCATTTGAAACAGTCAATCCATCTCAATTCGTGCATCAGACCTACTATTACTGGATAGTTATACCTCTATCAGCTCTGGCAGCTGCTGCAGTAGGCATAGCCCTTGTAATGAAGAAAAGAAAGTAGAATTTTTTCTTTAATCTGGAGCTAGCTTGGGCTCTAAAGAGCTACACCGTTTATATCCTAGCCTCAATTTGCATTAATAACCAGACACATTTTCTTCTATGGTCATACTTACAGACCATATTGGTACATAGAGCGACTCATCATAACCACATATATCTCAGTTTAAAGCTGCTGAATCATATGGCATTTTGGACGGGCCCTCTAGCTCTGAAGGCAGACTAGAGGTAAAGGAGAGAATAGGAATCGCAGTAACATATATGAAAAATATTGTATAGGCAGATTAATCTGCAAACCAATTCGCCTTATATTCTGCCACCTTACTGAGGTTCCATTCTTTTCATGTAGAGTCTTCAAAGAGCCTGCTGCAACAAGAGGATTGATTATGTCGCCTATTACAAAAATCATCGTACCCATCATATCTCCCTGCTTAAAGAACCAGTAATCTTCTGGCCATGACAGAGTAAGACCAAGATAGCTAGGGCCGCAGTCAAAATGTAAAATTTTCCTTTCTTCAGCACAATCTTAATGCCTGAGATAGGGGAGACAACCGAGCCTTTAAGTAAATACAAAAGGAAGGCAGAAACAAGCATGTAAACCTGCAGAAGGATGAATGGACAAGTATTATGCTTATGTATGTATCAGCAATTAATCTTATTTTGCAATTCTATCACAACTAATTTTATATGTTAAAACGTCCCAGGAAAAGTTTTAGTTATGCTTCTTTCATATTATATTGACTGAATTGGATGAAAGAGAAACGATAGAATACCAGCTACGTGGCAAAACACTGAGGGTCTACCTTTACCTTCTGAAGCGCAAGAAGGGATTGGGAGTAAGAGAAGTGCAGAGAAAGCTAGGCTTCTCAAGTCCCAGTGTCTCATTTTATCATCTTGAAAAGCTTGTTGAGTTAGGCTTGGCAGTAAAAGATGATAGCGGTGACTATGAGCTTGTTAAGAACGTGGATGTAGGAATACTACAAGCATTCATGAATGTCGGCAGCTTTACACTCCCTAGGCTGGGCTTCTATGCAGTCTTTTTCTCAGTCATAGCTATATCTTATTCCTTGCTCAGTTGGGGATACCTTGACCCCCTAGCATTGATAGGTTGCTTCGGGTCAGCAGTGGGCTTCTGGTATGAAACAGTAAGAATATGGAGGAGAAGACCGTTCTTATGATTAGTATTAAATCTGGCGAAGAGGATGATTATCCCGTTGAGCGAATATAGAGAGTTTGCAAGGGGCGCTATCCCTGCGCTTGTAATAGCTCTTGTATTAGTCTTGGTGCTACAATTTTATCTGCCCTTACACATTCAACAAAACAGACTAACCAGCCAGCCTTCTAATGGTACAACAACGTATATTCAGAAGTCACCTGTGGGCATAGCAGTGTCAAATTATGCTACAAAGAATAGTTTTCTTTACGTTGCAAGCTCTTTGCTTGCTTTCTTTCTTGCATCGGCAACTTACTTCTTGGTAAGGAGGAGCCGCTCTTAGAACTAGCAGAAACGGAATCAGACATCGCTATAAGGACAATCAGAAATATAAAAGAACAGAAGGGCAAAATCCTAATGACGGATTGGGCGCAGCCATCGAACTCCCAGCAAAGTAGATCAACGCAAGAAAAGATCACAAGGATATAATAGCAGACAGAAATAATCCGAACACTATCAGCTTTCCAACCCCACCATATTCTTCCAAGTGAAGCTCACTGACATACTGCCACAGCTGAAGTGTGGGGTTCTGGCGTTTCTAGGATTCACAGAGTTGCGCCTCTGGTATCAGAGCTAGCTATGCATGCATCTCTATCTGCATGCAATCGACTATGCTTTCCATTAAAGGAAAGGAGAATGCAACGCTATGTTGAATGCAGCTTTTGCATCAGCATGGTAAAGTGACCTTGGTGGGAAGCGATTTTCTTTTCACTTCTTCCCTTCCCTTTCCTTGTCCCTATGCTTCTAGGCTAAGAGCACTCTTGCGATGTGTTTCTAGGCTCAACGTAGGCAAGTAGGATGTGTCTTAATCATGCTTTATTGCTATAAAGCAAACGATTAGACATAACATATATAGCATCTTTATATTCGTGGTTATTATACAATCTTTCATCACATTCATTGAAAGACTAAAGGTAGTTGGCTTTGGCTTTCTGCGAAACTTTTCGTAAATGTCCATCCTATTAAGTTCATAATGCCTAATCGGATCTGCGAAAGCGAAATCCTATCTGTAATTATGCGCCGGGGGTGGGATTTGAACCCACGAGGGCTTTCGCCCACAGACTTAGCAGGCCTGCCCCATACCAGGCTTGGGTACCCCGGCCCAATAACTCGGGGGGTAAAGGTGTTAATTACCTTTCTTTGTTAGAGTGCTCTTGAAATGGGCGACGGCTCCTCCGGTTTTCCCATACCCATTACAGCACGCGCCAAGCCCGTAAATCACCCACGTTGACCCAACAGCGTCGCCACACCGCCTTAGTGCTGCTCCCTCCCGGGCCTGACACGGTTTGACGGTTAGGAGGTCTATCTCCTCCCTTCGAAGGATAAGGCCTCTTTGTGGCTACCCGATGGGGCGTAGGATCACCTTTCCGTTCTCGGTCATTTCTGTGCATGGACATGGTTAACCCGAAGGTTGCTGGCTCCCGCGTGTAGCCGGTTTCGGGTTAGGAAGACGGCTAGCCTTCCAGCCCTACCCATCGCCCAATCGATTAACAGCTAACCTCTTATTAAACACTGGCAGAGATAACATAGAAGAAAGCTGGCACGCTAAGCATGGATCTTTAGAAGATGGGAGACCACACAAGGAGCATCTTTTTGCGGCAACACTTCCATAGTCCTTCCTTAAGCTCTCTGCAATAGATAATGCTGACTTTAGCATCATAAGCTTTATACCAGGATGCGAATCTTCCAAGCCATTCAGGAAGGCTCTGATAGTGCTCCTTATACCTTCATTCATGTATGGGCACTTCTCAGTCTGTAGAGGTATATGATTAACAAATGCATACAGGGTTGATTCTTTTTCGTATATTTCCATAAACGGATGTATTCTCCGTGTTTTAAAAGCAGATCCAGAAGAAACACCTGACAACCAAGCTAATCTTCTCATATCTCCGTTCATAACGTTAATCAAGAATGTCTGCACCATGTCATCAAGGTTATGGGCTGTCGCAACTACATCTACATCGGCTCTAGATATAGCTATATCTATGGCTCTTCTTCTAAGCGTTCCGCATATAGCGCAGGATGTAATTTTGGTGCTCTTTCTTGTCATAGCCTCATCCTGCGAGAATCCGAACAGATCTTTATACCCAAGCACTATCATCTTTATCCCTAGCTTCCTAGTAATGTATCTTGCATTTTCAATAGATTCGTCCCTATAGCCCTCGATTCCTTCATCTATGGTGATCGCTATTATCTCAGACCCATGATCCGGAGCTATTTTCGACATTATACTTAGCAGGCTGAGGCTGTCCTTTCCTCCCGAAACAGCTATTCCTATTCTTTCTCCATGTTTTAGCATGTTGTATCTTGATATTGTTCTTCTTACCTTCTCTTCTATGCTATTTGAGAAGCACTTCTCACAAAGGCTCTCCCCTGAGTACGGTCGTCTATAAAAGACCTGTCTGTTGCACCTGTCACAATACATATGCGCGCCTTGGCAACGGTGTCTTTTAACCTAATCGAAGGTATAGCATAGCATGTCGCTAAATATCCTCATGCTTGACTGTAGATGACGCAGAATGTATTTTCTGCAGGCGAGCTGCAACAGATAATCAATGTTGCAAGCTAGATAATTCAAGGGATATCGCAGTTTGTACAGGCCACTTTGCAGGAGGCAACTCAGTTCCTGATAGCGATACTTCTACCATTAGCTATAGTCTCTTTTCTCACAGGCATTTTTTGTACTTCACTCATTCGAGCCCGCATGTAGGACTAGAATCATAATTCTATTCATAATACTTGCTTTAATACAACAGATAGTCAGGGCCTTACGAAGTCTGTTCTGGCCTCAGTCCCCATATAAAGCTACAATTACAGGGTTCTGTATACTTATATTATAGCTCTGAAACTGATCGGTTATGATGCATCAAGCATCTAATGTGAAAAATGACTTCTCAGCTCTTAAAAATGTGAATTATCTTGACAGTGCTGGAGCTGGTCTCCCGCCATTAAGGGTTCTCGAAGCAATGAATAAACTGACCGAAGACTGGGGGCTCAACGGAGAGAAGTGGGAAGAATGGTTGATGAATGTAGTAGAGCTTAGAAGCGAGTTCGGGGGATTAATAAACGCAAGCAGAGATGAAATAGGCGTAGTACCAAGTGTAAGCGTAGGTCTCGCAGCATTAGCTTCATCTTTCAGTTTTAAAGATAAGAAAGTTGTAGTGAGCGAGCTCAACTTTCCAACTAATGTTATCTTATGGCAGAGAATGAAAGAGAGTGGACTAATAAAGAAGGTTGAAGTTCTGAAGCAAAAAGACGGAATCATTCCGGTAGAAAGTTACAGAAAAGCTATAGATGAAAATACAGCTCTCGTATCTATAGATTATGTTTCTTGGTTCAGTGGGGCAAGAGAGAATGTTAGGGAAGTGGCTGAAATCGCTCATAAAAATGGCGCATACCTTTTAGTGGACGCATTCCATGCCCTTTCGGTAATTCCTGTCGATGTAAAAAAAGACGGGATAGATATGCTTGCATCCGGATTTTATAAATGGCTTTGTGGGCCTCATGGAATAGCATGTATTTATATGGATAATGAGCTCCTTAAAGATAGGTCTCCAGCATATATAGGCTGGCATGGAATTAAAGACAATGTAATTGAAAGAATTCTAGCAGGAAGAGACCCATTCGATATCCCTTTCCCATTAGACATGGCAACGCCGTCAGCCACTGCTGCCAGGTTCGAATGGGGGACGTGGTCTCCTGTGGTAGTCAAAGGAGCACTTGAAGCATTAAGATACACAAAGGGAAAGGGGATAGAATCCAGATATCAGTCAATATCGAGGTTAAAAAAGAAGCTTATGGAAGGCCTTCAGGATATAGGAGCAAATATTATTACACCGGACGAAGGACTGAACCCAGGCGCCGGAATAGTCACGTTTGCAGTAAAGAATCAGTCCGAGTTTGTGACTGAATTAAAGAAAAGAAAGATAATTGTATCAGGTAGATTCAAACATGTCAGAGTCTCCCCCCATTTTTACAATACACAGGATGATATAGATGACTTTCTCATTCAATCCAAAAGTATAGGTTTTTGACTCATGTCAATTCTTGAATGCCCAGTGATGTTGCAAATTGATCTGCCTTCTCCCCTAACAACTTCAGCCTCTCCCTTACTGTATCTGTACCCAACTCCTCCAGTATTATGCCCGCAGTTTTATGGTCAGGGACAAGGAGCTTCCACACTCTCTCAAACAGGCTAAAGCAATCAAGCTGATCAAGGATATCTTTATCATCCATCGTTAATTTGATAAGAGCCATCTTCTTCTGCTCCAGGTCAAAGATAGAAGAAACTATTGTTTCCAGAATCGACTTAAGAGTCATCAGGTCAAGATGCTTATTTAGTGCAGGTTCGTTAGTTACTACAACCTTACCTTTTGCATCTTCGTATTCCAAGGTAAGAAATCCTTCACTGTTTGACCTGGAGTACACAATATTTATCATTGAATTCGTGGATTCGTCTTTAAATGTAGTTAGTATATGATTAACTGCAGCCTCGGCATTTACAAGTGTATATTCCTCCAGTTTTTCAAAGTCGGGCACAGGTTCTCCCCTTAACCAGTTCTTCGACAGTCTGACAGGGATTCTAAGTTTCTTCTTTATCACATTAAGAGAAAATTCTCCTCTGAAGTAATCTGAATCAGCAGCATTTAGAGAGAACTGATATTCTATATCACCATCACATTGGTATCTGGCAGATGCAGAATAGGTTCCGTTGACAAGCCTCAGCATAATCGCCATATCTATCACATGCAGAGGAGAGACTGACAAAAATGACTCGAGACTCTTTATCGTCTTTGCTTTTTCGGATTCAGCTACAGCCTTCAGCTCTTCGTCTTCTTTTTTGAATTTGGTGTTTACATCCGCTGAAGCCTGATCTATAGCTAGTTCTACAAAACTGGATATTTTTTTCTTAAGCTCCTCGGCCTGCTCTTGAGGCAGCACTTCAAGGTTTGAGAATGCAGTGTTAATGTCATCCTTCAATCTTTCAAGAGCTTCGAACTTCTTTTGATATTTTACTTCTAGCTCCTTCCTCTTTTGTTCCGTCTCTGATTTTAACTCTGAATGTCTAACAGCATCTACCAAGTCAATAAGTAATGATCTAAAAGCTGCTGCTTTCTCTGTCAACCTGTATATCATAGGGCAACTGTCCCTCCTATTAATATATGCGTCTCTCTTTTAACTCAGCGAGCGGGAAGTCCCCTTGACTTGGCAAGAGGATGAAAGCAAAAGTGTTTATAGTTGTGCTAATATAATAATACTGCCGAAAAGGCTCGCCTGTGGAACGCAGGTTAAACACTCGTGGAGAATTATGCCTCTGCCTTGTATGCAATGCGGAATATGGAAACCCATATTCCAATACATGAGCAAGCATTGCCTATGAAGCGAGAAGCTCCAAACAAACGGATGTGGCAGAAGCCACATCTGCAAGGGCGGGGTAGTTCACTACACTATAAGATGGACGCATCTACCCTTTAGATAGGCTATTGTCTTTTTTACATTTTTCCTTTATCCATAACGGGGTAATAAGACCATGCTTATTATACAATTGAATGCACAACGCATATATTATCTGACAATCTAACAAGATTGGCTTCAGATGGCGAAATCAAGTGACGCGATAGAAAAACTTCTGAAACAGGTAATAGTAGACATTAAGGGTGTCATGTTGCTTCATGAATCGGATACTACTATGAAAGAAGCTCTTAACAGGATAGTTTCAGAGTCTCATGATGAAGATGTAAGGCACTTTTTCAAGCTCATAGGCGAGGAGTATAGAGAAAAGGTTGCCGGTAGCTTTGTTCTGATAGCGATAGGGGAGATGGTTATTTCTTCTATACTCATAATTGCGGGTCTAGCACTCCTAGCTCCTATAATCACTGGATTAAACAATGTCAATCAACTTTATCAATATTTTACAAAGCTCCTATACTACTTATTTATGAATGCTCAATATTTTCCATTACTTAAGTTACTGGATTTCATTCTTGCAGCTTTACTTCTGCTATCAGCGGTTTATACGCTAAGATATGCTGCATTATCTTTAGCGAGGGCCGGAATAGAGATAAAGTCAAGTGATGAATCTGTTGGCTAATGTCGGAGCAACAGCCAGAGACGTGGCATTCGTATTCAAGATGCTAGCAGCTGCTGTAGGCTTTATTTTAGCTGCCTTTTCGTTCATTTACCTCTTCTCAGAAATATCATATATCGTGGCTCCAACAGCTTTTACTCCAAAAGAACTCATACAAATACTGAGCAGTGTTGCTGGCGTTATTTCTGGTATAACTCTAGTATCCCTTCTTCCTGAATCATTAAGGACAAAAATATGGCGCCCAAGAAGGAAGAGAAGAGCGAATCCAGTGTATGGCTATGGTACAGTTCTTGCTGTTGGTGTAGGAGCGACGCTTGGATCACCTTTATTCGTCATAATCCCGGAGAATATTATTCAGTACGAACTTGTATCCGTAGGATCACTTCTACTGGCCGGAACAATTACATTCCTTCTTGCCAAACTTTATGCAGATATGTATGTTATATCAAGGGAGACAGGCAATACAGCGATAGGTTCACCTTCCTTCACGAAATTAGCTTGTGGGACTAGAAGTGTAAGATACTTCTTGGCCAGAGTAACCAAATGGATTGCTAATACTACTCTTGCAGCTTACTGCGCTATAATTTTTGTAGTTTTTGCTACAACTGTAATGCCAAACATACTGTCTCAGCTTAGTCTAGATAAAGAATCGATAAATTTGATAGTCTACACAATAATAGTTGTCTTCGCCATTTGGTTCGTTCTTAACACTGTGCTGGAAAGTCGATTCTTAAAAACGATAGGATTCGCGCAAATTCTGTTGACCACATCTATGGTAATAATAATAACATTTCAAGGTTTTGAATTTGGAACCATCGGATCATGGAACCTTACTGGGCTGATAAGTCACAGCTTTACAGGGAACTGGCCTATTGCGCTCTTAATAAATACAGCCTATATATATCTCCTTTTCTTCGGTTTTGAGGAAATACAATCTCTTGATCTTGATTCAATCGAAGAGTCTAACATTCCATTTGCTTCGCTATTTGGCAAGAAGAAAATAGTCAACAAAACAAAATATTTTAGACAAACTATGATGCTCAGCGTAATAATAGCTTTGTGTATAAATATCTTCTATGCACTGGCAATATACGCACTGCATCCTTCTTTAGCTAGTATAGAGTCATCTGGAATACCTGCTCTGTTTATATCTCTGCACTATCTTGGGCCCTCTCAGGCCCTTCTAACAGCTGTAGCATTTCTTATAGCTACGTTTACCACTTTTGTTCCCGCTTTTTTGGCTGCATCAAGGCATCTTGCATCGTTAGGTGAGGATGGTTATATGCCAAAGTCTGTTTCAAGTCTAGCATGGATATTTACCACAATATTCATCGCTCTGCTTGTGATAAGCGGTGAGAATTTTCTTGTCAACATAACGGACTTTATGGTCTTGGTCGGACTGGGGATCACAGCATTATCAGCTATTTGGCTTCGGAAGGATAGAACTTCGTTTCTTATCAAGTCTGATATTTTGCCTCTTATTACAGCTATTGTGTGCATAGTAATAGCATCACTGGAATACGTGATAAGTGAATCTGTAACAATTCTGGGCATATTCTCTATAATAATTGTGTATCTTATGTATGATGTGGTAGAACTTGGAGCTGTAGGAGTACAGTTATTTTTAGCAATATTCGACATATTCAGCCTTTTATTGCTTAGCACGTTACCAGCACAAAGTGCAGCAATAGTTCCTATCATTCCCTTCAATCGGCAATATGCAAATGAGGTTCTCCTGTATGGACTTGGAGCATCAACTCTGTTCCTTATTATGAATATAATCATTGACGTATACGTTATTAAAAGAACTTTTGCGCCTACTATAGCAAGAGCTGCTACAAGGGAGTAAAATCATATTTCAAAGATTATCGTTGAAAATTCAATTTCTCATACACTAAGAGGAGCAGATGAAAAAGTGTTGACGATTATAGAATTAGTCCAACAGATTTGGACGAGGCAGATTCGGTATCGAATGTACAGTCAAATGCTAATAAAAATATGCTTTTTGAATTTGATTTTAATAATAATATGTGTGGACCGGACGGGACTTGAACCCGTGAACTCTCGCTCTTTCTGGCTTTCCCATGCGAAGCGAGCATTTTACCATGCTAAACTACCGGCCCATGATAAAATTCACTTTTTGATAAAGATTTAAGCATTGTCTACGGGCGAGGAGCAAGGTTTTGTAGAGACAGTGAAGGGTACCTTAGAAGGAACCTTAAATTAAAGAGAGATGTCATAGCCGAATTTCTGACTATTTCATCCTTATCTTCAAGTGCCTTTTCCAGTGTCTCCCTCGAATCCTGACTTCCTATCGCTCCTAATGCAGCAGCGGATTCATGTCTAACTACTGGATCCGGATCTTTAAGCGTAGCCTTCTTTAGGGCTTCGTTTGCAGATGGCAATCCTATCTGTCCCATGGAGAAAGCTGCTTCATGCCTCACCAGAGGGTCTGGATCATTTAGAAGAACGTCTGATAGAGCTTCAATAGCCTTCTGTGTGCCTAGCTCAGCAAGTATAGTAACAGCATGAACCCTTAGAACGAGACTCGGTTCCTCTCTTATCACTTTTATGAAAAACTCTTCATTCCTATTTGTATACTGTTTTTCCATTTCATACATGACCCGCATACAATGCTCTTCATCATCTATCACCGTCTTAGTATAGATCATACTCACAGGAAGAGCCACAAAGAAGCCCGCCTCTAAAGAGTTTGGGAGGAATTGCTGCAGGCTGTTTATATAACAATATCTACAGTCTCCTTTAGTTAGGAAGATTGCATAGTGCTATTCTCCTTCAGACAGAAGCGACGCAATCCAAACTGAACATTCTTCATGACTTCGCAAGGAAAGCTGTAGCTATCAAAACTCTGGTGTTGCGGAACAGAATTCCTAACCAGAAATGGTTCCAGATTAACACCAGAAGAATCGCAGTCAACTAGCTTATGCATGGCTCCAATGCAGCTGGACTGGAGGCTGTGCATAAACCAGTCCTGGGAAGGGGCAAGCCCATGAACTTCATTCATGGGTAGTTGACAAATAGGTTGCTTCCATATAAAGAGGCTGGCATTTAAATCAACGAGCTAAGGTCAATCTCAAAAACAGCTACTGGCATTCTTAAACCAAAGTTTAACAGAACCCTTGGCTTTATTTCACCCACATACCCAATCTCTTTACTGCCTACTTTGCATTTAGCGCTCCTTCCATCAGCCAGGAATGGCACATGACCTTCATAGTATTCAGCCCTTATTCCCAGTGTTCTAAGGAGTATAGTATCAAGTAACGACCTGATTTCAGTGAAAGTAGCTATATCAGATGATATGGCAACAGCAAGGCTGAGAGATTCCTTTACGCCTATTTCAGAATAATCATCTCTCGAAAAGACACTGGAAATTTCAAATATTTTTTGAGGATACTGCTCATGTATGTTCTCTGATAGAATGCGCAGGAGGTCAGGTGATAAACAATCTTTAAGATATTCATAGAGGGAGCTCTTGGGTGATTCCACTTTTATCGCATTCACTGGGTCTCTCAGTACTCTGTCATATAATGTCTGCTTGCTGCTAAGTGAATACGTCAAGACTTCCTGCAACCCCAGTCCTACTGCAACTCTTTTTATAGCTTCAACCTTTTTATTAACTTCCAGTTCTGACCCTTTTGAATATTTAAAACCAAAATCAGGAGTTAGATTCTCAGACCCGTAGCCATATGCCACTTCTTCAACTACATCCACTGTATGCAGTATATCAACCCTATACCTTGGAATCCTTACTTCTATCCCTTCTTTGTCCTCCTTTGCATCAAGTCTTGCCCTTCTGAGCGACTTTACTATAGTCTCGCTATCAAGCTTTAGACCGATCAACTTTTCCACATCTTCTGGTGATATTCTAGCTGTACTTGTTGCTAAGTTAGGTGTCTTCATCTCTCTTTCACCATCTTTTACAGTAATTGAAAAGATCTTGCCTCCTGCATCCCAAAGAGCTTCAGCCACTATGGCTAAAGCATCTTCCATTGCCTGCATATCTGTGCCTGTCATATCCACAAGAAGGTCCTTCGTTCTGTATGTTACTTGTGTCGCTGTACCGTTTACAATCGGGGGAAAGGATAGTACTGTATTGTGGCTATCCATTAAGATGGGAAAGACATCTTTCTTACTAAGCAAAGGACCATAAAGCCTTCCTACTTCTGTGATCTTTAATATTTCATCAATACTCATAGGATGTTTATACCCTAAAGGGGTGAATTTGAAGTCAGGACCTACAGTGCCATACTTAACAGGCGGACGTATGTTAGCTATATCATGTAATCCTATTGCTAACTTCTTCCTTTTTCTGCCTATGCCTTGATGCAGGTCCTCCTGCATAGAAATAAGTTGTCTGATCGTCTCATCATCAAGCAGCAGGTCATGAGCTAGTAATCCGATGACAAAAGGCCTGATTGGTTTGACTTTCTCTTCAACAATTATCTTCCAGTCAGACTTGTCAATATTCCTTCTTTGTATTCCAAGTTCTTTCTCGAACCTACCCTTCAGTGCTCTAGCAATTCCATAATCTGTAGAAAAGTCTGGCCTGTTCGGATCATATTCCAGCCTAGCATATTCTTTATCTATGCTTTCTATGTGAACACCTATCCAGGGTAAAGCTTCTATCACGTCCTCTTTTGGTCTCCCGGTTAACCTTTCTAACCTGTCCAGCATTACCGATATTACAGGCATTCAATTTTACCTCTTAACCAAGAAAGATTGTTGGAGTAGAGTTTTCTTAGATCATCCTCTTTTAGTCTGAGCAGAGCTATCCTTTCAAGACCGAACCCCCAGGCAAGAACGTTATTGCTTATGCCTAAAGGTCTGGTTACTTCGGGTCTGAAGACGCCGGAGCCGCCCACTTCCAGCCATTGATTCAGTTCTTTAGAGTATATAGAGGGTTCAAAGGAGGGTTCTGTATATGGGAAGTATGTGGGTCTGAACCTAACTTGATCGAAACCCAATGATGAATAAAATGTCTGCATATATCCCAACAGTTTCCTAGCCGTAGCATCTTTCTCAGATATCACAGCCTCTATCTGTGTGAATTCGAAAAGGTGGGTTGCATCCAGATTTTCATTTCTGAACACCTTTCCTATACAGAACACTCTAGATTCCTTTTCAGGATTTTCTGCTAGGTATCTGGCACTTATAGCAGTGGTGTGTGTTCTAAGGACACATTTTTCTGCTTCATCAAGGGACCATTTATATCTCCAGCCTTTTGACCCGGTTTTCCATCCATTTTCATGTGTCTGACTTATTCTTTGTATCAGATCATTATTCAGGAGTTTGGATTTTAAGCCTGCCAGGTACAAACTATCTTGCATTTCCCTCGCAGGATGGTCTTGTGGAGTGAAAAGTGCATCAAACGTCCAGAAGCTTGGCTGCACAATAGGACCAGTTATCTCAATGAATCCCATGGAAATAAGAATCTCTCTAACTTCATTTATGAAGTTTGTAACAGGATG
This sequence comes from Nitrososphaeria archaeon, assembly GCA_029775965.1. Taxonomy (GTDB): domain Archaea; phylum Thermoproteota; class Nitrososphaeria; order Conexivisphaerales; family DTJL01; genus JAKAPW01. The sequence goes on along the minus strand of JARVJU010000009.1, from coordinate 38,851 downwards.
CAATCTCCCAGGGAATAATACAGGGACTGGTGATACAACATCAAGTGGAGCCAGATGTAATTCATAACCCTGTTTTATGAGCTCTGGCGTTATCACTGTGTACTCCTTCTGTTCAAATTCAGAAATATCAGGCTTCTTTAGCAATGTGACAAGTACTTCTTTAGATTCTTTTGTCTCTATGTAGCCAGGTCTTTTTAAAAGACCAGCATAAGCTTCAGTTAAATCCTTCGGTATCTCTTCTTCAGCTAAAGGAGCCTTGGATAGTAAATTGAGAAGCCTTTCTTCAGGAAGTTCCTTTGCGTCAGAATTGACAAGCACTTCGCCCTTACCCTTAATCTCTATCCACCCTAACTTTTTTGCACGACCCAAAGCAGCATTAAACTCAAATTCAGACATACCAGATAAATTTCGTAGATCTTCAAGCCCAGTAACATGTTTGGCAAGACTGTATATTCTTCTTTCAGGTAGACCAAACTCCGCAGCCTTCTTTCCTTTATCGTCAAGATATATCATTCGTTTGACTGATACATTTATAGAAACCAGGTGCTTTTCTCTTAACCATTCTACAGCTCTACGTACTTGATCGATTGATTCACCTGTTCCTGCTGCTATATCCTCTATATGAGCCTGATTATTTTTTGCTAGGTATGCTACAACTTTCTTTTCCAGCCAGTGCAAAGGTATCTGCTTTGCCACTTACTTCACCTATTTCCCCCATGGCAGATCTTCATAACTATATATTCTTCTTTAGGTGACCTTCTTCATCTATCTCCTTTTTTCTGATGCGTGTTGATGATATCCGGATTCCATCATCTGCAAGAACCAGAGGAACCATGATTATTCTGACAGGCTTTAATCCTTTTTTCAACCTTATCATGTTGGCTGATTCACCTCTGGCCAAGCTCTCTGGCGTAACAACAAGTGCTTCTACAGATGGATCATCAGCTAGCGGACCAAAGGGGTCATCTAAAGGGAATATGTTGAATCTTCTTTTAGGATGATGCTTCAGTACGTAAGATTCTACCACACCTTTTCTAAACTCATAACTCTGGTCTGGTTTTTTTCCCAACTCCCTAGCCAGTTTATCTGATACTACCCCTATAAAGACAATCTTTCCTATTCTAAACCCTTCCTCAATCAATGCTCTATGGCCTTTATGAAAATGGTCAAAAGTGCCTCCTAATGCCACGATATTAAATTTATGGTCATCTTTCTTTTTCTTATTCAAATAATATCATCCGCTAACAATAAAAGGTATTGCTTTTAAATCATTATTGAGAGCAAATAACATGAGTGAATTGGAAGCATATCAGAGGGCAGGAAGCATAGCTGCATCTGTTCTTAAATTTGCGCAAGAGATAACTAAGGAAGGGATTAAGGTAATAGATCTATGCGAAGAGCTGGAAGAGAAGATAAAAAAACTAGGGGGTCTTCCAGCCTTCCCGTGTAATGTATCGCAAAATGATGAGGCAGCTCACTACACTGCAGGTATAAGTGATACAAAAATAATCTTACCAGGATCTACCGTTAAGATAGATATTGGTGTTCATATCAACGGGTACATAGCTGATACAGCTCTGACCATAGCATTATCTCAGGATGAAATGTTGATGGCAAAGGTGAACGAACAATTACTGTATGAGGCAATAAAGTCAGTTAAAGCAGGAGGTAGAATAGGTGCTGTAGGTGATACAGTCGAGTCAGAGGCATTGAGGCAGGGTTTCAGGCCAATCTCAAACCTATCCGGTCATCAACTTGACAGGTATACAATCCATGCAGGAGTATCAGTTCCTAATGTAAGAGAGAATATACCACAGAATTTTAAACAATCATGCGCATATGCTATAGAGCCATTTCTTGTGTCACGGCAAGCTAGTGGGTGGGTTGTTAATCATGGAGGTGGAAATATATTTAGACTAACGACAAGAAAAAGGACAAAGGATGCTAATATAGATCAGTTGACGGACTATATATGGAGTAACTTTAAAACACTTCCGTTCACGCCTAGATGGTTAGTTAAAGATTTCAAGGAGGAGTTTGTGAAAAAAGCGATTAAAGAACTAGAAAGCAAGAGAATCATCATGGAATATCCCATTCTTGTTGAGTCTAGCGGTGCTAAAGTCACACAATTCGAACATACGATATACGTGGGGGAGAATAGGACTATAATAACTACGCTTGCTGTCTGAGACTCTCGGCGTATATTGCAGAGATATACATATCCCTTCCACATTTGGGGCATCTGCCTGATGCCTTTACTACATAGTCCCCCTTCTGAAAACTCCTTTTGTTGTTAATGTTACAAAAATCACAGTGCTCTATTGTGAATACAATCTGTCTCTGTTCGCTACCAAGCTCTGCGCCCAACATTCATATTTCACCTACTGCCCCACACCGAGTGTATTACCTACCCCTATTACTACCACTCTTCCGTTTTCTGGTACCCTTTCCTCTATTATACGAAACAGAGTTTGCTGAACCTGGTTTACTGACTCTGCTATCTCCTTCCTCATAGCACCTATCGCTTCAATTATAGATTCCTTAACTATGATAGCATATACAGGGATATTCTTCTCGTATGCTAGCTGTTCTATTTTGAACTTCTCAATACCATAACCACCAATGGCAGCTCCGACTCCCTCGCTCACATCCCCAGTCTTCTCTCCCTCCAATTTTAGTGCTGCATCTATCATTATTATTGCAGATACATCTGGATAGATCTCCTTGACTATCTTCTCTAAAGCGTCATCTATCTCCCCCACATTACCTTCAGGCCCTTCAGCCTTGACTAATATGGCTCTTCTACCCTTATACTCAGTCTCTGCAAATACTGTTTCATCTCCTATCCTCCTTTTCTCTTTTTCCCTCATCAGGAGAGCGACAGAAGCTGGTCCAATACCATCGCCTAAGGGTTGCCCCAACTCGAGTGTTGACATAGCATTTACCAATGCGTCAGCCTGCTTCAGTAGCATTGGCATAATCATCTGAAGTTGAGCTAGCAGGTATATGTTATTTCCCTTCTTCCCAAGTATATAGTAATGCCTTATAATCTTAAATATCTGATTCATAGCAGCAGCAATTCCAACCATATTCTCTATTATACTTCTTTCTATCTTATCACTTGTAGAGAATAGTTGTGCTACCTCATTCTTTATTCTTTTGTCCTGAGTGGTTAGTATATGGTCGAACCTCTTTACAACTCCTACCGGGTCCATACTGACAGGCGGTATGGTAAAGTACTCAAGAAAGTCATTGAAGCGTGTTATATCTGTTTTAAATCCTTTGTTTGAAATATAATTCAGGAGCACCTGCTTCGACCTGTCGCTGAGTAGCTTTAATCTAGCTAAGCTTCTCGAAACCTGTCCCAAGGATATAGTGACTTGGATTCTCTGCCCCCAAAAGATAAGAATAATCCAAGGCACCCAGAATAGTGCAGACACTATCAAACTGTATAAAGAATTACTGGAACCGAGCGAAGGCGTTAACTGGAATAATAACATCTACTTTTCTACTTGCATTCCGACATAAAATGGGTATTAAAGTATTTCACTTGATTTTAAAGGTAGTGCCGGCACCGATGTTTCGCGAGGGCTTACGCACTTCACTACCGCATCGGCGTCAACGGGTTTAACTTCCGGGTTCGGATGGGACCGGGTGTAACCCCGTTGCTATGGCCGGCTGTCAAAAAGTTCAACCACAGGGTAGATAACCTTTCCGCTGGTTGTAGCTTTATTTCTTACAATTAATTTCATTATTCTTGTATCAGAAACTATAACGTATGTAGAATACCGTCTGGGTTATATGCGATATGAATTTAGAACTTGCAATGACTAGTGAACTACCCCGCCCTTGCGGGCGGGGTCTTCTTGGGAGATTAGATAAAATTATCTTGAGAAGATTTAAATATTCTACCATTAAGGTCACGGGTACGGAGTTGTTCTTTACGGTTTTTAATCAACGGAGTTCATGGGGATACTTATTTGTAAATGGTGGTCCGTCTTGACGGAAGTGGAGTTTAAGGTTTCTAAGCATATATTTGTGCCCAAGCACGAAATAGTGCAACCGGGAGAAGTTCCTGAAATATTGCGGAAGTATAACGCAACACTCGAGCAGCTCCCCTACATACTGACCACAGACCCAAACGTTGTAGAGCTCCAAGCCAAGCCTGGTGATGTAATTAAAATAACCAGAAAGAGCGAAACTGCAGGCACTACGGTCTATTATAGACTTGTTGTAGAGGGATGATAAGATGTTAGAACAAACTCTTGAATATGTCGATGGATGGCCTATAATAGAAGATATTTTAAAAAGAGAAGGAATAGCTAGGCAGCATCTTAACTCTTATAACGAATTCATTAGTAGAGGAATACAGAGCATTATAGATGAAGTCGGAGAAGTAGATATAGAAACTGCTACAGGTTCTTATAAAATAAAGTTTGGAAAAGTGATTGTTGGAAGGCCCAGAGTAGTGGAAATAGATGGATCTACAAGCTTTATACTTCCAATGGAAGCAAGATTGAGGAATCTGTCTTATGTTGCACCGATTCAGCTGGAAATAACCATTATAGATTCGCAACTTGGACCTACTGGGCAGTACACTCAGACCTACCAAGTGGGAGACTTGCCTGTAATGGTGAAGTCTAATCTGTGTGCATTGCATGGGCTTACCGATGAAGAGCTTATCGAAGCAGGCGAAGATCCAAAGGATCCAGGCGGTTACTTTATCGTAAATGGATCCGAAAGGGTAATTGTTGGACTAGAAGATCTATCACCAAACAAGATTCTTGTTGAGACAGATAAGACAAGTGGTAAAACTATCTATAAAGCAAAGATCTACTCTTCAATCGTCGGATACAGGTCAAAGCTTGAACTCGAGCTGAAGCCTGATGGTGCCATATACGCTAAACTTCCTGCTTCTCCTGTAGAGCTTCCGTTTGTTATCATTCTTAGGGCATTGGGTCTTTCTACAGACAAAGAAATTGCGGATATAGTTTCTGTAAAACCCGAGCTTCAGGATCTTTTAGAAGCTAGCTTTGAAAAGGCTGCTGAGGCATCTACAACGCAGGAGGCGCTGATGTACATTGGAAACAGAATAGCTCATGGAATGATGGATGAGCTCAGGCTCAAAAGGGCAGAAATGCTGCTCGACTGGTATCTTTTGCCCCATTTGGGTCGCCAACAATCAAACAGAATGGATAAGGCAGCTTTTCTGGGAGAAGCAGCATGCAAGCTTCTTGAATTGAAGCTAGGTCTTATAGACGAAGATGATAAAGACCATTATGGAAACAAGGTGATAAAATTTGCAGGACAGATGCTGGCTGATCTGTTCAGGACAGCTTTTAGAAATATGGTCAGAGATATGAAATATCAGCTTGACAGAGTTGGCCAGAAAAGGGGACCTGCAGTTGTCAATTCCGCTATACGGCCAGGTATTATAACGGATAGGCTTGCAAACGCAATAGCGACTGGGAACTGGGGAAGGGGAAAGGTAGGGGTTACGCAGCTGCTTGATAGGACAAACTACCTTTCAACGCTAAGCCATCTGAGAAGGATACAGTCACCTCTCAGTCGAAGTCAACCTAACTTTGAAGCAAGAGACCTGCATAGCACGCATTTTGGTAGGATCTGTCCCAATGAGACTCCTGAAGGGTCTAACTGTGGGCTGGTGAAGAATCTTGCTTTATCAGCTGTTATATCTGTGACATCATCTAGCTATGATGTTATCAACAAGCCTTTCGCTCTGGGTGTTGTCAGATACTCTGAGGCTGATGATGAGTTAAAGAGAAAGGGAGCAAAAGTATTTGTGGACGGTAGGTTTATCGGATTCGTAGATGACGCGCAAAGACTGGCAACAGCATTTAGAAGGCTACGTAGAAAAGGGGAATTACCTCCAGACGTAAGCATCTATGTGTACGACCCAGGCAGACCAAATTCAACCGTCAGAGTATATATATCGGCAACTGCAGGCAGGGTTCTTAGGCCACTCATAGTAGTGGAAGCAGGAAGACCTCTTGTCACACAAGACATCATAGACAAGGTCAGGAAGGGGCTGATCAGCTGGAGGGACCTAGTGAATCAAGGATTCATAGAGCTTGTTGATGCGAATGAAGAAGAAAACACATACATAGCTTTAACTCCAAGAGAGGTCACAACCAATAACACACATCTGGAGTTATACCCGCCGGCAATACTCGGAGTCGCAGCTTCTCTCATACCATACCCTGAACATAATCAATCTCCAAGGAATACCTATGAGTCTGCCATGGCAAAGCAAGCCCTTGGATTCTCTGTTTCGAGTTTTATGTTTGCCAATTATGTTAGGCAGCATCTGGCAGTTTATCCGCAGATACCTCTTGTAAGAACAAGAGCAAATAGATTAGCCAATGTGGATGAAAGACCGATGGGGCAGAATGCTGTTGTAGCTGTACTATCATTCGAGGGGTATAACATTGAAGATGCAGTAATACTGAACAAAGCATCTGTAGAAAGAGGGTTCGGCAGGACGTTCTTCTACAGGATTTACGAGGCAGAGGCACAGCAGTATCTAGGTGGAATGAGAGATAAATTCGAAATACCATCGCCGGATGATAATGTCAGAGGTTTCAGAGGCGAGAAATTCTACAGACTTCTCGAAGAGGATGGGGCTATAGCTGCGGAATCAGTAGTGAGTGGGGGAGACGTTCTGGTTGGAAGAACAAGTCCTCCAAGGTTCATGGAAGAATATAAAGAATTTGAAGTAAAGGGGCCGTACAGAAGAGATACTTCAATAGCTGTTAGACCGAGTGAATCGGGCGTCGTAGATGCAGTATTTATGACTCAGAATGTTGATGGAAATAAGAGCTACAAGATAAGGGTCAGAGATCAGAGAATACCGGAACTTGGAGACAAATTTGCTTCAAGGCATGGACAGAAAGGTGTAGTAGGTATGCTATTTAACCAAGAAGACCTACCTTACACCGAAGAGGGTATAGTACCCGATGTTATAATCAATCCTCATGCATTCCCCTCAAGGATGACTGTCGGCCAATTCCTAGAATCTATAGGTGGTAAAGCAGCCGCACTCAGGGGTGAGCCTGTTGATGGCACTTCATTCATGGGTGAAAAGCCGGAAGATATCAAAAGGTGTCTGGAGCAGTACGGATTCAAATCCTCTGGTAAAGAGATAATGTACGACGGTAAAACAGGTAAGAAATTCCCTGCAGAAATATTCATCGGCGTAGTTTACTATCAAAAGCTACACCATATGGTGGCTGATAAGATCCACGCCAGAGCTAGAGGACAGGTGCAGATGCTTACCAAGCAGCCGACAGAGGGGAGAGCCAGAGGTGGAGGCCTTAGATTTGGTGAAATGGAGAGAGACTGCTTAATAGCATATGGAGCTGCGATGGTTCTGAAGGATAGATTACTTGAAGAATCAGATAAGACAGAAATAAACATATGTGAGAAATGTGGTCTCATAGCTTACTATGATGCAAAACAGAGAAAGTATGTATGCAAAGTGGATGGAGATATGGCAAAAATATCCACAGTCACTGTAGCCTATGCCTTTAAGCTACTTGTACAGGAGATGATGAGCTTGGTGATAGCACCAAGGCTTAGATTAAAGGATAAGGTGTAAAAAATGGCACTCGAGGAATCAATAAAGATGGTAGGGGCGATAAGCTTCGATGTCTTTTCGCCTACAGAAGTCAGAAAATACTCAACTGTAGAGGTAACAGTGCCAGAAACATACGACGAGGATGGGATGCCTGTCCAAGGAGGATTGATGGACAGCAGGCTTGGTGTTCTGGAGCCAGGTCAGAAATGTGGCACATGTGGCAATACCAGTGCAAGGTGTCCAGGACATTTTGGTCATATAGAGCTGGCGGAGCCTGTTCTTCATGTTGCCTTTGTAGATATAATACATGAGCTTCTCATAGCTACATGCAGAACGTGTGGAAGAATATTAATACCGGAAGATGAAATAAAGGTATATAAGGAAAAACTGGCAGAACAAGGACTCACAAACCCGAACCTTCTTGAGAAGATTTCCAAAGAGATAATAGCCAAAGCCAAAAAGGCAAAGGTCTGCCCTCATTGTGGCAAGAAGAAACTGGAAGTAGAATTTACAAAGCCACACATGTTCCATGAGATAAACGAGGAAGGAGGCGCTGTAAGGCTCCTACCAGCTGCCATAAGGGAGAGGTTGGAGAGGATAACAGATGATGACCTGAGACTTCTTGGTTATGATCCTACAAGCGCCAGGCCTGAGTGGCTAGTGCTTCAAGTTTTGCCTGTTCCTCCTGTATCTGTCAGGCCTTCAATAACACTTGAAACTGGAATAAGGTCTGAGGATGACCTTACACACAAGCTAGTAGATATCCTGAGGGTTAATCAGAGGGTCAGGGAGAGCAAGGATTCTGGCACGCCTCCGCTAATAGTTCAAGACCTTGTAGACCTTCTACAGTATCATGTCACAACATATTTCGATAATGAAGTATCCGGTATTCCCCAGGCACACCATAGGTCAGGTAGACCTTTAAAGACACTCAGTCAAAGGTTGAAGGGTAAAGAAGGTAGGTTCAGAGGAAGCTTATCAGGGAAGAGAGTCGATTTTTCCAGTAGAACTGTAATCTCCCCCGATCCAAGCCTTGATATCTCTGAAGTGGGTGTGCCGTATGATGTTGCAAGAAAACTGACAGTACCAGAAAGGGTCACTCCGTGGAATATTGACTTCCTTAAGAAGCTTGTGATAAATGGGCCATTGAACCACCCAGGCGCGAATTATGTAATAAGACCTGATGGAGTAAAGATAAGATTAGAATTTGCGTCAGATAGACAGGCCATAAGTGAAGCGCTTGCTCCAAATTACGTAGTTGAAAGACATCTCGTTGATGGAGACATAGTGCTCTTTAACAGGCAACCAAGTCTTCACAGAATGTCCATAATGGCTCACTACGTAAAAGTACTACCCTACAGAACATTCAGACTACATCCAGCTGTGTGCCCACCTTACAATGCAGATTTCGATGGAGACGAAATGAACCTTCATGTCCCTCAAAGCGAAGAAGCAAGGTCAGAAGCTCTAACACTCATGAGAGTGCAGGACCAGATCATATCTCCTAGATACGGTGGACCGATCATAGGTGGAATAAGGGATTTTCTAACTGCTGCGTTTCTGCTTACAAAAGGGGATACAAAGCTGACAAAGGAGCAGTTTGCGAACCTTGCATATGCAGGGGGCTATAGCGGTCCACTGCCAGAGCCAGAAGAAAGGAGCTTCTATTCCGGAAGGCAGTTGTTTAGCCTCTTTCTGCCAAAGGATTTCAACTATAGGCTTACGTCAAAATGGTCAAAGGCAAAAGGAGTAAAGAGTGACAAGGATGATGTCCTGGTCAAGGCCGGAGAACTTGTTTCAGGTGTGGTTGATAAAGCATCGATTGGTGCAGAAGAACCAGAGACACTCTTGCACAGGCTGGCAAAGGATTACGGTACAGATGTGGCAAGGAATTTTCTGAATTCAATACTCAGAATACTGAGAGCATTCATAAGCTCTGTTGGATTCTCATACGGATATGATGAGCTCGAGCTATCGCCAGAGGCTAGAGAAGAAATTCAACAGGCGATAGAAAAAGCTTACCTAAACGTGAATGAACTTTTCAGCAAATACGAAGAAGGTAAACTCGAGGTAATGAAAGGATTGATGCCGGAGCAGGTACTAGAGCAGAAGATAATGACAGAGCTAAGTCATGCCAGGGAAGCAGCCGGAAGAATAGTGGAGAGGAGTCTTCCTGATACGAACGCAGGTATAGTGATGGCAAAGACAGGAGCAAGGGGTTCGTCGCTAAACCTTGGGCAGATGATGGCAACTGTTGGGCAACAGTCTGTCAGAGGTAAGAGGATATCAAGAGGATACTACCATAGGGCACTTCCACACTTTAGAGCAAAGGAAAAGAATCCTGATGCATACGGTTTTGTGAAATCAAATTATAGAGATGGGCTCAACCCGATAGAGTTTTTCTTCCACGCCATGGGAGGGAGAGAGGGTCTTGTCGACACCGCTGTCAGAACGCAACAGTCAGGATACATGCAGAGAAGATTGGTCAATGCCATGGAGCACCTAAGGGTAGAGTACGACCTCACTGTCAGGGACCCACAAGGTGCTATAGTCCAATTCCTTTACGGCGAAGATGGAGTAGACCCATCAAAGAGCGACCATGGCAAGGCTGTAAACATAGAAAGGCTAGCAGCTTCAGCTATAATACTTGACGACCCGAAGGCGCCTAAGGTAACAGATAAAGAAGTGGATGCTCTGATACAGGAATTTGCTCCAAGGCTTAATGATAGACTGGCATCAGAGCTGGAGGTTTTGAAGACCATGGGACTCAGCAAGAAGGCTGCCAGGCTTGTATGTGAGAAGGCAGTTGAATTGTACAGAAACGCCTTCGTGGAGCCGGGAGAGGCCATGGGTGTAGTGGCAGCACAATCCATAGGAGAACCTGGGACACAGATGAGCATAGCTAGCTGGGAATCTGTAATCGTCAAGGAAGGGAACCTTGTACACACAATCAAAATAGGCGAGTTCGTAGACGAGCTGATGCAAAGGTTCCCTGTCACAAGAGAGTCTGATACAGAATGGTGTGACATTCCTCCCGAGGTGGGAATAGAGGTACCCTCGCTTAATCCAGAAGGTAAGGTAGAATGGAAGAGGCTTAAGGCTGTAAGTAGGCACGAATACAGACGTCCCCTGATAAGAGTCATGACACAGTCAGGTAGAGTCATAGATGCTACAGATAATCACTCATTTGTAACCAGAATGAACGGAAAGCTGATCCCTGTCTTAGGAAGCGATCTTAAGGTAGGAGATAGAATCCCAGTTGTCAAGCATCTGCAAGTTCCTAATAGGAGTCTCAGCTTGAACGATCTCGTCTTCAAAATATCTACAATGCAGAAGAGCGAGCAAATAAATACTGACATAATTCAAGCAGCCTCAGATAACCTCTATCAAATATTATACCAAGATGGATCTGAACAGTTGCATGGCAAGGTTGCAGAAGATCAAGAATTTCTGTCAGTTGAGGCAACCCAAACGGTTGCTGGCAATTTAGAAAGCAAACTTGGCAGGCTTATAGGTCTATACCTATCAGGGTCCACTTCAGATATGTATTCAAGTCTTCTGGAAACAGCTGTACAATTGAAGGCTGTACTTGATAAGAAAGGCGTAGAGTTATCACGTGATTATATAATTTTCTCCCTACAAAGGGTCATTGGCGAGTTATGTGGTTCAGAACCTGACAGTAAGCATCTTCCATATTTCGCGTTGAGTGCAAGTGATGAATTCGTCCGTATGCTTCTCAGGGCATACTTTGATAGTAAAGGTGTTGTCGAACTAGATAGCAAGGCTATATACATTAATGCCACATCTGAAGAATTAGCAGATGGAATTGCATTACTTTTGGCCAGATTTGGAATCTTTACCAATAAAATACGTCATGATGATAGGTTAACAGTCTTGATCAGTGCCCATTTTGCAAATGCGTTCTTGCATGAGGTAGGATCGGACTCGGAGGAAAGGAAGTTACAAATAGAGAGATTGAGTAAATTGTACAGTGATACAGATGCCATTGACGTCGCTTACGGGTTAGATAGCATTGTATCCAGTATATTAAAGAAGCTTGGTGTCTCAAGCTATGGGGAAATTGGTTTTACCTATAGCCAAGGAGTAGAAAAAGCTGTACTGAGCAGGTACATTGAAATCTTTGATCAAAGGGCTAAAGAAATGTCAGTTGATATAAGGCAGGAGATCGAGACACTTCGCTCTTTCCTAGCTGAGGATGTAGTATGGGATGAAATCGTAGCTATAGAGAGACTTCAATCCAGGAAGGAGAAAGTGTATGATTTCTCTGTACCTGGACTGGAGACGTTCGTAACTTCGGAAGGAATTGTGACACATAACACTCTTCGTACTTTTCACTTTGCTGGTGTCAAGGAAAGAGACGTCACTCTGGGTCTTCCCCGTCTTATAGAGCTGGTAGACGCAAGAAAGCAGCCAAGCACACCGACCATGGATATCTACCTTGATGAAGAACATAGGCAGAGCAGGACTGCAGCATTAGAAGTAGCGAAGGAGATACTCTTTACTAAGACATATGACCTGATACAGCAGGTCAAGAGAGATTATGCTACGGGATCCCTAGTCTTCATATTCGATAAAGACAAGATGGATGAAAGAGGGACTACTGTCAGCGACGTTGCCTCTGTGTTGAGAACTCCGAAGGAAAGAATTACAGTGGATGAAAAGAATCTCACCATGTCTATAGCACTGGAGAGCATGGACGAATCTGTAGTCTCCTCTACAAGGGAGAAGATACTTAATACAAGGGTTAAAGGTGTTCCAGGAATAACAAGTGTATCCGTGGTGATGGCAAATGGCGAATGGATGATACAGACAGCAGGTTCAAACCTTCAGAAGGTACTTAAGATCCCAGGTATTGATCCCACAAGGACAACCACTAACAACATATACGAAATTAACATGGCACTTGGCGTTGAAGCTGCCAGAACGGCACTGGTCAAAGAAATTACATCAACACTAGAAGAGCAAGGTCTGGAGGTGGATATTAGACATATACTTCTAGTCGCGGACCTGATGACAAGCAAGGGATTTGTGCAACAGATAGGAAGACATGGTATTGCAGGGTCAAAGACAAGTGTGCTCGCTAGGGCCGCATTCGAAATAACAGTTCCTACTTTGGCCGAAGCAGCAGCAACAGGTGAAGTCGAAGAGCTCAAGGGAGTCACAGAAAATGTAATTGTAGGGTCTACCATTCCTGTAGGAACAGGCATGGTGGAGATATTTATGAGAGGAGGGGAGTGAAGTGGAGCCAAGACTCTTGGAACCGATACTTAAAACAGCTGCAAAGACAGGAAGAATTTCTTTTGGGGTAAAAGAAACGTTAAAAGCTATAAAGGGAGCAAAACTCATAATTCTTAGCTCATCATTAACTAGCCACGAAAGGAAAGCGATAGTGGATGCTGCAAAGAGTGCTAACGTACCCATTGTAACTTTTGATGAAACATCCATAAGGCTGGGTAACATATCTGGTAAGGCATTTCCAATCAAATCGTTAGCAATAAGGTCAGCTGGAGACGCTGATATAGAGAGGCTTCTTAAAATGGCTGGAGCGACCTAAAGATTTAAAAAAGCCTACCATACGATAAGGTAGCCAACTAAAAGGGTAGCAAGTATTGCCAACAGAAATTCGCCTGACAGAAGAGGAGCTGGGACTCATGTCAGTATTTCAGAATGTGACAGGGGTCAATTCGAGAGACTGTATAATAGACCAGCAAGCTGGAAGAATAATCTTTGTTGTGGATAAAGGTTTGATGGGTCTTGCCATAGGAAAGGAGGGACGAACGATAATAAACCTGGAGAGGATCGTTGGTAAACCTGTTGAGCTTGTTGAGTATTCTGACAGTGCTGCAGAATTCATAAAGAACGCTCTGGGCAGCAGAAATGTAATAGACGTTAAAATAAACACGAGAGCGGATGGGCAAAAAGTTGCTATAGTACAAACATCTGCAAAAAATAAGGGCGCAGTGTTGGGTAAAGGGGGGAGGAATGCTGAGAGAGCGCGTATACTTGCACAAAGATACTTTGACATTCAGCACATACACATAGTAACCCAATGATATTAATACAAACATAAACTCAACCTAAATCTTAAAAGATAGCTCAGCAAGGCGTCTGATGATTAGTGCTATGTCGCATAAATCGCCTAGGGGTGAATTCGCTGCGAGGAAGCTAAGGCTAAAAAGGCAAAGGTTCAGGTGGTCTGATAAGTACTATAAGAGACGTCTTCTGGCTCTTGATGAAAAGGCAGACCCTCTGGAAGGATCCCCCCAGGCAAAGGGCATAGTACTTGAAAAGGTCGGCGTAGAATCAAAGCAGCCTAACTCTGCCATAAGGAAATGTGTCAGGATACAGCTTGTAAAGAACGGCAAGCAGATAACAGCGTTTTTGCCCGGCGATGGAGCGCTTAACTATGTTGATGAGCACGATGAAGTTGTTGTAGAGGGTATAGGCGGCTCACAAGGGAGAGCAATGGGTGATATACCTGGAGTAAGATGGCAGGTATCCATGGTTAACGGTGTATCCTTGAACATGCTTGTGCTGGGTAAGAAAGAAAAGCCAAAGAGGTGATACTTTGTCAGAAAAAATACTTCTGTTTGGCAAGTGGGATATGGATGAGGTTAATGTAGAAGACTCAGGTCTTAAGAGTGTGATAAACCTTGACCCTACAGTAATCCCCCATACTTTTGGAAGGCACGAGCACAGTAAGTTTGGAAAGTCCAAAGTGAACTTGGTTGAGAGACTGGTAAATAGTATAATGCATTTCGGCAAGAAATATGCCAAGAATACAGGAAGAATGGGAGGAAAGAAACAGAAGGCTATTAAGATAGTAAAGACAGCGTTTGATATTGTATACCTGAAGACAGGCAAAAATCCTGTCCAAATACTTGTAAAAGCGGTAGAAAACGCGAGTCCGAATGAAGACACAACAAGAATAAGCTATGGAGGAGTAGTATACCATGTATCTGTTGATGTTTCGCCACAGAGAAGGGTCGACCTAGCCTTGAGATTCATATCAGAAGCTGTAAGAGAAGCCTCCTTTTCAACCCCTAAGGGAATAGAAGAAGTATTAGCTGATGAGCTTATAGCTGCAGCACAGAACGACCCAGCAAGCGCTTCAATAAAGAAAAAGACAGAGCAGGAAAGAATGGCCCTAGCGAGCAGGTAGATTGCCATAGCAATTGCTCAAATGCGTTGCAATATGCAAAGGCTTGAATTGCAAACTGTGGATAAGAAAAATATATTCTAGTATTCTGTTAAACCTTAAATAACGTATTCATCGACCCAATCGCAGTTAGGTGCTTTCGAATGCCTGATAAACCACACATGAACCTTGTGATAACAGGTCACATAGACCATGGGAAGTCCACCACCATGGGGCATTTCCTGTTTAATCTAGGAGTTGTGGATGAGAGGCTTATTGAAGAGTATGCAAAGCAGTCAGAACAGACAGGTAAGGGTGATACCTTCAAGTATGCCTGGGTTCTTGACCAGCTTAAGGAAGAAAGGGAGAGAGGTATCACAGTTGATCTTGCTTTCCAGAAGTTTGAGACCAAGAAGTATTCTTGGACTCTTATCGATGCCCCAGGTCATAGAGACTTCGTAAAGAATATGATAACTGGGGCAAGTGAAGCTGATGCTGCGGTATTAGTAGTTTCAGGTAAGGAGGGAGAGTTAGAAGCAGGTCTATCCGAAGGCGGTCAAACAAGAGAGCATGCTTTCCTGTTGAAGACGCTTGGGGTTAATCAGATAGTAGTCCTTATAAATAAGATAGACACATTTAACCCACCCTATTCCCAGCAATCCTTTGAAAAGGCTAAAGAAGAAACAGCAAAGCTACTCAGACTTGTAGGTTACAAACCTGAAACCATCAACTTCATACCTGTTTCTGGATGGAAGGGGGATAATCTAACAGATAAATCAAGTAACACTCCATGGTACAAGGGGCCAACTCTCTATGAAGCTTTGGACCTTTTACAAGAGCCTGCAAAGCCGCTTGATAAGCCATTGAGGCTTCCGGTACAGGATGTATATACAATAACAGGAGTAGGTACTGTGCCTGTCGGTAGGGTTGAAACAGGTGTACTAAAGGTGGGGGACACTGTTGTTGTGATGCCTGCAGGCGTAAAGGGAGAAGTCAAATCGATAGAGACACATCATACACCTATGCAGCAGGCAATACCAGGTGATAATATAGGCTTCAACCTCAGGGGGGTTGCAAAGACAGATATCAAAAGAGGAGATGTGGTAGGACCTGTAAGTTCACCGCCTACAGTTGTAAAAGAGTTTCTGGCACAGATTATAGTGGTGTATCACCCCACAGCTATAGCAGCTGGATATACACCAGTCCTTCACGCACATACTTCACAGGCTGCTGCAACTATAAGCGAACTGGTTTCAAAGATAGATCCAAGGAGTGGCCAGGTTGTCGAGGATAAACCAAAGAGCCTCAAAACAGGAGATGCTGCTATAGTTAAGATAAAACCTGTAAAGCCTATATGTATAGAGACCTACAAGGATTTCCCGGAGCTAGGGAGGTTTGCTTTAAGGGATTCAGGAAGAACAGTAGCTGCAGGTATAGTAAAGGAGATAACTCAGAAGGCTGACGTACAGGTAAAGTAAAAGCAGAATTAACTAACATCAATATATTCCTAAAGCATTTAACATAGTAGAGGCAAACACTTCTGCATGCAAGAGAAAAATGTTGCAATAGTTACAGGCTCTGCTAGAGGAATAGGTAGAGCTATAGCTAACAAACTGGCTACAAAAGGGATACATGTAGCTTTAGGAGATATAGACCCTGCAGTAGTTGAAGTAGGAAAGCAGATTTCAGAGCAGACAGGTTCAAAGCTTGAAGGATTTGTTGTTGATGTTAAGGACTATAACTCATGTAGCAATTTCTACAGAAATGTTCTGTCAGCTATGGAATGTGATCATGTGGATATACTTGTAAATAACGCAGGCATAAATAGAGATGCGCTTTTTGTGAATATGACTGAGCAGCAATGGGATGAAGTGATAAAAGTAGACCTTTACAGCGTATTCAACTGCACAAAGCAGGTTGTTCCTGGAATGATCAAAGTGAATCATGGAAGAATAGTTAATGTATCTTCAATGAGCTGGCTTGGCAATGTTGGGCAGGCGAATTACTCTGCAGCGAAAGCAGGAGTGATTGGCTTTACAAAAACACTTTCCAAGGAACTTGCTAGGTACAACATAACAGTCAATGCAGTATGTCCAGGATTCATAGATACCCCAATGACAAGAGCGGTTCCGGAGAATATAAGGCAGAAATTTCTCGATAGAATTCCAATGAGAAGAATAGGATTACCTGAGGATGTTGCTAATTTTGTCAGCCTGCTTGTTTCAGAAGAAGCATCCTATGTCACTGGTGAAGTGATAAATATCTCAGGAGGGATGACGATTTGAAGACTCAGACACAGGTGCTTAAAGAAACAGTGCAAAAATTTCCGACAGATGTTGCACTTGAATACTTCGATACAAGCATAACTTATTTCACCCTCTATAAGTATGTCAATTCAATTGCAGCTCAGCTATCAAGCTATGTTAGAAAGGGGGACGTAGTTGCACTATCAATGCAGAATATACCGCAGTTTGTAATACTGGAATACGCAATATGGAAGTTGGGTGCAATAGTTTTGCCCCTAAACCCCATGTACACGCCTAGAGAGATAGAATATTATCTTGACGATGCGAATGTCAAGCTTGTGGTTTCTATGTGCGAAACATATGAGGCGCTGAAGACTGCTGCAAAGGGAAAGTCTGTTAGTGTAATGAAGACGAATTCCAACAGTCTAGGGAAGATTCCGGATTACCTTGCTACAAAATGGGGTGTTATTGACTGCAATGATGATCTTGAATTTCAGACAGATTCAGAAGAGAGGTGCAAAGATGCGACATTATCCCCAGATGACACTGCTATGATAGTATACACGTCTGGCACAACTGGTGATCCAAAAGGTGCAGTTATAAGTCATAGAAACCTTTACAGCAGCTCAAGCATCTACAAAAGATGGTTCAGATTTTCAAAGGAAGATAAAATATTAGGAATAGCTCCATTCTTCCACATTACAGGCTTGGTCTTTCATATTGCAACCGCTATTCTGTCAGGAGCATCAATAGCTGTATCATACAGATTTGACCCGGAATTTGCACTTAAAACAGTCGAAAGGAAGAGGACAACCGTAACTATGGCTGCAGCGACTGCTTATCTGGCAATGCTAAATGTGCCAGGCATAGAGAGGATTGATCTCTCAAGCATGAGAATGTGGTCGTCAGGAGGGATGCCTGTACCGAAAGCGCTGGAAGAAAGATGGAAAAAAATTACGGGCCAGTGGATTTACGTTGCTTGGGGTCTGACAGAGACAACTTCACCAGCAACAGTTTGGCCGTACCCTTATGACGGAGAAATGCCTTACGACGAAGAAAGCAAAGTTGTCAGTTCTGGTGTACCTGTGACAAATACTAGGGTTAAAATTGTTGACGGATCACAGGTTGGTGAAATAGCTGTGAGAGGCCCACAGGTCATAAAAGAATATTTGAACAAACCAGAAGCAACGGCAAAGACAATAGTTGATGGATGGCTGCTGACTGGTGATGTAGCAAAGATTAAAGATGATTTCGTATTCATAATAGACAGAAAGAAGGATATTATCGATGCCTCTGGATTCAAAGTCTGGCCTAGAGAGGTTGAAGAAGTGATGTATGATCATCCAGCTGTTCTGGAAGCCGCAGTTGTAGGCGTACCTGATGAATACAGGGGAGAGACTGTAAAGGCATACATAAGGCTGAAGGATGGCTTTTCTGCTGAAGAGGAAACGAAGAGGTCTATAATAGAGTTCGCACGAAAGAGGCTTGCAGCGTATAAGGTTCCTAGAATAATAGAGTTTGTACCTGAGATTAAGAAGACAGCAAGCGGTAAGATTATGAGACGAGCATTCAAAGAGGATTATTAAATGATATCTGGCTTCTCGAGTTGTGTATACAAAAGCTATCCCGGAAGCACTTTTGAGCTTATGGAAGAAGCTGTATCAAAAGCACTGGAGATGGCTAATCTTTCCTACAACGATGTGGACGGTCTTCTCGCTACGTACCTTCCTGGAACGTTTGATGAAAAAGTTCATCTTCATTTCTTTACCAATCAGGTAAGACAATATCTGGGGATCAAAGCTAGATTCATAGATACTATAGATTTCGGAGGAGCCTCAGCCCTGGCTATGGTCTACAGAGCATACAAAGCTGTAAAAGCTGGGGAAGCTGATACTGTATTGTGCATAATAGGGGGCAAGGCATCTGGCATAAGAAGCAAAGGGTTAACGGTCGATTCTCTTGACAGGTATACCAATGATGTTTCGTTGACACCTTTTGACGACTTTTACAGGATATACGGAGATATGAATCCTGTTTCAGACTACGCTCTGGTTGCGATGCGACATGCCAAGCTCTACGGTACTTCAGACGAGTCAAGAGCTGAATTGGCAGTCAAGCAGAGATATAATGCAAAGAATAATCCATATGCGCTCTATAAAAATGATCTGTCAGTAAAAGATGTTTTGTCTTCTCCTTTAATATCGGAACCGCTACATCTCCTTGAAATAGTTTATCCTGTAGACGGGTTTCATTGTTTTGTTGTAAGTAAAAGAAATTCTCCGTTGTATAAACTTGACATACTGGGATATGGCGAAGCTCACTGGCAGGCAATGCCTCCAGAATTACAGGATATTGTACAAACTCCAGCTGTGGAAAGTTCGAGAGAAATGGCCTACGATTTATCCAAAGTTGATGCCTTTGAGCTGTATGACTCTTTCACGATAACAGTTATGCTGCAGATAGAGGATATAGGACTCGTTGAGAAAGGAAAGGTGGCCAAGTTTGTTGAAGATAAAGATATCTCATACAAGGGAGAAGTGCCTATCAACACAGGAGGTGGAAGCCTCAATTGTGGTCAGCCTGCTTATATGAGCGGTGGTATAATTCTACATGAAGCATTGCTTCAGCTCAACTCTATGGCTCAGGGGCACCAAGTTGATGGTGCAAAGAAGATCTTTTTGAATGGAATAGGAGGATGGAACAGGAGCCATTCCGTATCATTGATCTTGGGTGTAAGGGAATGAACCTGAAAGAGATCGTGGATTTCTACTACATGTCATTTGATAAAGGATCTCTCCCATACATATGTTGTGAAGCTTGTGGAAATAAATTCTATTATCCAAGAAGTTTATGTCCGAAATGCCATTCCAAACAGCTAAGGTTGTGCACGAGCACAGGCAAAGGAGTAATCTTTTCTTACACGAGGATAAATAGAAAAGAGGGGCAGCTGATATACGCCATAATTGAAATGAACGAAGGGTTCCGGATGTACAGCAATGTCGAGGGAAAGAATGTAGATATAGGGAATGAGGTTCAGGTCTACTTTTCCGAAGCAAGGGGAAGAAACTATCCATTCTTTAGGCTTTTAGGATGAATATCTTGGCAATGTAAATAAGATACATCTCTGTTATAGGAATATAGATGCGAAATGATATATGTCAAAGACATTATGAGCAGAGAAGTAAAGACCATAAGCTCCAAAGCGACAGTTTACGAAGCTGCAGGTGCAATGGCCCGTTTCGGTATAGGATCTCTTGTTGTTATGAGCGATGGCGAGCTGGTAGGTATACTTACGGAAGGTGATGTTTCGAGATCTATTGCAAGGAATATGGATCCAAACACAACTCAGGTGGTAAAAGCGATGTCAAAACCTCTTGTTGTAATAGGTCCTGATGCAAGGGTTGAAGAGGCTGCAAAGTTAATGGCTGAAAGACATATCAAAAAGCTACCGGTAGTAGAAGATGGAAGGTTGGTAGGGATAGTTACCCAGACAGATATAGTGGCATCAAGCTATGATCTGGTAACTACTCTTAAGGAAATGGTTCTTGCTAGGTATAGGCCACCTGATTTTCAGCCCTGATTTGCATTTGTTATTCACTAGCTCGATGATATGCGTTTAATTGTTCAAGTCCTACCTCTATACCATCCGCAAATATCGGATGAATGATATTCCTAGCTGTTTAGTCTTCTCTCAGCTCTTTTCATCTCGCATCATTGGTAATGATGTAGTCAGCCTCCTGATGCTGTGCTAAAAATGCAAGAATGATTATGGTAGCTCTGCTACGTAGCCATTGAGCTGCAGATAAATATCATGGAACAATTCTACCTCATATCAAGTGAAATAAAACAAGTCCTCTTGTAAAACAAACATCAGGCTGAAATTGCTTTACCTAGTGTGCAAGGAACACCCCAGAGTTTTCAGCCTTGATATCTGTGTTGATGAAGCTCACATATGCCCGGATATGGTGGGATTGTTTCTTTCCAGCGTCTTCAGCCTGTTTTCTGCTGTCATAAGCATCTTTTCGCTATCAACAATCTTTCCCATAAGCCTTAGTGCCCCACCTATGGCGTTGAGTGTCGCAAGCACATGATAAGAATTGACTTCACCCATATTGCCTATTCTGAATATCTTACCCTTTAACTTTCCAAAACCACCTGCAAGTATAACCCCAAATTTATCCTCAACAATTCTTCTGAATGTTATGTCATCCACACCTTCTAGATGTCTTACAGCTATAACCACATTCGACCGGAACTGTTGCTCTACAAACGGATGCAGACCTGCTTCTGAAAGAGCATCGTAGAATGCACTAGCTGTAATACTATGCCTTGCTATTCTCCTCTGCATACCTTCTTCAAGAACCATCGATAGCGCTTCATCAAATGCAAAGAAGAGAGGTAATGCTGGAGTAAAGGGAGTTTCTCCTCTTGATCCATAATCCAGATACTTCATGATATTAAAGTATGAAGTTATGGGTGGATTCTTTTCTATGTATCTTTTCAGTCTTTCAGAAACTGATACGAATGCTACGCCGGGTGGAGCCGCCAAGCATTTTTGAGAGGCCCCTACAACCATATCTACCCCCCATTTATCCTGAGGCAACTCGTCACCTCCAACTATTGATATAGCATCAGCCACGATAAATCCTCCGTTAGCTACAGCTATGTCAGAAACCTCTTTCAACCATCTGTAGGTCGTGCCTGGGGATGTATCGTTGTAAACAAGCAGTATGGCCTTTAAGGATTTAGCCCTCCTTGCAGCATCCTCTATCATGTCTGGAGTAGGCGCTCTACCCATTTCTTCATTAACTCTTATTACGTTTGCCCCTTCTTCCTCAGCCTGCTCTGCCAACCTGGTACTGAATTCGCCGAATACAGGTACCACCACATCGTCTCCTTTCCTGACTATGTTTTTGACTGCAGTTTCGACTGCTCCGGTGCCTGAACTTGACAGAACTACAACATCTGATGTTGTTTCAAGAACGTGCTGTAGCTTTGCCATTATGGATTTAAGAAGTGGTCTGAATTCGTCTCCTCTATGGTTTATTATTGCCTTCATCATGGCTGCAGATACCCTTTCGGGGACATTAGTTGGTCCAGGAAGCATCACAAGTTTACGTCTCGGATAATAACTCAAACCACTTTGTATTACAGGGATTAATTATGTAAATCTTTTGTTGTTTTGGTTCTGCAGTGTGTAATAGCTCCATAGCTGTTTTACTCTTTCTTCTCCCTTGTTCTTCATAAGATAGTCGTATACTTGATGCGGCACCAAAGGAGCCCAATTACCGCCGGAAGCCATTCGACGTCTCACTTCTGTTGCCATGAGCTCCTCTCTTCGGTAAAGGGGGACCTCCTCAACCTCGTAACCATGCATTCTAAAGAGGGCAACAGTCAGATAATCATTTGAAAAGACTTTTTGAAAAGGAGGAACAATGGATTCAACAAATGGCACCCAGAGCATGTGATTTTCTACGTCAGGTATAGGAATAATAAGCACTCTTGATATTATATCCTTGGCTTTGAGTGTTAGGTAGAGCATTTCTACCCTTTCTCCTGCAGTGAAAGGATTTCTCAGCTCGAAGCTTTTTTCAGCGCTTCCGACCAGAATTATCAGCCTGTCAGAGTGTTTTAATGCATATTCTATGGCAGTAAGATGCCCTAGATGTAAGGGCTGAAACCTTCCCACAAATAAAGAGGTAGACAACCCGATGACGGCAACAACTATCAAGACTGGTATATTAAAATGTGATAAGCTCCCTTTTGCTGCGTTGAGCGATAATAATTCTGTCCAGTTGGACGGGACTGTGGGAGAAGGAGGCGGTCAGATACTTCGCACCTCCCTGCTTCTGTCAACTATAACAGGCAGGCCTTTTAGACTTCAAAAAATTAGGCTGAAGAGGCCTGTCCCAGGGCTAAGACCGCAGCACATTGCTGCAATAAGTGCGTTCAGCAAAGCAACAGGAGCTTATGTGGAGGGTGCAAGCATAGGAAGTACGTCTATTTACTTCAGACCTGACTTGAAAGTCAAGGAAAATGTCAAAATTGACGTTGGCACAGCAGGAAGCATAACTCTTATCTTGGGTTCAATAATTCCTGCACTAGCATTACGTGGTAAAGAGGTAAAGGTAACCGTAGTAGGCGGAACAGATACAAAATGGTCGCCAACATATGATTATTTCAGCAACGTGGTCAAGAACATGTATGACCGTATTGGTATCAAGTTTAGATGCGAGCTAATAAGAAGAGGTTACTATCCAGCTGGAGGAGGTCTTGTGGAAACAAACATCTACCCAAGTAAACTTTCTAGCCTGAATGTAGCTGAAAGAATCAATGGCCAAGTAATGATAAAGAGTGTATGTTCTAACTTACCAGGCCATGTAGCGCGCAGACAAGCTGATTCATGTCTAAAGTATCTAGAAGATAGGAACATAGAAGTGGGGGGAATTGATATTAGCATGGAGAACGCTCTGTCTCCAGGCTCTTCTTTACTGGCTTTCATTCCCTCAAGTGATTATTTTATAGGCAGTGATATGGTGGGCGAAAGAGGTCTAAGAGCAGAAGAGATAGGCATGAGAGTTGCTGAATCTCTTGCACATCTATATTCCTCAAAGGCATCTTTAGATTCTCATGCTGCAGATATGGCTATACCTTTGCTTGGACTTGCAGGTGGTAAATCTTCTTTTACCACTCCCCAGTTAACAGAACATATGCAGAGCAATATCTACGTTCTAAAACAGTTTATCGACTGCAGCATAAATATATCAAGACAGACAAGTTATGTAAGAGTGGATATAGATTCCACAGGGATCTAATATTGGAATCTCATGTATAACCTCTTCTTAACATCGCAGGTTTTAGTTAAAAAATGCTTTTAATATAGGGCCTTTTGAAAACAATAGCTTATACACAGCAAGCAGATCTGACATACTCCCATAGCTAAAGCTGTTGAGTTTTGTTGCTTATTACTTGAATTCTGGAAGGCAGGATGAACCGATATGGCAAATTCATAACTAAAGATAAAGAGTAGCAAGCGTGCCTCTTATAAAGAGGCGTAGAGTTAGTCAGCATGTGGGAGTAGACCTAGGGCCCCTTGTAAAGGGCAGACACATCATTTCCCTAGAAGAGTTGAACCAGAAGGTATTAGCTATAGACGCATACAATTCCCTATATCAGTTTCTTACAATAATAAGGGGCGAAGGAGGGGAACCACTGATGGATTCTCATGGAAACATAACAAGCCATCTGAGTGGCTTGTTTTACAGGACAGTAAACATTATGGAGAAAGGGGCCAAACCGCTTTATATCTTTGATGGTAAGCCACCTGAGCTTAAAGAGAGGGAAATAGTTAGACGGAGCCAGCTTAAGAAAAATGCTGAATCAATGATGTATGAGGCGATAAGCAGAGGAGATACTGAGGCAGCAAGGAGATTCGCATCTATGTCATCCAGACTGACTGAATCCATGGTAAGTGATGCAAAAAGTCTGCTGTCCTGTATGGGTCTGCCCTGGGTGCAGGCTCCATCTGAAGGAGAAGCTGAAGCAGCCTACCTTACTAGCAAAGGGGTTGCATGGGCTACAGTATCACAAGACTACGATTCACTTTTATTCGGTTCTCCTCGTCTTGTCAGGAACTTGACCATATCTGGAAGAAGAAAACTTCCCAGAAAAGATGTGTACGTTAACATTGTGCCCGAGCTTGTTATCCTGAACGAGGTACTGAAGGAGATAGAACTTACAAGGGAACAATTGATCGATGTGGCCATACTACTTGGAACAGACTTTAACCGCGAAGGTTTCAAAGGCATTGGACATTCCAGAGCACTGAACTTTATCAAAAAATACGGCAGATTGGAAGGCATAGTTGAGCTGCAATCAGAGCTGGCTGGCTTAGACTATCAGAGTATAAGACACATCTTCTTGGAGCCTAGTGTTACTGACATCGACCCACCTGTGTGGAAGGCTACTGACAAGGATGCAGTAGTAAAGTTCCTCTGTGATGAACATGATTTTTCACGTGAGAGAGTGGTTTCAGCATTAGAGAGAATTTCTCTCCCCAGCACTTCTCAATCCTTAGAAAAGTGGTTCTAGTTTGGAATCTGATTTAAAAAGAAGAGAGATGGTCGCTCAACTGAAGGCGCAAGGAATCATAAAGGCACACAATGTAGAAGAGGCTATGCTGAAGGTAAGAAGGGAAGATTTTGTTTGGCCTGGACAACAGGATTTAGCTTACGATGATAATCCTTTACCGTTAGGTGATACAGGTCAAACTTTATCAGCTCCTCATATGATTGCCATAATGTTGGAAGAATTGGAACTCTCAGCAGGTCAGCATGTACTTGAAGTAGGAACAGGCAGCGGATACAATGCAGCACTGATTGCTAGCATTGTTGGAAGTGGTGGTGTGGTTTCGATCGAAAGACTTGAAGTACTTGTGAACTTTGCTAAGGGGAATCTCGAGAAGACGGGCTACAGCAAGTTTGTTCTTGTGATTCATGGTGATGGTACGCTAGGCTACCCACCAGAATCGCCAAAGGAAACATATGATAGAATTATAGTCACTGCATGCGCACCCTCCATTCCAAAAACTTTGTTCCAGCAATTGAAGAAGGGTGGTATTATGCTTATTCCTGTAGGCTCTTCATATATACAAGATCTGGTAAAACTAAAAAAGAATAATAAGGGTGAAGTGGAAAAGTCGGTGCTTGGCAGCGTGGCGTTCGTTCCTCTAGTGGGTAAGTATGCATACAATCCTTCTTGATCTTATCAATTTTGAAGGCCATGTAAACATCAAGGCAACGAATACTTCCACGCTGGAAGTCACCAAAGAAGATTTTCTAACCCCACGCGGGGATTGCATCATAGGTGTATCTTCAGATAAAGCTTGCGCTGATCTGACACAAAGGGCCAAGTCTTATCTTGCGTCTAACGGGTCAAGAGTTCTGATTAAGATCTTTGTAGATAAAGAAGTGTTCAACATACATGCTAGGGGTGATAGCAGGCTTATACTGACAAATGACAAGAGTATAGTCATAAGGAAGAGTTCTTTTATCTGCCCTAGGACTTTGGTCATTGAGTCATCAGCTTCAGCTTCTGATTTGCCCAGAAGCATTGTTAAATCATTAATCAAGGGCAGCAAAGGCAGAATGGAGATATATGCGATACTTGATGATTCTAACTTGAGCAGGAACTGAGGGGCTTGATCTAGCTCAAATATGCAAGGTAAGTATATCTTTTGAGAGCAAAAAGGAATGTAAATGTTTAAAGGATTATAGCCCTATACATATCATACTTTATGGATAATATAGACAAAAAGTTGTTGGAGCTACTAAAACAGAATGCCAGAATGCCGTTTGTTGAACTGGGTTCACAGGTAGGCCTTTCTGAGGCTGCGGTAAGGCGCAGAGTGAAAAATCTTGTTGACTCGGGTATAATACGAAGATTTACTATAGATGTAGAGCTTCAACACGAGGCTAGCGCTCTTACTCTAGTTACTGTTACACCTGGAGCAGACAGCTCTGAAATTTCAAGTAAGATCAAGAGCATACATACTGTGGACAGAGTTTACGAGGTTACAGGGCAGCATGATATAGCGATTCTGATATCAGGACCAACCATATCTGATGTCAACAATACAATTGACCAGATCAGGAAAATGCCTGGCATAGGCTCTACAGTAACGATGGTTATACTTAGGCAGGTTACATAAGCATTTACACTCCAGCTTGATAGCCATTCATTTCTGCTCGTGCAAGATAAGTAGAGTAATTGATCAGTTAAGTTATATCACCTTCAGCCCTTATTGAAACTCCTTTTGTAATATAAAATTCTCATTGCACAAGCATACTCTTCGTTTTAGAGAAGAAGATAACAGCTAACGAATTACTGTATATGAATACACATCTTCCCAGTGAACCAATCTGCCCTTTTGAGCATGGCTTCGTGCTTTGCAAAGACAAACCTGCTTATCCTTCATTGAGCAACAAGAGATTCTTGCTAAGCATCTGCCATCCCATCTCAGACCCTCGCTGGAATGTTTACAGGTTTCTACACAAGCATTCAGACTGGCTTTCATCCCATCTCTAAAAGATGCGGGGTTTCTCGCTTTCCTGCCAAGATCATGCAATAATCTGGCTTATTCTTATCTGATATGGCATGAAATTTTAGGTCGGTTCGTCGCGAGGTCTTCAGCGCCGTTAGGCTCAGACTGGGACGGCTTCACCTCATTCCTGTGTTTAGTTCGAACCCATAGGCTATAAGCTTTGCCCTAAGACCTCGTAACGTGCCAGAGGAGGCAACAGTTTGCATCCAGCCCTCCGTATCTTGTGTCAATGCTATAGCAAGGTGCATTTTTTTATGCACAGCTCCTGAAGTTGATAACAACCTGATGATTATCCCCCACCTTTCTGTGCTGATCAGCTTTATGTGTGTATTAAGAAGTGCATCAGCACCTATCAGAGAATAAAGGTTCATAATCAAAGAACTTATCAGCTGTGCGTCTCTTCTCTGGCAAACTATTGCCAGATATCTTTTCTTCATAGACAATCTCCAAGGAGACCCGTTTGTTTCAGCACAGGCAGGAATTGGATCCTAAAAGCTATTCTAGTCAGCATTTTGAAATCACCTGTCTTCAGCTCTATCCAGCCTTATGACATTCTTGATGCTGCAAAGGCTGAACCTTAACTTTGCTAAAGGAACCCATATCCTTCTTTTTTCAAGTCTGCATAATCCACCATTCATCTTCCATACCATTCCATCCGAGAATCTCCTTCTCTTTCCTAATACCTTCCTAACCAAGTCAACCGCATCAGACATTGCAAAAATAGTTGTATCCTTATTGCGCGCTACTGAGATTCCTCTGGACTTGTCTTGCTCTGTTCCTATTGCAAAAGGAAGTGATGCAGATTTATTCACATTGAACCAATGCTTAATGCAGAAAGATGTTGATTTGCTTGGGTTCTTTACTACCCTGCCTTTTTCTAAAAGCTTTCTTGACCTTGCTGTCTTGCAACCCATCAACGATATTCGTGAAGCGTATACTGCTGCCAAACTGCTGACGATTGCATTTTCACATGCTAGTATGTCATCACTCTTCCCCTTGCTACTACAGGTGAAGCCTGCGCAACTTGATAATCCATTCAGAGGTTCTTGTGCACATATCGAGACCATAGAGGCATCTGGAGCTGCCACCCTCAATTGCATAGCTCCTTGGCAGGAGTCGAGGCCTGTCAGGACTTGCATTGCTATCACCATGGCAGGCTCCCTTCTTCATGTGATACCCCTTGCATCTTCATACTGTGTATTCCTCACTCAACTTTTGCAGTACTCTCCTTACATCCAGAGGGATCTTTCCATATGTCATTTCGAAGATCTGGTCATATGCAGGAGGTGCAACCAGCTCCGACGCTCTTTTTGCATACGAAGCGTAGAGGATGGGTATCTTCTTTAATTTGGCTGCAGAAATAATCTTTGATAGTGATTTAAACGTGACATGCGCATCCTTGTTGAAGAGTTCTCGCAGTTGAGAAAAGCTTACTTCGATTGCCATTATCTTTAACGCCTGGTTTGGGGATAGTTGATTTAGAAGATCAATCCCTTCTTCAATATCTACTGCCAGCAATTTTGGAATTCTTTTGGACTCTACTGATTCACGTAATCCAGCTACACTTATGTCTGTAGAAGATCTTAGACTTGCCCTTCTAAAGACGTTTAATCCTTCGGAATTCGCAGCTTTAACAAACTCCGTAAAATTGTCGTTCAGCTCTGCACCAACAGTTCTAAACCCCAAGGACTTTAGTCTTCTTACTACCATTAAAGAATCTTGCTGCGGTATGATGCATGGCTCGACCTGTATCAATTTCGAATCACTATATTTTGTATATTCTGCACTCCGTATTTTGTCAGCCTGAACCTGACCTTTAATGAATCTTCGTCACCTAGCTTGACAAAGCCTGATACCAGCATCTGTTTATCAAGCCTTACATGAAGAAACTTATTATCTTCCACCCTATCTCTTATTTCTTCCCTGAGATTGTTCAAATCCTCAGATGTTGCTGATGTGATAATGCGATTGAAAAGACTTGACGAAAGCTCTTTATCAAGAATCGCCCTGCACACAAGTATTGTATTACCAAAATGACCATACGCCTTAGACTCCTGTATGAATTTGGTATCAAATCCAAGAACGCTTTGAATAGATCTGTATATTTTATCCTTATCCTCCGTAGCATGAATATGGAATGTAACTTCCGCCGAATCAAAGATAACTTCCATCAAGATGTCAACTTTTAGATAAAAGATAAATGTTATCATATAGTCTCAATTTACGTGCTAGTTCTTGGAATAGAGAGTACTGCGCATACGTTTGCAGCAGCAGTTTTGAACGAATCTGGTGTAATACTGAGTGATGTAAGAAACTCATACAGAGCACCATCAGGCTCTGGCATTCACCCAAGGGAAGCCTCTCGCCATCATGCAGATGTAGCACCCCATGTAATTAAAGAAGCAATTGAGAAATCAGGAATTAGCATAAAGGACATAGATGCAATAGCCTATTCTGCAGGTCCAGGACTAGGTCCTTGCCTAAGGGTAGGTGCTATAGTAGCTAGGACCTTGGCATCTTACTACTCTAAACCACTCACACCAGTCAACCATGCAGTAGGGCATATTGAACTCGCTTCACTTTTGACTTCTTCGAAAGACCCTATCTGCATACTTGTATCTGGTGGACATACAGCTATTGTTGCCTTCTCACAAGGTAGATGGCGTTTTTTCGGCGAGACCTTAGATATAACCATAGGTCAGCTCTTCGATCAGTTTGGTAGGTATGTTGGACTGTCGAGCCCGTGTGGACCAGTTATAGAGGAGCTTGCTTCAAAGGGAACGAAATACATTCAGGTTCCTTACACAGTAAAGGGAAATGATATGTCCTTTTCCGGCACACTCACTCATTCTAAAAGGCTTCTTAAGAGCTATACCCTTGAGGACGTTGCATTTTCGTTGCAGGAGACAGCATTTGCCATGCTCTGCGAAACTGCGGAAAGAGCCCTTGCATTCACGGAAAAAGATGAACTACTTGTTGCCGGGGGTGTTGCTGCAAACAAGAGACTGGCAGAAATGCTGGAGGCAGTATGCAAAAGGCAGGGGGCTAGATTGTACATACCACCTATCAAATACTCAGGTGACTGTGGCCCACAGATAGCTTGGACTGGAATCAGACAGATTCAAGCTGGTATTACAATAAGACCTGAAGATGCCTTTGTAAGACAATCGTGGAGACTTGATCAGGTGATAACTCCTTGGAGGTATTGATTAAGAGAGGGGCAGAAGCAGATATTATTCTGGGCAGATGGATGGGAATAAGGGCTGTATATAAAAGGCGTAAACCAAGGCCATACATGTTTCCCATGCTAGATGATCAGCTCAGGAGACACAGGACTGTTAGAGAAGCTGAGCTCCTGTGCAGGGCAAGGGAAAAAGGATTGCTGACTCCAGCCATATACTTTGTAGATGTAGAAAATTCAACAATAACGATGCAGTATGTGCATGGTGACACACTGAAATCGCTGCTGAATAATCCAGAAGATAGGACACTAAAGGCCATGGAAGATATGGGGAGAATTTTGGGCTCGCTACATTCAGTCGATATAGTGCATGGAGACCCGACCACGAGTAATTTTATAATAAATTCAGAAGGGCTTTATATCCTTGACTTTGGACTGTCTTATATCTCCAGGGATATTGAAGACAAGGCTGTTGATATACACCTAGTAAGGGAAGTGCTGTACAGCGCTCATCCCAGCTTGTACGATGCTGCGTACGAATATTTTCTGAAAGGCTATGAAGAGATTGTAAAGAATGCGTCAGCTATAATTGAGAGAAGTGGAGAAATAGAGAAGAGGGGAAGGTATAGCAGGCGTGAGTGGATAGTTTGAAGTTCGTATTTGCAACACATAACGAGGGGAAGTTCAAAGAAGCTTCGTTTATCCTTTCCGAATACGGCATAAAGATAGAGCAGAAACCAATAAAGGGGACAGAAATACAGGCAGAAGATATCATCTACGTTGTAAAGCATGCTGCCAAGAATATCAGGCCAGGCAAGGATGTAGCAGTTATAGTCGATGACGCAGGCTTGTACATAGATGCACTGAACGGGTTTCCGGGTGCATTCTCATCGTATGTTCAGAAGACTATAGGGAATAAAGGCATCTTGAAGTTGATGAAGAACGAGAAAAAGAGGTCAGCTCATTTCGACGCAGCAGTCGCGCTCAGGACATATGATAAATTGTGGGTATTTACTGGCAGGGTAAACGGAACTATAACGGGACAAGAAAGAGGGTTTCTTGGTTTTGGTTATGATCCTATATTCATACCAGAAGGAGAAAGCAGGACTTTTGCTCAAATGAAACTCGAAGAAAAATGTAAGATATCTCACAGAGCGCTTGCATTAGGAAGACTTGCAACTATGGTCAGAAATATAGGATTGATTAGACAGACAATTTATTAAAGGGCTGTTAAAAGCCTGTCAGGGTATGGCCCGTATCCACAGCCACAGACATGGTAAAAGCCATTCAAACAGACCTCCTACGATTCTCTCTCAATGGATTAACTATAATCAGGAGTCAATTGAATCATTTATAATCAAGCTTGCAAAAGAAGGTAACCCACCAAGTATCATAGGATTACGACTCAGGGATGAATATGGAATTCCTTTGACGAAGAAATTGATAAACAAGTCTATAACGCAGGTATTAAAGAAGGCAGGGATTGCGCCTTCTATTCCTGAGGACCTAGCCAATCTGATTACCAAGGCAAGGAGATTGCAGGATCACCTTAAAGTTCACAAGACTGACAGAAAAAATGTACATTCTCTTGAACTTCTGGAGGCAAAGATACACAGGTTATCTAAATATTACAAGAGGAAGGGGATACTTCCTCAGCAGTGGAAATACTCTGCCGTGGTAGCCCAGCTAGCTTGAGTTGATATGGCTGACATCGAAGCGCTAAGGAGTTCCGCTTCTGATATCGGCGAAACTATAAAGAAAATGGCTCTCTCAAAGTCAAGAATTCTTATCCTAGCAAGACCAGATGCTGATGGCATAGCATCTTTGGCTACCTTATGTAAAGCCATCTTTTCTATTGGAGGAATATTCACGGCTAGGTTTATTCGATTTTTAGACAGGAAGACAGCTGATATGTTACTTTCAGAAGGATACGACCTTTACGTATTTTTGGAGTTAGCTGGAGGCAAGGAAGCTGAAACATATGAGGTCTTTGGGAATAAGTCGGTGTTTGTGAGCCACCATCAGTCACAGGCTAGCTCCGGCATAAATCAAAGTCAAAGCCTTAACGCACAGGATTTCGGGCTAGATGGTTCAGTCGAAATATCTGGAACCGGATTGGTATACCTGATATCACAGAATATTACACCAAACCCGAAGTATTCCGCCTGGCTCACTGTCATAGGTGCATTGGGCGATAGGCAGGATGTTGGTGTGAAGAGATCACTTACAGGGTTAAATGAAACACTTATGCAGGATGCAATCAGTTCATCTCAGCTAGAAATACAGGATGATCTACTGCTCTTTGGTAGAGATGTTAAACCTCTGCATGAGTCAATCTATTTGACGACAGACCCATATATACAGGGTCTTACAGGCAATAAGGAAATAGCACTTTCCGTTTTATCAGCATCAAGTATAGAGCTTAAAAGGGCTTCAAGGTGGAGAGTTCTATCGGAGCTTTCGCCTGAAGAAAGAGACAAGCTGTTGCTTTTGCTAACATCATACACAGAAGCGGCTGGAGACAGTATATCATCTCTTATAGGAAACACCTACCTGCTAATCAAAGAAGATGAGCATTCTTTTCTAAGGGATGCAAGAGATTTCGCTGCACTGCTTGATGCGACAGGAAGAATGGGAAAGCCTAGCGTAGGGTTGTCTGTCTGCTTAGGAGATAGAGGCAAGGCATTATCTGAAGCAGAGAAGCTCCTCATTGAGTATAAGCAATCACTGATAAAGGTTCTGAACATGATTATGTCTTTAGATGATAAATTAAATGTAAGCGATCAATTTGCGATATGCCTGGGAGATGGAATAGTGCATGAAGCCATGGCAGGAGCTGTGGTAAAGACATTAGCTGTAGTTCCAAAGTTCAGGGACAAAGTGATTGTTTTGAGGACTCTTACCTCAGATGGTGATGTCAGCTTTTCCGTCAGAAAGGGAAACACATGCAGGTCTGACATAAATCTAGGCCTGATTCTTCGTCAGATAGCTATTACTCTAGGAGGCGAAGGGGGAGGAAACAGAAATGCTGCGGGGGCAAGACTGCCTGCTTCCAAGGCTATTGAGTTTGTTGAACGACTGAAAAAGGAGGTAAAGACTCTTTGAAGATAGAAGCTGAGGTTAAATTAAACATGGGAAAGATAACAAGCGCTGTTTATAAAGCGCTCATTCCTGATAACGTAGGAGTACCAGAATGCATGAATCTCAGCATGTCTATTGAGCAAGGGATAATAAACGTAACAATTAATTCTTCCTGCTCGATAGATACTTTTATTTCTACGATCGATGATGTGCTGCAGTCATGCGAGTTGTCTCTCAGGAGCCTTTCCTGCTTAAGTGATGGCGATTGATAGACTTTAAGTTTATTCGGGAGAATAGGAAGCTGGTTGAAGAATGGCTCAGAAAAAGAAGGGTAGAATTTCCGCTCGAAAGGTTGCTTGAGCTGGACAGCAGTAGAAGAAAGGCAATAGCTTCGCTTCAGAAACTTCAGCATCACAGAAATGAGGTTACCGAGAAGATAGCATCGCTGAAAAGAGAAGGGAAGGATACGGAGAAGATAATACGGGAAATGAGGATGCTGGCTGAACAGATATCCCTCATGGAGCGTGAATTAGCCACAATAGAAGATGAACTAAAATCACTTGAGATGCGTTTTCCTAACATGGTACATGAATCAGTTCCTGATTGTATTGGTGACGAAAACAATGTGACAGTACGCAGATGGGGGGAACCCAGGAGGCTTGATAACGTAAAGGATCACATAGATATAGGAAAGTTAAGTGGTCTTATTGATACTGAAAAGGCAGCAGAAGTGGCTGGAGCTAGGTTCTACTATCTCAAGGATGGACTTGTCAGGCTGAATTACGCCCTCATAGAGTATGGCCTCGATTTCGGTATCAAGATGGGTTTCACTCTTATGCAACCACCATACATGCTAAAGGGGGAAATAATGAGAGGAGCTGTAGATCTATCAGCCTTTGAGGACTCTATATACAAGGTGGAGAATGAAGATCTTTACCTTCTGACAACATCAGAGCATGCTTTACTTGCATACCATGCAGGGGAGATACTAGATGGTAAAAGTCTTCCATTCAGATATGTTGGTATATCCCCTTGCTTCAGGAGAGAGGCCGGAGCACATGGAAGAGACACAAAGGGGATATTCAGGGTTCATGAATTCGAGAAGGTGGAGCAGTTCGTCTTCTGCAAGCCGGAAGACTCATGGACCGAGCATGAGAGGTTGATAGATAATGCAGAAAAGTTCTTCCAATCTTTAGGAATACCGTACAGAGTTGTTAACATCTGCTCGGGCGAATTAGGGGCTCCTGCAGCAAAGAAGTACGATCTGGAAGCATGGCTGCCTGGGCAAGGTACCTACAGAGAAATGGTCTCTGCCTCAAACTGTACAGACTGGCAGTCTAGAAGGCTGAATATAAGGTTCAGGGAGAAGATGGGAGAAGAAACCAGGTACGTTCATACACTGAATTCCACACTTGTAGCTACAGAAAGGACCATGATAGCCATCATGGAGAATTATCAAAGAAATGACGGCGGTTTCGATATCCCTGACGTACTTCAGAAATACATGGGAGGACAGACTAGGATACCTGACAATAGATAGATTTAAGTTAAGTTAACCGTTGGCGACTTCTAAAGGATTTAGTTATATGCAGGATGGCAATAAAGAACAGATATGGTAAATAGCATATGCTATCGTCTAAATTTAAAAATAAAAATTTTAATTAAGCTAAGCTTGCTGAGCTGGTAACACTATCTTTGGTCTTGATACTGCTTTAGCTATATACGTCCACGCGTAGACTATCACTAGGTTTAAGATAAGTGACGTAGCAGATATGTAGAGCAAACCAAATGGTGATTGCATAAGCGATGTGTTGATCTGTCCGAACTTGTTAGCTACTTCAATGAAGTATATACCTGATAATATTCCTACAGCCCAACCTGCAATCAACCCATTCTTGTTCAATGACTTATGGTACAGCCCAATCATAAGAGCTGGCAATGTCTGTGCGATAAGTATCCCTCCGAATAGCTGTAGTGATATGGCGTATGTGGGTGAGACTACAAAGACAAAAGCCAAAGCAAGGAATTTGAAGATTACAGAAGCCCACTTCACAAGTCTTGTTTCTCCTTCTTTTGTCAGATTGGGCTTTATTTCCTTTATAACATTCCTGGTCAAAAGGTTGGCCTGTGCTATAGCCATTATAGCTGCTGGTACTAACCCGCCTATGAATATACCCAAAAATGCTAGACCCGTGAACCAATCAGGCATAGTTGAAGCTATTACAGCTGGAACCACAAGTGATCCGTTGGTGCCGACCATCTTCAGAGCTTCAGGCACTGCGTATACAAGAACACCGAATAGCGTAAGAAGGAAAAGACCAACACCGTATAAAGGCAAGAAGGCTGTGCTCATTCTAACGCTCTTGACGTTCTTTGCACTTAAAACACCATTTATGGAATGCGGATAGAAATATAATTGAAGCGCACTAAGAATGAAGAGGCTGATATAGGCAGGACCCAGGGTAGCAGGCAATGTCGCATATGCTATATTCTTGTGGAATATCGTAGGGGCTGTAGCTGCTGCCTGTTTAAAGGCATATGCAAAACCACCTGGGATGCTTAGAGGTACGGCTATAACTACTACTACAACTGTTGCAAGTATTATGATATCCTTCATTATCGCAGTGAGAGCAGCACCTCTTAAGCCACTCCAGAATGTGAAGGCTGCGAGTATAACGAATGAAATGATTAAAGCTGTTTCGCTTACACCTGCAACTCCTGTACCGCCGAAGTAAGGAGCAAGCATCACTATTAGAACGGATCTCATCCCCACTATCTGAAGTGCTATATATGGTAGCTCTGCAACAATTCCTGTTATTGCTATCAGAATGGCTAGTGTTCTGCTGTTGAAGTTATCTCTTACGTAATCAACGCCTGTTATGTAACCTTTGTCTCTCGACATCTTCCATAAGGTAACCATGGTAACCATTGCAACGGCAAATGTTGCCATTACATATGGGGTAGCAAACATGTATACGCTACCAACACCGAAAAGAGCTGAAGGAACAGAGATGAATGTATATGCAGTATACAAGTCCGCCCCTACCAAGAACCAAGCCAGGTATGGTCCTAGTGTCCTTCCAGCTAGCGCCCATTGCCCAAGCTCGGAAAGATTTCCCTTTCTCCACCTGGACCCCCCAAAGCCCAATGCAGTAAATATTGCAAAGAGAACCACGAAGACGGCAACAGTTACGGTTGTTATCAAAAGTAAAGTATCACTCCCTATCTATTCTGTTCAACACAAGTGCAGCTGCAACGTACAAAGCTGCGGCTATGAAGAGCCAGAGACCCTGGAACCAGTAGAAGAACGGAAGACCGAAAAGTACAGGAGTAGTTCTGTTGTAGAGGGGCAATGCGAGTAACACAATTGTAGGAATAGCAAGCATTAAACCGACGGCTATCTTTCTGCCATCCATTTGCAGTCATACGCGTGTTGCGTGAATATAAGTCTTTCCTCCAACAACTGCCAATGAGATATATTATTGGAACTGTTTATATTTATGATACAATCGGGCTCTAGTATTTATGCCTAGGAAAACAACGAAGGTCAAGGATAAGTGGAGAGAAAAGACATGGTTGCAGGTATATGCCCCCAGCACATTCGGTTCCGTTGCTGTAGCAAAGATACCTGTCACTGATGTAGCCAACGCTGCTGTAAGAACGGTTGAAACAACGCTCTTCGATCTTCTTAAACAGGATCCAAATCACTACAATATAAAGCTCTACATGAAGATCGACAGAGTTGAAGGAGATAATGCATATACAATCTTCAAAGGACATGAATATTCTAGAGAATTTATGAGAAGCCTGGTAAGAAGAGGAAGCTCCATGGTAAACTACGTTTCGGATTACAAGACCAGAGATGGATATGTTCTGAGAATATATGTTATAGCGTTTACAGAAGGTAGGGTGAATGGTTCCAAAAAAGCTGGCATCAGGAAGGCTGCCGACAAAATATTGAAGGAAAAAGCCAGCTCTATGACATATGATCAGTTTGTTCAGGAAATAGTCCTTAACAAAGTAGCTTCCGACATATTTAACGAAGCTAAGAAGGTCACAGCTTTAAGGCATCTTGGAATCAGAAAGACAAAACTGATTCTTCAACCAAGCAAAGTAGAAGAGAAGGCTTCTACCCCCGCTTAGAAGTAGAAACTATTTTTATTACATCTTGATCCTTAAGTATATACTCAGCGCCGAGTCTGACCTTTCTCTTGGCATCTATTGCATAAAGGAAGGCGTCTCCCAGCTCTGTATGTATTTTATACGCTAGGTCCCTAGCAGTACTACCCTTGGGTAGTATATATGCATCAGGCAGTACATTTCCATCTTTATCACTGAATCTGTTTTCATCTTCGACAGGATACACAACTATGCCTCCAAGCAATCCAAAATATGCTTCATTGATAGCCTTTTGCACACCAGTTCCTCCATACCTCTTAAGGACTCTCTCTTCTACAAACTTTAACGCTCTTTCCTGCTCCTGGGTAAGTACAGCTCCTTCTGCAACTTCAAAGCTGCTATCACCTGGCTTATACCTGATGAGACCCTTTTGAGCTGCTTTTATAAGAACAAGCTCCGCTGCAGCTGATGTTGGTATAACAAACCTACCGCTAGCTTTTAGACGTTCTATGTTCTTAGATGATTCTGCAATATCACATTTGTTTGCTGCTATAAGCATAGGCTTGGCCAGATTCCTTATTTCCTTTGCAAGAGCAAGGATATCCTCCTGATCCCAGTCTTGGAATCTTTTATTTTCTAATCCAGTTGTTCTAACTGCTTCTAAAAATACCCCCCTGGAGACTCCTAAGCCAGATAACCTTTCAACCACCCACTCCTTTACCTTGCTGGGGTCAGGTCCTTTTACAAGTTTATCCCAATCCTTGCTTATAATGGAGGCTAACCATAGATCGAACTCCTGTTCGACAAACATAACATCCTCCAAGGGGTCGTTGCTAAGAGGAGGCACAATTCTGCCTTCTTTATCTGTAGAGCCTGATGCATCAACAACATGGATCAA
Organism: Nitrososphaeria archaeon; assembly: GCA_029775965.1. GTDB lineage: Archaea > Thermoproteota > Nitrososphaeria > Conexivisphaerales > DTJL01 > JAKAPW01. Next base: position 468 of record JARVJU010000009.1, on the reverse strand, counting down.
TGCGTCAGCCCTTCGCAGCTCATCCAGAAACTTATTTCCCAGACCCATTCCCTTTGAAGCACCAGGTATTAATCCAGCCACATCTACAAGCTTTACCGGTATTCTTCTTATCCCATCTGTACAAAACGAGTTCCTTGGGTTATCAGTCACACCCAGCTCCTTGCAAACACATTGCTTGATAACATAAGCTATCCCCATGTTAGGTTGTATAGTGGTAAAAGGATAGTTCGCTACTGGGACATCCAGCATTGTAGCCGCATTGAAGAAGCTTGATTTACCTGCATTGGGTTTGCCTATTAGCCCTACCAGCATCGCTCTGCTTTACAAGTTATCGTAATAAAAGAGTTGCCAAATCTATGTATCTTCCGTATCACGTGACGGAAGGCTGGCTACGCAATCCATCGATGGCGGAGGGTTAACTCTATGCCCTCTAGCTCCATCTCCCCCTTTGGTATGCCGGTTTGGATG
>JARVJU010000008.1 GCA_029775965.1 Nitrososphaeria archaeon | reverse complement strand
ATAAACCTTTTTACTTACCCATCTCATACTTTTTATATTCTGCCCATTTTCTATACCCTAGACTTTTATATTCCATTGCCTTTTTTCCTTCTAAATCCTCTTATATTTTCTGGTGCTGCATTTTTCCTTATTTTTATTGCCGCCTCTACTCCTACTGATTGAAGTATGTCAAACATATTATTTGTATTCATATACTGAATCTTTATAAAATTTTTTATTTTATACAAATTTTCATTCGCTTCTTTTATCAATTTTTCAGGCACCTTTGGTTCTGATTGACCTTCTCCTTGTATGTGCTCTAGATACTGTAACTTCTTCTTTTTAACATCTGCTGTTATTATAACTACAAGATACTTCTTCGCATTTAGATTTCCATATTTGAATTATCTATATTATCCAATATAGGAGGTTTTTAAGCTGGTACAATCTGAAGCTAGTCAACTTTTATGCTTTCTAGTATTATAATTTTTGGCTTTATTTTATGTATTTTATTCCATAATATAGTATAATCTCCAAAATAGGATATGAGATTGTATTTTGCAAGCGTTCTTCCGATTCTTTCCAGTCCACGATAGTCAACTAGCTGATGTCACATCGCCATCCACTTAATAAAACTATCTGGAAATTTCAATATACTCTTTTCCCCTTGTTCATTTCTCTAAGCTCATCATCCCAATGCTCTGAAAATTCTAGATCAAGATAAAATTCACCTCTAATTACTAATTGGTTGTTGTATTTTGGCCAATTTCTCTTCTTATTATGATGTTTTTCCATCTCTTATTTTTAAATTTACACATAAAAAATGAGAATAATATAAACTATATAAATATATATGACAATATTAAGACATTAGTCAGATTTATTAAACACAGCATAAAAACAGATAAATTTTAAATACCGAAAAGTGTTAGGTAATAGCATGGCAAAATTAAATACACATATAGTCCTACTGATGATAGGTATTCTGATAGGAAGTATTATTGAACAGTACGATTTCCTTGTGACAGGTACAGTTGCTGCACTAATCTGGCCACATGTATTCTTTGGACCCGGCACAGCTCTTGTTACTGCAATCTTCACATCAGTTTCGATATATGGTCTTGGTCTCATAATTAGACCAGTAGGTGCTTATGTTTGGGGACATATCGGCGACAGAATAGGTCGCAGAAACGCCATGATTTGGGCGCTGGTGGTTATGGGTTTAGGTACTCTTGCGATGGGCTTAACTCCGGGCTTTGCAGTCATTGGTAGCGCTGGACTTATACTTCTTTCAATTTTCAGACTTTTACAGGGTTTCTCCTTTGGAGGCGAATTTGGTAGCGCATCAACTTGGCTCATTGAAAGCGCCGCCAATACAAAACGGAGAGGGTTTTGGGGAAGCTGGGTCGGACAGTCCCTTCCTATGGGCATAATAGCAGGTTCAGGTAGCGTAGCCGTACTCACCCATGTGCTTCCCTTTGCAGCTGTAATCAGTTATGGCTGGAGAATATTATTTGTGATAGGCTTTCTTGCTGCGATCGCGGGAGTAATCATAAGGTTAAGGTTGCCTGAGAGTTTTCTCTTCGAGCAATTAGAGAAAGAAAAGAAGATTCTCAAATATCCAGCCTCTAAGGTATGGAAAGATAAGCCCTTACTCATATTGCACCTCTCTATGCTTAATGCAGGTATTGGTGCGGCGTTCTGGCTAAATCAGGTATTCGGTATATCATATATGTCATTGACCGGTATCCAGGCCACAAATGCATCCTTGGCGAATGTTTACGCTGCAATCGTTGCTATGTTCTTTATGTATGCCGGAGGTATACTCGCTGACAGAATCGGCAGAAAATATGTTATTCTGACGGGTATGGTATTAATGGTGGTGCTGGCCTATCCTTACGTCCTTGCAATCGGATCAGGCATATATGGTCTAGCTGTTGCAGCGCAGATTTTATTCTTTTCCTTGACTGTAGGAATAGCATATCCTGCTCAGCCTGCCTTCTTTGCTGAACATTTTCCAACAAAGTATAGAGCATCCGGGGTTAACAGTGCATACCAAATATCTCAGGTCTACGGGGGAGGCTTGGCGCCAATCCTAGCCACATACATTGTCTCCGTTTTACATGGTGCAAAATTTGCGTGGCCTTATCTTGTAGTTCTTATAGCGTTATATGGCGTGATAGCTATAGCAGGTGTCCTGACACTTCGCGAAACAAAGGACATACAGCTAGAAGAGATGCAGACATAACCATAAACTATTTCTTTATTATATTTTTTAATTTCTTCTTCTACAAATAATATTAAGCTGTTAAGCCCAGCTTCCAACTACAGCTATGGGGGACAGAGATAACAGTTCATTAAGAAATCTTTTGAAGAAAGAGGAAATGATAGTAGCATCAGGTATATTCTCTTTCATATCAGCAATCAAAGCAGAAAAAACAGGTTTTAAAACTGTTTCTTTTTCTGGAGAAGATCTCTCACACACGCTCGGTCTTCCTGACCTTGATGTAATCACACTTTCAGAGCTATCTTACGAAGTGCAAAAGATAACAAATGTCATTCACATTCCTCTTAACTTTGATGCTGATACTGGTTTTGAAGAGACTGTTAACGTTTAAAGAAGTGTAAAGTAGCTGGAAAGAATAGGGGTTGCAACTTTGAATATAGAAGATCTAGTGATGTCAAAACGCTACGGTCATCTTAAAGGCAAGTTGATTGTTCCAGTTGAGGAGATTGTGAAGAAATTGATAGCTACAAATGAAGCAAGGAAAAAGATTCTTATCATAGCTAGAACTGATGCAAGGTTAGTAGATGGATTTGATTTTTTGATCGAGATAACTCTAATTTAAATCACGGCAGGTGCTGATATATATTTTCCGAGGCATTACGGAGTGAAGAGTAATTCAAATAATTCGTGGCAAAAGGAAAAGGCTCTTTGCTCGCAAATATGAAAGAGTTCGGTAAAACAACATACATTGCAACTCATAGGTTCGTCGAATTAAAATACAAAATCGTCATATTCCCAATGACAGCATTTAGAGCTACACTGAAGGTAAATACTGATGTATATGCTGAACCCAGCAAAAAAGGTACTCAGGTTGGTATTTTATCTGAACTTATGTCTAGAGAGAACATTTACAATTTTATAGATTATTATAAGTATCAACGAGCAAATAGTACGACATTAAACAAAGCAAAACAGATCATATTGCAACGAAAAGGTTAAACAAAAGCTTAACGCACTTTCTTTTTTTTTACCTAATAATTTAAATAAAAAAATAGACAAACTGATGAATCAAGGAGCATGCATGACTTTCTGCTGCATAGCCAATTCTTGCCTATTCCAAACCAAAGAAAGGAATCTGAAAATAGGATGTATAAACTTGCTGAAAGGTGCAAGTAAAAAGATAGATCCTACGGAAGAAACTCTGATCAGAAAGAAGATAGTCCAGGTTGGTGTAGGAAGGAACAGAAAGAAAAGTATACCGCTTACACTTAAAAGCAGGAAGGCTCCGCTGAAAGAAGATATTCCTTCCGTATCAACATTTTTATCTGCTAGACCTGACATAATTAACAGAGTAACTGAACCTGCAAACATCATTAACGAGCCCAGTAAATATAAAAGAATGAAAGAAAGACTCACAAAAGGATAGAATAAAATACCAACCCAATCGATTATGAACCCAAACATCACCAAAGCGTGAGCAACAAGCCTGAAATAATTTCCTTTATCGTAAGGATAAGCGCAGCCAGTTCCTCCACCCCTGAAATTTTTGTGCAAAAATACATCTCCTAATGCTTTGAAAACAGACTTGATTTCTACTTTCGCACCTTTTGAGATATATTTCCAGTATTTTGACCCTTCTATGTACCAGAGTATGAAAACATAAGCATACATGGAATACTCGAGCAAAAGAAAAATATATGGAGGAAAGAGTAATTGCATTGGCAGATAACTCTTGTAAAATATTGTAGCACCATGCAAAAAGACAACATATGTCATTAATGCTAAGAAGATCAAAAAAGTAAGAATAAAATATGTTTGTGCAAAGCGATCCAAAATCCAGCGAAAAGCTTTGGGAAAAACAAATTGCTTATAGCTAATCATTCTTGATTCCTTCATTATCTTTGGAATGTTTATGGCGAATTCATGAGGAGGTATATATGGGCAGGCATAGAAACAATCCCTGCAATCATGGCATAGATTCGCAAGATGCAGTACATCGTGAGGTGAAAATTCTCTTCTAATTTCTATTGCATCCCAGACATCGCAGTAGCCTTCGCAATAGCGACAGGCATTGCAGATAGTAAGTTGCCTAGCTGCTTCAGCTATAATGTCTTTTTCCTGTTGCAACATTACCAACCCTGATTCCAAAGACAGTGCCTATAGTTAAGCCAAAACCAGCTAGATAGCCGTACGTTAGGATATTTCCAGACATAACTTCACCTGCAGCGTAGACATTTTCAAATTCTCCATCGCTGGTTTGAACTCTGCCCTCTTGATCAACCTTCAGCCCAAGATAAGTAAAAGTTAATCCCGGCCTTAGTGGAAATGCGTAGAAAGGTCCCTTATCTATTCTTCTGGCCCAATGGGATTTTGGAGGTTGTAGACCCGATGTGTGACAATCATCAAGTTTAGACCTGTCAAATGAACCATCCACAACCTTTTCATTGTATACCTTCACAGTGTTTATCGATACATCTATTGGTAGTTTCAAAATTTCGAATAGCTCCCGAAGGTCATTTGATGTGTAAGCTGGGTAGGCTGTAGGTAAAAAATCTTCAAGCATTTTGGAGTCAACGATAACGTATGCTATCTGTTCTGGTTGTTCGGATATGAGATGACCCCATATCGCATACCTCTTTGGCCAGATGTCTTCGCCTTCATCATAAAATCTTATGCCTTTCTTGTTCAACACTATGCCTATAGGTATTGCATCTATTCTGGTTATTATTCCTCCATCGAATTTGGGCCCTCTAGCGTCTACCGCTATCATGTGACCCCCCTTAGGGTCACCAGCTACTTTGGCCTCTTTATCGACCAACGATTGAAATGGTATACCAGTGTTATACTTGGTACCACGAATAGAAAAATTATTGGCTGCATCTCCCCAGATCTGTTTAAGCTTTTCTACGTTAGCTTCAAATCCACCTGATGCTATAATAACAGAATCTGAATATACCTCCTGAGCTTGACCATCAAGAGTGAACAGGATTGACTTACACCTATTATCCTTGATGCTGAGGTCAAATACCTGTGCGTTGTACAGAATCTTTACTCCCAGTCTTTCTGCTTCGCGATAGTAGGTGTTTACGAGCGCTTTCCCTCCACCCAAAAAGAAAGCATTTGTGCGGGATAGACTTAGTGTTCCTCTTATTTCTTTTTTGAATTTTACTCCGTGGTGCTCCATCCAAAAAGCTATAGATTCAGAATCATCTACAACGCTAGCTGCAATTTTTTCATCAAAATCTTTAGAGACTTTTCTCAAATCATTAAGAAGCTCATTCTTTGGATAAGCGCCTGACGTAAACCCGTCATCGGAATGGGCATAACGTATATCCCTTGTATATTTTGTATTACCTCCTCTATCTAATTCAGGCGCAGATTCGAGAAGAAGTGTCTTTGCGCCATTTTCTGCAGAAGTAATGGCTGCGACAAGGGCGGCATTTCCGCCTCCTATTATAACAGCATCATATCTGTCCATTGAAGAGTCGATTCGCATGCCAATAAACCGATGTATATTTCTTTTTCCGCATGAGTCCTGGGCCAGGTAAAAAATTCTTGGACTTAGTTTTAGTCTATATCAATAGTTGACAAGTTTGCTACCTTTTTGATTCATAAAGGAGGTTCTTCGGCATTCCTCTTGTGTCTGCAGCGCAGATCAAGGATGCAGTATTTTCAGGTCATTACATAATAAAGCAGGCTATAACAACTCAATCGGTCGATAATTGCGATAATAGAATCACAAAGCATTGAACAATCATACGGTGACGTCAGGCAACCAGACCATCATGCATTCCTGCCTAGGATTGCTTAATATTTGCCATTTGTAGTGTTTACTTGGATTAAACGGATTTCTGATAACTTTGCAATTCGTTGTATATTGCGATAATAGTAGCTTGAGGCCCCGAGAACTCGTAGGGCTTATTACCGACTTCAACCCTGATATTGGCCTTCTTTCTTAAAAGACCAGTCTCCAAGTATTTTATGTTGCTAACCAGTTCGATAGGAACAGATACAAAGTTGTCTCTTTTGAATATCAGACCGGTTTCTTTATGCCAAAGTAGTCTTCTGTCCGTGATGATGAAACTGTAATGGTCTCCTTGAAACTCAACTGGAGTTGGGACATAAATCGGATATTTTCTCCGGGCGCTAAAAATTTATCCAGTGGCATGTATGACTCTTTCAGTATATTATGTGTAGATATAAGAGTTTTCGAATTGATTCTACTACTTCGCAGGGTGCTAGTTAAATTTTATTGCTGCGGCAAGATAATGTATCGTCACATTTCTACAGTAGAGCGACCAGTGGGGTAGGCAAAAGTTAACAGGATAGTGTCCGTTTACGTCTGTTGCCAGATAGCCTCGTCCATTATCCCCGTAGGTTGTTACGATAAAATTCGTGTCTCGCGCGAATTTTACTAGTTAAGAAAAGGTTTAGTTCTTTCCAATCTTTTTTACATGGTATTAAAAAATAAGATATACAACACGCTACGATAATACATAAATAAAACAAAAAACCAAAACGTCAAATTAAAAAAGGAAAATGTCTGGCAAGTCATCAATATGTATATAATCATACAAAACAGTGGGTTGAAGAAGGATGGAAGAAAGCAGGCCAAAGGAGATAAGAGCAAAAAAGTCTGAGAACTTTGACGAATGGTACACCCAGGTTATACTGAAATCTGAGCTTATGGACTATTCTCCCGTTTCTGGCTGCATGGTCTTCAGGCCTTTAGCTTATGCTATCTGGGAGATAATACAGAAGGCAGCAGACGAAATGTTCAAGGCTGCTGGAATACAGAACGTTTATTTCCCTTTACTCATACCTGAAAGACTGCTTAAGAAAGAGCAGGAGCATGTAAAGGGTTTTGCCCCAGAAGTCGCATGGGTCACCGAAGCTGGTAACTCAAAGCTGGATGAAAGGCTTGCTATAAGACCTACCTCTGAAACGATAATGTATGATTCCTTTTCAAAATGGATTCGTTCATGGAGAGACTTACCTCTCAAATTCAATCAATGGAACAGTGTTATAAGATGGGAGTTCAGGCATCCAACACCGTTTCTTAGGAGCAGGGAATTTCTCTGGAATGAAGGTCACACAGTCTATGCTACAAGGGAAGAAGCAGAAGCAGAAAGAGATGTTATACTTGGCATATACAGTAGAATAACTGAAGAGTATCTAGCTCTGCCAGGAATAGTCGGAAAAAAGACGGATAAGGAGAAGTTTGCTGGTGCGATAGCTACTTATAGCATAGAGCACCTTCTGCCAGATGGTAAGGCCATACAAGGTCCCGATTTCCACCTTGACGGTCAAAACTTCTCAAAGGCATTCGAGATAACTTTCCTGAACAAAGACGGTAAAAGGGACTATGCATGGCAAAATACTTGGGCAATAACCACCAGAGAAATAGGAGTTATGGTTGCCACACATAGCGATGATAGGGGCCTAGTATTACCACCCATGGTCGCTCCCATACAGGTTGTGATAATACCTATAGTTGACGAGAGGTCTAAGGATAAAGTTCTTGCAGTTGCAAAGGAAGTAAGAAGTAAAATAGCAAAGGTAGCTAGAGTGCATCTGGACGATAGAGACTACTATACTGCAGGGTGGAAATTCAATGAATGGGAGATGAAGGGTGTGCCTCTAAGAATGGAGATAGGGCCTCGGGACATTAAAGCATCTCAAGTTACTCTCGCAAGGCGTGATACAATGGAAAGATTCACTGCAGGAATGCTAGGCTTGGAGCAAACAGTGGTTGATGTGCTTGAATCGATTCAGAATAACCTTTTTGAGACGGCTAAGAAATTCCTGAAAGAGAACATAAGAAATGCAAAAAGTCTACAGGAGCTAAAGGAGATGATCAGCAAGAAAGGAGGAATAGTTCAGGTTGGATGGTGTGGTATGCAGAGTTGCGAGGATAAAATAAAAGAAGAGACTGGAGCAAAGATAACAAACTTACCTCTTGAAGCTGAGAGATTTGAGAGATGCATAGTATGTGGAATGCAAGCTAGGGAAACTGCGAACGTTGCAAGGTCATATTGAAAAATATAGAACCATGTTTGTCTCTTCGTTCTATATTATTGTCATGCCTGAAGTAGAAAGATTGAAGCTATAGCCCTTTACTAGCATGCAGTTGATATACAGGAGGATATCAAGAGTCTTAAAGAATAGCGTGCAAAGTTCGAATACTGGGATGACTTGGCAAGATGCAATGCATTAGAAGCAGAAATTTCATCCCTTTCAGAATCATTTACCTCCATTTTGTCAAGATCCCTTCTCTCTGAAAAGTAGCCGTAGAAACAAAAAACATTGCTATATCTAGCGCAGCAAGAATTCCTGCTATAATGACCAGATTGTTAAAATTTAATGTGTAAAAGTTCAGCTCTGAAGCAAGAAACAGCCTCGAGAAGGGCAGCATAAGCATGAACATAATTGCTGAGCACTCCGAATATCTGTCATCCTAGATGAAATTACGATATTCACCTCTACGCTTAGCAAAGCCGCAAGAAGGGTAGCCCCAAAGTACCAATTGGGATGATAGAAAAATCCCAATATATTCTGTGTAAAATAATTACAAAGAGTCATGAAAATTATTAATACAGTATACAGAGTGACCAAAGGTATCAATAGGGCAGAAATCCCATCTATGAGGGCGAGATAGTTCACCGAGTCACTATTCATCTGTATTGATTTTTTAATACTTGACCTAACATATATCCCCATTTTATGGGAATAAGTTAAAACCCGAGGTGATCTTATTCCAGCACTATCCTAATTCTCAAAATTCTCTGTATTGCGTTTGCTAAGGTTGGACCATGGTCTGCCACTCAAGACTCGTACTATTATTACAGCAATGATTACAGCTAGAGTGAGACCTACAATAATAATAATTCTCTCATCAATAGGTAATGCCATTTTTGAGTTCCAATGTGGACAGCAAAAAACTGATTATTATGTGTTTTCATAGTAACCTTTCAGATAGCCAATTTAGGAATTCCACATGTATCGATTCTATCCTTTGACCATTCAGAAGTGACGGACAAATACATTTCCGAGTGTTATGTTTGTCTGGACGTCCTTCATCAGTTGTACCTGTGGCTTCTTGCTTCAGCGTTCTGGTTCACCATCTCGCTTAAAGAGTGCAGATACACTTGCTCAGCAAGTGACAAACTTGCATCCTAGGCCAAGCTTCTCAGGATGCCAAGCCTTTTGATGAAAAGAGCCTGTCTGTCTTTAATGTCAACTACATACCTGGTCTGTTGCCAGGTATAGCAAACCATGCTCGTGGGGAATGCGAGGGAGTTTCTTGACTAGACTCTGGAGACTAGGGCATTAGCGAAGGGATACAGTATCATCAAAAAGAAATTGATATTCATGCTATACACTTCTTCATCATCATGTCATCGAAGCAGACATTTAAGTCCAAGACAAGCATAGTGAATATATTCAAGGGAGTTGCAGGTTGTTGTCTCCTTCATATTGCATGGGGATGGCAGGCCATCTTTCTGCCTGATAAGACAATACAGAAATACATCCAGGAGCAGGAAGAGCATTCATCCACAGGATGAATCAGGTGGTCTTCTGCCCCATATCAGATCAGATCAGATAAAACTATATAGAATCTGCAAGATAAAGAGAATATGCTCCTGACACTATTACACGCTTTTTTATAAAGGGATAAGACGCTGAAAGTGTAAAAACAGTGCAAAAGAAATGCTAAAATAGCCACTTACTCAGCTGATTTAATTAATGAATCCTATTCAGGTTAGTGATCTTCTCTTCAGCTATGGTGATAGAGTAGCGGTGAACAATGTATCCTTCGAGGTTAAGAAAGGGGAGGTCTTCGGATTTCTGGGACCCAATGGTGCAGGGAAGAGCACAACCATAAAGATACTGACTACATTACTCGCACCTAAACATGGTGAGGTGTATGTTCTTGGATATAAACTTCCTGAAGAAGGTAAGGAGGTTAGGAAGAGAATAGGGGTTGTGTTACAAGAGGCGAGCTATGAATATAGTCTCAACGTTGAGGATAGCCTGGATGTATACGGATTGATATGGGATATACCAAGGAAGGAAAGAAGGAAGAAAATAAACACGCTTCTAGCAGAATTCGACTTGGAGGAGTATAGGCATACTCACATACATGACCTTTCTATCGGTATGAAGAGGAGAGTTCAGGTTGCTAGAGAATTCATGCATGATATGGATCTGCTTTTTCTTGACGAACCAACAGTTGGTATGGATGTTATCGTAAGAAGAAGGACTCTGGATACAATAAAGGAACTTGCCTCAAAAGGCCTGACTGTATTCTTCACCACCCATATACTTGAAGAAGCAGATTATATCTGTGATAGGATAGCTGTAATAAACAAAGGAAAGATAGTAGCGATTGATAGGTCAAAGAACCTTAAGGAATTATTTGGAGGAATAAGAACTGTTGATATAAGAGTAGACCCTGATGACCTTGGTTTTGTCCTTGCAGAAATGAGGAAATTAGATTCTTTAAGTGTAAATGTAGATGGTGACATACCTGGAAGAATTCAAATAGCAACAGATAAGCCTCTCAAAACGTTTCAGATTATTACACAAACTTTTGAAGCACTTAACATTAAGCCTATTTCTGTAAGCCTTGAGGAGCCATCCTTGGAGCAGGTTTTCATGAATCTAGTTGATAAGGAGAATAGGGTTGTACGATAATGAATCCTGTAATCAGGCTGATAATAAGAGACCTCAGAGCAACTGTAGACAAGGCGCTTCTCACCGTTCAGCTAGCTTTTCCATTGCTCTTGCTCTTTGTTTCTGGCTTTGCATATAGCAAGCTGATACAGCCTTTTGAAGTGCAAGGAAGGTTGATTCCCTACCCAGCCTTTCTAGCAGCAGGGGCGATAATTCTTAGCATAATGTTCGGTTCGATATTAGCTGGCAGCCTTGTTTGGGTAGATAGAAGACTAAACATGTTTCAGCAGATACTTGTAGGCCCGTTTACAAGAGGGCAGTATATACTGAGCAAGGTGATTTCTTCTACACTTGTAGGTTTGGGTGGAGCCGTTATCATTTCAATTGTAGCGCTTCCTATACTTAGAGGTGTCCACATAACTTTGACTTCCCCTTTTATCATAATCGGAACTGTCTGCCTTAGTGCTTTTCTTATGGGCTCTATGGCTATAGTTATATCAACATTTGTTACCTCGGAACAGGTATTCAATGCCTTGGTCAATCTGATAGTATTCATATTGATGTTCGCAAGCTCTATCTACTACCCAGCACAGGATGCTCCCAGTATATTGAGATTCATCTTTCTTATAAATCCTTTGACCTACAGTGTGGACCTTCTCAGGTTTGGTCTCTTCGGCATGTGGACAAGTTATCTTCCGTACGAAGCTCTTTTACTGGCTACTGAAGGAGGTATAATCTTCTTCATCGCTGTTATGAGATTCAGAAATATCAGTATATAATTTGCCTGTATATCTCTTATTAAACTATCTATCTTTCCACATGACAAGAAAGGGGAGGGACCTATCTATTGTCCTCTTTATAAAATGCATTAGGTACTTATCTATCTTCATAGACAACGCGTCGTTTAACGTGACCCATACAGCATCCTGAATTTCACGTTTATCTAGCTTCAATTCTTCCTCATTCTTTGTCTCGCACAGATAATCGAAGAATATGAAGTGTCCCTTCTTCCAGAACTCTGGCGGATATATTACCTGCTGTACAGAAATAAGCTCTACTGGAGTTATACCGAATCCCACTTCCTCCTTTACCTCTCTCTTTATTGCATCCTCTAGCGTCTCTCCCAGCTCTACATGACCTCCCGGCACTGTGTATAAGCCAGGCCATTTGTGAGAGATGCATAGCAATACTTTACCATCCTTTCTTTGTATAAGAGCACCCACAGTTGGTTCCGGGTATAATTGCATATCAGCGGGAGAATTTTAGCAGTTAATACACATAACTATCTCTTATCCTCATTTTCATCTTCGTTTTCAACCTGCGTTAGCAAACTGTCAAATATGTCAGCTACATTTTTCTTCCTTGCTTCATCCCTAGCTTCTGATACATCAACCTCAGCATTTTTTAAGATTGAAAGAGCCTGTGTCATATGCTTTTTCTTTAGCTCTGCGTCCTTTTCATTATTTATAAGCTCGAGGTCTCTTATCAAAAGTGAGCTTGGCTCCTGAACGAATGTTTCAATTCCATAGATGACAGCCATTCTTCTGGCAATATTTCTGGGTGTAAGTACAAGTTCCAACCTAAATCCCTCGTTAGATAAAAAAGTTGCGACTCTGAACTTCGAATTCCAAGTCTTTTCAAGGTACATCTGGTCGCACTCGAATCCTATGTTACGCAGTGTAACCGCAAGTCTGCCAAGCATGGACTGTCTTACTCTTACTATTACATCAACTTCGTTTGTAGTAGCGGGGTTAGTATAGTAGCTAACTGCTACAGCGCCAGTAAGAGCATAATCAAAGCCAGAATTGTTAAACTGATCTATTACATTTTTGACAAACTCTTCGTAATTCATAGATCATCTACCAGCATTGTCTTTAGAAAGATTATTGCCAGCTTGTTCTTTCTAACCATACATTTCTATACCCATTCTTCTGTATCTCTTAACCTATAAAGTTTATCAGCGATTATATGCGAAACACAGCGTCAAAGGCCATAACTGTAAACAGAATCGCAAGATAAGGAGAAGTAAATTTGAATAAATTCCAAGCCAGCTCAGAGGAAGTGCTCTTGAGCAATCTAAGGGACATATACAGCAAGGGGATGCTAAGAATCAAAGAGACTATCAATGTTAGTTGCCCAAAGGGTGTGTCAGGTATGTATGGCAAAGCTATTGTAAAAAGAGCAAGAAGTATGCTTGTTGATGCAATACATTTGATCGCTGGTTTTATTCCTAGAGTTACAGGTAACATAGGCACATGCGCCTTCTCATACTGATCCCTGTATCTAATTGCTAGACTCCATATGTGTACAGGTGTCCACAGCACAACGAGTGCAGCAAGCATAAGCGCTACTATGCTTATCTTTCCTGTCATTGAGACGTATGCAACAAATGCAGGTACACCTCCACTTGGTGCTCCAAGGATAATATTCCAAGGAGTTCTTCTCTTGGTCAGGACGTTATATACCACTACATTATCCAGTAAGCCTATAAGTAATATTATTGAGTAAAATATTCCAACTGGAGCTGCAAGCAATATACCTATTGAAGAAAGCGTTAAACCATAGGCAAGCGCGTTCAAAGGCTGGATAGCTCCTCTTGGTATAGGCCTAAGCTTTGTTCTATCCATTATGGCGTCCATATCCCTATCGACATAGTTTGTAAGTGATCTAGCCCCCATGCTAGCTATACCACATGCAAAAGTCATGTCTATGAGTCGGATTGGATGAAACAGCCCTCCTCCCATTATCCCAGATGTTAAAGCTGTGAATGCAAGCAGAGAAACTATATTTGGGTTTGTCAGCTGCCAGTAATCCCTTAGACTCATAACTTTTAATTCAACTCCTGATAATCCATACTATTTTTAGCCTTTTCTTCATCTTTTACCGCATAGCGTTAAGCATGCAGCGTAGACGGTAAGTTGATTTATTCTTTATTTGGTCTTAACAACAGAAAATATATGATAGATAGAAGTGATTCAATCAAGGATTGGAAGTTGAATTTATGACAACAAAATAATCAGAGTAGCTATCAGCATAGGATAATTATCTGGGTAAAAATCATAAGGATGGCCTTTCTAATAACGGCGGCGATGAAGCCAGCTGGTATTTCTGATATGTGATGAATGACATCAGTGCTGAGCCAAAGTTAAGGTAAAATGAAATTGCTCAGAGGTCGTATACATAGCCGGGTACTTTGGGGAAGGGCTGAACTTCACCTATATGCCTTGTGCCTGATATCCAGGAGATAAGTCTCTCGAGCCCTATCCCTGCGCCAGCAGATGGTTTCAGTCTACCTTCTCTAGCAAGACTGAGAATTATTGAGAAGTTCTCTTTTCTTATTCCGTCTCTCTCCATCTTACGCTCTATTTTTGATATCTCCCATTCTCTTCTCGCTCCTGACAGTATTTCACCAATCCCTGGAACAAACAGGTCATAATTATCCCATCTACCGGTATCAAAGTCCTCAAAGTCATAGAATTCCCTTGGTATATTTGTCACCCATACTGGCTCCTTTGCCTCTGATGCAATCCTATCTTCCCAAGCTGCGCCATATACATTTTCAAGATGCGATCTGTCATATCTGATAAACGGCCTTTTTGGTACCTTCATGTTTTCATATACACCAAGCTCTTGTAATTCCTGCTTGCATTCTTTTCTCAGATGGGAAAGCAGACCTACAAGCAGCTCTTCCACCAATTCAATCACGTTCGAAGATAGGGCATCCCGGATCTCGAAATCAAGTTGCGTAAACTCGTACGCATGCTTACCAGTAGAGCTTCTCTCGCGTCTTTCTATTCTGATGTTTGGTGATAGCAGGAAGAGCTTCTCATAAGCTATCGAGGTTGCCACAAGTTTATGAAGGATCATGCTTTGCATAGTCCTTACTGTTTGGCCGTAAATCTCTATTTCAATTCTCTTCTCTATTGACGCATTAGGGTCAGGCCACAACGGGTCTGTAGACTTTGAGAATACAATCGGCAGAAGCCAGTAAAAACCTCTCTCAACAAGCTGATCTGAAAGATATTTTAATGTATGAGATGTCAAAGTAGCAAAGAACTGTTTTCGTCTTAAGCCTTCATCGCTCAGCATCTCCAGAGGCTGCGGAACAAGATGACCCTCTTTTTGCAACGACTTCATCCCGTTAGAAAGAATTATTCATGGGTAAAAACATTTTGCTAGCAACGATAGCACTTTGCTTATAAAAAAGTATATTATACACTTAAAACGAGCAATATGCTCATGGACTTGGACGAAAAAGATGTCAGTATACTGAACCTTTTAATACAGAATGCAAGGCTATCAGCTGTAGAGATAGCTGCCAGATTATCCATGCCACGTGCTACTGTTCAGGAAAGAATAAAGAGGATG
The DNA here is from genome assembly GCA_029775965.1 of Nitrososphaeria archaeon. Classification (GTDB taxonomy): domain Archaea; phylum Thermoproteota; class Nitrososphaeria; order Conexivisphaerales; family DTJL01; genus JAKAPW01. The sequence goes on along the minus strand of JARVJU010000008.1, from coordinate 58,892 downwards.
ATAAGCAACGGAATAATAGCAAAATTCACAGCAATACCAGACTATAAAAAGATAGGTATCCCTGTAACTGCTTACATACTTCTTTCGTTCCGCCCTGATAGCAATATCTCCCAAAGGGCTCTGGCAGAAGAGATAGCAACAATACCTGATGTTTATGAGGTATCTTTGATATCTGGCGAATGGGATATAATACTGAAGGTAAGAGGAAAATCAGTAGAAGATATAGGTAATTTAGTCTTAGAAAAGTTGAGAATGACCAGAGGGGTAGAGAGGACTGAGACATGTGTGGCTTTTTCTGTCATTAAGCAGGAACCCTAGCTACTATTGGAGGCTTAAGATAGCCAAGCTAAAAGATTTTTTATGACCTTTGTTTGTTGGCAAGCAATGTGACTCTGCTTACTGCTCTCGTCGGTCTAGGAATGGCGTTTTCCCTAGCAGCACCTCCTGGACCGATGAATGCTCTAATAGCATCAGCTGCAACAGTAAAGGCACTCAAAGGGACTGTGGTAGGACTCGGTGCTGTCACAGCAGATGCCATATTCCTCGTATTAGTATTATTACTGCATGGACATATACCATCTGAATTTTTTAAACCTGTATCGATTGTTGGTGCTTTTTTGCTTATTTTCATAGCCTACAAAATTTTAAACAGTTCGTCTTTGGAGGCTTCTTCTGTTTCTGGTGGCTATCTAACTGGTCTGAGCCTAGGACTGACAAACCCTTTCCAAATAGGGTGGTGGCTCACGGTTGGGTTGGCGATGGTGTACTATTTTGGACTATCTTCAGCCCTTGGCTTCTTTACAGGTTTAATTATATGGATAATAGCATTTCCTTATTTTATATGGAGAATATCTACTCGTTACGGCCCGAGAATAATAACGATTATAAGGTACGCCTCAGCCGTAGGTCTGATCGTATTCGCGATATACTTTATATACATAGGATTAATTTAAAACTAAGACCTCGCATGCTGACATAACGAAAATGGCATGTGGCATTTATACCTCACAGACAGTCACGTTATAGCTGTACGGAAGAAACATCTCTCTTCATGCAATATCATGTCGTCAACTGAAATGTATCATACTCTATACCAACTTGGCTATTCAAGTATGATCAAGGATATGGCCGATATCATATTCTGTAGACTGTTGAGCATGCATTTTGAATACCTAGCAAAACAGATAATTACCATGCAGACATAAGCATACTTAGATGCCTGATATATTGGTGCTGGATACCAGTGTTCTGATAAGCGGAGCAATTATACCGGAACTAAATACTGGAAAGCTTGACAACGTGGAGATATGCATCCCTCATGCTGCTTTAGATGAGCTTCAGGCTCAGGCCTCAAAAAATGTGGATGTCGGCTTTATAGGTCTTGACCACCTGAAATCCATCAGAGAGACATGTGAACAAAAAGGAATACCATTTTACTTTAAAGGGCAGACACCAAGTCTTGATGATATAAAATTAGCTAGAAGTGGTAGAATAGATGCTATTATAAGAAACGTGGCGAGAGATGTGAACGGGATCCTTTACACTGCAGATTATGTCCTTTACCTTGTAGCTGAAGCCGAAGGAATCAAGGTAAGATATTTCAGGCCCCAAGTGAAGCTATCAGGCCTTGAATTCGAGAAATATTTTGATAATCAAACACTAAGTGTACATCTTAAGGAAGGTGTAGCTCCAATGGCGAAAAGAGGTAAGCCAGGAGACTTCAGGCTTGAGAAGCTTGATGACAGACCTATGAACAGAGAAGAGCTGGAGAAGATAGAAAAAGAAGTGCATGAAGCTGCCAGAATAAGCAAGGAATCATTTGAGGAGATCCAGATGGGCGGTATGACTGTAACACAGTTTGGTGCCTATCGCTTCGCTGTCGCAAGACCACCGTTCAGTGACGGATTAGAAATAACCATAGTGAGGCCTATAGTCAAGCTTACACTAGAGGATTACCAAGTCTCAGATAGATTGATATCTAGGCTAAGAGAAAGAGCTGAAGGAATATTGATCGCAGGCCCTCCAGGCTCAGGCAAGAGTACTCTAGCTAGTAGCATAGCAGAATACTACATGAAGCTGGGAAAGATAGTTAAAACATTGGAATCGCCAAGGGATTTGCAAGTTGGGCCTGAAATAACTCAGTATGGTAAGCTCGAGGGAGATTTTGCCAAAACTGCAGAGATGCTACTCCTTGTGAGACCTGATTATACGATATTTGATGAAGTGAGAACAGGCAGAGACTTCGCCGTCTTTGCAGACATGAGGCTGGCTGGTGTGGGAATGGTTGGAGTTGTTCATGCCAGCGGCCCTGTGGATGCGATACAAAGATTCATGGGTAGGATTGAGCTAGGGATGATACCTCATGTACTTGATACTGTTATATATGTAAGAGATGGACAGATAAAAGAAGTTCTCGAGCTTAACCTTGCAGTTAGAGTTCCTACAGGTATGGTTGAAGAAGACCTAGCTAGACCTCTTGTAGAGGTCAAAGACTTTGAAACTGGTAAATTAAAGTATGAAATCTACACATATGGAGAGGAAAACGTAGTTGTGCCAATCAAAGAGAAGCAAGCTCATGAACCGGGTGTGACTAGACTGGCGGAAGAAAGGATAACTCAGGTGCTAAAGAGCTATGACCCTAAGGTAGAAGTCGAAATGGTATCAGGAAACAAAGCTGTAGTTCATGTTGGGAAGAATTCTATACCAAGGTTGATAGGTAAGGGAGGGGAAAATATAGACTTCTTGGAAGACTTGCTAGGAGTAAGCCTAGAAATAAGGCCAAGAAAAGAAGAACAAGCAAGAAGAAAGAAGTGAAAACGACGATTAATTTTTATTATCCATGCTAAATGCTAGAGGCAAATGTCTCCTCAAAGTTCCACATCCACTTCCTCTAAGCTGGTAGCTATTCTGATAATAGGAATAATAGCTGGATCAGCTGCTGGAGCGATAATAGGCTATAGCCTTGCACAGAGAAACTTCAATTCCCAAGTAGCCTCTCTTAATGGCATGATAGGCGCATTGCAGGGTGAGGTTAATACTCTTTCTAGCCAGATAAGCGCTGGCAACTCATATTCTAATATTACAGGCTTATCAGATCTTACACAGTTATACAATTCTGTTAAGGATTCTGTGGTAGTTGTGGAAGGGATAGTTCCACAGACTGTTATCGGATTCTTCGGGCCCGTTCAGCAGTACGAGATGGTTCAGGGTTCAGGGTTTGTGTATTATTATAATGGTCAGCCTGTTATCATTACAAACTACCATGTTGTAAACGGTGCACAGAACATAACTGTCACCTTTTACAACGGAGTAGCGTATAATGCAAGAGTTCTCGGAACTGACCCGTACAGCGATCTAGCCGTGCTGCATGTTAATGGAACAGTGTTTGTTCAAGGTTTAACAATTGTTTCATCTAGATCAGTACAGGTAGGAGAACCTGTAGTAGCCATAGGCAGCCCGTTTGGTCTTGCAGGCTCTATGACATTCGGAATAATAAGTCAGGTAGGAAGGACAATAACAGAGAGTACCACTAATGGTTACCCGATAGCTGATGTACTTCAGTTCAGCGCACCAATAAACCCTGGGAATAGTGGCGGTCCGCTTTTGGATACAAGTGGGGATGTAATAGGAATAACAACAGCAGAGGTTAGTAATTCTCAGGGGCTGGGCTTTGCAATCCCTGCGGATACTATACTTAGAGAGCTACCAAGTCTTATAGCTACAGGTAGTTACAACATGCATCCTTACCTAGGAATAGGCGGAACAGATATGACGCCATACATAGCTACAGCAATAGGAGTAAATGTTACATATGGATGGCTTGTTGAATCTGTTGCACCTAACAGCCCCGCTGCTAAAGCAGGCATAATAGGCGGAAATAAAACCGTAAACACAGTTCAGGGGCAGATCGTTGCTGGGGGTGATATAATCCTAGCAATAAACGGTACCAGAGTGACTGATGGCGACGTTCTTAGCTCTTATCTCGAACAGAACACATTGCCCGGGCAAACAGTTGTTCTTACATTACTCAGGGATGGTAGAATAATTAATGTTAACGTGACACTTGGCGAAAGACCACCTCCATAGCAGGCTTGTTCTGCAGGTCTTAACACAATAAGATCTTTCTCCGGCACTGTCACTTGTCTGCTTACTTTCTGCTGTCTTTTTCAAAGTATGATTATAGGATACAGTTATCTGAGATATCGGCAAAACACTCAGTAAAGTTGAACGGGATTAGAATTATCTCTTTACAGACGAATAGTTAAATCTCTCCACCCTGCAAGTATTTTGTATGCAGGAAGAAAGGTCTGCTGGGGCTGTAGTATTCTTCTCACAAAAAGGGGAGCTTCTTTATCTTTTGCTCAAAAACAGAAATAACTTTGACCTGCCGAAGGGTAATATAGAACAAGACGAAGAAGAAAAAGAAGCAGCTGTAAGAGAAACCAAGGAAGAGACTGGTTTGAAGCTTGTATTTTTGGAAGGATTTAGAAAGAGTATAAGCTATTTTTACACTAGACCTGGTGGAGTAAAGGTTCACAAGACGGTAGTATTCTTCGCTGCAGAGAGCAGTAGTAAGGACGTGAAGATCTCATCAGAGCATGATGGATTCGTATGGCTTAATCTGCACGATGCTCTGAAACAAGCATCCCATGAAAATACGAGAGAGGTACTTAAAGAGGCTGATGCTTTTATAAACCGAATGATGCAGCAACATAAGCTAGAAGACTTTGATGGTCATTCTGACTCTGGAGGCTCCACCTGAGGATTTTCCGCTTCAACATAAATATATGCTATTTCTTTTATTTCTGATTTTAGTGTCTTTTCGATTTTGTCTATAGCTGATTGCAGTCTTACCGTATCTAGCCCAGGTATAAAGTATACATCGAGTCCGAGTACTATGCTGTTAGAACCAAAGTACACACCCCTTACATCAAGAACCTTTATTACCTCAGGCATAGCCTGTACAAGTGTTTTTATTCTATCGATATAATCTTGTGGAAGCCCCTCTCCTACTAAAAGGCTCTTACTCTGAGTAGCAAGGACTGCACCATAAGCAAGGAGCATAAGACCTATGACTATAGAGCCTGCTGAATCGAAAGTCACCAGTTTCAGCGCATAAGACAGGTATATACTAGCTGCTGCTACCAAGATACCTGCTACAGCCACTATATCCTCCAAAAAAGTGGCAAGTATTATGGGATCTCTTTCAATGGAGAAGAAATGTCTTAGACCACTAACCTTTCTTCTACTCGCTCTTTTTACTATATTTGTGTACGTAATCCTAAGTGCATACAGTTCGATGATTCCTATAGCTACAAGAAAAACCAGAGAGCTCTCTAGATGCCTAGGGTAGCTTGGGAGTATAAGCTTCTGAATACCTTCCCATATTGAAAGAAGCGAAGATATGCCGAAGACAGATACAGCAGCAATAAAAGACCATAAAAACTGCTCCTTTCCTCTTCCAAAAGGATATCTTTGTGAAGGCGGCTGCCTGCTCAGCCTTATGCCTTGCAGCAAAAAGAGCTGGTTTACAGTATCAGAAATAGAATGAGCGGCTTCAGCAAAAAGTACAGTGCTTCCGCTGAAAATTGCCAACGTCACTTTCATTAAAGCTACCAAAAGGTTGGCTGTAAAAGCTGTGAGCACAGGTTTTTTGCTTTCCAATGTGAGATTCCCACATGTCTACGTATATTTTAGGAATACTATTTGTAGCATATCATAATTTAAATATAACGCTGAATAAATACGTAATATGGACGCATATGAAGCTGTTGTGAGCAGAGTAGAAGTTAGAGAGTTTTCAAAGAATGAAGTGCCGTTTGAGCTACAAAAGAAGGTTTTAGAAGCTGCAAGACAGGCGCCAAGCGCCTACAATAAGCAGGCATGGCATTTTATTCTTATTAATAACAAAGAGTTGCTCAGAAAGATAGGGGAGCTTGCACAGACAGGTAGATATATTTCAGACTCGGCATTTGCTGTTGCTGTTTGCATAGACCCTAACTACCCTCAGTACATAATCGATAGTGCAAGGTGCATACAAGGCATGATGATAGCTGCATGGGGACTTGGATTAGGGTCATGCTGGGTTGGTATGCTTGACAGAGAAAGGATTTCAGAGCTACTCGGTATTCCAAAAGAATTCAGAATTATTTCCGTTATTCCCTTTGGATATCCAAGTAAGAAAATCAGAGGTAAAAAGAGCAGAAGACAGCTAAAAGATGTCGCTTCTATCAACTTTTATGGCGAGAATAAAGGACTTTAAGATTGAGAGAACAGGTTATTCCACTTTCTGCATATGAAATAGGATAATCTCCAGAATCCTACAGAGGGGGGCCTTGAGGGGATATCGAATATGTTTCTCATATATGCAAATTCTTCTTTGCCAGTACTGGGATTTCTGTGCCTTACGTTCTTTTGAACAAAACCAAGTTCTACAAGTCTCTTCACAACTGTAAGATAGAAGTTTCTCCTGCTATATTTTATCAGTTTTTCCTCTTCTGTTATTAGTCCTTTGTCCAGCCTGTTTGCTATCTCGCTCATCTGTTCCTTTGTTATATAACCACCGTTATTTCTAAAGTGCTCAACAAGGTATTCAGCTGCGATTCTGCTTTTCTTCATAGGAAATATTATATGTAATACGTCTTTATCGGAATATACTACTTCTTCTGAAATTTCAAACCTCAAGACATTCATCCCCCAGACTTCCTTGAATAAAACCTTTGGTAAGATATATCATCTTTACAACCTATCATCAAACCTGTAGATAATATACTCATGCTTGCATGTATCTGCTGAGTGCAATTAATTGTGATTTTATTTATTGAATTCTTTCAACATTTACATATTATATTAACACTCTCTCCATTTCATTTCCGTTTAGCCTTCAGAAAATAAATGCAAACCTTCTTACAAAATAAAGATGTGACGAAATTCCAGAAGCATCCTGTATCAGATCAACGTTACCGCTATCTTTAAAGCTGAAGCCAGAAGTATCAGACCAAGAAGGAGCCTTAGCCAGGATGGCTTTGCCAGTCTGATCGAGAACCAAGCACCAAGGATAGAGGCAATAGCAATTGCTATAGTAGAGTAAAGAAGAAGATTTAGGGGAATAAACCCATGGGTAAGGAATCCAAGAAATCCTCCTGCACTTGCTACCGTAGCCACTAGAGCAGTAGTTCCTGCTGCATTTTTTGTATTGTAGCCTGATATCATAAGAAAAGGAACTAATAAGCCTCCACCCCCAATAGCAAGCAACCCGCCCACGAATCCGGCAAAAATAGAGGCAGGAAAGGCAATCAAGGTTACTTTTCTACCGCTTGGGTTCCCCGAGTTTCCCTCTCTCTTCACCCTCGCAAAGGTCCATGCACTGAGCAGAATCAGCACAGCGGCAAGAAAGTATAGCAACGTCCGAGCTGGAATATCAGCTGCGAAGTAAGCGCCTGTGAACGCAAACACCGCTGCTATAACTGACAAGACAGTTCCTCTGTTCCAGTCCACGTTGCGTGCTCTTGCAAATGGGATCAGTGCAAAGCCGCTGTTTATGCCGTTTAACAGTATGGCCAGAGGAAACACAGTTGTCGCTATTCCGTAACCGAGGCCCTCGATAGTAGGAATGAAAACAGGTGCCGCACCTACTCCAAGCATCCCAAAGAGCAGTGCGGCGAAGAAGTTAATGATAGTTGCAAAGACAGCCGCTAGAAAAGACATTTTAGCCAACCACCTTGGTTCCTTTTCCCTGCCTGAGTAGAAGTTCCCATGTAAAGAATATGGCAGTTAATGCTGCAAATATCCAGAAGGTGTTTGTAAAGCTAAATTCCTTCAATGAAGCCATGTATCCTACCAGAGGCATGAGAGCTGACATTATCATCATGCTGGAGCTGAAGAACGATGTTGAATTCACTATATCCTCAGGCTTAAATGTGGTGTTTGCTATCTGTAATCCCAGTGTCCATGCTATGCCATCAGGGATTGCTGCTATCAGAAATGCAAGAACGAAGAATACCAATGAAAAAGAGCTCAGTGCAAGAAATATTGCAGCAAGCATTGCAATTGACACCGCAAATATCATATAAGGACGCTTGTTCTGTACTGGGGACCTGATCCTGATGATGAGTCTTGTCACGACATCTCCTACAAACATCGCTGCTAACAAATAGAAAACACTACTCGCAGACAGCCCGAGAACCTGTCCATAGTAAGTGCCAAAAGATAATATTATGAAGAATGGTATTGTGTATGCAAATGCAGCAATTACAGCCCAGTTGTACTGTTGGTTGTGGAAAAGCGAACTGAAGCTACCTCTTTCATGTTCCTTTGATTCAGTATACTTCAGAGCATAGCTTCCCCTTAATGCAATCACAAACGGGATTGCTATAAATGCCATTACTGCAAATATCAGAAATATCTCCTTTATGCCCAGGCCAAGTATGAGGCCTGTTGTAAAAGGCGCAACAATCAATGCAAGCGCAACCCAGAAGGAAAAGGCTGCCTGCTCTACCTGCCTTTTTGACTGATCTAGCGAAGCCATCCCTGCCATAGTCATGAATGAGTCCATGACTAGGCCGGTTATGAATCCATCTATTGTCATCAGCGTGTAAACAACTGCATATCCCTTTGCTATTATGTAAAGGGGCATGGTTATTCCCAATAATGCCAGTGAAACTATTTCAACTGTCTTGAGCTGGCTGGGTTTGAAGCTATGCATGAGTACTGCAGCAACAGCAAACATAACGGTGAAGAGCGCAAACCCTATACCTATTTCAAATGAATTCATCCCAAATGCAAGTCCCAGTGAACCTATTGAAGTCTGGTAGAACTGCAAAAGGTATCTTCCTATAAATGCTGCAATTATTATCAGCCATTCGGCGCCGCTTATAATGCCGAAATCCAATCCAATCTTTCTTTTATTCTGCATATACCATCATATGACTATACGGTCAGTCAGTTTATAAACTTACCGGTGGGTCAGTCAGTAACCGGTTAGTCAGTAATATTAAAATACCCCGCTACTATAGCATAATATATGGGCCAGATGGAGAATAGCAAAGATAAAATTATTATGGCGGCTGTAAATGTCTTTGCGGAAAAGGGGTTCGATTCAGCGACAGTAGACGAAGTGTCAAAAAGGAGCGGGCTGAGCAAGGGCACAGTCTTTCTGTATTTCAAGAAGAAGGATGACCTGATAAAGCATATTGCAATGCTTTCTGTCCCCTATGATGTAATTCAGGCAACCCTTGACGGCAGGTATAAAGGTGCAGAGGAGATGCTGAACGCCTTTGGAATGGCGTTTATGAAGAAATACAAAGACAGCAACATGAGGTCATTACTCATAGCTACAATGGCGAATAAGGACAGGTATAAGACAATAAAAAAAAGACTAAAGTTGGCATGCTTGGACAAGATGGATATGCTTTTCAGTAATGTGGAAAAGCTTTCAGGGAATAAAATACCAATTGTTCTGAGGAGGAGTTTCTTTGGTTCCCTGCTCTGTTATACAATATGGTGGGATGATAACCCTTTGAGCCCAGAGGAATACGTCAGGCAGCTCAGCAAGTCGATATTGATGGCTTCAAAACAGCTATAATGATCTTCATAATGGTATACAACCCATTATACAAGAACTTTACACAGAAAGCGAGGCTACCTGTCAAGTGAACTACCCCGCCCTTGCGGACGGGGTCTTCTTGCGAGATTAGATAAAAATGATTCAAATCATCTTCCCTTGTTAAATGTTTTCTTTGCAAGGCTGTTCAGTTCTTCATAGTCTATCGCATTCTCCAGCATCATACTGTAATCATACTTCTCAAGTATCTGCCTGGAGGCAATTTTAAGAAACCCAATAACAGCATAAGCTGCTGATGGACCAAAGCTCAGCCTTGCAACATGAAGCTCCTCCAGCTCCTTAATACTCGGGATCCCTTTTCTTAGCATGATATTGACAGGAAACTTTATACTGTCAACATACCTTGCAATTTTCTCTTTATCTACTAGGCCCATGGGATATAAGCAATCAGCTCCAGCATCTCTGTATGCTTCTCCCCTCTTCAACGCCTCTTTGAATCTCTCTTCTTCATCTCCTGAGGCAAACCTTAATGCATCTGTCCTTGCGTTTACGAATATGTTTGGTGTAAGCTTTTTTATGGCTTTTATCTTTTCAACCTGCTCTTCAATGCTGAACAACTTTTTGCTCGTATGCTCAAAATCTTCTATATTTACCCCTACTGCGCCAACATCAGCCACAGCCTTTACAGTATCAGCTACACCTTTTGCATTCCTACCAAATCCTGATACCAAGTCTACACTCAAAGGTACTGTCAGAACTTTGGCAATTCTTGCAACAGAAGCTATGTATTCTTGTCTTGGTATGTATTCTCCATCCTCATAGCCAAGAGCTACCATCATGCCTGCACTTGTTGTCGCTACTGCCCTAAAGCCAACATTCTCAAACAGCTTTGCTGTAGGAACATCCCATGCATTCGGAAGTATGAAGATTTTTGTTGAATGATGATATGACCTGAATAAGTCTGCTTTTTGATTTTGTAGCATAATATAGCAAGCTGCTCATCCATATTTAAATGCATCCAGCTAAAAGAGTTGCTGGAAGCTTCGAACTAAGAATCGTCGAAGAAATGCTAATACTGAAAGAAGACCTTTACGACTCAGATAAACATTAGTCCTACATGAACAGAAAAATCATTAAAAACTTCGTCATAACTTAATGATACAGAGGTCATAAAATTTGGAGTTTCAAAAAGTGGTAAAGAAGAGAAGGATGGTCAGGCATTTTAAGAAAGATGATATCCCACAGGAAAAGGTAGACCTTATTCTTCAGCTCGCACAACATGCTCCAAGCGCTGGCTACAGTCAAGGTGTAGCTTATGTTGTTGTCAGAGACGCTGAAAGGAAGAAGAGATTGGCAGAACTACAGGGAGAAGAAGAATATGCAAAAGCTGGGTTCCATAGATGGATAAGCGAAGCACCTGTTGCTATTGTAGCGTGTATAAGCGAAAAGATATACCATGACAGATACAGTGAGCCAGATAAGCTAAAGAACGGGAGAGAAATAGAATGGCCCACGCCATACTGGTTCTTTGATGCTGGAGCCAGCTGCATGATTGTTATGCTTGCAGCTGTCGACCTAGCTTTGGCTTCTGCCTTCACCGGAGTCACCAGGGTACATGAGATGAAAGAATTGCTAGGCATACCTGACCATTTTCATCCGGTCGGTGTAATATCAATTGGCTATGGAGATAAGGATGTCAAATCTCCCTCGCTAAAGAGAGGAAGAAGAAATTGGAATGAGTTTGTGCATTATGAAAGATGGTAGATTTTAGATTTTGTAACTCTTACCTGCTCTACTTGGACCAGCATGACTGAAGACTTCTCTTGTAAAAATCAACACAATTAACCTGCCCGTAAGATCCTGCTATCCTACTCAACTTAATTACTGCTTCACTTTTTCAGCGATAGTGCTTGCAGCTGCATTAATCATAATACATTAGAAGATCGAGAAAGTCAACAAAATGGTGATTTAGCGGGCAAAGCGCAGTATCCCTACGTGGCTGTATTGTATTTTAGAACAATCACACCGGGATTCCCTACTCTAAATTTAGGCAGGGATATTTTTACAAAAGACAAGAGAATCTATATACAGCTAAAATAAAATACTACTAGACATTATAGCATAGTGTTGAAGGCAGTTCAAGTTGAGCTTATTCTATCAGCTGGGATTATTCTTATTCTATCCGCTTCTGTAGCGGCCTTTATAGTAAATGCTTCTGGCATACACTTCGCAAGCTTTTCGGGTACACCTATTCAGCCCCCAGGCAGAGGAGGTTCGATAATAGTTAATCCAACGCAAGGCCAAGGTGAATCAAACACTGATGCAGGGATCCTTATGCTCGGTGCGTTGCTCTTGCTCACAGCCTTTCTTATGACTTGGATTAGAGACAGACTTGTGACAAGCCTCAAAGAAATGCTTCTTATTTTATTTCTAGCCTTGCTTGGTACGTTTACTTATGGTATGTTGACTTTGCTCGTTCACTTTCCAGGTTTCAATTTTGATCTCTATGAATTGCAATACTTCTTAATTTCCATAATAGTACTGCTTGCGATTCTTTCCTCTACCTACGTTAGGAGACACAAAACTGCTGCATATATTATGCCAGGAGACTTCCAAAAAAACGAAGAAGAAAGGGAAGCTTCAAAGGCTGAGGATATATTTAGTTTAGCATATTCCGAGAAAGATGAAATGAGGAAGAAAGTTTACCTGTGTTATGGTAGGCTGATTTCTGCTGCACAAAAAATGGGAATAAAAGAAGTCTTAACTCTTACCCCAAGAGAGTACTTAAATGAAATAGAGAAAAATTCACCAAAAATTTACCCTGAAGCTATGACACTTACATCGGCGTTCGAAGAGGCTAGATACAGCATCTATCCTATTGATGAAGGGAAGGTGAGCGCTGCAATCACATCGGTAAAGAAGATAGAAGAGAAGCTGCTGGGAACGGACTGGGTAGGCGGTTAATGCTGATAGGCAAGAACATGAGGTTAGCAGCGATCACAGCCACGGCTTCAATCGCCCTTATTTTGTTGAATGCAGTTCTTGGTGAAAACGACGTTACAGTAATGATTAGCTTGTATTTTCTTTTATTCCTTGGCATAGGGTTATCTTTGTCGATGAGGCCGGACCATGAGATAACTAAAAAAGTTGTTTTGACAAGAAAGGATGAGATGCTGTTGACGGTAAAAAGGGCAGCAGATGGCGAAAGTGAAGCAAGAAGATATATACTTGAAAATCTCAAACAGCTTGCATCTGCTAAGGGGAAGGCTGAAAGCCTTCTGAATGCTGATGAAATAAGAAGACTTTCATCCAAGAAGAGATTTATAAAAATAAAGGATTCAGAGGAAAGGAAGCTATACTTGGTGACTCTAGAAAAACTGCTGGACAAGATGGCTGATGAAAGATATAGCTGAACCGATTAACAAGGCAGTGAGGAAGATACTTGATCAGATGAGCAGAGCCATCGTTGGGAAGGAAGAAGTTATAATGAAACTTCTGATGTGCCTTCTCTGTGAAGGGCACGTACTTATCGAAGACTACCCTGGTCTAGGCAAGACACTGATAGCAAAGTCTTTTGCAAGGACTTTAGGCCTTCAATTCAAAAGAATACAATTCACTTCTGACCTGCTTCCTGCTGATATAACCGGGTCGTTTGTCTTCGACAGGAATGAATCCAGATTTGTACTCAGAAAGGGGCCTCTTTTTGCAAACATAGTCCTTGCTGACGAGGTGAACAGGGCTCCTCCAAGGACCCAGTCCGCACTATTGGAGGCTATGCAGGAGAGACAGGTAACAATTGAGGATTCGACATATCAGCTGCCAAGGCCGTTTATGGTAATTGCTACACAGAACCCGATAGAATATGAAGGAACATACCCTCTGCCTGAAGCACAGGTAGATAGATTCCTAGCCAAAATATCAGTTGGCTATCCCAGCGCACAGGAAGAGTTCAGCATCGCAGGGAAAAGAAACGAGAGAAAGTATGATGATGTTGAACTTGAGGTTGTAGTTGATGCACCAGAGGTAGAGGAGATGAGAAGAGGAGTGGAAGATGTGTACGTAGACAAATCATTGCTCAACTATATGGTAGAGATTGTAAGAAGGACTAGGGTCCACAAGGATGTCGAGATAGGGGCCAGCCCAAGAGGAACGCTGGCTCTTCTAAAACTCTCCAAGGCATCTGCATGGATGCACGGAAGGGAATACTTAATACCTGATGATATAAAACAGATAGCCTTGGATGCTCTTTCACATAGAATAATTCTGAAGCCTGAGCAGATGCTCAGAGGAGGAAAGAGCGCCGCTGTAGTTAAAGAGATACTGGAGCAAGTCCCCGTCCCGAAGGTGGACTGAGTGTTTACTGCTCGAGGCTATTACATCTCTACCATAGCCATTCTATCAGTGGCACTAGGCGCATTCTTCTACCTTCCTGCCATAAGCATGGTTTCACTCCCAGCGGTTATCTTCATTCTGATGGCCAGGGTTGCCTTTCCGCTACATACTGAGGTTGACGTGACAAGATTGGTAGAAAGAAAGGTAATTCTCCAAGGCGATACGTTGAGCATAAAGCTAAAAATTCAAAATAACGGTGAAAGGTTGGCAGTTGTCAAGGTAACGGATGAATTACCGAGTAATATGGAGCTTGTTGATGGCTCAAACGTAATTCTGCTCGGTTTAAAAAACAATGAGACAAAATCGTTTAACTTTTCTCTTTCAGCTTCACTTCCGGGTAGATACATGCTATCAAAAATAAGCATTGAAGTGATGGATCCGCTTCAGATATTTCATAAAAGAAAGATCATCCAAACATATGAAGAAATAAGAGCCTATCCCTTTGTTGAAACAAGCAGGCACAGCATTCTGATGCTTTCTCTAAGAAATGAACCTGGCGAAAACAGGTCTAGAAGACAGGGTGAAGGGGAGGAATTTTATTCTGTAAGGAACTACGTTCCTGGGGATAGATTAAGACGAATCAACTGGAAGGCATCTGCTAGGTATTCAGCTCTTTTTACAAATCAGTATACTTCTGAATTGGCGGGTGAGCTGATGATAGTTCTGGATTCGAGATTTGCATTGCTTGCAGAGGATGATGAGAAAGTACAATTCAGATTTTGCTCAAGCGCTGCTGCAACAATTGCCTATTCCTCCCTTATGTCTAGAAACAAAGTAGGGCTGATGATAATGGGTGATTTGCTAGAAAAAGTTCCTCCAGCATATGGATTTAAGCAGCTGAGAAAGATACTTGCTGCTTTATCAGACTTTAGAGCGGGAAGAAGGTGGCAAATCAGTAAAGTAAACAGCTACCTCAGGCTCCTTTTTCCAAAAGTGAATGAGGTAACTATTATTACACCTCTAGCTGATGTGGAGATTTTAGATTCGGTATCTGCTCTTCATGAAGATGGTTTCAATACCTTAGTTGTTGCTCCTGATATATGGTCGGAAAGAATAGGCAGGCTGAAAGATCGGGAAAGGAGAATAGCAACAAAACTCTTCATCCAGAATAGAAAGGTGTTTTTGAACCAGGTGAGAAAATATGCCACAGTCGTTGACTGGGATATAGCTATTCCTATCTCACATTCCATGAGAAATGTGGAAGCAAAAGTGGGGTTTGGTTAGTTGATTCTAAAACTATTAAAATGGTCAACATCTATATTCTTTTATTCTCTTGCTACTTTGATCACAATCCTGCTCATAACTGGCAAAACTCCTTATGGCCTAATAGCAATTGCAATCTCGGCAATGATTTATTTTGTGGGTGTGGCAATCCAAAACAGGAAAGCTGCTTCTCTTTCTTGGTTCATGCTTGCGGCAACGGGAGTTATGGTCTTTGCACTAAAGCCTAATGCTCTTTTCTTTATTTCACTACTTACTGCTTTATGCTTAGCAGCCTCTCTTAGTGATTTGTCGTTCAGTTCTATTACATCTGGAATTGTTAACTTTACCGATTCGCAGCTAGAAGAATATGATCGAATTGGAACGCTCATAGCTTTAGCCTCATTCTTATCTGTAATCATATCGTTGCCAGCTTCTCTTGTGTCAATCTACTTTACCGAAAGCTCTAAAGTTCTGCCCAATCCGATCATTGGGATTTTACTTTTCGGTTCCTTTATATTTCTGATAGTTCTTATGGCAGTATCTGATTCCTTTTTTGCTGACTCTAAGAATGACTCTTCTTGACCATGAAGTTGCAATATAAGGAAGTTAGGAGCTCGCTGAACTCTGACGTAGACGTGGTCTTCTGTCTATTTTATCAACAGTTCTATATATTCATCTATCGAAAAGTTTCTTTTGTCCATTACGCTTCGAACAATTAGTCTAGTGCGACCAGCAGTTTTTAACAAACCAGCGAGTATCAGTTAGGCAGTTTTTTGCTCTTTGCTCTCTTAAGCAGAGCTAAATAAAGGCACAGTACGTATACTTAATGCGAGTCTCACCCACTTTTACAGGATGAGATACCTGTAAGAATTAGAGGATAAAGAAGCTGGACTCACACAGCGGGATTAGGTCAAATAGATATTCCAATTTGCCATCAGCTATCTCCGTCACGAGCTAAAAGGCTTGGGTTGCATACCTTATTTACTCTATCTTGCCAATAAGAGCTATATCATTTCAATAGACTTTAGAAGTGCTAATACCCCTGCCTTTTTTGCCCTTTTATACAGATAATTTTTGTCAAGCGAATCGCCCGAGCGAACTAAAACACTCTTCACATCTTTTCGTCTTGTACTTGCCTATCTTTTCTGGCCGACTTCGTAACAATAAAGTCTTCTGGTGACACCACCCAGACTTCAGCCTTCCCTATCTTCTCTCTTCTTCTCCTCTGCAACAACTCAGAATCCCATTTTATACCGTCAGGGCGCAGCCATAATTCAACCTTGAGATGTAGCATAGAATCAACAAACACATTGACAGGATTGGCAAAATTAGAGATGCTAGGATCTAAACCCTCCTTTTTATCAACCTTTCGAATTTCTTATACCCTTTTTCAGTTTGTATCTTTACAGCTATGTCCAAGACGACCTTATCGTACCATAAGAAGGTAATGCATATCCACCAATTACCATATAATCAATACCTGCTCTTTCCAAAAGGGAAGTAACTTTAGACAGAAACTCATCTAGAGTAGACAATATCATTCAACTCGAGAAAGATGTCATATGCATCAATGCCCCTCTCTACGACTCTTTTTGCATACTGAGCGTCGTAAGTCGCCTTAATAAGATCTGCCTTTTACTCTTGAGTGCTTTAAGTTGGAGCATTTTGAAGAGACACAGATACTCCTTTCCGAGCTCTGTAGCCTCAATTTGTTTTACAGGCCTTCCAACTGCTTTGGTGTGCAAAGTTCTGACTTTAATCAGCCCTTGTTCTTCCATATCTGCCAAAAGCTTGATAAGAGTAGCAGGCCCGATTTGGAGTTCTTTAGCAATTCCTGCGACACCTGCCCAGCAAGCCGAGGATAACTCAGGTAATCTAGCTTTTTTCGCCGGATTATTTTCTGACAAAGAAATTTATTAATTCGTTGTGTACTTAAATAGTTTCTCAAATGTGAGAAACTTGTAGGCTTCGTCCTTTCTTGATGGCTTAGAGTATCTGACCAAAAATTATCAGGGGAGGCATCATAAGCGGTGTTACGCTACTTTTATATGTTCCGAGTAAAATAGCCTGCACTTTTGATTATTCTGTCCAATAGTATTAGTTGACCACATCTCTGTTGAATATAATCACTTATATATCATCATGTCTTCTTGATAGCCAATATGCAGACTGTAGCAAGCAGAAAAGGATCAAAGATGTATCAAGAATGGCAAAGAGTTACAAAAGGCTCTGTGCAAAGAAAGCCGAAGTTTGTTACAGAGGATGGAATTGAAATAAAGATGCTATATTTGCCTAAAGAAATAGATGATGAGTACATAGAGAAGCTTGGGTTCCCTGGAATGCAACCATATACAAGAGGGGTCTACCCAACAATGTACAGAGGAAGAGCATGGACGATGCGTCAGTATTCTGGGTATGGAAGTGCGAATGAGACGAATAAGAGGTTCAGAATGCTACTTGAGCAAGGCCAGACAGGTCTTAGTATAGCATTTGACTTACCAACACAACTTGGACTGGATCCTGATGATGAAAGGGCCTTCTATGAAGTTGGAAGGGTAGGTGTTTCTGTTCCTCACTGGAAGGAAATGAACTCTATATTCGAGGGTATAAATCAAAGTAAGGTTTCAACATCTATGACTATAAACGCAACAGCTATGGAAGAGCTCTCTATGTATATCGTCTCAGCAGAGCAAAAAGGAATAGACGCTAATCAGCTAGAAGGAACCGTTCAAAACGATATACTTAAAGAATTCATAGCAAGAAACAATTATATTTATCCACCAAGGCAATCTATGAGATATAGTGCAGATATAATACAGTATTGCGCAAGGAATATGCCAAAATGGAACAGCATAAGTATAAGCGGATATCATTTTGAAGAAGCAGGAGCAACTCCTTCTCAGGAGATTGCATTTACAATAGCTGATGGTATTGAGTATGTTAAAGCCCTCTTAGAAAGAGGAGTAAAAATTGATGAATTTGCTCCTAGACTATCCTTCTTCTTCTCAGCGAGGAGCAACATGATTGAACAGGTAGCGAAGTTTAGAGCGGCAAGGAGAATATGGTCAAAAGTAATGGAGGAGCATTTCCATGCTAAAGATCCAAGGTCCAAGATGATGAGATTCCATGTACAAACAGCTGGTGTGCAGATGACAGCTAGCCAAGTGCAGGTGAACATAATCAGAACAGCGATTCAGGCTCTTGCTGCTATTCTTGGAGGGGCCCAATCTCTTCATGTTAATTCTTACGATGAGGCTCTTGGTCTTCCCACGGAGGAAGCTGCAAAGTTATCCCTGAGAGTGCAGCAGGTGATTCTGCATGAAACTGACGTAGCAGATTCCGTTGACCCGCTTGGAGGTTCATACATGCTTGAAGAACTTACAGACCAGCTTGAAGAAGAAGCGATGAAGATCATAAGCAGTATAGAAAAGCTAGGAGGAATGGTAAAGGCTATAGAGGCAGGTTACCCTCAAAAAGAAATTGAGAAGGCAAGCTATGAGTACCAAATGAGTGTTGAAAAAGGGGAAGTAAAGATCGTAGGTGTAAATATCTTTAAAGAAAAAGAAGATAGAGGAGTAAAAGTGCTTAAGATAAATAAGAAGACTAGGGAAAAGGTCATTCAAAGAGTTAAACGATACAGGGAAGAGAGGGATAATGGCGAAGTTGAAAGGAGACTCTCCAAACTTACAGATGCCGCTGAGAAGGAAGATCCTAATAATAACCTCTTTCCATATGTGCTTCAATGTGTAAGAGCAGGAGCAACAATAGGTGAGATAAGTAAAGTGTTTAGAGAAACCTGGGGAGAATGGGATAGCAACCGATGATATGATTTAATAATATTGTATTTATGTTAAGCCTAATATTCGCATAATATCATACATAAAGCCTCTTGCTTCGCTGCCCATAAGTAAGGCAGCTGCAACAACTATGCCTGTAGCAGTATCTACTCCAGATGTATGCCCTTTGATTGTCAGCTCTTGAATGTTTAATAGAAAGTTCTTATCACCTCTGCTTATTGAGTTTATTACATGCGCAACGTCCTCATCAACAATGCCATGCTGGGCATAATCCAGTATTGAACCGCTTAACCAGCTTGTTCTTTTAAGTATAAGGTTTCTGCTTAGTATTATTCTTTCCCTTCCGAAAAGTCTGGCATAATTGTTATAGATAGCAAGAAAGCCAGAGGCAAAGTCATCGAAAGAAGGAGTTAGACCGGATCCTAGGCCTATGTTCTCAAGCAGTGGCTGATGAATGTTATCAAGGCTAAGTAAATTAATAGCCCGCTTGTACGATTCAAAAAATCTGCCTTTACTATCACATATCGCATCCTGCGGAGCCAATATACTAAGTAGAGTGGCTGCTTTTACCAGTTCTTCTCTGCAGGATAATAATGCATTTTTATCTCCCTTTGCTAGACCTCCTCTGTAAGTGTTTTCAGACAGAATTATGTCTGCATACCTTCCAACCATGCTATTATCAATCAAACTAAGCTGCTCTCCTTCTATCAAATAATTCTGAAGTCCTTTAGGAGCATCAACGTTTACAGTTATGTCTGACCTCTTGCTACCCGATGTGATGACAAGCAAGTGAGACTTTGAGGTTTTTGCATAAACTACATTATCAAATGCCTTTATGATCGATATAGGCATTGAGCCAGAATATTCTAATACTTTAGACCCAACACAAACAGCTGTCAGCCTTTCCATCTACTGTCATTTA
The DNA here is from genome assembly GCA_029775965.1 of Nitrososphaeria archaeon. Lineage (GTDB taxonomy): Archaea > Thermoproteota > Nitrososphaeria > Conexivisphaerales > DTJL01 > JAKAPW01. Next base: position 39,016 of record JARVJU010000008.1, on the reverse strand, counting down.
TACAGACTCTATATAAAATTAGAAGACCTATATTTTCAAAAACTGCTGTGAATTCAATCCATCTTTGTAACCTTCTCTATCAATTCTATAAGATTGTGTGAAAAGAAAAAAGATAATAAAATTTAGCTTTAAACGTTCAAAAAATAACAAACTTATAGAGAATATTCCTCTGCGAAGGCTACTAGTGCATCCTTAAACATCTGCATAGGAAACACGACAAGACCTGCGCCTATCTGTCCTATCCCAGGATCTTTATGAGCAACACCTGTGTTAATGTGCGGAGTAATGCCTGTTTTTACAACCTTTCTGATATCTACACCCGTTGGTGTTCCTTGAAAATCAAGCGAAGGAATAGTAAAGTACTTATGCTTTGTATATGTTATCTCGTACATCTTGTTTGTTATCTCTAAAGCTATAGAAGCTGAGCCTCCCACCCATGATATTATAGCAGGAGCCGCAGCCATCGCAAATCCACCGAATCCAGCTGTTTCTGTTATCGCGCTATCACCTATATCCGGATTAGCATCATTTTCACTATAGCCCGGGAACCATAAACCTTTGATTCTTGGTGCAGGGGAAGTGAACCATCTATCACCTAATCCGCTCACTCTGATTCCTGTCTCGGTACCATTCCTTGACATTGTTGTGACTATTGTACTGTATTTTATATTATGAGCTGATAATGTCATTGCTTTTGCTGTTGCCATACCTATATTCAAAGTTGTAAAGTTATTAGCGTTGATAAACGAATAAAACTCTTGTATCCTTTTTTGGTCATATCCTGACTTAAACAAGTATGGTACGATTTCTCTGATGAATAGAGAAGTTGCAGCTACGTAACGATTATGACAGTCATCACCCATAGTCAAAGCTTGAGCTATTATATTTTTGAAGGAAAGACCTCCTTTATCCTTCCTTATCTGGTCTACAACATCTTTCATTACTTCTGAAAAGGTTGTCCCTAGCCAGTTTAGCCTATCTATAACTTCTTTATCGTAAGCACCGTATCTAAGAACTTTGCCCAGCCCTTCGTTGAAATTAGAGAAGGCCTTTATCCCTGTCTTCTGGTCTTCAACTTCATAGACAGGCATATTAGGAGATATCACACCAGCCATAGGACCAACTGCGTTATGATTATGACATGGCTCGAATCTGATTTCACCAGATGCAGCAAGCTTTTCTGCTCTCCTTGCATCTTCTGCCCACCCTTCATAGATACTTGCTCCAATAACAGCTCCGCGCAAAGGTCCGGACATCTTTTCCCATGCTATAGGAGGTCCGGCGTGCAAAAGTATCTTTCCTTGCATGCCAGGTATCTTATCCTTAGCAAGACCGACGTCAACCAAAAGAGGATTGCTCTCCATCATCTTTTCTACAGCTAATTTATTCGCTGTTTCGACTTCTTCCTTTATACTCATACCAGCGGTCAGAGAACGTTTGATTATTAATTTTGTTCTCAATACAAATATAGTGGTGAGCAACTAGCTAGGTTATGACAAAGATAGCCTGTGTTGTAAAGAAAGGGATGTATCGTGATTCTATGCGTCTTCTTAAGATAACAGAAGAGGTCAAAAAAATGCGAGGCATAGTAGATGCTTCAATAGTGATGGGAACACCAACGAATAAAGAGCTGCTAGACATAGCAGGATTACTGACTAAAGAAGCAAAAGATGCTGGTGAATCAGATATGATAATATCAGTTCTGATGCAAGATGATGTAAACTTTCAGGATATAATTAATACCATTAGTACACTTATAGAGGGTGAGGTAAAACCTGCAAGCAAAGAAAAATTCTCTTCTATAGAAGAAGCTTTTCAAGCTCTCCCCGATGCAAAGTTTGCAATTGTATCAATAGCAGGTGAATATGCATTTCCTGTGGTGAAAGAGCTACTCGATAAAGGCCTGCACGTGCAGCTTTTCAGCGATCATGTGCCATTGAAGGATGAAGTAGAACTAAAGAAGTATGCAGTCCAGAGAGGACTTTTCCTTTTAGGACCCGGGGCAGGAACTTCCATAATAGGTGGAATAGGATTGGGCTTCGCAAATGCAGTAAAAAGAGGGGATATAGGGATAGTTGCAGCAGCAGGTACTGGTCTGCAGGAGGTTTCTAGTATTCTGAGCAACATAGGGTCTGGGATATCACAAGGAATGGGGGTGGGAGGAGGGGACGTAAAAGATGGCGTTGGAGGAATAATGTCTCTTGCTGCGATACATACTCTTGAAGAAGACCCTGCCACTAGGTATGTGTGCTTCATCAGCAAGCCTCCAGATGCACAAACACTAGCAAAGATAGAGAATTTTATTGAAAGTTCAACAAAAAAGAAGTATGTGCTCTGCTTCCTTGGAAGTGATAAAATAGAGTCATCAGAAAGGATAAAGCATGTCAGGTCTTTGCATTCTGCCGCTGCTACATGCGCCAAATTGCAGGGAGCGGATGTGTACAATCATTTTATGAAGAATATTCATCTGAGTCTTAAGAAAATTCTTTCTCTTACAGAGCCTGAATATTCGAAGATAAATAAAGGCCAGAGCTTCGTAAGAGGTCTTTATACAGGAGGAACTTTATCCTATGAAAGCCAGATAATCATCTCTAGTTTGCTTGATAATGTCTTTTCGAACGCACCCCTAGATAAAAGCTTTAAACTAAAAGACTCTTTTAAAAGTTTTCAAAACACGATAGTGGACTTAGGAGAGGAGGAGTTTACCAAAGGGAGGGCACATCCGATGATTGACCCAACCGTTAGAAGACTCAGGCTATTGCAAGAGGCGAAAGACGAATCTGTTGCATGTATAGCACTAGATTTTGTGCTTGGGTATGGTGCGAACAGCGATCCTGTTGGCTCTATCATAGAATCAATTAAGAATGCTAAAGAAATAGCTTCTACGGACGGGAGGTATCTGCCTATACTGGCGCATGTCTGTGGTACTGATAATGATCCTCAGGTAAAAACATCACAGGAGCGCATGCTCAAAGATAATGGTGTACTTGTCTTTAATACGAATGCACAGATGGCTTTGGCTGGAGCTATAATTAGTAGCAAGGGCGAACTGAGCGATAATAAATTAAAGTACGTGTTCGAATCATACATGGAGGCGTCCTGAATGGAGTGGAAAGACATATTTCAAGGAAAATATAAGGTCATAAACATAGGCTTGGAGATATTTTACGATAGTCTGCAGAAGCAAGGAGTTCAAACAGTTCACGTAGAGTGGAATCCTCCTGTCAAGCTAGAGAAGGAATTAGAAGATATCCTTTCTAAGCTGATTTAGACCTTCTGTATTCTTTAGATGCTTTCTTTATAGCTGGTAGCATCTGATTATAGGTTCCGCACCTGCATATTACCCCGCTCAACTTCTCCTTTATCTCATCTTCAGTTATCTCTGGATTCTTCTGAAGAATACTATGAGCTGAGACTATGAAGGCAGGTGTACAAAAGCCACATTGTGTTGCTCCGTATTCAACAAAAGCATTCTGAATTGGAGAAAGCTTGTCATCTTCGGAGATACCTTCAGCTGTAGTTATTTCGCTTCCTTCAGCCTCTACAGCAAGAATTAGACAGGTCTTCACAGCCTTTCCATCTAGTATGGCTGAACATAATCCACACTCTCCTCTCCAGCATGCAGCCTTTACACTTTTGACGCCTAGCTTATCTCTAAGCACGTCAAGAAGCAATTCGTTATCTTCTACGTTTGCTACTCTTTTACGCCCGTTTACAGTCAGAGTTATGACTCTTGCCATCTTATGCACCCTCAAAGATCCTTGTAAGAGCCTCATAAGTCATGACCTGCATCAGATGCTTTCTGTATTGGCCAGATGCCAAATTGTCACTCATAGGCTCTATTGTATCTCTTATTTTTTCTACAGCTCTTGATATCATGTCTCTTGGGGGAAGGTCTTCTTTGAATACAGATTCTGCTTCTAATGCTCTTACAGGCTTTGTATCAATTGCACTGTATACTATTCTGACGGACCTATCAACATACTTCTTGAGGTTAGAGGCAACCACAGCCAAATTCACAAGTCCAAATTCTGTACCGCGTGCAAACTTGAGATATATGCTTCTTGACGTATCTGTCTGTTCAGGCAAGGTTATAGAGGTAACTATCTCTACTGGCGCCAAGTCTACTTCTGCCATCCCCTTTATGAAAGACTCTACCTTTACGCTTCTATACCCCTCTGGCCCAGTTATGTTTACGCTTGCATCAAAAGCAATGAGAGGTGCCGGTGAATCTATCCAGGGAAGAGCTTCACACAGATCTCCCACAAGAGTTGACCTGTTCCTTAGGTTGTTATCGCTTAGAGTAGAAATAGCTTGGTATAACGCCGTATACCTCTGCTTCAAGATAGGATGCTCAAGTATTTCATTCAGAGTAACAGTGGAACCTATCGTTAAGCCTTGACCTTTTTTGTATTCTAGTTTGTGCAGTTCTTTTATACCCTTTATATCTACTAACACCTTCGCTTCAACAAGCCTCTCCTTCATTAAATTTAGGAGGCCTACTCCGCCAGCGAGTATTCTGGCATCATCCTTGTTTTCCTGCAAAATTGACAGTGCTTTTTCTAGGGTATCAGGTTTCTCATACCTGAATCTGGGCAGAGTAAAATAAGGTGATCCAAAACTCATTGCTTTGTCATCACTTCCTCTGTCTGTCTAAAGTGCTCCTTCATTCCTCTTATCGCCTCATTAAGAAGCTCTGATTTCTGTTCCCTCAAAGCGTTCCATACTGCCTCGGGTGTCATGGGTTCGTGATTTAGCATCACACCTGTAGCATTAAATATTGCATTCGCTATAGCTGGACCGACAGATATCATAACCATCTCTCCTACGCCTCTAGCTCCCAGAGGTCCGTCTGCTTGGGGAGTTTCAAGAGCCACTTTCTTTATCTCTTTAGGCAGGTCTTTGAACCTAGCCAAGTAATAACCCGTGAAGTTCGGATTCAACAACCAGCCCTGCTGATCAAACTGCATTTTTTCCCATAAAGATACACTCATCCCCATCACTAAACCTCCATCCATCTGCTGTTCAACACCAAGTCTGTTTATCACTCTTCCTACGTCTTCAACCTGAATTGCTCTTTCAACTATTATTTCTCCCGTCAGAAGGTTGAGTAATATCTCGACACCTGTCCCACCAAAGGTGTGAAAGATAGATGGAATTCCTTGGCCAGTTTCAGGGTTCAGATAAGTGTTTAATACAGAGGTCCAATAGCCTGCGCCTATAATAGGTCCTCCTATAGCATTGCCCTCTGGATATGTATAGGCTGCAGCTATATCACTGAGCTTTATACTTAACCAAGGTCTCCCTTTGACTGAAACTTTTCCCTCTGAGATAATTACATCTTCTTCTGGTACTCTAAAAACCTGCTTTGCAACATCTACTATTCTTCTCTTCGCATCCTTTATTGCACTTAGAGTTGCGTTTCCGTCTACAAAGAGACCCCTACTTCCAACCGTCTGCCAAGTATAGGCTTCACTATCTGTTGCCCTATCAAATGGAACTCTCACCTTCTCGAGAGGGATACCAAACTCCTCCGCAACTATCATGCATAACGCAGTCGTTGTCCCCTGTCCAAACGAGCCTGTTCCAACGAGCAGGTCTATGCTACCATCCTCGTTGAACTTCATAATAGCTGAACCTGATGCATTAGGTGGTTGCGATGGTCCCTTGACATTAAGCGCGAAACCTCTAGCCCTTACCATCCATGGTTCATTAGGCTTGTCAATTTCCTTCCCTATGCCAAGCTCTTTGACTATAGTCTCAAGAACTTTCCTAGGATTACCTGCATCCTCCCTCACTCTTTCACCAGTACCTGTGCTTGATTCTCCAGGTCTGACAAGATTTATCAATCTTATCTTCACGGGGTCCAATCCAAGTTTTGATGCAGCCCTGTCCATTATCTGCTCCAGAACCCAGTGGCCCTCTGGATATCCGAAACCTCTCATGGCAGTTGTAGGAACCTTATTTGTGTATACAGCTAGAGACTCAACGTCGAGATTTTCTATATCATAAGATCCATCAGCAGCATAACCTGCAGTCCTGCTGACATTTACTGTATAATCACCATATCCTCCGCAGTCCATGATGAAGGTAGCCTTGTAAGCTAGGAATTTCCCATCTTTAGAAAAGCCAGCCTTTACATGAGCATAAAATGCTTCTCTAACAGCAGCAGAGGTGAACTGCTCTTTCCTTGATAGTATGAGCTTAACTGGTTTATGCCCAGCTTTCTTGCTCAGCATAGCTACTAGAGGCTCCCAACCAAGCCCAGCTTTGCCGCCAAACCCTCCTCCACAGAATGTATTATGTATGATCACATTGTTCACAGGTATGTCTAATGATTGCGCCATCAGGTATCTTGCAGAAAATGGTGACTGAAGACTGGACCAGACTTCAATAACGCCATCCCTCCTGTACAGTCCAATGCAGTTCTGGGTCTCCATGAAGGCATGAGCTACGTAAGGCATTGAAAAGTTATCTTCTATTATGACACTGCACTCATCGAAGGCTCTGTCGACATTTCCCCTCTGGAGTTTAAATCTGTTGGCTATGTTTGTGCCTGGAATAGGCTTGAATGCAGGAGAAACTCTATACTCTCCAAGCTTAGGATGTAGTAATGGGGCTTCTGGCTTAAGCGCTTCCCTTGGGTCGAACACAGCTGGAAGGTCTTCATATTCAACATGCACCTTTGAAGCTCCTTCTTCAGCTGCTTCGAGAGTCTCTGCTATCACAGCAGCTATCGGGTGTCCTATCCATCTGACCGTATCAAACGCTAGTATATCTCTATCTCCTACGTAGATACCAATTCTGAAATTAAAGTCCTTTCCTGTAGCAACAGCCACAACACCAGGGACCTGCTCTGATTCTTTTGTGTCAATACTTACTATCTTTGCATGAGGTCTATCGCTTGTTACAAGCTTTGCGTATAGCATTCCAGGTAGCTCGACATCAAAAGTGTAGGTAGCTGTTCCTGTCACCTTTAAGGTAGAATCCTGTTGAGGAACATAACGTCCTATGTACTTAGGAGATTGAGCTTCTGTTTCCATATATATCGAGAGTAATCATTAGAATAAAAATCTTACTACGTACTGATTCGCGAATTTCAGGAGGATCTTACTTTGCTAATCTTCTAAAGTCTGCAGAAATTTGGGAAAATAAAGCAGTAAAAGCCAAGGAAGGAATACATTTGATAAGTTTATAGCTAGCAATCCTGATTTGTAGTTTAGTAGCATGTATCATATTCACAACTATAGATGAAGTAGTCAAGTCGCGGTCGATATCTTCATGGATGTTATCTTCGATGCCGGATATCTTTCCTATACTCGTGGAATCATATTCTTCTGCTCCAGTGCATGCAATAAACTCTGATACTGTATCTCTTCACTAAACATGCTCTTGTGATTCTATCGTTTTCTTCCACAGTAATCTGTCTTGTTCAATCTTGTCTATCAATTCTGACAGGTGCATCTTCAAGCTGTTTATGTCATTTTTTCTTGGAGCTGATTGCCAGCATTATTGGAAAGAAGAATAGTACACTTTGATGCAGAATAGATGCTTGATATCTCGAACCCAAGCCTAGTAAGGTTGCTAAGAATACTAGGACCAACATACCCTGTGAATACTATTGCAAAGTTATCCTCTGAAAATGCCTTTACTTCAGCCCCCTTACTCTAAGGAGTATCTCTTCGAGCCTCTTTTTTGTTTGGGACATAGGCTTTGCTATAACTTTTTCAGCTTCTCTGTTTGTCTCTGTCATCCTCTTGCACGCTCTTAGGGACAAGTACAGACCTGACAAGCTCACGTATTGAATCACTTATACTGAGTGGTTGCATCTTCTGCTTGCTCTTCTCAGCGGCAAAGTTGATCAGCTGTATGTATAGCTGATCGTCCATTACTATCGTGATTCTGCGCAACTTAACTTATGCACCTGTTTTATATCAAGTTCACACCCTCATATTAACACAATTGCCGCTCGGTTAACTTCCTGCATTGAAAATTTACGAATTATATTATAATCTTAAGAATTTATGAAGAACATAAAGTAAGATAAAAAAATAGACTTATTAAACAGATTCCTGACACAGATTTTGGATGCATGTTAGGATGGCCAGCTGCATAGGTAGGTGTTAGGGAATATGACAACAACGGGCTCCCAGTTTGAAACACCTGCGGTGCAGAAGATATTAAAGAGTCTCAAAGAAAAAACAATTGTGCAGTTTGAGCCCAAGTACGACAACAAGGCAAGAGAGATTGTATATCCTGCACTCCTTTCCATTGTAGATGTTGATGCTAAAAAGGCAATAGAAACCTTGGATTTTCTCGCATCAGAGCAGATTCTTATCAAAGAGCCACATGAATCCTTCTATGTATGCCCATCATGCGGTTCAAAGGATATTTCTCTAAAGGCCTCATGCCCTTCTTGCAAAAGTAGTACTGTGTCATCTGGAAGGGCACTTCAACATCTTAAATGCGGATACATAGGTATGGAAGAATCGTTTCTCTCCAACAAGACTCTTAAATGCCCTTCCTGTGGCAAACCGTTAAAAGCATTAGGCGCAGATTATAGAAGAATTGAAAGATATTTCAGGTGCAGAAGCTGTGGCTACATAGGGCAAAACGTATTAAACAATTTTCTCTGCAATAACTGCGGAAGGTTAACAGCTTCTGACAGAGTAGGTATCGAGTTCTCATATGCCTACAGACTGAATCCTGAAACGTTTGAAAAGGTGGAAAAGCATACTGTAGACTTTTCTATTATCGTGAACAAGTTGCTTCTTATGACTTTCGGAGCAAAACTGATGCTATAGTAAAAGGGCGTTCAGGCGTTACGCACAGCTATGATATGATCGCTTGGCATATGCAGAAGCCAGACGGAGAGCTGAGGCCAGATACAGTTCTTAGGATAATAATGGGTTCGGCACCTTTGTCAGAGTCTTCTGTAGCTGCTTTTGTTGCAGAGTGCTCAGATGTTGAGTCTTCGCACAGTATACTTATTGTTGTACCATCCATGCAAGAGTCAGCAGCGAGACTTGCAGACTTCTATGGCATCATAACAAGAAGCAGTAATCATGTTGAGGATATTCAACAAAAGATTCTTGAAGCAATAGATGAAATTTTCAGCCCTAAAAGGGTTGAGAAAAAAGAGATTGTTAGCCAGCCATCGAAAACTCAAGACAATAGTCAGATCCCTATTCTTATTGGAATGCTTTATAAGAAGGAATCTGATATGCTAAAAACAATGCAAAAGACGGTAGAGCTTATAGAAGCTACAAACAAAAGAATAGAAGAACTTGCTAAGAAACTGGTTGAAAAGTTCTGATCATTCTTCCACAAAGGCAACTACCCTTGCGAAGGCTGCTTCTCCACCTTTAAAGAGCCAAGGGAAGCAGCCAATTGTTAGCCTTCTGTTAAGTAACTTGTCTATTTCGCCACCCAGATTTTCGATGTGAATACAATCGTAAGGAAATAGCGCATTATGTGTCAGCTGATAGTCCTCGGGGGGAAACAACTTATCAACAGCTTCCTTTCCTCCGAACTTCTTTTCCGCAGCAGCCCTGACTTTTTCCCACACCCTTGGAAGGAATCTTCCTATGGGTAAATTCATAGGATGATCAGTTGATACTGCATCCACGCCCCATAATTTTATCTTCTTCTTCAGCAACCAGTCGACCATAGGCCTTGTTGCGCCAGGATGCATATGGATGTACATCTCTTCATCTGCAGTTCCCTGTGGTTTAGGTTTTTGGTACCATGCGTATTTGCTGAAGCCTGTATAAAGCAGCAATATATCGCCCTCATTTACTCGAACCTTGGATTCTATCAGCTCTGGCGTATATATGCCAAGTGGTCCAACCTCGCTTACGTCAACTATCACTCCTGGTCCATAAAGCTGACTCAGAGGGATCTGATCTATAGTCTTCCCCCCAGTGACAAAGTGAAGAGGTGCATCAAGATGCGTTCCTATATGATTTGATGTCATTATGTATTGCGCATTGACCCCGTGCTCTGCCTTCCTTTTTATGAACTTTACTTCGAAAGGTGGGTATAGCGGCCAGAACGGTGTCTCTTGATTCAGCGGCTGAGACAAATCATACAGTTTTACCATATTATTGCCTCCATGTTCGTCAACCAAAAACATGCGTTATTAAAAGTATCGAGTTCGGAAAAGATGCGTTGAAAGTTAAATTTATATCGTTAAAACATAACGATCTTATTGTCAGAAGGATGAATACATGCTTAAGATAGCATATGTAGCTGAAGCAATCAAAGACTGCTCCATCAGATTAAATTATACAGATAACTTACTTTACCGTTTTTTTAGCTCTAGGATGAAAAATATTTCCAAGGTCTTACGTAGAGTATAAACGCATACTTGAAGAGTGCAAAAATTATAATGATTGCAATGGATTTAGCTCTGAAGAAATATTACTTGCGTATGCGGATAAGACGCATAGTATTAGATGAACAATTCAAATCTTATAGAGCTGGATGATACCTAATTCCCGGTAACCTTACCTCAAGCTAGGTTCAAGTAAGTTACTGCGGTAGACTGGGAATCCATGATCGCTTCTTTAAGTATGAGCTATTTTAATCATATACATCTGACTAATGGGATATCAATGAGGCAAGATTTAAAAGGTGAAGCTAGGTCTTATAAATCATGGAAAATGCTGAAGCAGTAGTTCTTTGTGGCGGTCTGGGTAGCAGACTCAGGCCTCTGACCTATTATTTCCAAAAGACGATGCTGCCTATAGGTAGAGAACAGAGACCAATACTTGAGTATATATTAAGGTCCCTTACCTATAACGGCATAAGGAAGGCAGTGCTACTTGCGAATTACAAGTTTGAACAGATAAAGAACTATTTTGGAAACGGGTCAAAGTTTGGGCTCAGAGTATTTTACGGCATGGACCCTCCTACATTGAGTGGAAGTGGAGGAGCACTGCTGAATGCATACAATAATGGTCTAATAAATAGAGACAACACTGCGCTAATCTACTATGGTGATATACTTACAACAATGAATCTGAGGGAGCTTCTTAAGCAGCATGAGAAGTCGCGAGCTGTAGCTACTCTTGCTGTTTCGAGAGAACTGCAGCTTCCTGTAGGTGTGGCAAAGATGCATGGTAAAGCAATAATTGGATTTGAAGAAAAACCAAAGGTAAAGATAAACGTCGGAACCGGAATAATGGCTATATCTTCTGGTGCTGTCAAAGTGCTCGAAGATTTAGCAGAGAGTCATAACAACATAGATATAATGAGAGATCTTTTACCTGAGCTCTTGACAAGGAAGATGAAGGTAGAAGGGTATACGTTTGATGATTTTTGGCTTGATGTTGGATCCATAGAAACTTATGAAAAGATAAATCATGAGAAAATAGATGAATTGTTCAGCAAGGTGTTAGAGATCAGCAAAACAGAACGGTATGTTTAATAGCATATTCTATTGAACTTTTTTTTATGCCAAACCTCGTTGCGCTAGATGATGTAGCAAAGAGTCTGGTTAACAATCTTAGAAGATTCAGAAACCCACTCGGACTCAGTATAGATAAGCTGACAGAATGGTCAAAAGGCCTCTCATTTGACAACGCTTCAGATACCTATCTTTATACAGGAGGTCTTTATCAGATGATACCCTACATCAATTCCTTGATTGACGGTATGAATAGACTTGAAGGTTCAATACCTGGGGGTATAGGTATGGTAAAATTGCTAGAAAGGTTTGGATTCAACGTTTCCTCCTTCTACTCTTCCGTTACTGCGAAAGAAACTGCAAGGTATAATGTGATAATTACAAATCTTTATTCCTTGCTGAAGAAGGAGGGAATTAATTTTGGATATCTTGGAGATGAAGAAATTTATAGTGGTGTTATACTATATGACCTAGGCCTTGACGATGAATTCGGCGAGATAGCTAGACAGTTAGCTAAAAAATTGAAGGAAAAAAGAGTTGCAAAATTAATAACCATGGACCCTCATTCAACTTTCATTCTTAGAAGTATATATCCCAAGTATGTTGAAGGATTTGATGTTGAGATAGTACATTACATGGAGCTTTTGAAAGCTGATAAACACAAGAGAGATAAAGATACTAGCAAAATATTTTCTATCCATGACCCTTGTCTTTTAGCTAGAAACCTGGATTTATCGCAAAGATATAGAGATTTTGCAGAATCTCTTGGGCTAAAAATAGCTGAACCTCTGATGTCAAAAAGGCATACTTACTGCTGTGGTGGGCCAATAGAAAACATAGCACCAAGAGTATCAAACTCTATTGCAAAGAATAGGTGCACTCAGCTTGCAAAGTTAGGCAGCAATGCGCTAGTTGCATGCCCGATCTGCCTCTCCAACCTTGGAAGAGCCTGTAAAGATAGGATGAATGTATATGATTTACTGGAGATGGTGTAGATGAAGAGGAGCTTTATTGAAGTTAAGAAGGCTATGTACTCTGCCCTAGAGGATACTTATATGAGAACAGGGGTTGGGAGAGGTATGCAGAATTATGCTGAAAAGTACGAAGGTATATTCTCCAGAGAGGATGTACAGCAGCTTAAGAGAGAGGTTTCTGAGCTAAGAAGGCATGTATTAAAAAATATAGAGCAGCTCTACAAACAGGCTATAGAATCTCTAACAAAAAATGGTGTTTATGCTTATTACGCAAAGACAAGGCAGGATGCATTATCCATACTTGATAAGATAATACAGCCTCATGAACTTGTTGTCAAGTCAAAGAGTCTTGTTGGGGAGGAGATAGGTGTTAGAGATTTTCTTCGACTCAGAGGAAATGAGGTCTGGGAAACAGACCTTGGGGAGTTCATCATTCAGCTAAAAAACGAAAAGCCAGCACAGATGGTAGCTCCAGCTCTGCATATTCCAAGGGAGGAAGTAGCAGCTCTCTTTGAAAAGCAGTTCAACAAAAAATTCAGCCCTGATGATTTGGAGGGTATGGTTGCAACTGCAAGGAATTTTTTGAGAGATAAGATAGCAAGAGCTGATACTGGTATAACTGGAGCTAATGCAATATCTGCAAGGGAAGGGACAGTTGTAACTGTGGAGAATGAGGGTAATATAAGACTTACAATGACGATGCCAAGGAAGCATGTAGTTCTAAGTAGTGTAGAAAAAGTATATCCGAGCACAGTTGATTGTGTCAAGGCTGCGCTTACACAATCTTACTTTGCAGGCTATGATAAGCCTACATATGTAAGCTTAACATCTACTCCAAGCGGAACTGGAGATATAGAGAAGGTTATGGTCAGACCCGCACAAGGTTCAAAGGAGATGTATGTTATACTTCTTGATAACGGAAGGCTAGATGCAGCAAGTTCTTTCCTTTCAGATGGTTTGAGGTGCATAAAATGTGGTGCTTGCCAGCTTGTATGTCCAGTCTTTAGCGTAGACGGCCCCGCATGGGGAGGTGATACTTATACAGCAGCCATAGGAATAGTATGGACTGCCATAGTAGAGGGTGTGGATTCTGCAAAACCATTATCGTACTTCTGCTTATCTTGCAATGCGTGCAACGAAGTCTGTCCAGCTGATATAGACATCAGTGGCACAATAAGGCTGTTAAAATCTTCAAAAGTAAAATAGTTAAAATCATCTAGCTACTGGTTGATAGGTATGGTAGATATTCTGACAACAGGAGCTATCAACTGGGATACTAATCTTTTCGTTAAAGAAATAGAATGTTCTGCTATGGAGATGCCTGTGGAAAGAATTACAAGAGTTCCTGGAGGTAAAGCTGCTAACGTAGCTGTTGCATCTGCAAGGCTGCTAGGCAAAAATAGATGCGGAATACTTGGCTCATTGGGAGATGACGAGATAGGAAGATTACACCTCAAGATATTTGAGCATGAGGGTGTTGATACCAGAGGTATATTTATAGCCAATAACATGGAATCTGGTCAGGCTCACATACTTGTAGATGCAACTGGAAAAAATAAAATTTACACTCACTTTGGTGCAAATGCATCTTTGAACGATAAGTTATTGCAAAACAAAGTAATATCTGAATTGGTTGAAGAAGCAACTATCTTGGTTGCTATGGACCCTCCGATTCCATACACAAAATCTCTGTTTGAAAAGGCCAAAGGGAAGAAGGTGATATGGGCCCCTGGTGTAAGGACACTGATATCTCCAGAGCAGGTAATGCAACTGCTTGGTCTAACAAGCTATTTAGTTTTGAACGAAGAAGAGCTCTTTAAGTTGACAGGTAAGACTGATCCCGAGAAGGGCTTCTTTACCCTTGCTGCGAATTCAAACTCCTTGAGGCTAATAGTGACAATGGGGGAGGATGGAGCGGTACTTTTTGAAAAAGGGAAGTCATATGTAGCCAGAGGTATAAAACTGGGGGAAGCAGGGTTCGCCGTTGTGAACACAGTAGGATGCGGAGATGCTTTTATCGGATGTTTTGCAGCATCCATAGCTGAAGGAATGGATGATGTATCGGCTTTGGAGAGAGCAAACTACGCAGGTGCATACAAGGCAACAAAGCATGAGACAAGGGGCAGCCCTACGAAAGAGGAGCTTGATGAATTCATTCATATATTACATGATTCTGATATAGCTTAAAGCGATAGTCCTAGCACTAGGAAATTTGAGATATAGTGCAACTAGTTTATTACTATGTTCATAACATAGTAGCGCGCCGAATTGAGAATAAAGACTTCTGGTGTAATGAGAAGAATCGACGGATGGCGAGAGAAGGTGAGCAGGCAGATCATAGTGCTGCGCGCTGTAGCATCGTCAGTAAAGTACTCGGCAAAGTCACAGCTATTCATTAAGAGGGCCGTTATAGTATCAATTGCAAGTGCATTTGTACTGCTTGCAAGTGTCAGTGTAGCAGTGTCATTTCTTGTCCTTTCTTTCTTGATATTCCAGTTCAGATTATACAGGTTTACAAACAGAGCTATGGCAAGGCTGATGCGTTAGTAAAACTGAGAACTCTTTAAAGGTACATATTATAATGCCTTGACCGTGCCTGTTCAGACTGAAGATCGAAGGCCATTCATAAGGGAAGTGATACTTGAGAACTTCATGAGCTATGACTATGGCAGGCTGCCGCTTAAGCCTGGTCTTAATGTTATCCTTGGTCCCAACGGATCGGGTAAATCAAGCATACTCCTTGCCATTTCTGTTGCCTTAGGGCAGGCCTACACAGAGAGGTCAAGGAGATTGAGCGACCTTGTGAAGAGAGGCAAGGAGATTGCAAGAGTAACGTTGCTACTGGACAATTCTATAAGGAACGGTAAAAGGCCTTTGCCATTTCGGTCTGATCTTATCCATCTTTCAAGGTACATAAGGAAAGATGGTGCATACTGGTTTGAGATTGATTTCAAGGAAGCGAACAAGTCTGAGGTTACTGAGACTCTGATGAAGCTTGGGCTCAACCCTGACAACATGCTCATAATTATGCATCAAGGAATTGGAGATTCTTTTAGTGCTGTACCTGCTCAGGAAAAGCTGAGTATGGTTGAAGATGCTGTAGGATTATCAAGCTACAGAAGAAGTCTCCTTGAAGCCAAGGAAAGACTTGAAAAGATAAAGTCTGAAGAAGAGGAGAGGAGGAAAGAGCTGGAGCAAGCTAACATTGCACTCACAAAATGGCAGGGCGAGTACGAAAAGCTCCTCAAGATAAAAGAACTTCGGAGCAACCTGGATATGCTGAGGGTTGAAGAAGCGTGGAGCAAGGTTGCAAAAATAAACAGCTCTTTGACGCTAATAGATGATAAGCTGAAAAGGCTTGGAGATGATATATCATCACTTGAATCAAGATTTGAAGAGGCGAAAAATAAGGCTGCAACATCTCACTCTTTGTACAATGACAATTTGGCAAAGATGATAGAGACTGAAAGAAAGAGGGAAAGGCTCAGTATGATACCTAAGATAGAGAATATTTTAACAGTTAAAGGATCAAGCATACCAGATGAAGTGCATCATAAGCTAGAGGATTTAAAGAAAGAACTGCAAATTAATGAAGAATCAACATTTGCGCTTGATCGAATGGTCTCAGAGGCGATAGGAGAGCTGGAGAATTCTCTTAAAGAGTTGATCGAAAAGAGCAGGGAGAATGCTGTCTTAGAATACAGAATAGGCGAGATGAAAAGCGAGGAAAGGCGTATAAAAAGGCAAAAGGCAGAGATAGAAAATGAACTGCAGACCGTAAAAGAGGAAGCGAATCGACTTGGCCAGATATCGTATTCTCCAAGACAGCTTGCTGAAATACAGGCAGAGCAGAAACTGATAGAGCTTCAGCTGAAAGAGCTTGGAACTGTTCCAGAAGAAGTGGAAAAGCTCTACAATGATTACAGAGTAAGAATAGATGAGCTGTCATCTAAGCTTAAAGAGCTGGATGAAAACAAAAGAGCAACCATGAAAGAGGTTGAAGAGAGATTCAGCGTTTGGAGGAGCAAGCTAAAGGAACTGATAAAAGAAATAAACGAACGATATACAAAAGTTCTCTCTATGATAAACGGAAATGGTAAGGTAATGATTGTTAATGAAGATAATCCAATAGAAGCCGGTCTTGAGCTCTTTGTCTCTTTTAGGAGTGACCAGCTTGTCAAACTTGATCCTGTTACGCAGAGTGGTGGTGAGAGGAGCAGTTCAGTTGCGGCCTTTCTCCTTGCGTTGCAGGGACTTGTTGTATCACCCTTCCGCGCAGTGGACGAGATGGATGTGCATATGGATAGGCTGAACAGGCAAGCTTTTATGAAGATTGTGTATGAGATGTTTAGACAGCAGAATAATTCGCAGTATCTGGTCATAACGCCTGTGGAACCTGAGGTATACGATTCTACTGCTAACTACATTATGGTCCATAAAGTTTCATCAGCATCAGTGTTAAAGCAGGTGAAAAGAGCTGTCTAAAGAAGAAAAGGAATACAGAAGAAGGATAGCAGCTCTGCCTGATGAGCTGAAGAAAAGTGGTGCAGACCCCTTTGAGGTAGATGTAAAAGGTGTTCTCAGCAGGTTAAGACATGGTTATGACAAGTTAAGCGGAGACGAATTGATACTGGATGCTGCTGCTGTAAATGCTGTCAGCAAGATAGTCTCCCATCAGAATGATTGGCTAAGCTATCAGTTCAGCAGAGTACAGGTAGATCCATACATGCTTCTGGACAAAATAAGGTCTTCCGATATTGAATCTCTATCTCGGGCTTTCATGAGTTCAGTACATCTACCTGCTTCAGTGAGGCAGATAGATTCGAGAAGATTGAAAAGGGCTGCTGATTACTGGATAGAATTGACAGCATGGGGGAAGAAAGAATCGCTAGAAGCCATACCCGAGCTGCAGATAGGTCTAGAAGAATTTGAACTTTTAACAGATGATATAGAAAAAGAGTTGCAGAGCTTTGCATCTTGGCTGAAGGAAAAGGTTTCTAATGGACCCATCTTGTATGAAGATGTATTGGGAAATGATGGAAAAGAAAGGGTGAAAAGAGCATTTCTGGTATCGTACCTCTGCTCATCAGGCGTTATAAGCATAAGATACGACCCCTCTACATCCAAGTATGTCATCGTTCAATCTTCAGGCATACCTGATAACTCTGTTGCCGTGGTACTTTAGGTGAAAATGTTTGGAGGAAGAAGAACTAAAAGGAAAGGCAAAAAAGCTCTTTTCTTATCTGCTTGTTCAAAGGCACAGCCAGCCTGGATGCAAAGGATGGGAGCTGAAAAGACTAGCTGGCAAGAACTACCAGGAAATATTAAAGATAGTTTCTATTATGGCAGACGAAGCCAACCTGAAGCTTGTTGTAGTTCCGGATGAAGAACAGAAGGATGACATGGACAAAGCCAGGTATGTTTTTGTGTCCAAGGATGCGATAGGAGAAAAGGAAGGTATAGGATGGATGAGAATCGAGGAGGCAGCTTCGCTTGCTATTATACTGTCGCAGCTCTATGTTAAAGGCACAATGGAGAGTAAGAAAGCGATTGAAAGTCTTTTACTTGAGAAACTTCCAGGATGGAGGATCAAACAGATTATAGCAAAGCTGACAAGACTTGGCTATATAGAGGAGGATGCAGGCTATATTAAGATAGGCTGGAGAAGCAAGGTTGAAGTTGATAGAGATGAGCTTCTAACCTCTATTCTCTCCAAAGCAGGTAAAGAGGCTAGTCAGCCTTCCTGATGAATCTCTTAATTATGTTTTTCCTCTCAGATTCTACTAGTTCAGCAAAGAACGATGTATCTGCACTTGCATGAGCATCTAGAATGCGCCTAATCTCATCGTTGTTTATATCGAACCTCTGAGCAACAATACCAAGTATACCGTATCTTTGATTAATCTCGGCGCTGCTCTTGGCTTTTCTCAGAAGCTTCTTCTGCCTATCTGTTAATCCTGAACCTATTCTCATCCTTCTCATTAAGCTGTCTAACTCTTCTGTATCGATTTCTAAAGATGCCAGCTTCTCAGAAGCACAGAACGGGCATTTTGGCTTGTCTTTTAATTCCGCAGGGTATACGTCTTCAGAGTATTTCCAGCATGATGTGCAAACCAAGCTGATAGTATTACCCAAGGACCTTGCCTTTGCAGATTCTATAGCTAATCTCTTTAACCTGTTTGGGTCCATCACTTCCCCTTTTCTCATCATCTCTTCAAGACCTATCATTGCAATTGGGGTAGGTTCTTTCAACCCTTCGATAACCTCTATCTTTATGACGCCTGAAGATATATCAGATATGAATCTGCTTGTTCCACGTATATCTATGTCTTCATGGGCAAAGGTCTTCCAGGCCTCATCAAACACAACTGTCCTTTTATAAGCTTGGAGTACCTTGTCGAGCAGGTTGCTTGTAAGGTCTGCATCCTTTTCTAGTACACCCATCTTCCTAGCTACATGCATGAATCTTATTCTAAAAAGCCCAGATTCCTCAGACGAATTTTTCAGTATTGCCTCTATATCCTTGCTTGCTAAATTTTTCAGCTCATCTGCAGTTTCAAGAGCCGTCAACCCCTTCCCTTCCAGTATTACTCTGTATGGGTCTTCGCTTGCTACTATCTTTCTTTCAATCGAAAGAATAGCAGATAGAAGCCTTGAAACGGTCCTGTTCACCCTTAATCCCCTATGTGTATGTATTATTACCAGATCCTTAGCTCTCTCCACAGTAACAAACTTATCACTGGGCACAGGAATTGATAATTCTTTGTGCATTATGATTTCCTTTGCAGCAAGAGTCATGGAATCTTTATCCATATTGTACTGAGCTGCAAATTCAGCTATTTTTCCAGTTTCAACTCTTTTTTCTTTGTTAACTTCAAATTCTTTGCCGAGCGAAGAGATGGACATACTCGCAAGCTCCCCCCTTATTCTACCAACTTCCATGGCGACCTCTGCTGGCACTGGAATCTCTTCACCAACCCATGTTGGTATCGCACCCAGAGCGTCCTTCTCCCTTCTTACGAAGACTTTCCCTTCAAAGACTTGCTCTATCTTCCAAGGACTGCCGCCTAGAATGAATTTCTTGCCTATATCTCCCTCCTTGGCTACGAACTCTTCATCAAGGCTCCCCACAAGCTCATCTCCGCATACTACAGGATATTGTCTGGTCTCCGGAATCATCGAAAGATTCTGAAAATAATATTCGTACAGATTTTTGTTATCAAAAGGCCTTGACAGTATTCCTTCTCTATAGTTTGCTATTTTTGGCCTTATTGACTGCATGAAGTCCAGTACTCTCTCGAACTCTATCTTTTCAAGATCTTTGTAGGGATATGCCCTTTTGATCAAACTGTAAATATCTTCAATCTTCCAGCTTCTTCTTTCTATGAGAAGCCCAGCCAGCTGCTGAACTAGTACATCATAAGGTTTGTTGTAAAGCTCCGTATCTTCGTACATCTCTTTCAACGCAAATCTGCTTATTACACCTGCTTCAAAGGTATCATCTGAATCCTGCGTCACTATAACGCATCTGCTTACCCTAGCTAGAGTGTGACCGCTTCTTCCTGCCCTTTGAACTAGCCTTGTTACCTGCCTAGGTGAGCCGTACTGCACTATTATGTTCAGTATGCCTACATCTATCCCCATCTCTAGGCTGCTTGTTGAAACTATTGCCTTAAGATTTCCACTCTTAAGACTCTCTTCAGCCTTCGACCGACTGCCTCTGGATAGGCTCCCATGGTGAACTGCTATTCTTATATCTGGCTCCAGAAGCCTTAGCCTGCTTGCAAGGATCTCTGCCTCAGACCTTGTATTTGTGAAGACTATAGCCGGACCCTGCTTTATTAAAGAGGCTACGAGTCTAACTCTTGATGCTACTGAAGGAAAAGTTAGCATTTTCTCTGCATACCTTTTATCCTCATCCTGCTGCTTCGGATACTTTACAGTGTATTCAAATGCTTTGGAGGGGCTTACTTTTATCACTTTGCAGCTTCTGTTAACTCCAACCAGAAAAGAAGCAAGCAGCTCAGGATTTCCTATGGTAGCTGAAAGACCTATTCTCTGAAACTCCTCCTTGCTTACCTGTGCAAGCCTCTCCAAGCATACAGAAAGTTGTGTTCCTCGCTTATCAGAAGCAAGCTCATGAATTTCATCAACTATAACCCATCTCAGAGTAGACAAGTAACTTCTTATCCGTCTGGATACGAGCAGAACCTGCAAGGTTTCAGGGGTAGTTATCATTATATCGGGGGGTGAAAGGCTTTGAACCCTCCTTTCCTGCAAAGATGTGTCTCCATGCCTAACAGATAGTTTTATGTCAAGCTGTTTACACACCTTCTCAAGTCTGTCTAAGAGGTCTCTATTGAGAGCTCTAAGAGGAGAGATATAAAGGGCCTTTATTCCCAAGTTTGATTCCCTTTTTTCTCTCACAAGCCTATCTATTATGGGTAGAATAGCTGCCTCCGTCTTTCCAGATCCTGTAGGGCTAGCCAAGAGGACATTTTGGCCTTCATAGATAGCAGGGATAGCTGCCTGCTGTGGAGGTGTGGGTTCTCTGATAGATAGCGACCCAAGTACAGACTGAACTTCATTGGAAAAAAGGGCAAATGCACCTCTTGCCTGCATCCCGATCACCTTTTATTCAGATATGATTCTCGATACCCTGTATGAATTTGCTAGTTCAGAATATGCGTTCCATGCTTCCTGAACAGCCCTTTTATGCCTGCTGTCAGTTCTACCTACTATCCTCGCAGGATTTCCCATTACCAAGCTGAATTCTGGAATATCAGACCCCGCAGGGAGAACCGAGCCAGCAGATATCAGACTTCCTCTCCCTATTCTAGCCCCCTCTAGCACTATTGCTCCAGACCCTATAAGAACCTCATCTGCTATGTATACACCTTCCACCCTACAACCGTGGCCTATGCTCACTCTTTCTCCTATTACTGTAGAAATGCTATCAGGATGTATCAGTGAACCGTCTCTTACGTTGCTGTCGCTGCCTATGCTTATGGAGACACCCTCAGCCCTTAGTACAGAATTGAACCATATGCTTACGCCAGAGGCTATCTTTACATCTCCTATTATCCAAGCAGTCTTGGCTATGTAGGCAGACGGATGTATCGTAGGCCTCTTTCCGAGCACTTCCATAATCGGCATAGCATGAAGAGAACAGAGTTGCTTATAAAAGGTAACCCCTTCCTATGCGAGACTTCGCCAAATACCTTTCTATGCTAATCTCTGGTATACCAAAATAACCTAATTGGTATTGAATTCAGACCTTTTACCATAAAAAACAAATATATCAAACCATTGTTCTGCAAGAACTGATATTAATGCTACGAGTTTTTAGTATTTGAATAGAAAATGCCAGAGCAAATTATCAAAGACAAATAAATATATGTTATTGTCTTTCAGGTAAAGGGGGTTTCAAAATCTTATATAGCCTGTAATTATACGATAATCTATGGTCGTACTACCTGCTCAGCTGGAACCATATGCATCACTGATAAATCTGCTACTGCTTTTCATAGACGGGCTATTGTTTGGCTTTGCAGCAAAGAAGGCTGTTACATCGATAATACTTATCGTCCTTGCGATACTCCTTGCAGGATACATTGGTTTGAGCATACCTTTCGTATCTACAACCTTGATCTTCTCCAAGCTGAGAACCTTTGCCTTTACGTTGTACAATGCCATAGGCCCGATATTCTTCAGCTATCCTATAGCATTCATAGCTGGAATAATAGTAGGATTCTGGAAAGGCTAACCTAGCTTGTATCTCTTGATGAGCTCTACCAGAACACCGTGTGATGAACTTGGATGAATAAAGTTTATCTTTCTCTTATTACCGATGCTCTTTGCATGGCTATAGACAATCTTAATTTCTTTTTCTCTTAGTTCAGTCACAGCTGAATCTACGTCTTCAACTTCGAATGCTATGTGATGCAACCCTTCACCTCTCTTTTGTAGAAATTTATAGACAGAGCTCTCTGAAGAGGTAGGTTCCAGAAGCTCGATGTATACATCCCCAGCGCTAAGCATAGCTATCTTGACCTTTTCCTCAGGTACATCTTCCTCCCACGCTAGCGTCAACCCCATCCTCTCCAAATAAAAGGGCAATACAGAGTTTATATCATTCACAGCTATGCCTATATGTTCAAGCCTTCTTACACTTGTCATACCTTTTTTTCCAACAACAGCATTCTTATACTTTTGATTATATCCTCTATAGAAGTGCCAGGTCCAAAGATAAGTTGTATGCCAAGTCTTTTGAGCTTTGGGATATCCTGACTTGGTATGATGCCACCCATAATTACAGGCCTTGAAAAGCCTTTTTCCTTCAGCATATGTATAATATCCTGAGCAAACTCCATATGCGAGCCAGACAGTATGCTTATGGCTATTAGGTCAGCATCTTCATCTATAGCAGAATTCACTATACTTCGAACGGTTTGATGAACCCCCAAGTATATTACTTCATATCCCGCCTGCATCAGTGCTCTAGCTATAACTTTAGCCCCTCTATCATGCCCATCCAGGCCTGCCTTTGCAACAAGAATCTTTGCAACCTTAGACCCAGTTCTTAATCTTGCAGAGGACATAGCTCAAGACCTATTCAAAAAGAAAGTTAAGTCTTTCTCATAAGAACGTATATGGTGATAGAGAGAATAGGGCTGCGCCGTAAGAGCTGACGCTATCTCCGTAGAAGCTCTTCCTATACTGCGGTATATCGTGTGAAACTAATTTCTTTGATGCTTCAAGAGAAGGAACTACGTAACTCTCCCATTGACTCAGGGCAAGGGAGCCTCCTATGACAAGCTTATCAGGCCAGAACTCATTTACCACGCTTGCAAAACCAGCTGCGTTTATCTTGATCGCTTTATTAACAGCTCCAGCTACTGCTTTATCTCCTTTTTTTGCTAGGCTGAATATTTTATTGGCATCAAGTTTATTATTACCACGTAAAGATTTTACTTGACCAGCTGTCTTTATAGCAAATCTAGGTAAGTTTGCACCAGAACAGTACGCCTCTCAGTGTCCTCTTCCCCCACATGCGCATTCCATTTCACCTTCATAATCTACGACTATATGTCCAACCTCGTGTGCATTGCCTTCTTTTCCTGCTACGATTCTGCCGTTCAACAGAATACCACCCCCTATTCCAGTGCTGAGTGTGATGAACACCAGATCGCTTATGTTTCCTTCTTTCATACCGTTTTCAACCAGAAACTCAGGGATAACTGCTGCGACAGCATCGTTTATGATCCATGGCTTGACACCAAGGAATTCTTCAATACTTACACTAGGGTCAAATTCTCCTATCCCAGCATTCGGCATCTTCAGAACCTTGTTGCTCTTCATAGATACATAACCAGCTACAGCTATTCCTACTGAGATAGGGGATAAGCTTTTATGTTTCATGATTATCTTTTTTATCTGAGCTAGAAAAGAATCGGGAGGAGAGCTCATGTCTAAATAATGCTTCTCACTCCAGAGCAGTCTTCTATTGCTATCGATAGAGCAGACCCTCATGTTTGTTGCCCCTATATCAATTCCTATGGCATAACCATCCAAAGCTAAACTCTAGCTATCTACCCATAGCACTTTTATATATAAGCTAGCATTCATCAGGCTAGACATTTATGCTTAAGAACACCTGAATTCAGACTAAGGAACTGTGAAGATCATCTCCGAGAAGAAAGATAACGTATACTGGCTCACGTTGAACAGGGAAGATAAGGCAAATGCAATTGACATTGAGATGTGGGAAGGGTTGAAAAATTATCTCGAGGATGCTTCAAATGACCAAGACATAAGAATTGTTGCTATTACAGGAAAAGGAAGATACTTTTCTGCGGGTGAAGACTTGAACGACCTTTACTCAGCATCTTCGCTGGATGCGTCATTATCTCTTTTCATCAAACATATTAAACCTGTCTTTGATATTATAGTCAAGAGTGGAAAAGTCATCACTGCAGTGGTAAACGGTCCTGCGTTAGGTGTTGGGGTCGAACTTGTCCTAGCTTGTGACCTTGCAATAGCGCATAGCGAGTCATACTTTATGTTGTCACAAGGAAGAGTTGGCGTAGGTCCAGCTCTGGCGCTTTCTCTAGCTCCAACTTCTGTAAGCAGAAAGAGGATGATAGAAATGCTTCTTACTTCTAAAAAAGTGGATGCTAAGCTTGCGCTACAATGGGGCTTGATTAACGATATCTACATCGACGATGCAGAAGGGAAGGTTAAATCATGGGCGAAGGAGATAGGTAAGGTTCCAGAAAGCTTGGTAAAGATTACAAAGGAAAGGCTGTCAAAACATCTTTATAATTTCGATTATGATTCATCCTTCAGAGAGATAGCAGAGTATGTACTGACAAAAGAGACTAAGGAAGGTATTAAATCATTTTTGGAAAGGAAATGAAGATAAGCAATTTAAAAGAAAAGTAACATAGCTATCTAAAAGCTTGAACGAGAAAGTATTGTGTAATAACAATTCGAAAGGTTGTACCCAGTCTTAATGGACGAGGCATACTTTGCGAAAAGATTGTCTTCGTTGTTCTTTCTACAAAATAGAGCAATAGCAAGCAACTTGTCTAAGCTGAAACGAGAGTTATCCTTCTTCCAGTCCTCATGTTTGTGCAGCGATTTTGTGTAAGAGCTATTCAATAGGCGCACTATGTATTCCCATCATCAATTATCTTAATCTCTCAAAAGCTTCTCGATTTCTGAGCTAGCGTCGAGATTCACCAAAAGAACACTAAAATACACCCTTTGAGTTTATTTGGTACAAAAATTGTTTAGCGTAGACTGAGTATATATTTCATTACTTAGATTTAATCCCAGGCATGTTCATAGAAGAACCAAAGATCCTTTCCTTTATGTACATGCATTCGTAAAATTGCCTTTGATAACAAATTATTTTCTTGCTCTAACACTGGATTTTTACATTCTCACACAACCTTTAATAGTAATCCCGGATAAATTTCTAATGATATTAATGATAGTGCGAGTTCGCTTCCATGGCAGAGGGGGTCAAGGTGCAAAAACTGCGAGCAGAATTCTCGGTACAGCATCTTTTGTAGAGGGGATGAATGTTCAAGACTCGCCTGTTTACGGTGCGGAGAGGAGAGGAGCCCCAGTAACAGCCTTCACAAGGATATCCGATAGCGAAATTCTCGAAAGAGGCTATGTCTTCGACCCTGATTTGCTTATCGTGATGGATGCAACTCTGCTTGCTAGCCCTGTTGCTAAGGTGACTGACGGTATAAGAAAAAAAGGTGCAATATTCCTGAATGCTCAATCAGCAAATATAATTGGAGAGCATTACACTTTACCTAGCGAC
The DNA here is from genome assembly GCA_029775965.1 of Nitrososphaeria archaeon. GTDB lineage: Archaea > Thermoproteota > Nitrososphaeria > Conexivisphaerales > DTJL01 > JAKAPW01. Next base: position 13,293 of record JARVJU010000008.1, on the reverse strand, counting down.
GTAAGAATTGCCAGCTATGACCTGACAAGCTCTGCAATGGAGATGCTAGGGAAGCCTATAATAAGTTCAGCGTCTGCTGCTGCAGCAGCAAGGTTGGTCGGACTTGTCAAGGAGAGCTCTCTTGAGCAAGCCATAGTAACAGAGCTCGAAGAGATAGGTCTGAGTGAAGAGATGATAAAGAAAAATGTCATGCTTGGAAGGAAGATATTCTCTTCGCTGGAACCTTTAGAATTAGCCACGGAAGAAAGCGAGAAAAAATTGAGAATTGTTCCTCTTGAAATGATAACATCGAACGATGGCTTGGAAGATATAATAGCTGTGGGAAACTCAAAGGTTGCCAAAACAGGCAGCTGGAGGATCTTTAAGCCTGTGGTTGACTATGAAAAGTGCACAGCCTGTACTGTATGCTATGCTTACTGCCCTGAGTCTGCGCTTATACTAAGACAAGATGGGAAGCCTGAGATAGACTATGATAACTGTAAGGGATGCCTAATCTGCTATAGGGAGTGCCCTCCGAAGGCGATAAACATCGAAAGGGAGGTGATTGCCTTTTGACAAAGGATATGCTTATGACAGGCAATATGGCTGCTGCATGGGGAGCAAGACTCGGAAGAGCCGATTACATACCAGCTTATCCCATAACACCCCAGACAGAAATAATAGAGACTATAGCGAAGTGGGTAAGACTAGGCGAGATGGACGCTAAACTCGTTCAGATGGAATCTGAACATTCTATGCTGACAGCAGCTGGGGCAGCATCCCTTGCAGGGGCAAGGGTCTTCACTGCAACATCCAGTCAAGGGCTCCTTTATGCTTTGGAAATGCTGTATAATATATCAGGGTGGAGAGCACCCATGATGCTGATAAACGTCGCCAGAGCTCTTGCTGCACCCATAACTCTGGAGCCAGACCACAACGATGTGCTAGCAGCTAGGGATACGGGCTTTTTACAGTTTCATGCTGAGACATGCCAAGAGGTTCTGGACCTTATACTTCTAGCATACAGAGTAGCTGAAGACAGCTCTGTACTCCTACCTGCAATAGTGAACCTAGATGGTTTTTATCTTTCATTTACAAGAGAGAAGGTTACCTTGCCCAGTGAGCAAGATGTATCAACATTCCTTCCTGATTATAACCCTCCTAACCCGTTTAGAGCGAACATGCCAGTTTCGAAGGGTGCGACTGTTCTTAACGGAGCACTTTACAGCTACTTCAAATATCACATGCACACGTCTTCTATAAGGGCTCTCTCTGTATTTGAAGAAGCAGCCTTGCAATTCGAGAGAATATTTGGGAGAAGCTATTCGCCAGTAGAGCCATACATGATGGATGATGCAGAATTTGTCATCGTAATTTCGAACTCTTTCTCAACCATAGCAAAGCAGGCTGTTAGAAGACTAAGAGAAAGAGGTTTTCCTGCAGGTCTTTTGAAACTCAGAATGCTCAGACCTTTTCCTTCTTCCCTTGTAGCAAGATACCTATCAGCGAGAAGAGGTGTTGCTGTTTTCGACCAGAATATTTCTCTTGGCTCAGGAGGTATCATATATCCCGAGGTCGTTGCATCACTCTACCACAGAAGAAACAGGCCTCAGCTTCTGTTACCTGTTATAGGAGGGCTAGGCGGAAAACAGATAACTGTAGAGGAGATGGAGAAAATCTTCGAAGCGATCAAAAATGAAATTGGTGCTGAATCACCTGACCCTATATTTCTGATGAGACAAGAAGAACTAGAAACAACAAAGAATATGGTAAGAACTGCAAAGGAGGTTCAGATTTAAATGGAGCTACAATCAAAGTACAAAACACTTAGGGATGTACCCCAGATAGATTATTTGGCGCCTGGAGGATCTCTTTGTGCAGGATGTGGTGGACTTCTTGCTGTAAGGCTATTCCATAAAGTTCTTGGCAAAAATGTGGTCTGGGTTAATGCAGCAGGGTGTATGACCATAATGGTTAATTATCCTCTAGTGCCCCTCAAGTCGAACTGGCTTTACACTGCCTTTGCAAGCGCTCCTGCAGGAGCTCAGGGAATAAGGGACGCATTCGACATACTTATTCGAAAAGGGAAGATACCCGAATCTGAGGACTTAAAGGTTGTAGTTCTTACTGGCGATGGAGCTGCATACGATATAGGTCTTCAGTCCACTTCTGGAGCAATATACAGGAATCTAGACTTCTACTATCTTTGTTATGATAACCAAGCTTACGGAAATACAGGCTTCCAAGTATCTTCCGCAACACCCGTAGGCTCAGCAACTGCAACAACGCCTCCTGTACCTTCAGAGCCTGCAGGCAACATACAAAAAAGAAAGGACTTATTTGAAATATGGAGAGCTCATAACCCTCCATACATAGCAACCCTTTCGTCTTCATACACTGTAGATTTTCTGAGGAAGGTTGAAAAGGGTTCTACCTTCAAAGGTCCGAAGCTCTACATATCTCTCGCAGGTTGCCCAACTGGCTGGGGGTATGACCCAAGGGAAACGATTAGAGAGGAGAAGCTTGCAGTAGAGACAGGGATATGGCCTCTAAAGGAAGCTGTTGAAGGAAAGGTTAAACACACAGTTGTGCCAAGAGCACTCAAGCCTGTAGAAGAATACTTGGCAACCCAGTCGAGATATCAGCATCTGTTCAATCCTGTAAGAAGAAAGGAAGTGATTAGATCGATACAGGAACAGGTAAACCTATATTGGGAAGAGGCTTCCAAAAGGGAAGACTTCGAAATAAAGCTTGTGAATACTTAGCAGAACATTCATCGAATAAACTATATTTCTTTTCTGCGGACACAGGTAATGGTATGTATGCCTCGAAATCCTAGCAATATATCATGCTAAAGCATGTAGTAATTTGAGCTCACACTTAGTAAGGCTCTACCTTGTAGTCTATATTGCATCAAGCTTATAGTTAACAGAATAAAAGACAACGTAAACATATCACGGAAGATCATGAAAGACAAATATGTATTTATAGATAACGTTCGAATAAATACATATTTATAAATACCATGCTAAAATATATATGCTACGGAATTGTCCAGAAATTCTGGCGAAGAAGAAAAAACTGTAAAAGTGACTACTCCTGTATCTTCAGTACCTGATCTAAAGTCACTTGCCCAGTCTGTCGATAGAGTCGCGACAACTAAATTTGATAAATCAAGAGGGCAGATAGAAGTGACTAGAGAATTCAAAGAAGAAGGCTACCTGTGGAATCCAGACTTTCACCCTACCCCTCTCAAGCTTAGAACATGGGGAGCCTGGACGTTCTTTGCAATATGGCTTGGCATGGTTGTTATCGTTCCTACTTGGACACTATCTACAGTTGGAATGGCGCTTGGGCTTAACTGGTCTACTGTGCTCGCATTGATGTTTCTTGGAAACCTAATAGTTCTCATACCTACACTTGTTCAATCACATGGAGGTGCAAGGTATGGCATGGCAGAACCTCAGCTGACAAGGTCGAGGTGGGGGATATATGGTGCACAGATCCCTTCATGGATAAGAGCTATAATATCTATGGGTTGGTGGGGGGTAGAATCTTTTATCATTGCCGAAGCGGCAGGATACATATACCTGCTTACTACCTCGCCTGCAGATATAGCTGTCCTCTCTCAACACCTTGGTCCTGGAGCCCTGCCAACTTACTTCCCGAACGTATTCTGGGTTACTTTTGCTTTGGTTATAATAGCACAGCTGCTTCTCTTCTGGAAGTCGCCACCGACAGAAGCTCAGCCTGCCTTGAAGTGGCTCGCAAGGATAGCTGCACCTATAATGATAGTAGGCTTCTCTGTAATGTTCTACTATTTCTTAGCTTCTGCTCACTTTGATGTATCGCCTGTCATAAACTTTCCATCATCACTTTCCGGCGCAGCCTACTGGCTTACAGTGCTTGGTTTTCTAAATTCCAACGTTGCATACTGGGCTACTATGGCTGTAAGCATGCCAGATTATACAAGATTTGCAAAATCACAGTATTCGCAAACAATGGGTCAGATACCTATGCCTCTAATGATGATGATTGTAGGTGCTATGGGACTATTTGCAGCAGGAGCTGCGATGTCTAATGGATGGCTAAGCATACATACAGCTACAGACTTCTTTGGATACGACCCTGTCCAGCAGATTGCCCTTCACTTTCCGGCTGGCCTTAATTATATCTTGTTACTTGTGATAATAATAGCAACCTTCAGTGTAAATGTCTTTGCAAACTCAGTAGCCCCAGGCTATGATATAGCGAATACATATTCAAAGAAACTTTCGTGGTTCAGGGGAATACTTATAGGTGTTGTAATAAGTCTTTTAGTTGGAGCTTATGCTTCATACAGCAGTAGCGCTCATAATTACATATACAACTGGCTCCTAGCATATGGTGCACTGCTTGGAGCAGTAGAAGGTGTGATATTCTTTGACTATGCAATAATACGCAGATTCAAGTTCGATGTTGCAGACACATACCTATCTTACGGCAGGTTCAGATATTTAGGAGGGTTCAATCCAGCGGCAATAATATCTTTCCTCGTAGGCATATTCGTAGCATACTTATCCTACTGGGGGATAATCAATAATGTATTCACCCAAGCATTGTATGCAAACTCATGGCTCACTGCCTTCCTTGTTTCAGGAATAGTTTACATGTTACTTATGGCTGCATGGGTTATACCCAGATACCAGCCTGAATTGAAGGGAAGCCTTGCTAAGGGTTACATAAGCGAAGAGACTAAGAAGATATTTGAGGAGTAGTATTAGCTACCTATTTTTTATTATATTCTCATCTATCAGCTTTGCCAGACATGACGCTGCAATCTTTGCCCCCTCATAATTTTTAGGTTCTCTCCTTTCTCCAAATTGCTTATGAACAAGCTCATCCAGCCTTGCTACGTCATTGAAGCTGTAACCTAACTCTAAGGCGTTATCTTCCTGCTCAAAATGATTCTTAAGCGGGATTGCTATTATAGGTGTTCCATAGCTTGCTGCTTCGTCTATAGTGCTCTTGCCTGCTGTTGTTATTACCAAGTCAGCGTATGCAACAAGCTCATGATTATCATCTATCAGCCCAAGGTTAAAAATTCCCTCTGAATTATCAAGCTCTACCTTTTTCCCTGTCACCACTATGAAAGAATTATCTATCTTAGCCTTTTGACAGAAATTTATTGCTGACCTTATTATGTACTCGCCAAGACCGCTTCCACTGAAGCTACACAGGATCATCTTCTTATCGTGTGGTAGATTGTATCTTTGAAATATCTCCTTTCTAGTCTTATTCAGTTGTCTGACTATAGGCCCTACGTATCTTATATTCGCATGGTCTGCACCAAACTCTGGTATGATTAAAAGGTCAACACGACTCTGCAGCTCTTTGTACCATGCTATTACTTTGGATTCGACGTAACGAGAAAACCAGCTCTGTGCAAAGTTGAGATTTGTTTCGTCTGTAATCATGACACACTTTCTTCCTTGATCAATAGCAGTTATCAGGGAAGAAAATTCTTCATCACCTATTATAAGGGAATATTCACTTTTATCCAAGAGCTCGGAAACTCTTTTCTTGTTTTTATTATAGCTCAGCCAGTAGCGTATATACCATAATAATGGGAAGTATACCTTTCCTCCAAATTCTATAGGGTTCGGCTCTGATATTATATCATGCACTTTGTAGCCATGTTGCTTAAGAAATGTACAAGCTCTGCCTCCTGTAGCAAACTCCACCTCTATTCCAAATTTTTTCAATTCTTCAGCTATTGCTAGAGCTCTTGTCGAGTGTCCTAACCCTATAGGACTTAAAGAATATATTACTCTTCTCAAATGCTTGTTACAGCTTATACAGATGTATTAAACATTATCGAATTGATATCTTGACAGAATTAGGGAACACAAAGTACATTATTTAGCAAGAGTTAATACAATCTTAAATTTAGACATGAAGAAAAAATGGATGATTCTGTGCTAGAACAATCTGCGATTTTCCTCAGACCTGCCCCCAGCAATGAACACAAGCTAACCTATGCAGAAATACTAGGTTGTGGAGCAAGCAGTAGCAGGCTGATGGCATATTGCAGACTCTTTTCCCGAGGTAGAACTATATACAACCATGCAATATGTAATCAATGCGGAACAATCTGTAGTCTAAGATAAGAAAGTACCATTACCGTACCTGTTATATTTGTATGAATTCTATCTATGAACAGTTTCCTCAAGACTTGATTGCAGATGACGTCAAGATTATAATAGCTTCTTCCGCGCTCTTCCTTAAAGATTCTACGTTGCTAACCTCAGGCCTGTTATCCTTGTTTTTATTTTGCAGTAACTGTGCATGAAGCTTTCTAAAATCGCTCTTTAGCTTTTCATCAAGTCTGTCATCATTACCTGTATCTTCTATAATCTCGAAGAGCTTATCTCTCTCCTCTTCTAGTTGAACTGTAAATTCTTCATCCGATATAAGTGCTCTTTCATGTGCGGCTTGAAGGGTTTCAAGAGATGCGATGGTTCTGTAAAGCTGCAATCGTCTTTCCTCTATACCAGATCTTTGCTCCTCGGGAAAGTTCCTAGAGATGTATCTGGCAAGGAAAAGACCTTGGAGGGTTATAGATATGAAAGCAACACCAAGCACCATCGTAGATATTATATTGCTATCGAGCGTTCCTATAGGCACAGATGCAGCAAGAGCTATAGACACTGCTCCTCTCATACCTCCGAGAACCATTACAGCGTTCCATTTTGCAGGAATTGCTTTTCTCCTTGGGTCAAAAAAATACATTACAGGAAGAACAGAAGCTATCCTTGATATGAGGACTGATATGTATGCTACAGCTATGTATCCTAATCCATTGATGACTTGGAAAAGATTCGTGCTCAATCCTACAAAAAGGAAGGCCACAGAATTGCCAAGGAATGCAGCAAACTGCCAGAACGTTCTGACAGATTCCCTTGAACTTGGTCTGGTATACTTTTGGAGAGTTACACTTCCATAGTAAAGCCCAACTATAGCAACAGATATCAAACCGGAAGTCCCGAGGGCTACAGCTAATGCATAAGAACCATAGACAGCACTAACAGTTAGTATTGTATTTGAGAATCTGTCAGCGATGTGAGTAGCTATAAACCTCATTGCGAAAGCAACAGCTAGACCTATCACTATACCTCCACCAAATTTAAGTGTAAAAGTAGCAATGTCTGAAAACAGATTTGCGCCCGAGAAACCGAATGAGGTGAGGATAAGAGAAAATATGATTATCGCTGTGGCATCGTTAAAGGCAGCCTCCATCTCCATAAGAGTTGCAAGTCGAGAAGGGACCTTTAATCTTCTAAATATCTCAAGAACTGTTACCACATCAGTAGGTGCTATTATAGCAGAGAAGAGGAAGGATACAAAAGGAGGAAAGTCTGCTATTCTCCAGAGAAGTAATCCTCCTACTAAAGTCGAGATCACAACTCCTATCGTGGCAAGGATGAATGCTGGTCTGACAACATACCTGACATCTGTAGTTCTGACGTTTATCATGGATTCAAAGAGTAGAGGCGGGACGACAAGTCCAACAAAAAGACCACCTTGAACCAGCCTGTTGTATATGACTGATATACCTATTGTCGAAGAGAGGGATAGAGTAGCTATAAGCATGCCTGCAAGGACTAACACTACTGTGTATGGTAATCTTAGTCTGCTTGCTACAAGTGATGCAATAAGCATCACACCAAGGAACGCTGAAATTATAAGCTCTACAGATGGCACGGCCAGCAACGTGGCTTGATAATCCAGCCTCAAAAGGTTTTACGAAGAATACTGAAAACTCACTTTGATAAAAATTCCAAAGCTCTTCTTATATGCTCCTGCGGTCTGAACTGAGAGTTATAGGTATATTGTACCTTACCTTTTTCATCAACTATGAATGTTACTCTACTATCAATTAATCCTAGAGTCTTACCTATACGGAAGGCTCTTCTTGCTTCGCCTTTTGCATCACTTAGAAGAATAAAAGGCAAGGAATTTTTTGATTTAAAGAATCTATGGGAGTCTGGTCCATCACCACTTATCCCTATAATTTCCGCCCCTAATTTCATAAATTTAGAATATTCATTTCTAAACTCACATGCTTCTTTTGTGCATCCAGGAGAGCCGTCTTTGGGATAAAAGTATATTACCAACTTCTTGCCGAGAAAACTTGCAAGTTCTACTTCATTTCCTTCTTCTGATAATAGTTTAACATTTGGTATCTGCTCCCCAACATTCAGCATAGTACAGGGTAAAGCTCTTTATTGCAAATATATTAACAAGACTGAAATTTTGCCGTACTTATGGCTTTAAGATTACCTTACCAAACTGTTCGCTAGATTCAAGCATCCTGTGTGCTTCTGCTGCTTCGCTCATATTCATTCTCTTATGTATAACGGGTCTTATTCTTCTCTGTGCTGCTAAATGGATAACTTTTACCATGTCATCTTTTGTCATTGCATAGACACCAGCTATTAGAAGCTCATTCCTGTATATACTAGGTATAGCAACTTCTACATTGTCGCCAGTTGTTACGCCGACACTGAGAAGTGTTCCTCCCTTCTTAAGACAATCTATACTCTTTTTCCATGTTTCACGACCGACATGGTCAAAAACAACATCAACACCTTTCCCTTGAGTAATAGAGAGCACTCTTTCTGGAACATTCTCATTTTTGTGGTTTATTGTATAATCAGCCCCGAGTTTACTTGCCATATGTAGCTTTTCATCACTCCCTGCTGTGGCTATTACCGTAGCACCAAAGAGCTTGGCTATCTGCAGAGCTGCGTGTCCCAGCCCGCTACCTGCTGCCCAGATGAGCAAGGTATCAGTGGGATTGATCCTTGCTCTTCTTACTAGAGCGTTCCACGCTGTACCAAAATTGACTGGGAGAGATGCAGCAACATCGAAGTCAAGTTCGTCTATCTTTATTATATTCTGGGATGGAATATTTACATATTCAGCATATCCACCATTTCTAGCAGAGCCAAGCAATCCTATCTTTTCGCAAAGATTCGTCTTACCAGAGATGCAGAACTCACATGTGCCATCTGATAAAACAGGATAGATAAGAACTCTTTCTCCCTTTGACAAGTTTGTCACTCCCTCGGCAAAGTCGACTATAGTGCCGGCTACGTCAGAGCCCAGAATGTGAGGAGTGTAGGTCTTATACCTGCCACTTCTTACCCAGATATCAAGTCTATTTACGCCACAAGCCTCTACCTTTACAAGCACCTCTCCAGCATGCAGAGTAGGTCTATCCACGTCTGTATACTTTAGCACTTCTGCCGGACCAGTTTCATAAAAGACAGATGCTTTCAAGCCGAGGCTTGTTTTTCTTACATAGACTTAACTTTATCTCTTTAAGCCTTCATATCTGCAAAATTTTTGCCTAGCATTATCCAATAGGTAGAAGTTCAACTGATCAACACACCTGACACAATTCTGACCCCTTGGAGCTATCAATTCTTTTTATGCTTTATGCCACGCATTATCTGAAGCTTCCCAGCTAAAGCCGATGCAGCCAAGTTAACTTATCAAGTTTGCGAAATTTCAAACCAAATAATGTCACTATAAGGCTCGCATAAGTTTCACGTTAAGGCAGAAAAGCGTGATTCCAGTATTCGGCTCAACCTACGAGTAAGTGTCGAGGTTCTACGGGTTGAAGAATAGTGAGGTTGGGTTATCTGCATCAAAAAACTCAACTAATAATGGGGTAGATAATAATATCAGTAGTGTACGCCAGTGGTGGATCTTGAAGTTAGTGATGATGCTATCTGCTTCTTGTGTTATGCTTAGCTAGAAATGATAGTAAACTCAGAGAATAGAAGGAGGTGATAGTAACATATAAGTAATTCCTTTACTCCATAACAATTACCATTCCAAGATATAAATTAAACGATGTACTACCTGTGCTTTGTCTTTTAAGATATTTTAATAAAGATAATAACCGAGCATACCCAAACCCTTTGCCTGCATTGCATGAGTGTCTTATCGCGATAGATTATTCTCTTTCTTCTAAACTGGAAAAATTTGTCAAGGAGCAGATAAAAAGACTGAGTGAGCATGCAACTATACACTTTGAAAAAGAATTATCAGATAACGAGCTTGAAGAAATTATAGGTAGAATTGACACAATGCTTGTTGCAAGATGGCCAAAGAGGTTGAACGGCGAATTAATGAAGAGAGCAAAGATGCTTAAGCTTGTGCAGTCTCTCTTTGCTGGTGTTGATGCAATGCCATTCAGCATAATACCGAAGGAAGCTATCATATGCAGCAATGCAGGCGCATATTCTGATGAGGTCGCGGAATTCAGCATATCCCTACTTCTCTCTGCAGCAAAATCAATACCTCTATACAACGCCAGATTAAGGCAGAATGCAAGTATGCCTGACCCATATCGCCAAATACGCACATTGCAAGGCTCCAGCTTAGGAATTCTAGGCTATGGTGGCATAGGAAGAAGAACTGCTGAAATAGCAAGATGCATGGGAATGAGAATTCTTGTATATTCAAGACGGAAAGACGCTAGTAATGAGATGAACTTTACTGGACTTGATGGTTTGCGAAAGATGCTACCTCTTTGTGACTCTGTTATAATCGCTTTGCCTCTGACAAAGCATACTAGAGGTCTGATAGAAGAACAAATGCTCAATCTGCTAAAGGAAGATGCTATACTTGTGAATATAGCAAGGGGAGATATTGTTGATTACAAATCACTAGCTCTTCACATGGAAAGACATCCTGACTTTAAGTATGCAACTGATGTAGGATGGATAATAGACGGAAGAGAGAACTATGACCCAGAGGGGAAGTTATTTGCTCTCGAGAATTATATAGTAACACCACACGTCTCTGGCTACAGAAGCCAGTTCACTGGCAGACCGCTATCACTTGCCGTAGATAATGTGATAAGGTTTTACACGAACTCTGAGCTATCTAACAGGGTGGACAGATCTGAATATATCTAGATAAAATTCTTTGCGAATGCGGATATCGTGTTAATCTGCCTCTCAAGTGTATGTTTGCCGTCATAATTTGGAGCAAGTAATATACCACTTACCCCAAGACTCTGAAGCAATTCTAGAATATCAAGTGCTGATTTATCAGCAGGAAGGATAGACCTTTTTTCACCCTGCGGGCTTGTATAGCTACTTAAGCCTCGGTTTATATCAACTGCTACCCTGACAAAGATTTCCTTCTGACTTGCGTTTGGAAGTTTATTAAAAGTTCCAACCATGTGCTCGAATTCTTTTATGTCATAGAGGTTAGGATGCCATCCATCTCCAAGAGCTATAGCTCTTCTCATAGCTGCCATGCTTCCACCAGCTATGTATATAGGAAGCCTCTTCTGTACAGGCATTGGAAAGAAAGAAACATCTGACAATTTTCCTGTACTTTTATCTTCCCACAGAGCCCTTATTACATTAATGTACTCACTCACCCTCTTTCCCCTGTCGTGGAAGTTAGAGCCAAGATTTTCAAATTCTTGTTGATTCCAGCCTGTCCCTATGGCGATAGAGAGTCTTCCATTACTCAGGAAGTCTATCGTAGCAAGTTGCTTTGCAGTAAGCAAAGGATTCCTCATAGCTATTATAAGAGCCGATATACCCAGCCTAAGATTGCTACTCTTTGAAGCCAAGTAAGAAATAGTTGTTATGCTCTCTGTGATAGACTCATAAGGAGTGCCACTGCCCTTATTCATAAGAATATGATCAGTTGCCCAAACAGATTCATAACCTAGGTCCTCTGCCTCATTAAAAAATTTAACGATACCATCAGGCTTGATATCTGTGCCATAATTAGGAAGACATACGGCATATTTCATATCCTACCATGACTTAATATGAGTAGAAAAATCTTATTATATCTAACTGCAACCGTAAAAAATGGAAATTGAGCATAGATTGGTCAGATTTTGAAAGAGTTGAGATGAGGGCTGGTACTATAGTCAAGGCTGAACCTTTTCCTGAAGCCAAAAAGCCAGCATACAAGCTATGGGTAGACCTAGGCCCTCTGGGAATAAAGAAGTCGAGCGCACAGATAACGAAGCTATATGCACTGGATAAGCTTATAGGGAGGCAAGTTCTTTGTGTCGTAAATTTCAAACCAAAGCAGGTCGCGAACTTTATATCAGAAGTGCTTGTCACTGGGTTTGTCATGGATGATGGTTCGGTAGTACTTGCTGTGCCCGAGAGAGTAGTTCCAAACGGAACCAAGCTTGCGTGAGCCGTCTATTGTTTAAACTATAGGCTTATCGGTATAATGTTAGGTACTGTATTAGCATGTTGCTCAGCTTCAGACCGCAATTTAGACATAAATGTATCCCTGCATCTAACTATCCGAGAAGACCTATACGCATTACAAGCTAGAATAATTAATAGCTGATCTTGAGTGAACTACCCCGCCCTTGAGGACGGGGCTTCTTCCGAGATTAGATAAATGTTTGCATTATATTCATGTTATTACGCAAGTCACATATGCTTTTGAAACAAGTTCTAGCCCAAACCTAAAGATGATGCGTTTCCGTAGACCTAGCTAAGAGGCTGCAAGGGGTACCTTTGCGTTATATCTTCTACCATTCCTGACAATTTCAAGCACGATGGTCTGTCCGGGCTTTTTTGTCCTTATCTGCCTCCTTAGCTCTATAACGTCATCTACATCTCTGCCATCTATCTTTGTTATTATATCTCCTGGTTCAACTCCTCCTCTGTATGCTGGACCACCTCTTGCCACCCCCGCAACACCTACACCCCTGCTCACAGCCAATCCATACCTCATTGCCATGTTAGGCTCAATAGTTATCCCCTCAATACCAAGCCAACTCCTGCTTACTTTGCCATAGATTATCAAGTCTTCAAGTACCTTTCTTACAGTGTTAGAGGGTATTGCAAACCCTATACCCTGAGCAAAGGGTATCATGGCTGTAGTTATACCTATAACCTTTCCATCTAGGTCTACTAGTGGCCCCCCGCTGTTTCCTGGGTTTATTGCAGCATCCGTCTGGATAAAATCTTCGAGTATATCATCTTCAAGTCTTACATTTCTATGTACAGCACTTACAACTCCCTTTGTCACCGTTGGTCCATTAAGAAAGAATCCGAAGGCGCTTCCTATAGCTATCACTGTCTGTCCTACTTTAATTCAGCAAGCGGGAAGTCCCCTTGACTTGGCAAGGGGATGTAAGCGAATAAAATTTTTATAGATATGTTGAATATAGTATAATACGCTACAAATAGCAAAGAACATTAGAATACGAGAAAAAGGCAAGGAGACAAGAGCAAGGCGTAAAGATCAGATTGCAAAAGTATA
>JARVJU010000007.1 GCA_029775965.1 Nitrososphaeria archaeon | reverse complement strand
ATGCGATCCAGCTGACTGTAGCTGATGAAAGGGATGGAGGTTTATCAGGCTCAACGCTGAAGGAAGCACATTCATGGGGAAAGGTAGATACTGGAAGGGAGCAGATGGTCTTTGGGGAAGCTACAGTCACATTTCCCTTGCTTGCAGCATATGCATACCATAAGGGTTCATGGAAGCTCAGGCAGGCTAAAGAGCTGAACTCTTTCCTTGATGCTAGCATTATTGCAAGAGATATAATGCAAAGGGCCGCAAGGGCTGCAGCTATTGCTCCTCCTAACCCTCCTTCAACTGCAGAGACAAGGGTAACACAATTGCGGGGAGGCAGGCCGGGAGAGGTAAGAATAGAACTTACAAGCTTTGATATAGCCAAAATGGAGGCAGAGATAGAGCAGGTAAGGGCTGCACGTGGATTCCCTCCTCTTTCAAATGCGGAGAGAAGATTACTTAGGCTACCCTTGTTCCAGCAGATTGAAAAAAGTACCCATTGGTTTTCTTTACCTGATTTCAGAAAACCCCAAGGATATCCAGATACGGTAGAGGCTCTGGTGAGGCTGTATTTACAGCTTGGAATGCTGACTCAGAATGATTTAAACTCTGTAGGTTTTATACTATGATAATACCATTCAATTGTCCTGTATGCGGCACACCCATGTCTATACAGACTGTAGAGCAAGAGGTGATTGGTAAAGACCATAAAGTATACAAGGTCAGGAAGAGAATACTTATCTGTAATAATTGCGCCTCTGCTTCAAATATGCAGAGGATAAGAATCAAGGATGTCTTAAAGGAGTAACACAAAGATTTATATTTATAAGCTACAGTCACATTTCCCTTGCTTGCAGCATATGCATACCATAAGGGTTCATGGAAGCTCAGGCAGGCTAAAGAGCTGAACTCTTTCCTTGATGCTAGCATTATTGCAAGAGCTAAGAGATAGAGCCTCTTTATTCATGCATATCCATAGTTCTTTGCTATCGAGTATAGACAGTAAATAAATTCGTGTGAGTCGTTAAACGAGGGGCACCTCTTCAGCTCTACACCCTTTCTCTTTGCCCATTCTACGCATTCTACATCAATATCATACAGAACCTCAAGATGGTCTGACACAAAGCCTATAGGAGCTACAAGAAAATTCCTTTCACCTAGATTGTACAGAGATTCCAAGTGTTCCAATATGTCTGGCCCTAGCCACTTCTCATCAGTCCTCCCCGCGCTCTGGAAGGCGAAACTCCATCTTCTCGGGTTAACCTTTGAATTTATAAGGCTGCAGGTCTCTAGCAGTTCCTGTCTGTAAGGGTCACCTTCATTTATTATTCTCTCGGGAAGACTGTGTGCAGAGTATAGTAGATGGAAATCACCCTTAAATCTCAATATATTGTTTGCCCATGCATCTATAAACTCAGGCTGATTATGCCATGACTTTACGTAATGAGTATTTACTGATCCCTTTGAATCTTCCACCGCCTTTATGTAGCCTTCTGTGCTCAGCCTGGAATAGTGGGGGGCTAGAGGTATTACAAGCAGAGAATCTATACCATGATTCTTAACATCCTCCATAACCTCAGATATAAAAGGATGGGAATGTTTCATGCCAAAGTATACTTTGACATCAGTTCCTTTGCTTTTTATCATGGCTTCAAGCGCCTTAGCCTGACTAAATGTAATCTGAAGCAGTGGAGAACCTCCTATTCTTCTGTACTTTTCAACCAACTCATTGAGCTGCTGCTCTGTAGGCTTTCTACCTCCTCTTATGTGTGTATAATATCTCTCCACATCATCAAGGTTGGAAGGAGAGCCATAAGCAGTAAGAAGTATCGCCTTCATGCCATCTCCCATCTGTGAACAATCTTTACTATCTTCTTCAAATTTTCGGGGTTTGTCTCTTTCAGCACTCCATGGCCCAGGTTGAATATGTGACCTTTGTGCCCATAGGCAGCCTGCATTATTTTACTGACAGCTAGCTGCATCTCCTTTCCGCCAACTACGGCAAGAGCAGGGTCAAGGTTACCCTGCACTGCAAGCTTTTCATCAGTTCTCTTCCAGACAGATGCGATGTCAACCCTCCAGTCGACAGATAATACATCCGCTCCTGTCTGTGCGAACTTCTCGATCAGGTGTGAAGAATTGGCGCAGAAGTGTATCTTGGGTAAGTTCGCTGGTAGATTTGAGAATACTCTTTTAGTATACGGAAGAATGAATCTCTCGTAGTCTGAGCTGGATACCGCACCTGCCCAGCTATCAAAGAGTTGCACAGCATCTATACCATATTCAACCTGATAGGCTAGATAATCAGAGATCAGGTCTACAAGAGAACCCATTATTTTTTGCCAGAGAATCTCGTCATGCATAGCCATTCTGGTCTTTACAAAATCACTACTCGGGCCTCCCTCTATCAGATAGCTTGCCAAGGTAAAAGGGGCTGCAGAAAAGCCTATTACAGGTATGGATTTTTGTAATTTCGCTTTAATCTTCTTAATTGCTTCCCCCAGAAAGTATAGCTTCTCTGGCTTTAGCTCCTTTATTCTTTCTACATCCTTTTCACTTTTGAAAGGCCTTGCTATTAAAGGCCCGTAATGCTCTTTTATGCTAAGATCTATACCAATCGCTTCAAGAGGAATCATTATGTCTGCATAGATTATTGCAGCATCAGTTCCCAGTAGCTTGACAGGCTCTACCGCTATATCTGAGGCAAGCTCTGGGTCCTTTACTGCTTGCAACACACCTCTATTCCCCTTCATCTTTGCATAACTGGGCAGATACCTGCCAGCCTGCCTCATGAACCATACAGGCGTATATTCTACTTTCTTTCTTTTACATGCATCAAGAAATACATGAGTCAACTATATCACTTGAAAAGCCTTCGAAGCACTTTCAACAGTCATTCTTATATCCTCATCAGAATGGGAAGTGCTAAGAAATACTGTCTCAAAAGGAGAAGGAGGAAGATAAACTCCTAAAGTAAGCATGTAATGAAAGAATTTGGAGTAAGCTTTAGCATCTGTCTTTCTGGCATCTACATAATTCTTAACATCACTATCTGTAAAAAATATCCCTATCATCGACCCAACCCTGTTTATGCTGATGCTTACTTTATTTTCTTCAGCTGCAGCTTTTATTCCATGCTCAAGCATATATGATAATCTTTCCAGCTGTTCATACTGCTGCATACCAAGCTTTCTGAGAGTTGCCAATCCCGCAGACATAGCTACAGGGTTTCCGGCTAGAGTACCAGCTTGATACACATTTCCTTCTGGCGCTATATGCTTCATTATCTGTCTACTTCCTCCATAGGCACCTACAGGCATGCCTCCTCCGATTATTTTGCCCAAGCATGTTATATCTGGCTTGATCCCGTAGAGCTCTTGCGCTCCACCCCTTGCAACTCTGAATCCTGATATAACTTCGTCGAAGATGAGTAAAGAATTGTACTTATCGCAGAGCTCTCTTGCCTTTTCGATAAACTCTTTGCTTGCTGGAACAACGCCCATGTTCCCAGCAATGGGCTCTAATATAACAGCAGCTACATCGTCTCTCCATTCTGCCATGACATTTTCTAGCATTGCTACATCATTGTACGCCAGGGTCAGTGTATGCTTTATCGTATCATCTATCACTCCTGCAGATATAGGTATGGAAAAAGTAGCCATCCCAGATCCCGAATCTGCCAAAAATGAGTCATAATGTCCGTGGTAACAACCTGCAAATTTTATTATCTTCTTTTTACCTGTATAACCTCTAGCCAACCTTATAGCTGACATTGTAGCCTCTGTACCAGAATTTACAAACCTGACCATTTCTACGCTTTTCATTCTTTCTGTAACTTCTTCAGCAAGCTTCACTTCTGCCTCGCAGGGTGCACCGAAGCTTGTCCCTTCCATCGCAGCCCTGCATATAGCTTCTGTTACTTCATCATCGGCATGTCCAAGTATAAGAGCTCCCCAGGAACAGACATAATCCAAGTAGCTTTTTCCGTCCACATCGAACAGCCTTGATCCTTTGCCTTTCCGGAAAAAGATGGGTTTCCCTCCTACCGCTCTGAATGACCTGACAGGACTGTTTACACCCCCTACCATAACTTTCAATGCCCTCTCGTAGAGGTAATCTGACCTATTCTGCTTATTTGATATCAACCAAGCATCATCAGCAGCTGCTCTGGCTCCGTAGCCAAACATGTGAAGGACGGGGTGTCTCTAAGCGTATAAGCGCTTGCATCTGATTCCCTCAGTTCCTCTACAAGGTCTAGAAAATCAGCCAAGCTATCTGATTCGAAGGCTAGAACAAATTCTTGATCATCAAGGCCGAACGAATACCCTGTGTTTATCTTTACGCTTGGATATTTGTGCCCTATTTTAAAATGCTCCGCCATCATTCTTAACCTCTCCTTGTAAGGCAGTTTGTACCATTCTCTCTTCTTAACAAAAGGATAGACAAAGAGATATTTTGAATTTCCCTGCAATCTGGTTTCGCTAACCCCTTCCTGATTTTCATGTGTATGACCTGCAATGTACCTAGAACGTCTGGACATAGCTGTATAGGCATAGGTTGTTTCAAGATATTTGCCGAGTATACTTCTGTTAAGTTCTGAGTAAAATTTCTGAATGTCCTCTATCTCATCTGCTATAATCCATACCATAAAGTCAGCATCAGCCCTTATACCAACAAGAGAATAAAATTTCATCTGAATGCTGGATAAATGCCTCTCGACGATCTGTATAAACTCAGCAATAGCTTCCTTCTTTTTTTCACTCTGTAAAACCTTCCACTCTCTATCTACTTTGAAGAAGTTGTATTTTAGTATCTTTCTCTTTGCAAATTCTTTGTTCTGCAGACTTGTAGCTGTTTCATCCATTACAGCTCCCCCCTTAACAAGTCACTTGCCCTTTCAGAAAAGTAGGTTATTATAAGGTCTGCCCCTGCCCTTCTGATAGCTGTCAGTATTTCGATCATAGCCCTTCCTTCATCAAGCCATCCCAGCCTTGCTGCAGCTTTAAGCATAGAATATTCTCCGCTTACGTTGTAAGCAGCTATTGGAATATTGATAAGCCCTCTTGCCTTCGAAATTATATCCAAGTATGCCAAAGCAGGCTTCACCATGACTATATCAGCACCCTCTTCAACATCCAGCTGAATCTCCCTTATAGCTTCCCTTGAATTTGTGTACTGCATCTGATAGCTAGCTCTATCACCAAAGCTTGGGGCTGACTCAGCAGCTTCTCTGAACGGGCCGTAAAAAGCGGAAGCGTGCTTTGCTGAATAAGACATGATTATAGTATCTTTTAATTCATTTTCGTCCAAAGCCTCTCTTATCGCTGATACCTGACCATCCATCATTGCACTTGGCGCAACGATATCAGCTCCAGAGTTAGCATATTCTACAGCTGCTCTAGCTAGCAGCTTCAGTGTGGAATCATTATCTACACTCCCCTTCTTCAGAACTCCACAATGCCCGTGCGAAGTATACTCACAAAGACATACATCTGCAGCAACAACAAGCTCTGGGTATTCTCTTTTGATCAGTCTTAAGGCTCTTGGCACTATCCCATCCTTTGAGTAAGCCATGCTTCCCATTTCATCCTTTACGCTTGGGATGCCGAAGATTATGATGCTTCTAAGCTTCTTATTGAGCAGACTTGCAAGATAGCTTGGAAGCTTGTCAAGGGTATATCTGTATATACCAGGCATGCTTTTTATCTCCTCAGCTATACCATTTCCTTCTCTGACGAAGACTGGTGTGATGAAATTTGATATGTTCAAGCTTGTTTCACGCACCATTTCCCTGATCTCTTCAGTCCTTCGCAGCCTCCTTGGTCTGTATCTCAGCATATAACTATCATTCTCTTTCAATGTAACGTATCAGCTCCAAGATTAGAGATTCAAAAGTATACTCCTTGGGTATTAATATATTGGAAAAACCCTCAGCTTTTGCCTCTCCTGCTGTTACAGGACCTATGCATGCAGCAACGCTTGATTTTCTTAATCTGTCAAGCAAGTCTTCTGGAACTATCCTGCAGAAATTTCTTACTTCAGAAGCACTTCCGAACAGAATCGCCTTTGCTTCATAAAATTCTTCATAAGCGTACTTTGATGATACAGCAACACTTCTGTAAACAGCTACCTGTTTTGCATTAAACCCCCTATTCTGAAGACTTATCAGCATCTGTTCATCAGCTATATCTGCCCTAAGAAGCAATACCCTATTACCATTTTTCGGAAGCTCCATAGCTAATCTTTGCGTAGTGAATCTGGAAGGGATAAAGTCAACCCTGATACCATTGGCTGTAAGTACAGCAGCTGTTTTTGATCCAACAGCAGCTATTTTTAGATCAGGTAATTGAACTCTTAAAGTTCTAATTCTATCCAAGAAGAACTTTGCTGAGGTAGATGATGTGAAAACCAACCAATCATAATTTTCAATGCTTCTCAGCTCTTTATCTACGTCTGACCAGTCTTCAGGAGGTTCAAACTCAACGGTGGAAATCTGAATAGGCTGCAGCCCAACCTTCTCCAGCTCTCTTGCTAGAGCGAAGTTTCCCTCACTTGATCTTGCCAGTATCACCTTTGTATTCAAGTTCGGCAACCTCTTTCAGGTAAAACTCAGCACCTCTGTTCAGCATATCGATTGCTAACTTTTTTCCAAGACCTTCTGGGTCAGAGGTGCTTCCAGAATCTCTAGCTTTTATGACTTTGCTACCATCCTGACTAGCTATCATAGCCTGGATTTCTAGCTTTGCACCATAGGATTTTGCATTTACAGCTACTGGCAGGTTGCAGCCTGCGCCTAATGCTGCGGTAAAGGATCTTTCGCATAAAGCCTCTGCCCTTGATTTTGGGTCATCTATACTCCTTAACTGTTCCAAAAAAGAATTTTTCTCATTGGTTTCTACTGCAAGTATACCTTGGCCTGCGGCAGGAATCATTTCTCCCACGTCAAAGACCTGAGAGATCACTTCTTGCATACCAAGTCTGTTGAGGCCTGCTGCTGCGAGCACTATTCCGTCCAGACCCAGTGATTGCATTTTATTTACCCTTGTATCCACATTACCATGAAGCTCTACAACTTGAAGGTCAGGCCTGAGCTGTAGAAGTTGAACTCTTCTTCTGATGCTGCTCGTTCCTATCCTTGCGTTTGCAGGCAGCATATTCAGACTTACTTTATTCTTACTAACTAACACATCCCTTGGGTCATCCCTGGGAGGATACGAAGCTACTATCAGACCATCCTGTAATGCTGAGGGTAAGTCCTTAAGGCTGTGAACTGCTGCATCTATCTCGCCATTTATCAGAGCTACCTCCAGCTCTTTTGTAAAAGCAGTCTTCATATCTTGCTTTAATCTTCCATGCAAAGCATTCTTATCTCCCAGAGTGCTTATCTTAACCAGCTCGACCTCAAGTTCACTATTGGCCTTTATGAGCATATTAGCTACAATACTTGCCTGTGCAATAGCAAGGTTACTTTTCCTAGTTCCTATCCTTATCTTCTGCATTGTTCGTCAGTCCAAACACCTTAGCTACAGTCTCCAGCCTCCTCAACTCTTGACCCTGGTCTTTTGCAGATTTCACATATTCCGTAGGCGGATACAATAACCTGCTGAGCAGCCTCTTACTCATTACTTCAATCAATTTTATTTCTGAATCATTATACAGTCTGCTCTTTACCCTGTGCATTTCCTGCTCTCTCAATTCCTCAGCCCATTTGTAAAGCTCGGACAGTGTAGGGCTCAATCTAGAAGCGATAAGCCAGCGCCTGAATCTTTCTGCTTCTTCTCTAGCAAGCATCCGAGCCTTCTGTCTTTCTTCAGGTGTGATTCTTGACATATCATTGAATCTTTCGCTCAGGTCATCCAGTGTATAGAGCTCTATACCTTCCACTTCTTTCACCCTTGGGTCAACGTTTCTTGGTACTGCAAGGTCTATAATCAGTCTCTTCCTTTTAGTGGAGAAGAACTCCTTCCTTAGCACGAACTCAAAGCTGTTAGTTGCAGAAACTATAAGGTCACTATCATCTGCAGCTTGAGGTATCTTTGAGTATGGTATCACAAGAGCCCCCTCCAACCCTTTGGGAGTGTTGCTTCTCTTTGTGGCCAAGTAGATATGTGAAGGATCTACAGGAAGCTCTCTACTTGCTAGGAGAATTGTCTTTCCTGTTCCTATAAGCAAAATTCTGGAATCTTTATCCAAATTTGTCTTTTCTTTAACGAATCGTATTGCAAAAGAGCCTATCGATCTGTTATCATCGTTCTTAGGAATAATACTTCTTACCTTCTTTCCTGTTGACACTGCAGTATCAAACAAGGTTGAAAGTATCCCCTTTGCCATCCCCTGCCTTCTTGAATCGATGCCAGCTCTTCTTACCTGCTCGAGAATCTGATCTTCGCCCAGCAGCATCGAATCAAGGCCAGAAGCTACCATGTAAAGATGCTCTATAGCATCTACTCCTGTCTTTATATAGAAATATTCTTTATTAAAACCATTCAAGAAAGATTCTTGCATCCATTTTACAGCAGAATCAATGTCGTCAGTAGCTGCATATACTTCTATCCTATTGCATGTTTGCAGTATGGCATATTCATTAATATGTGCTCTGCTGCTAATATCTATGCCATGAAAATAGATCTGCCTTAGCAGCTCTTCTCTTATATGTAAAGGAGACGTCTTAAATGACGTACCGATTAAAAAAAGGTCTGTAGCATATCTCTGACGAACTTGGCCTTTGCTCATTCATTTCACCTCATTGCTCTTAGAAAGAAGTCAGTAATGTAGCTAGCTGTCTTGCTGGTATCAAAGTTTTTGGAAAAATGTATTCTACGGAATACGAAATGATTTAAGAGGCCTATCAACAAATCAGCAGAGACTTCTGGATTGCTCTCGTTAAATTCTCCACTTTTAACACCCTTTGTTATTATCGAGGTAGCTATTTTATGAATCTGAGTAAAATAATTCAGAATTCTTTTCGTATTTTCTTTGCTCAGTGGCTCTTTATCATCTATATACAGCCCAAGCTCAAAAGCATCTTCAGGAAAATTATCCAGGTACATCTTTACGAATTTGGAGAGAGACTCTCTAGCTTCATTTATAGTTAAACTCGATGCCAGCTGTTTCACGAATTCTCTGAGGGATATTCTATCTCTCCTGACAGCATCAAACAACCCTCTTTTGCTTCCATAATAGTAATATATCATAGGAGGCGTAGTCCCTGCTTCTTTACATATCTCTCTAACAGAAACATTTGAATAGCCCTTCTGTGCGAAGAGTTTGGATGCAACATCTAGTATCTTTTCACTTGCTAGCTGCTGGAAGCTCAAATCCTGAAGGGCATTGCATACTATGGTATATAATCATATCTTAATCTATTTAACGCTAGTTAAACACAAAGATAACAAACGCAAATATAATACACTTTTACACACCCTGCTTCGAGGATGCTGGCTTGGACGAAGGCTATTCTGTCACTCCATGGTCTGTTTCTGGTGTAGTCGACTACGATAAGCTGATCAAGGATTTTGGTACACAGCCTATAACCCCAGATCTAAAAGAAAGGCTGCTTTATTTAGCTGGGGAAAGGCATCACTCAATAGAAAGAGGAATCTATTATTCTCACAGGGATTTAGATGCGGTTCTCAATGATTTTGAGAAAGGGAACAAGTTCTTTCTTTATACGGGAAGAGGCCCTAGCGGCCCAATGCATATAGGGCATGCCATTCAGTTCTACATGACAAGCTGGCTTCAAAAAAGGTTCGGAGCAAATACCTACATTCAGCTGACTGATGATGAAAAATATCTGGAAGAGAAGAACGAAAGCCTTGAGGAGACAAACAAATGGGCAAAGGATAATATTCTGGACATAATAGCCGCAGGCTTCGACCCAGAAAAGACATTTATATTTCAAGACACAGAATATATTGGAAATATTTACAAGCTGGCAGTCAAAGTGGCTAGGAAGATAAACTTCAGCGTTGTCAGAGCAGTCTTCGGATTTACTGGTGAAACAAATATAGGGTTTTCGTTTTACCCTGCTATACAGATAGTGCCCAGTCTTTTTGAAAAGAACAGGTGCCTTATACCATGCGCTATAGATCAAGATCCGTTCTGGAGGCTGCAAAGAGATATAGCAGAATCACTTGGTTACAAAAAGGCTGCAGCAATTCACAGCAAGTTCCTTCCTCCTCTAACTGGAATAGCTGGAAAGATGAGTGCCTCAGCTCCTGAAACAGCCATATACTTGACAGATACAGCTAACGAGATAAGAAAGAAGATATGGAAAAATGCCTTTACAGGCGGGAAGGCAACAATAGAAGAGCACAGGCGCTTCGGTGGAAATCCGGACGTCGATGTTCCTTACTTATGGCTAGAGATGTTCTTTGAGGAGAGTTCTGCAAGACTTAAGAAGATAAGGGATGATTATGTAGCTGGCAAGTTGCTTAGCGGAGAGATGAAAGAGATACTGATAGAAAAAGTGACAAAATTTATAGAATTGCATCAGCAAAGAAGGGAAAAAGCAAGGGAGCTTCTGGACACATTTATGCATAGTGGCAAGCTTGCAAAGCTGATGTGGGATAAAATATATTCTTGAATGCAGTTATACAGGTATCTTTGCGATTCTTGCTGTATTGCCCATCTCTTCTTCTATTCTCAGAAGCTCGTTGTATTTTGACACTCTTTCACCCCTAGCAGGAGCACCTGTCTTTATGAATGTGCTTCCAACAGCAACTGCAAAATGGGCTATGAAGGGGTCATCAGTTTCGCCTGAGCGATGTGATACAACTACCATCCATCCTGCTTCTTTAGTAAGCCTGACAGCTTGTAATGTCTCTGTTACTGTTCCTATCTGATTCAACTTTATCAGTGAAGCATTAGATGATTTTTCATCTATACCTTTTTTTATTCTGCCAACGTTTGTAACGTATATATCATCTCCAATGATCTTTATTCTGCTTCCTAGTCTTTTTGTTATACTTGCAAAATCTTCGAATGATTCTTCATCAAAAGGGTCTTCTATCGTCTTTATTGGATAAATGTCAGCAAGCCTAGAATAAAACTCCTCAAGCTCAGAAGAAGATAAGCTCTTTCCATCAAGCTGATACATATTGCTAGCATAAAAGTTAGAGGCTGCCGCATCTATGCCTAGCTTAATATCCGATTCAGAATAGCCAGTTTTGATTATGGCTGTCATAATGCAGTCTAGAGCTTCCTCTGTCTTGCTGATCGGTGGTGCATATCCACCTTCGTCTCCCACGTTTATAGCGGAGGGACCATACTTGTCTTTGAGAACATTTTTTAGAGTATGGTATATTTCTACCCCCATTCTTAATGCTTCAGAATAACCAGATGCTGAGACAGGTTCTACAAGGAACTCTTGTATGGCAAGGTTATTTCCCGCATGCTTTCCGCCATTGATAATATTCATCATAGGCAGAGGGAGCTCTTTGCTCTGCTGAGTTTCGAGGTATGCATACAGAGATTGCTTTGTATAAGATGCCGCGGCTCTGGCTACTGCCATCGAAACACCAAGGATTGCGTTTGCACCCAATCTTCTTTTATTAGGTGTACCGTCCATCTCAACCATAAGCATATCTATATCTCTTTGTCTGAGCACACTCATTCCTATTATTTCATGCCTTATTCTTTCGTTCACGTTGGACACAGCCTTGCTGACACCAAGTCCGCCGAACTCTTTGCCTCTATCTCTTAATTCCAGAGCTTCATGAATTCCTGTTGAGGCACCAGAAGGGACAGAGGCCCTTCCAAATGCACCTGACCTGGTCCAGACATCGACCTCAACAGTCGGATTCCCCCTTGAGTCCAATACTTGTCTGGCCTTTACCTCCTTTATTTCATCACCAGCACCTTCTAAGCCTGCTGCAGCAGCGTTTCTTCTTTCTGTGATCATTTCTTCAGCACATGCATTGGCCTGTCAGATAATTAACAGTTTTGAAAGATAGCTAATGCTTTTTAATGTCGAACTATTATCTCGCATCCTGACATTGAAAATATCAAATATAGATGTGTTCCAGCTGGGAGAGAAGGAAACCGGTGCGGCTACGTGGGCCGGCAATGCAATCCTTGTAAAGCTGACGACCTCTGACGGGACGGTGGGATGGGGAGAAGCTGTTCCTACCCTCAGGGTGCAACCTGTTATTCAATCCATAAAAGAAGTGGCCAGAGTTTATACAGGTAAAGACCCGCTTGATGTTGAAAGGAACTGGCATGAATGGCACAGGCATGATTTCTATTTACCATTTTCATTCGAGTCAACTACTGCTTTGAGCTCATTCGATATAGCCTGCTGGGATATAATAGGGAAGCATTTTGGGGCATCGTTGTATCAGCTTAACGGAGGACTCTTCAGGGAAAGGATAAGAGTATATGCAAACGGTTGGTACTCGAATTGCAATCAACCTGAAGATTTTGCCGAACGAGCCATCGAGCTTCAGAAAAGAGGATATACCGCATTGAAGTTCGATCCATTCGGTAACAGCTACGATTCGATAACACCATCAAAGCTACAGGTTGCTTACGAGAGGGCCAAAGCAGTCAAGGAAGCAACAGAAGGAAAGGTGGAGATACTCATAGAGCATCATGGCAGGTTCAACGCAGATTCTGCTATTGCTATAGCAAGAAAGTTCATGGATCTTGATCCTCTCTTCATGGAAGAGCCTGTTCATCCGGAAAGTATACAGCAGCTGAAAAAGTATAGGGCTACAACAAATCTAAGAATTGCTTTAGGAGAAAGAATCATAAACAAAGAGCATGCACTGCAATTTTTGTCAGAAGGTATTGTGGACTATCTGCAGGCTGATATAACCAATATAGGAGGGGTAACCCAGGCTAGAAAGGTAGCCTCTATAGCTGAGGCATATGGTGTCCAGATGGCATTCCACAACGCATTTGGACCTATTCAGAATGCAGTTACTTTGCAGCTAGATGCATCAATACCAAATTTCCTCATCCAAGAATCATTCTATGATAGCTTCCCCAGCTGGAAAAGAGAGCTGATAAAAGATGCAACTCCTGTTGTCAAAGGCTACGCAGAAGTACCCAAGAAAGCAGGGCTGGGTGTGGAGATAGATGAAAAGACACTCGATAGTCACAGAGCGGAAGGGCAAGAATCCTTTAATCCTGATGAACCTGTATGGGTGGTTAAGGGTACGTGGCGCTATCCTTAGCATAGCCTTGCATAGCATTATGCAGCAACACCTAGCATGGTTAAATGCACCCTTCTTAACCCACCAGCAATAGATGGAAAAGATAGAATCAAGGAATCCAAGAAGGACAAAGATAGTGTGTACAATAGGCCCATCAACAGAATCAGAGCCGATGATAGAGAAACTGGTAAGGGCTGGTATGGATTGTGCAAGACTTAACTTCTCCCATGGTATACTCGAGCGACATGCACGGGTAATATCAACGATAAGAAAGGTTTCCAGATCCTTGGGAAAGCAGATTGCAATAATGCAGGATCTGCCTGGACCAAAGATAAGAGTTGGCAAACTACCTTCTGAGTTTATAGACATAAAGAGGGGAGATACCGTATTTTTAGAGGGTGCAGAAGAAGTGAAGAATGATCAGCGATACATACCGATAAGCTACGCCAATCTTGGGAAATATGTTGAGAAGGGTAGTGACATCTATCTATCAGATGGAGCTATAAAGCTTAGAGTGCTTGAGGCTGAGGAAAACAGAATCAAATGCATATGCAGTACTGGAGGGAGATTGCTATCTGGCAAAGGTGTGAACATCCCAAAGCTAAAACATGGATTCAAAGCTTTCACAGAAAAAGATGAAGAGTTCTTGAGGTTTGGGTTAGAAAAAGGAGTGGACCTGGTAGCAGTATCTTTTGTACGTACAGCAGATGATATCAGACAAGTGAGAAGATTTACTAAAAAAGCTGGAGAAGAACCTGCAATAATAGCAAAGATAGAAAAAAGAGAGGCTGTAGAGAATCTGAAGTCTATAATCGATGCATCAGATTCTGTAATGGTTGCCAGGGGTGATCTGGGTGTAGAGAACCCTATTGAAAGAGTTCCAGTCATTCAGAAGATGATCATCTCTGATTGCAAGGCTGCTGGCAAGCCTGTGATCACAGCTACCCAGATACTTGAATCGATGGTAAACAATCCAACACCTACTAGAGCAGAGGTTTCAGACATAGCTAATGCTATACTTGATGGTACAGATGCTCTTATGCTCTCTGAAGAGACTGCTGTGGGTAAATACCCGGTAGAATGTGTTCAGGTACTGCATAAAGTATCCACAATAATCGAAGAGAAAATTATCGCAAGAGAAGATGTAAGAGATTATCATGAAGACCTGAAAGATTCTCTCAGCGAAGCTGCATATGTCCTCTCAAGGAGGATCTCAGCAAAGTTCATTCTTTCACTCACAAATTCTCTAGCTATGGCAACAAAGATATCCCGTTTTAGACCAAAGGCACCCATAGTGGCTTTTACCAATGACGAAAGACAATCAAGAAAGTTGAATATCGTATGGGGGGTATATCCCTCTGTTATAACAAAGAAAAGGAATTTAACAGATCTCATGTCAGATTCCATAAAAGGACTGAAGGAATATTGGCCCGTGAGACCCAGTGATAGAATAGTTATAGTCTGTGATGATGTCTCCCTGTCTGGCCAGACGGGCGAGCTGATCTTTGCCATGGAATTAGCTGATAGGGTTCTGTTAACTTAAGTTTGGTATAGAGTTAACTTCTTGCGATCGACTATGAGATTAGAGTCATTATCGTTCCCCCTCATCGCTTCAACTGCAGTGCAGCAATGCTGAACCTCAGCCCTCTTTTTACTATATTCAGAGCAGCAATCTTATCTCTATCTTTAGAGATTTTGCATTTAGGACACCAGAGTTGACGTTGCCCGTTCAGGTATAAATATAGATTCAATCCACATATCGGGCAATATTTACTCGTGCCTCTGGCATCCACATATTACGTTTATCTAATCTCGCAAGAAGACCCCGTCCGCAAGGGCGGGGTAGTTCACTCCTTGTTCTTTGATATTTTGTTTGGCTGCTTTGGCTGCAAGCATTATCTAAGATAAGAAGCTGGCGCGTATAAGTTTTATACCAACCTTAAGTTAACAGAACAGCTGATAGTGAATAATTATCATCCTCTTACAGTGAAACCCCAATGATCACATCGTTAACATTTGTTCCCGTAGGGCCTGTTATCACAAGCCCACCCACCTTTTCAAAGAATGAATAGGAGTCATTGTTTAATAAGAATACCTGTGCATCCAGACCAGCTTCTTCACCTCGTATTACAGTGCTTCCAAGCGCTACAGCCCCTGCTGCATCAGTAGGGCCATCGACACCATCTGACGCCACAGAAGCTATAGCAATACCATCATATCCTTTGATCGATATTGAGGCTGAAAGTGCAACTTCTTGATTTCTTCCTCCTTTACCTCTTCCAGTAACAGTAACCCTTGTCTCACCTCCAATTACAAAAACAGCTGGTCTTTCCATAGGTATCCCGACATTCCTTGTATCTAGTATTATGGAAGAAACAAACTCGCCTATTGTCCTTGCCTCACCTGATGCTCTTGTAGTAAGCAGGAGTGCATTGTATCCCTTTTGCTTTGCGGCTTTAATTACAGCCTTACATGGTAGCATGTTATTTCCTATTACTATGTTATGCACTCTTGAGAAAGTTGAGCTTCCAGGCTTTGGAGTCTCCTTCTCTCTTCCTTCTATTCCAGCTTCTATCAACCTCTTTACAGATTCAGGTGCCTTGCTCCAGACAGAGTACTTCTCCATCACCTTCTTGGCATCAAGAAATGTGCTTGAATCAGGCACAGTCGGCCCGGAAGCTATTGCATCAAGCTTATCCCCTGTGACATCAGATATTATCAATGTTAGCACTGTAGCTGGATAAAGCATTTCTGCAAGCCTACCTCCCTTTACCTTTGACAGATGCTTTCTTACAATGTTCAGCTCAGAGATATCCGCCCCGGACTTCAAAAGGGCATCTGTAACCTCTCTCTTTTCATCTAGAGTTATCAAGTCATGTGGCATGGCTAGCAGAGAAGAGCCACCTCCAGAAATCAGGCAGATGATAAGATCATCTTCGCTTGGTTTGTTTATCATATTCAGCATCCTCTCAACACCTTTTACTCCGTTTGAATCAGGTAAAGGATGAGAAGCTCTGTTCATCTCTATCTTTTTGCATCTTACTGTTTCAGGTGCATAGTAAGGGATGTTGACTATCCCTGCAAAGATATCTTCTCCCAGTACTTCCTCAAGCCCCTTCGCCATAAGCTGAGTTGCCTTACCACCTCCGATAACAAAGATCCTCCCGTAGTCTCTCAAATTGAAGCTTAACTTGCCTATTTTTAAATTTCCATGTGCATACTTTATTTTACTTTTAACCATATACGAAGCATCTGCTGCAGAAAAAAATCTTTGAAGAAAGAAAGTTATATCATCTATTAGTTTACTTTCACTATTGCAATAGCTCTTTCCTGAAATTTTTATATCCATCAGGCCTGTTAAACATATCTGGCAATAAAATCTTACCCCTTAAGGGCTCTGTTAACCTAACTTAACTTCCATAATCACAACAATCCCTCAAATCTAACTCTTCTTAATTTCATTGTATATACAGCATAGAGCATATGTATTCATATTATGCATATTACATCTTATACATAGGCAATCATTATTGTTATGATGATGATCAAATGATTTTTTCTATCCTTTATATATCGATTAACAAACACTTCTCTTTTGAATCCTAGGATAAAGTAAAAGAATAAATGCTGTAAACGGTCCTTGCTTAATAGAGTAAGATAGGCTAAAAGATCAAAAGGATCAGGTTAAGTTAATTGATCCCTTTTGTCTATCAACACTTTTAATAACAAGTTAAACCATCTTGCTGGTGCATTGACAGCCGTAAAGGAAGTTATGAGCAAAAAATTCTACGTTATGTCCTCAAAGAAGAATGTTGAAGACGCGGCCAGACTTATGGTTGAAAAGGATGTTCCATGCGTTCTTGTTTCTGTTGATGAGCTAATAGTAGGTATAGTTACGGAAAGAGATATCGTAAGAAAGATAGTTGCGGAAGGATTTAGAGCGAAGGATGTACTGCTCGAGAACATAATGACCACACCACTTATAACAGTTCAGGCAAATGCTACTATAGAGGAAGCTTCAAGACTGATGATAACTTACAATGTGAGAAGACTGCCCGTAATGCAAGATGATCAAATGATAGGTCTGGTAACCGCAACAGAAATAGCAGCCACATGCGCAAGAGAAGTTAATTATTCCGACCTCAGACTTAATGCTCTAGCAAGAGTGCCAAAGGAGCAATTACCACCATCTTATGGTTAGGAATTACTAGACAAAAAAAGATGCAAGCACAACAGCTGTAAGAATGTAGTTAACTATGTAAAGGCTTAAGCAGACAGGGCATATGGCTCCTATAACAACAAGCTCAAGGTACCACAGGTAGATAGTAAATATGTCTCCTACTATCAGCAAAAGCAAAAGGTACTGACCTGAAGCTTCTCCTCTTGACTTTATCGAAGCTAAACCAGATAAAAGAACCAATGGAAACCAGATAAGGCCGAGAATATAAAACGGAATCCCAAATACGGACGTATGACCACTCGCAAAAACTGCACCGCATGAAAAACGTGAATTTATAGAACAGTATCTGAAATCTTCCGTTATATATTCGTATGCATCATAAATTGCTATAGCAATGCCCATGACAGATATGATGACAAATGACTTAGAAAGATTTCTCATCTCGAACACCAGTTACTGGCTGAAATGATGCTGGAGAGTATGAGAAGCTGCTACATACAGTAGCAGGATTACCGCCATCAACAGAGCATATCGCTGTTATTATTGTGTTGGCAGAGGCATCAACTGCCTTTGCTACTGAGCTATCAGGGTTATCAAGTTGCGAAGCTATCTGTGTCCAGTTCAGACCTTGGAAAAGGCTAGGGCTAAACTGAGCGCCTACCAGAATATACCTGTTTGCTATATCTATGAATGGTATATTTCCGTTAGGGTCGTAGGTGTACATAAGGTTCTGTTGTTCTGGCGTTGGTGTCTGAAGTGTTACATTTTGATATCTATTAGTTTCCTCAATAGGTATGAATGATATATATTGACTGGTGTAGTTACTACCGTAGAATGTAAAGGTTGGAACATTGCTTCCAGCCGGGTCTGTAGGTGAAGACAGCATGTATGACAGATTGCTGAAGTTACCGAACTTTGACAGTGCAACCACCATTCCCCATCTCTCTGCAGCACAAAAAGGGCAGTATTCTGCACCAATGTAAAGGACTTCTGGCTTGCCGTTATAGGTCAGCAAAGGCGTACCCGATGGTAATATGCTTAACGCTGCAACACCCTTCGTCGACATGCCAGAAATAGTAGATATACTTACGCTAGAAATTGTATTGTACAGAGAAGAGGGAATAGGCTGCCCTACCATCGCTTCCTCTTGAGCCAGAATACCCTTGCCAGAATTGGACTGCGTTATCAGGTAAGCTACTCCTCCTATTGCTGCTATTATCACTATTGCAGCTATAGCTATTCCAGCTCTGGAGGTCTTCTTCTTCTGGCTCTGCCACTTTCTAGATTTTGGCATCGCACTCTTTGGCTAGAAGCTATTATTTTTATGTTTAGATGGTTTACATTATTAGTGAACTACCCCGCCCTTGCAGATATGGCTTCTTGAGAGATTAGATAAAAAGCTGATATATCCACTGCATTACAGCTATGTGGATGTTTACAACAAGCGTGGTTGGTAGCTTTTCTAGGCCGAAGTTTCTGATAGATGCGTTTGACGGTCACTCGAAGGGAGCTGTTACAGATGAGCAGCTCGAAGAGGCGATACAGGATGCTATAAAACTAACAGTAAAGGAGGAAGAGATCTGCGGTCTCGATGTAATAACAGATGGAGAGCAGAGAAGGGCAAGCTTTGTTTCGTTCGTTGGACAGAAGGTCAAGGGCTTTAAGCTAGTACATGTTACAGAGCTGAATCGTGATGCGCTCGAAATAATGAAGAAGGAGAAGGCACAGCTTACATATTGGAGAGCAGTGGCTGTAGAAAGAATACAGGATTCACTTCTAGCCTTGGATGAGCTGAAATTCACGAAGCATATAACCAGCAAGCCTGTCAAGGTTACACTGCCAAGCCCTTATCTTGTCATGTGGGAAGCATGGCATGCCGAAAGGTCCAAAGAAATATACCCACATCCTGAGGACATGGCGAAAGACTATTCCAAAGTGCTCAGGGAGGAGATATTGAGGCTTAAGGATGCAGGAGCTTCGTTTATTCAGCTGGATGAGCCTATGCTTGGGGACCTTGTTGAAGCTACGGAAGGAAAGCCGGATAGATACAGAAGGGTGATAGAGCTGATACATGGCCAAAAGTACAGGGGTTTTAAAGAGGAGCTTAATGTGGCAAAGGAGTTGATCAATGACTCGATAAAGGGAATATCAGGGGTGAGAATAGGGATGCACATGGACAGGTGGCCAAACAAAGATTCCCCATTTTTTGGGGTTGGTTACGAAAGATTATTGCCAGACGTGCTTGACATAAAGGTGAAACAGTTCGTGTTGGAGTATGCTTCGGAAGGTAGTGGTGACCCGGCAAAGTTTGCTGAATCTCTCAATGATAGAGAGCTAGGGTTAGGTGTTGTAAGAGTTATGGATAAAACTGTAGAGGAGCCTGATGTAATAGTCAAAAGAGCAGAAAGAGTTGCAAAGTTTCTTGACCCAGAGCAGATATGGTTGAACCCAGACTGTGGTTTTGCTCCTGGTATGTACAGAAGCTTTCCAAGGCGTATAGCATTTTCCAAGCTTGCCTCCATGGTTGCTGCTGCAAAAAAAATGAGGGATAAATACAGCTAGGCAACTATCTTTTTGAGATAATCTTCAAGCTTCTTCCTGTATATACTTGTGGGTGGAGAACCTATACTAGATAGATATGTGGAGAATTCTATTCTTCTGTTCTTTTCTTTGATCCTGCTCTCAAGCTCTCTTATCTTCTCACCTACAACAGCATAACATGTCGCATAGCCTGGCCCTATACTCTCATGAGCTGGAAAGAGCTGGAAGTATATGTTTGCAGCTGGCACGCCTGTATAGGCATGAGCCCAGTCGATGAACTCAAAAAGTGTCTGCTTTCCTGTATTCACCCTTACATCCCCTACAACTCTTAAGAACCTGATCAGCCTCCATTTTCTTGTTTCGTACTCTACCTCAAGATTGCAAAGATGAAGTCCGCCGTATCTTTCCATAAGGTTTACATATTCTCTTTCTATAGCACTTAATTCTTTATTATCTTCAAGCTCCTTTATTGCATGAATAAATTCCAGCTCTCTGTTAAAGGCAAGTCCTTCGCTTACTGGCCCTTGGAAAGAGGTTGGTAGAAGATCAAGAATGTTCAGCTCTTCAACAAAGCCAACGGAGCTGTTTGAATGATGCACACAATGACCATACTCTTCATGCACAAGCGTGTTTATTATCGAGGCCAAGGACTTCATTGGGTCTCTGTCTCTATCTGTAGTTATAAAATAGAGCTGAAATGGCTTTTCTGTGATAGAATCAAAGAATCCAGCTGCTGCTGTAGGTAAGGTTCCTGTCAGGTATGAAGGTGTCTCTATCAACCTCGTATCGTACTTTGGATTTATCCTTACTATCTTTTCATTTATAAAACGCTGTACAACATTTCTTATTGCTGCTGTCGTCTGGACAAGTTCAGCAGGTTCTATTCTTACCCTTGATTCTATCTTCTTTTCAACCTCATCTACTGCTGGTTCGCAGCTATACAGCTGGGAAAGTTGCCTTATCACTTCTCTGTACATAGGTAACTCCTCTTGAATCCATCTCAGAGCGTTCTGCTCCAATTCCTCGGCTCCTTCGTCATAATCGTACCACTTTTTCAACGCATCTTTGTAGATCTTTTCCCTTCCAAGGTCAAATTTCTCCCTTTCAAATATAGCTCTCACCTCCTGATATGTTCCTTTTGTGAAGCCTTCCACCTTAAACATAGAAACGAATTCAGCTGCTTTCGCTTTTGCAACGTTGCATAGGCTCTTTAGCTTTTGGTTCTTTGCTTGATCCTTCACAACGTCAAGAATCTCGAGTATTCCATTAAGGCTGTAAAGAGTCAGCACCTTGACACCTGTCGGGACTTTCTTGTCCTTGAATCTCTCTATTGATGCATCAA
This sequence comes from Nitrososphaeria archaeon, assembly GCA_029775965.1. Classification (GTDB taxonomy): domain Archaea; phylum Thermoproteota; class Nitrososphaeria; order Conexivisphaerales; family DTJL01; genus JAKAPW01. The sequence continues at coordinate 53,828 of JARVJU010000007.1, read as the reverse complement.
GCGCTTCTATCACATTCGAAACGAGAGAGACCATATGATCTTCGTTAAGCCCTTCCTTTGTGAGATGATTGAATATAGTACCTACTATCCCTTCTATTATTGTTTGGGGCTCTTCAAACAGTAGGTCGAGCTCGATGCTGTCCAAGATCTTTGCCTGATGATCATTCTGTATTTGCTTCCTAATCTTTTTTACTTCAGCCAATGCAGTCTCTACGTTAGCTTTGCTTGGAATGAAGAGCTTACCTGCATACTCTGGCCAGCCTATGGTATAGGCAGCTGAAGGATATACCTTCTTCCACAGCTCAACTATCATGCTATCTGCAGGTGAAGCTTTGTACATGCATAGCTAGCTCTTTTGCATGTGATTTATCCTTTGCTGGATGCAGAGATGATTATTTTTGTCTCCTGCAGCTAAAGCACATGCTCCCACTTTGATTCATAGCCATTCTTTACATAGTAGCTCTGCCCAAGGAGCAAAGGCTTTCTTTGCAATAAGCCATGGGATATTGAAATGATTATTAGGTTATTTTACATGCCATATCTGAACATTTTTAAATTTATTTACGTGCTTCGCATTTGCCAGCTGTCAAACTATGTAATTCTATGCAATGCATGATGATGATTGATAAGCGCCGTCGGCAGGACTCGAACCTGCGACCAGCTGGTCTCTGCGTGGTTAACAGCGTCAGCCTTCCAGGTCAAAGTCAGCTGCTCTACCACGCTGAGCTTTCGTCGGTCACTAGACCAACGACGGCATTCGACGGCGCAAGTTTCGAGTTATTCTGCAAATTGTTATAAGCCTTTCGAGAAGAAAAATTTAGCCTACGTAGGTCTGCTCAAATTCTGCTAAAGCTGACCTTTGTTTTACACGTCTGCCAGGATTCTTGAATCCATAAGCTGATATTATCTCTTCCAACCCCCCCTTACCTTCAATCTTCGCCTTAGCTAGGGCTCTTGCCACATCTATGATTATGTTAACCGCATTTGCTGGATCGCTGCTTTTGAAGAATATATCAATCTCGTATGGCTCATCAAGCGGACCCCTTCCTTCTATCCAGAAATATATTGTTCTTCTGCTGCCCAAAAATTCTACATAGTCTGTGGTACCAGCAACAGCATCAACTTTGTAATCTACCTCACCAGCTATTGAGCTGCTCTTTATCCTTCTCTTTTGAGACCTTATGTCGTCTTTTATTGTATTTAAAGTGTCAGGGCTTCCACCCACATCCAGCTGATAGCTTCTTACAGCCTTTATCCCTCTTGAATCAAGAAAGTCTATTATACCTTTGTGGAGCACCGTTCCACCCAGCTGGCTCATCAAGTCATCTCCTGCAAGGGGTGTCTTTCTTTCTGCAAAGATGGATCTAAAGTAGCTGTCTGTAGCTATGCTTGCAGGTGTGGCATTGGCAAAGGGTATTCCGAGCTCTGCACACATCTTTGCATAAGCTTTTGATGCGTTGTCCTGACCTGAAGATATGACGTTGAAAGCCACATCTGGTTTAATCTGCTTAAGACTTTTCATCACCTCTTCTTCGGACCAATGCATTAAGCTGCGTGACTCTATATGTCTTGGTATCTCATCCTTTATTATGCCTGGCAATATCTTTACACTTACATCTTTACCCGACTTTGACTTATCTATTTCAAAGCAGGCAGCAACTTCTACATCCCGGACAGAGAATCCTGCTACTCTATCATGCCATACACCAGCATGATTCACATCCCCTTTTTTCACTCTTTGCAGGAAATCTACAGTAGCTCTGGCGCTGTTACCGTAGCCGAAAAATACAATATTAAGCAATTTAATTCAATCAACCCTGTACTTTGCTATAACAGTTATTGCACCAGCAACACTGAGCAGTACAGCTATCAGCATGTAGGAGGTTTCTATGGGCGGATACAGAGGTGGATTGCTTGTAATGGCAAAGTATGCTATAAGCAACCCAGAAATCAGAGTCGCAAGACCAACAAGCCTCAATAGCATGCTCATTCTGTCGGCCATGACAGGGCATGATGGATTAGGCAGGGTTTAAAGACTTTGTGCAGAGCTTTAGATATCTCTCCACCTCATCCTTTTTCCTGCAAGTACTATCAGAATTACTGCATATATGAGCAGGCCTATACCGTACAGGTAGGGATTAGAGTTTGATATTCCTACTGCATCCCTGAGAAGCTCTGCTGCGTAAGTAGTTGGTCAACTACCCATGAATGAAGTTCATGGGCTTGCCCCTTCCCAGGACTGGTTTATGCACAGCCTCCAGCCCATGTGCATAAGAGCCATGCATAAGCTAGTTGACAGGGACTCTTCTGGTGTTAATCTGGAACCATTTCTTGTTAGGAATCGCTTCCGCAACACCAGAGTTTTGATAGCTACAGCCAAGCTTGCCTTTCTATCTGCATTTACAACCTGGCCACATTCTTTGCATCTGAACAAAGAGTATATGCTTCCATCATGTCCATTCCCAACAGCACAGCAATGGGAACACCATTTGCTTGTATGGTAAGCATCAACTCTGTTCAGCATAATCCCATGATCAAAGCATCTCGCTTCAAGTATTCTTCTGAAGAGAGCTAGTGGTATAGTCATAACCTTTCTGTTGAAGATTCTGCCCTTTGGCTTGAACCTCTTTAACTTCTCGACAGAGATGTCAGCATTATATCTTTTAGCTAGAAGAATTATATCTCTAACCATCTGCCCTATGCCTGTCTTCACATAATTCCTCTTCTTATGCCTCATCCTCTTCAATCGCTTCAGGTTGTTAAAGTGCTGTAAGATAAGATAGCTCTTCGCTCTTCAAAATGCCTCTTCTTAATCCATATTTGTTGCCCTAGATATCCCTGTTTGAGGATCTTCCCTTCTGGAGTCAGGACAGTATAGGCGAAGTTCTTGGCGTTGATATCTATACCTAGGACATTCCTTCTCGATGCCAGTGGTTCGTCTTTCTTCGACAGATAAGCAACTATATCCAGAGTTGGAGTTAAACCAAACGTCTTGCATGTCCATCCGTTTCCAAGCAAATCATTGAACCTGTCGAAGTTTTGGTTCTTTCGTATTGGTATGGCAATCCTATGCCTAGGATAGAGCCCCAGTTCGACAAAGAAGAACCCCTTTGTTCGAAATGTCTTGCAGTTTCTGGGTATGTTGAACTTGATTGTTATGCTATTCACATTTTTTCCTTTGGAGTTTGCTATTGTTCGAATTATCTCACATATGACTTGTGCATTGAATCCATACTCCTTCTTCCCCATTTGATACATTCTAGTCTGAAGAGAAGAGGCAGAGTCATAAGGCAATCTGTTATCAAGCACTAGATTGGCATATGCAACAGACTTTGCCATGAATCTGTTAAGAACACTTCGTTTATGTGTTGTTGCTTCTGTCTGGAGGAGAATAGCACGATGCAATCTTCCTAACTAAAGGAGACTATAGATATTGTTATATAAACAGCCTGCAGCAATTCCTCCCACCTCTAAAGAGTGTGGGCTTCTTTGTGGCTCTTCAGGTGATGGAATACTGATGAATTTCTGCTCTGCAGAGCATGCGGGCAGGGTGATAAGCTCTTTCAGGTCTGAGCATAAAGGAGATGCGGAATTTGCATGCTACATCAAGATATTCTACTCCCATGATGTGAAGATAGCTCAGAGAAATATGATACAGGAGTTTGCAAATTATGATTCTTTACCCCAGTACCAGAAGATGTTCATTGTAGATGGTGTACATGAAGATATACTGCATGCAAAAGAAGAGCTGGCTGCAGGAAGAGTATATGTCCCTGAATCTCTTGCTAGAATCTCTTTGTTCAACCCTTCTCCTTCATCCCTAGCTGATCTAATAGATCACTTTACAAAATCTGGGGTAACATTGCCTGTCATCTACCCCTATTTTGATGAATCAGATGATCAGGAGTATAAACAGAAAATACTTCTTTCTACTCTTAAGCAACTAGATATAAACTGAAAATCTTTTAAGGACAGATGCACTCTATAAGCTACATGACTGCTGCTACAATTCAGATCATGGACGATACGCTGAGAGCAAGTAGAATGAGTAGCTTTGTATGAAAAGCTTGTCCAAGGTAGTCTTTCCAACCTGCCTGCAATGGTATACCCTTGTGGTTGAGACATCAATTATACCATACTTACAGGTCAGATATATTATTTTCCACAAGGTAGTTATTTATTCATAAGTCTTTTTAGTAAAATTCACTATATATTGCAATTCTTAAATCATTTATCTCAGAAGAATAAATAGTATGCCCCTCCAGTCTATCTGATTAAAAGCTCAGGCGCTAGCGTATAACAAAAAATATCCGAAACTTCAGTTGAATAGATCTGGCAGAAAATATTTTTTCATGCGAAGTCTTACTCTTACTTCAATTATGTGAACAAAAGTAGCAAAATTATTGCGCAGAGATTTTATTAAGGTGTGCTCATTAGCATACCATCTCGGCATGTGTGTGGCGTATTCGCCGCGTGATGCAAGGTGAGCGGGGAAGCACATAGAGTCACAAAGCTAGAGGCTGGTATAGATATATTAAAGCTAGAAACTGCCTTGGCGCACAGCACACAGTTTGCCAAATTTACTGTAAAGACACCGGAAGGAATCGCAAACCTTGAAAAGAGAGTGATGGAAAGAGTTTCCAGCTGGGTCTTCTTCGAGAAGATTCACGTTACAACTGATGAGTTTGTTGTTGAGAATAGCGAAGGAAGGTCCGTCATAAAAAGAGTACACTAGAAGTCTTCCGTAATGGTTTAATTTATTTATATGGAGAAAAAACATAACGCCATGTCAGAGCCGGAGTGGCTTGAAGATTTCAGAAGGATGAACAGAGAGGCAGAGGTGGCAGGAGGGAAAGACAAGATAGAGTCGCAGCACAAAAAAGGGAAGTATACAGCTAGAGAGAGAATACAGAGGCTACTTGACCCTGGTACGTTTCAGGAGATCGATAAATTTGTAACTCACAGGTCTACAGATTTTGGACTAGATAAGAACAGACCTCTTGGAGACGGAGTTGTCACAGGTTATGGTAAGATCAACGGCAGGCTGGTGTACATCTTCGCTCATGATTTTGCAGTCTTCGGAGGTTCTTTAGGAGAGGCTTTCGGCAGAAAGATAACGAAGGTAATGGATTTAGCGATGAAGAACGGTGCTCCAATTATAGGGATAAACGATTCTGGTGGAGCAAGGATACAGGAAGGTGTGGTAAGCCTTGCAGCATACAGTGAGATCTTCTTTCGTAATACTTTGGCTTCAGGCGTTGTGCCTCAGATAAGTCTGATAGCGGGTCCTACTGCTGGTGGAGCTGTATACTCTCCAGCTCTTACTGATATGGTGATAATGGTGAAAGGGATAAGCAACATGTTCATCACAGGGCCAGATGTGGTTAAGGCAGCAGTAGGGCAGCAGGTGACATTCGAAGAGCTTGGAGGATATGAGGTCCATTCAGAAAAGAGCGGGGTTGCACACTTTGTTGCAGATAATGAAGACCAGAGCTTCTCCCTTGTAAGACGATTACTAACTTATCTGCCACAGAATAATTCGTTACCTCCACCTAGGGTAAAGCCAAGGGATAGTCCAACAAGAACTGACCCTAACCTGAGGTATATTTTACCTCCAGACCCCAACGGAGCATATGACATCAGAGATATAATAGCAAGGGTTGTGGATGATGGCGAATACCTTGAGATGCATAAAGATTGGGCGAAGAATATAACTGTAGGGTTTGCAAGGCTGGATGGTTACAGTATAGGTGTGGTTGCAAATCAGCCATCACACCTTTCAGGCTCCTTGGATATAGACTCATCAAACAAGGCCGCAAGGTTTGTAAGGTTCTGTGATGCTTTCAACATACCTATAGTAACTTTTGTGGATGTTCCAGGCTACTTACCTGGTATAGAACAGGAGCATGGTGGGATAATAAGGCATGGGTCGAAGTTACTCTTTGCATACTGTGAAGCCACAGTTCCTAAGGTTACTGTTATAATAAGAAAGGCCTATGGAGGAGCATACTGCGCAATGGGCTCAAAGTACAGCAGGGCTGATATAAACTACGCCTGGCCTACAGCTGAGATAGCAGTCATGGGTCCAGAAGGTGCTGTAAATATAATATTCAGGAAGGAGATAGATGCAGCTGATGATAAAGCCAAGAGAAGACAGGCTCTGATAAAGGAATACAGGCAGAAGTTTGCCAATCCATACATAGCTGCAGGCAGAGGTATAATAGATGAAGTCATTGACCCGGCTGAGACAAGGCCGAAGCTGATATCTGCTCTGGATTCTTTGAGAGATAAGAGTGAATTTAGGCCAAGAAAGAAGCATGGTAACATACCCCTATAGATAGATGGATGATATGCATATGATGAACAAAGTTCTCATAGCAAACAGAGGAGAGATTGCAGTTAGAATAATCAGGACATGCAAGAGAATGGGAATAAAGACAGTAGCGATATATTCTGATGCTGATAAAGATGCACTGCATTGTATGCTTGCTGATGAGGCCTTCAGAGTAGGCGCATCACCTGCAAAGGAGAGCTATCTGAATATAGATGCAATAATAGGCATTGCAAAAAAATCAGGTGCAGAGGCTATTCATCCAGGCTATGGATTCCTTGCAGAGAACTCTAATTTTGCCAAAGCATGCAAAGATGAAGGAATAACATTCGTCGGCCCTAGCTCAGAAACACTTGTTACCACTGGCAACAAGGTAGAATGTAAAAGACTAGCCAATAGTCAGAATGTTCCAGCTATCCCTGGCACTATTAATCCTGTAGAATCTATGGAGGAAGCTATAGACAAAGCTAATGAACTTGGATACCCTGTTCTTCTTAAATCTGCTTTTGGTGGCGGGGGACTAGGAATAAGAGAAGTTGATAGTGATGAAGATGTTAAGCTGAACTGGAGCAGAGCTGTTGGGGAAGCAAATAGCGCCTTCGGAAGAGCAGCTATATATGTTGAGAAGCTGATAAGGCCTGCAAGACATATAGAAGTTCAGATATTATCTGATGGTAAGGGTAAGATAATTCATCTTGGTGAGAGGGAATGCAGCATCCAGAGAAGGCATCAGAAGCTCATAGAGATAACACCTTCTCCCGCTGTTGACGAAGAGATGAGAGAAAGAGTTGGACTTTATGCTATTAAGGTTGCCAGAGCTGTAGGCTATAAAAACTCGGGCACAGTAGAATTCTTGCTTGATAGTGATAGAAATTTCTATTTTATGGAGGTAAATTCTAGGCTTCAGGTTGAACATCCTATAACAGAAGAGGTAACAGGAGTTGATCTTGTTGAGGAGCAGTTGAGGATAGCTGCAGGGGAGAGCTTATCATTAAGCCAGAATGAAGTGAGAAGGAACGGTGCAGCCATAGAATGCAGAATAAACGCAGAGGATCCTTTGCAGAATTTTGCACCAAATTCAGGTATTATTCATGATATACATCTACCAGGCGGCCCAGGGATAAGGGTAGATACAGCTATCTATTCAGGATGGAGTGTACCAGAGTACTATGATTCTTTGATAGCCAAACTGATCGCCTGGGGAAAGGATGTAGATGAGGCAAGAAGAAGAATGTCTGTAGCTCTGGAGGAGTTCAGTGTAAAGGGTCTGAGAACCACATTACCATTTCACAAAGAAGTCATAAACAGCAGCTCCTTTGCTTCTTGGCAATTGAGCACTGACTTCATAGAAAAGAACAGAATAATAGAGATGATGGTTGAGAAAGGAAACAGGGAAAGAAGAGAAAAGGCTGCCGTTGCTGCAGCAATAGCGGCTATGATAACAGCTAAAGGTATACACAGAATTACAGAACTGGAAGATTATGCAATAAGAAATAGACAAGAGGTTCAAAGGTACTATGACCTACTATGAGCTTGAAGTTGATGGCGTAAGATTTGGAGTAGAGATAAAGTCTGATTCTGATGATGAGAATCTGTTTTCGCTTGCTTTAGATGGTAAGAGCTATCATGCTTCATTATCTTACGTGAATAAAAATGAAGTTTCAGTAATGCTGAATGAAAAGAGTTTCAATGTGGAGCTTGTTGATGAAGGGATAGATTTCATTCTGCTAAGAATAAACGGCGAAGAGTTCAAAATTGCTAGAAAAGCTGGAAGAGAGGGTCAGAGGAACTCTTCATCGATGGAGGAGCTGTATTCTCCATTGCCAGGTAAAGTGATTTCTGTGCTTGTCCGGCCTGGGGATGCTGTTAAGCTTGGGGATGAAGTAGTAATAATAGAGTCGATGAAGATGGAGACAGCACTTAGGGCTGATGTAGATGGTGTTGTTGCTGAGGTGCTAGTAAAAAAGGATGATGTTGTAAAAAGGGGACAGAAGCTTTTAAGCATCAGGGTCTGAGCAGAATTCTTCCAAGAGAGGATTTATTCCGCATCACATCATGCCCCTTCTCTGCATCTGCAAGTGAAAATACCTGATGAATAACAGGCTTGATCAAACCTTTTGCAGTCATGTCAAGAGCAACTTTGACATCCTCTCTTGTAGAGCTGAGACTTCCCATTATAGTATTTTCTCTAAGGATAAGTATGCCAAGCATAATATCGATAGGCTCTGGCTTTACATTACCTACAAGCACCACTCTGCCACCCCACCTGCTACTCCTTATGCTATCCTGCAGAGTAGGCGTACCCACAGAATCCAATACTAGATCAACACCTTTACCATCAGTTATCTGCTTTACCTGATCGCTGAACTTATCGTTATACACAATGACATGATCTGCGCCATACTTCTTTATCGCATCTGCCTTCCAGCTAGATGATGTGGCAGCTATCACATTTGCACCTAATGCTTTAGCTATCTGAACTGCGTGCACACCTACTCCTCCACCTGCTCCTGTTACAAGGACAGTCTCATCAGACTGCAGATTGCCTCTCTTTTTGAATGCGTGAACAAGCATTCCTGTGACACATGCAGCTATTGCAGCTCCTTCGCTGTTTACTTGTTGTGGTACCTTCACAAGAGCTCTTTGGTTAACCTTCACATATTCAGCATAAGAGCCATCTATATCTTCGCCAAAAGTCTTTCTTCTCCTGCAGAGGTTTTCTCTTCCAGCCAAGCATTCTTCACACTTGCCGCATGGTTCATAGATCAGGCTTGCAACCCTTTCCCCTACTTCAAATTCACTTACAGAGTTGCCTTTCTTTACAACTTTGCCCGTTATTTCATGCCCAAGAGTTACAGGGAACTTGGTGTTTGGAAAGAACCCGTCTACTGTTAGAATATCTCTGTAGCATATGCCTGTCATATCAACCTTTAACAACACTTCATCAGCTTCTATATTCTCTGGCATATCTACATCAGAATAGTTCAGCCTACCGTCCTTTTCCAGTCTGACAGCCTTCAAATCATTCCTGCTAGGGTAATGCTCTTTTAAAAGTGTAGCTAATGTGAACTACCTACAACTGAATCCGTAGGCTTCTTGCTTCACAGGAACAAACTTGCTTATCCTTCATTGAGCAACAAGAGATTCTTGCTAAGCATATGCCATCCCATCTCATACCCTCGCTGGAATGTTTCACAGATTTCTACACAAGCATTCAGACTGGCTTTCATCCCATCTCTAAAAGATGTGGGGTTTCTTGCTTTCCTGCTAATGCAGCAGTATTGCTGGCTTCATAGGGTATGGTATCTTCTCTCTGCTGAGCTTTGTTCCATCATAGACATGAATTGACAAAGATTTAAGACCTGTTTCGGAAGATATGAAGTCTCTTGCATTTGTGAGGGTAGAGAGCTCATCTATTCTGACAGCTATTACCCTTCCGATAAATTCACTTCCTTGCTCCCTGCAATATTTGATTATACTCTGAACAAGCCTTGCAGTATTCTGTTTATCTTTTGATGCTGCAATCGCTTCCTTTATTATCTCTGAGTCTCTTTTTCCTTTTGATAAAGATGAATAGATTGCTGTTGCTAGTTGAAATATCTCAGAGTTTATTACATAAATGTCTGCGCTTGAAGCAGGTTGCTTGAGAACCTCTTTTATCTTCCTTATATCCTCTATTACACTCTGCACCAGATATTCTGAGAGCTCAGATGTATCGTCCATCAGGCTTGCTTCATACCTTGGCCATTCAGCCAAGGATACAAGTTCTTTTTTACCTAGAGCCTCATACATCTCTTCAGCTGTAAAGGGGACAAAAGGAGCAAGAAGCCTTATCCATACATCAAAGAACTTCTTCAGAACCTCAAGGTTCGGTTCTTCTCTGCGTATGTACCATTTGAGGTCATTCCAGACGGCAAAGAATGAGTTATAGAATGCTGTCTTCGTCCTGAGCTGCTCCAGAGCTTCTGTAGTCGTCTTTATCCTCTGCTGGAGTCTTGACATCAACCATCTGTCTATCATCGTTTCATCCCTTTCCTTTGATGTGCCAAGTAAGTTATTCATCAGCTCTGGTAGAGCATGCAGCTTATCCTTCATATCGAAAGCATTTTTGGCTCTCCAGTCCGGGTCATCCATCCCTTCTGCGCTTAAGATTAGGGTTGCTCTGGTTGCATCTGACCCATAAGTATCTATTGCCTCTCTAGCTGTGATGAAATTGCCGTGTGATTTTGACATCCTTGCTCCCTCAAGCTGAACCATGCCGTTAACCCCTATAGCCCTTGGCCAATGCTCCGGAGGAAAGAGGGCTACATGCTGCATTATGAAGAATGTCAGATGATTTGCGACAAGGTCCTTTCCTGAATTTCTAAGGTCAACTGGGTACCAGTAGAGAAACTCCTGCCTCATTCTTCTTAGCAAAGATTCATTTACATGGCTGGATATAATGCTGGCATCTCCTGATCCATAGAATATATAATCAAACAGCTCGTCTGTAAGCCACTCAGCCTTCACACCAGCTTCTCTGAGAATATAATCTATAGTGTAAAAGGCCATATAGACTGTGGAATCGCTCAGAGTTTCTACAAGCCATTCGCTATCCCATGGCAGAGGAGTGCCAAGACCTGTCTTCCTCGCACATGGCCATTCCTTCAGCCAGCGTACGGTTTCTATGAACCAGTTTCTTGCTTCATCTGGCATTATTTTGGCTTTTTTGATAGCTTCTATTGACCTATCCTTCCAAAGCTGGTCGCTGTACTTCAAGAACCACTGCCCCTGCAGTGTCTTTACTATACACCTCGTACCACACCTGCATATTACTATATCTGCCAGGTCGAAGAAAGATGAACCTTCTCCACTTGCCTTGAGGTCAGCTATTATCTTCTGCTTGGCATCTTTTACACTCAGTCCTGAGTATGCTCCGCAGTTATCTTTCATTCTACCATAATTGAACTCTTTTGTATAGACCTCCTTTGTAGCCAAGTCGCCTTTGCCATCAAGCTGGTCTTTAGCCTGGAGCCTGTCAACTATTTCTACAGCTGGGTATTCACCAAACCCCTCTGTATGTATTATTGATATTGGTCTGATTGAAGTCGCTAGCTCCTTGAGCTTACCATTGCTCTTTTGCATGTCTCTGAGTGCAAGCCAGTCGTATGGTGCATGGGCAGGAACGCTGTATACAACTCCAGTTCCAACATTCGGGTCTACAAAAAGGGCTGGAAGAACAGGTATTCTTTTGCCTGTTATTGGAGCTATGCAGAATTTTCCTATGAGCTCTTTGCCTTTGACCTTTTTAGCTATAGATACCGTATGCAGCTGCTCCTGAAGTTTCTGGACTGAATTGTAAACAATTATCCATCTTTCTCCATCTACAAGAGCTTCAACATAATCTGCATCTTCTTTAACCCAGAGGTTTGTAGCTCCAGGTATTGTTTCAGGTCTGAACGTTGCTGCTACAAGGAATGCATTATCATCTTCAAGTCTGAATTTTACAAGCGTGTACTCTTCTGGTGAAACACCTTCTCCCTCAAGCCTGTCATGGTCCTGAGTCGGACTCTTATCCTTTGGACACCAGACAACAGGGTGTGTTCCTTGGATAACATAACCAAGCTCTCTTAGCTTTCTGTACTGCCACTCCACAAATTTACTGAATAGAGGCTCATAGCTTGTTGTATGAAACTCTCTTCTCCAGTCTATTGAAAGACCCAGATGCTTAACAGTCTCTTTGTTCAGCCTTGTATAATAATTTGCCAGGTATACTGGGTCTGTGAATCTATCAACCTCTTCTTCTGGTACTTTATCCATTTCTATGAACGTTCTTCTCTGTCTTTCATCCCCCTCCCTAAGCCTCTGGGCCGCAGAAACAACAGGCTGGCCGGTCCAGTGCCAGGCCCATGGGTAAAGTACATTGTAGCCTTGCATCCTCTTGAATCTTGCATACACGTCTATTCTGGTAGCAGAAAAGACATGCCCGAGGTGCAATGGACCATTCATATAAGGAAAAGGAAATGTGACGAACAACTTTTGCCTGGATGGGTCTGGGTTTGCTTCAAAGGCCTTACTATCTTCCCATCTCCTGACCCATCTGGCAACCTTTTCGTCCATCAGCTTTCCGCTCACACCAAGAGAATGATGATATAAATATAATCTATCTTTGCATGGCTTTTATTTCCTTTATCAAGAGATCTTTGACATAGTTTACAGATTTGGGCTCAACTCCTCCACCTTGGCCAAGCTCTTGCCTACCACCTCCAGAGCCATGTAGATAAGATGAGATCTTCTTCACCAGCTCAGCTGCATTTATACCATAGCGTATCGCTTCTTTTCCAGAGAAGATTACAAGTCTGCTTTTACCGTTGCTGACCCAGAGGCCTGCGTATACAAGCTCTGGTATCTTCTTCGTTATAAATTCGCCTATAACTATATGAGACTGATCATCAAGGTAGTCCTCTGAAATGAAGATCAGGTATACATCTCCTACAGCTAATGCAATTTTCTTATAACTCTCTGCAAGCTCTTCAGCAAGCATCCTTGATATGCCTTTGTACCTCTTCTTTAACTGTTCAAGAGCATCCCTGAAACCTTCTGTAACCTTTACAAGGTTTTCCTGCTGTGTCGAGAAGCTTGATAGCAATTTATTTATCGTTTCTTCCTGCTTTTCCACGTAGTCTAGAGCTGTTTTACCTGCAAGAAATTGTATTCTCTCGACACCATCCTGAAGTCTTTCTGACTTGGTTATCTTTATCAGTCCTATGTCTCCTGTCCTCTCACAATGCGTACCACCACAAGCTTCTATGTCAAAGTCATCTATCTTTCTGACTCTGAGAATCTTTGTTGGGACAACTCCGCCCTGATACAGCCTGAAGCCATAACGCTTTTCAGCTTCCTGTCTCGGCAAGAGTTGCAGCTCCACTGGTATGTTCTGCCTTACTATTTCATTTGCGAGCTGTTCGATTCTTCGCAGCTGCTCTTCTGTAATCCTTGAATGATGAGTTATATCAAGCCTTGCGCCATCAACATCCTTGTATGCAGAATGCTGCCAGACCCAAGGACCAAGAACCTTTCTTGCTGCTCCATTTATTATATGAGTTGCCGTGTGATGCCTCATAATTATCTCTCTTCTTTCCCTATCTACACTGCATGATACCATGCTTCCTACAGCAGGCAAATTACCTTCTACCCTGTGCAGAACCACATTCCCATACTTTATCACTTCAACAACCCTTGCATCACCAATAAAACCATGATCAGGCTCCTGCCCTCCAGCTCTTGCAAAGAATGCAGTCTTATCTAATACTATCCATTTGTTGTTAAATATGTGGAGCACTTTCGCATCGAAGTCAAACAGATTCTGATCTTCATAGAAGAGCAATTCTGTTTCTGGCAAAAAGCTGACGTCGAAAACTATCTTCTCTTCGTTCTGCTTTTGTGTCATATGCAACTCTGTAACCCTCTTGTAAAAGTCAGGTGGAATATGCACATTCACACCACTTTCTTTGAGCAGGTCTGGCGTTATCCCTTCTGAGTCATACAGCTTCATCATATCATCTGTAGTAATATTGCTCCTCTTCTTCATCTGCTCTATAATTGATGCCATCCTGACTTTGCTTGAATCATACCTTTTACTTTCTACATCAAGCACCTCTCTTATCGCATCCATCGATTCAATAAGTTCCGGATACATGCTCTTCAGATGCAAAGCATGGAGCTCCATAACATGATCTATCCCAAGCTTCCAGTTATATCTGTCAAGGATAGATTTCATTCTTCTGAAAATAACTCTCAGATTGTACCCTCCTGCTACGTTGCTAGGCAATGCTCCGTCTGATATGGCAAAAAGAAGAGTGCGTGAATGGTCAAGTACTGTAAAAAGAGCTTCCAGAGGCGCTATATGCTTTTGCACAACATCATTGCTTAACCCAAGCTTCTTTGCAAGCTCATGCTTTACCATAGCTGGATCCTGAAGCTGATCTATATCCAGCCTTCCAGCCATTCCAAAATATTCTTTTATTACTGCGTGGTCTGCATCTATTCCAAGCATATCAGATATTTTTTTGTATACTGATCCAAAGACTGGCTCATAGCTTGTAGCTGTGCCATGAGTTATCCAGCTGAACCTCTCCAGCCCAGCACCCATATCTACAACAGGATTTTCCATCACCCTGTAGCTTTCAGGCTCGCCTTCAAACTCTGTAAATACAGCATTCCCAAGCTCCAAGCCTCTTACATAGTATTCCAAAGAATAACCGAAGGCACCATAGCCAAGCCAAACATCCTCTACGAATGTTATATCCTCCTTCTTTATTCCAAAGACATCTGTCAGCAGTGCAAAATCTAGGTCTATAGTTCTATCCTTCCAGTAGCCGTTTGTATTGCTTAATGCCTGCTGACCGACCATACAAAAGGAAGTGTAATGCCTTCCTGTTACACCAACATTTTCTATGTCATTGAACCTCAAACACATCTGAGGAACAACCAGAGGATTGGCAGGAAAGTCAAAGACAACCTTCCCTGCCTCTATCCTCTGAAAATCTATTATGGATGCGACTGTAAAGTAAAGGTCAGGTCTCCACCTTGCAACTACAGGGTATCTTTTGATACTTGTATGCCCCTCTTTTACAAAGAATGTTTCCATAGCTTTCCATGCATCAGTGTAGCCAAACTTCTTTGATGTAGGAGGGTTCGAAATAAAACTGTATCCTTCACAACTGGGACAGAGTTCCTTATCACCAATGAGTGTCCAGAAGAAATTGCCACATTCCCTGCACCTTTTCCTGATAAATCCTTCTTTATCGAATAGCCTTACCCTGTAGTACCTATCTGGGTCTTTTGAAAACAGCTCTCTGAGTGTATCCTTAGTGGTCAACTGCGAGAACCATATTTTGATGTTTTAAAAACTTACCCCGTTTAACCTGCTAGAAGCCCCAAACAAACGGATGTGGCTTCTGCTAGGTCCGTAAGATGGTAGTTCACCTCAAAAGAGTTAAAGAAGAAAGAGCTAAAGGTTTGATGTTGCATATCAGATCTTTGGCACAGGCTGCTGTTATATCTGCTCTTTACATAGCGTTAACTCTTGCCTTTGCTCCTATTTCATTCCAGCAGATTCAGTTCAGAGTAGCAAACGTAATAATAGGTTTGACACCCATAATAGGCCTGCCAGCCGTTTATGGCATAGCTGTAGGTGTGCTGATAGCTAATGTTGTATCTCCCTTTGGACCTCTTGACATGCTCAGCTCTATACCAGCATTTGTGGGTCTGCTTGCGATATACTATCTGAGGAATACGAGTGTGCTCGCAGGCCTAACAATATATTCATTAATAGTCTCTTTATGGGTAAGCTTTCTAATATCGTTTGTAGTGCATGTATCTTTGCTAGCAACATTCGCTTATGTGCTGACAGGTATATTCTTATCAACTACAGTAGCAGGGTATATAGTGTACAAATCTGCCAGGAGGATACTAGCAAAATGAGTGTTGTCGCTGTGGTATCTGGTGGACCTGACAGCATAGGATACGCTGCTATATGGAAGGCAAGGGGAAAGGCGATTCATCCTATCTCATTTTCGTATGGTCAAAAGGGTGTTAAGGAAGTTAGTGTTATGAAAAAGCTATCTAAGAGACTTGGATTCTCTGAACCTGTTACTGTAGATATATCGAGCCTGGCTTCTGTTTGGAGAGGCACACAGCTGACAGATGAGAAGGTATCAGTGGAGCAGAGCTATAGGCCTAATGTAGTGGTACCTCTGAGGAATGGTGTCTTTCTTATGATAGCTGCTGCGTATGCAGATGGTATAAAAGCTGAGGGTATAATTTATGGGGCGCATCTCAGTGATGCTGCATTAAGGGCAGATGTTGCTGAGCCATTATACCCAGATTGCACGCCAGAATTTACTCGCTCCCTTGAGACTGCAATAAACAGGGGAAGGTTCTCCTCAAGCAAAATATGGATAAGCAGTCCTGCTGTAGAAGCTTGGAGTAAGGCAGAGCTGCTCAAGAGAGCTTATGATGTGATGGGTGATGCAATATATGAAACATGGTCTTGCTATCTCTCTGGTGAGGTTCATTGTGGAAGATGTGAATCATGCATGAACAGAAAGAAGGCTTTCAAAGATGCTGGCATAGAAGACAAAACAAAATATCAGGCTTAACTACCATATACCTTTTTCAAGGCTTCTTTGATTGTAGCTCTAGCTCTTTTAGCGTCTTCATCTGACTTTATTTCAAAGCCCAGGTTGAACCCGGCTGCGAATTCGTGCCCTCCTCCTCCTAGCATTGCAGCTATGCTTCTGCAGCTGATGTTATCATTATTCCTTCTTACGCTCCCAGTGCCTTTTTCGTTAAAACCTATTGATGCATCTACATCATTTGCTTCAAGGACATAATTTGAGATTTGTGTGCCTGATATAAGGTTGGGGTAACTGAATATGGCAAAGGTATAGCTACCTACCTTAACCCTTTCTACATTCCCCAGAACCTTATCTTTTTCTGATAGTTTTAACGATTCATAGAATTCTATCTGCTTTAGATGGTGCTCTTCAAGAAGTCTATCCTCTTCCGCTTCAACCTTCGGAAAAGCCAGGCTAAGTGTCAACTGTACAAGGTTGGGGTAAAGTATTGTATCAGAGTCGATGTAGTTATAATAGTCTATGAGTGAAACAAGCTTCGGTGTTATATCATACTTCAACTCCATGAGGTCTGAGTCCCTGCCAAGCCTTGCAAGCATTTCTGCGTGCTCATCCTTTATGCCGTTCTTAGCATATATTCTGTCATAGACTATCTGGGAGCCTGTTGTGTCACTAGGCCTGAGGTCAAGTACATCTATTATGGATGCAAGCTTCTCTTTTATGAAATCCTTTGTAGGATGATGGTCCATCCATGTCACTTTATTCTTATTGCTCTTTATGATGCTCAGCCTGGAAAATATTGAGTCTATGAATTTCTGGTCTGTAGCCAAGTCAGATATGAGCACCTCGCAGTTTTCTATCCCCAAAATTCTGTCTTCTATTATCTGCATCTCATCAGAATAGTCTTTCAGCGCAAGGTAGAATGGCGATACCATATGCTTTGCAGCATACCTGACACCAAGAGCTGCAGAAGATATACCGTCCAAGTCTTTCCTGTGAGAAATCAGAATGAATTTTGGCATTTGTCAAGGCCATATGATCCTATCAAATAAATCCTTCCTTGCTGCACTTATCAAGGAAACGCACATCATCATAACTAAGATACCAGCCCACAGCTCCTGCATTTTCTTCTGCCCTTTTTGCGCTGGATACCCTTGGTATGGGGAAGACAAGGTTACTTTTGTTGAGAAGCCAGTTTATAGCTATCTGAGCGTTTGTCTTACCATACTTCTCTGCCATCTTCTCTATGCATGAGCCCAGCTTTCCTGATGGGTTTGCCAGCTTGCCATGCCCAATAGGTCTGTATGCTAAAACAGCTATATTCTCTGCCTGAGTATAGGGAAGCATCTCTTTCTCTATGGACCTCTCCTGCAGACTGTATTCCAGCTGATTGGATATTATCTCGCTCTTCGTTAGCGCTTCTCTAGCTTCCTTCAGCTCTTCGAGAGAAAAGTTGCTTACACCTATATACCTGATTATACCATCGCTCACAAGCTTCTCCATTGCCCTCATTGTTTCCTTTATCGGCACCTTTGGATTTGGCCAGTGAATCTGATACAGGTCTATATATCTACATGAAAGCCTTTCAAGGCTTCTTCTTGCTGCCTTTATGACATCATCATACCTGAGATGATTAGGCCACACCTTTGTGGCTATGAACAAATCATCCCTTTTAAAATCTTTAACTGCCTCTCTAACCAGAGGCTCTGTTGTGTATGACTCAGCAGTATCTATCAGGTTTATACCAAGCTCAACTGCCCTCTTTATTCCTTCTATCTTTTCTTCCTTGCTAGCTACTTCAGATACCTTTTTCTCTCCTGACGTATCTATAGTATCATAATAAGTTCCAACACCTATGACTGATACTGATTCATTACTTCTTCCAAATATTCTTCTCTCCATTCTAGCACTCTTATTCTGGATTACCTTTTATACCTTAGGATACTGAATATAATGGGTGCTCCCTTTGGCGAGCCTCTATGAACTTGCGAGATATCCCTTTGCATCTGCAGCAGATGCATACCTGAGGGAATCTGGGCTGTCTGCAGAGGAGGTTATGACACCAAAGGTTTTGCAAAGAGCAAAAGAAAGAGTCATGCTTGCGTTAATTAACAAACCAATTGATGTTAATCTTTCAGACCTGGATGCAGAGGTACTCAGCTTCTTTGTTGCGATGATTATGGTGAAGTCATGTCATAGTGCATTCCTTGAAAGAGTCTTCTCAAGAGCAGAAGGTAAAAGGGCAAGAGAAGCGTTCAAGAGTGAAGATGATGCTGTAGTTTGTAAAATAATAAATGAGCTCTTTGACATGCAGCTTGAAATTGTAGACAAACTTCCATGGCAGGCAACAGAACAGGAAAGGATGAAGATAAAATACCAGGCCCCTCTAGCTAAATATCTGAAGGTGGCTTCAGACCTTCAACAGATTGATAACCCGAAGTTTTCCCTGATAGATAACCTGCTCTACAGAGGAAAAATATTCCTGACAAGAGAAAAGGTGATGGAGCTAGTGCATGATCAGTTCTCTGTTCTTATACTGCAAAAGCTGAGAAAGATGCCGTATCCAAGTAACATACCTGCAGCCATAAAGCCTGTTTTAGAGGAGATACAAGCAAAGATACCCAGGCCTAGAACTTTGCCAAGCAGTAAATACGAGTACATAGAAAAGATTCTTCAGGCTAACATACAGGATGGAAGGCATAGAATACTATGGCTTATCCTTCCTCCATACCTTGTTAACGTAAAGCGTATGTCTGATGAAGAAGCGTTTGATGTGATAAAAAGGTACGTAGATAAGGTGGGATGGAAGGAAGGTAGAGCAGATAGACTGATACTTTATAACATAAGGAGGGCAAGGAGAATAGGCCTTCTTCCCCCAACCTTGGAGAGATTATCACAAAGCTCCCCTTCTCTGTACAGAATAATCATGGATGGTATAAGTTCTGTATCAAGCTGAAGCTATGGCTTTTTTAAGAATTTCCAAACCCTTCCTAGCAAGTCTTACAGATAATATTCTGCTCTTTGCTTCGCTATAGCACCTGATAAAAGGTTCTGTACCGCTAGGTCTTATCAAGAGCCAAGACCCATCATTCATATAGGCCTTTATTCCATCTAGTGTTATTACTTCGCTAGGCTCGAATTCCTGCTCTATCATCCCCTTTATTCTTTGCATCACTTGCATCTTCTTCTCTTCTGTGCACCTGACCATCCTTTTCTCAAGATAAAACCTTGGGTATAATCTTGTTAATTGCTCCAAGCTTCCTTCTCTCAGTATTGATAACATCATAAGCGTACTGTACACATAATCACCGTAAAGGAGGAAGCCAGGCCAGATATTCTTTCCTGTTTCTTCAAAAGCGAATACTGCATCTTTATGCTCCCTCAATGCTGATACGATAGCAGGTGGACCTACCTTTGTAGATATGAGTCTGGCATTTCTCTTTGCACAAATGTACTCTATCAGCCTTGATGAATTAATAGGTGCTACTATGCTTCCATTCCTCTTTTGCAGCTCCTTGTCTGCAAAAAGAGAGCCGGTTATGTCACCCCAGAGTATACTACCTGTAGCGGTTGAAAATATGGCTCTATCACCATCTCCATCAGAAGCCACTCCCAGATCAGAACCTGTATTCTTCACTTCTCTTGCCAATGATTGAAGGTTATCTCTTCTTGGATAGGGTGACCTGGCTTTGAACATAGGGTCGTATGTATCGTTTATTGCATGAATTCTCACTCCATAGCTTTCAACTATACCCCTAGCTACTGAAGACATTGAACCATTACCTG
The DNA here is from genome assembly GCA_029775965.1 of Nitrososphaeria archaeon. Lineage (GTDB taxonomy): Archaea > Thermoproteota > Nitrososphaeria > Conexivisphaerales > DTJL01 > JAKAPW01. The sequence continues at coordinate 33,593 of JARVJU010000007.1, read as the reverse complement.
GATCAAGAACAACTCTGAAGGAATCTATCCCTCTAAAATTCAGACTGCTCATTTTGTGTATATAGTAAGATAGAGCATCTTCTTTCTGGACCTTGCCAAGTCTGTTAAAGGGCATCCTTGTAAATCTGTGTAAAAAATAATTCTTCTCCATCAATTCTTCATCATTCTCATCAATCTCCCCTCCATCCCCTTTGAAGAAAAGGAGACCTGTTATAGCAGGAAGACTGTGGCTTCCTGTTACCATTACTCCTCCTTTAAGCTTGTAATCCCTAACAAAATGCAGAAGAGCTGGTGTTGGTAGTATTCCAAGATCCAGCACCGTCATCCCACCAGCTACTATCCCTGATATAACAGAATGCATTATCAACTCTGACTGATTTCTTATATCTCTTGCAACAGCTATCTCACCCTCATTCCCTAGCATGTGTGCAAAGATAAGAGAAATTCTACATGCGAGCTCAGGTGTGAGTTGTTTATTCACCAGACCTCTGATTCCAGAGGTGCCGAATAATCTTCTCTGCAACAGCATCACAGGTTCAGTGGAGCAGAACGGCTGCAGCAACTACAGAGCTCCATAGACCATCTTTATTTCCTTCTGCTGACTGTGTTACATTCATAGTCTTGTATATTTTACCGGAGATCTTCCATTCTTGGCGCTGAGCATTCCAGCTCTTATCCGGGTCAAAGTCAAGACCCATTGTAGAAGCAAGCATGTATGCAGCAACATCCTCTGCATGCTCTCCAAGCTTTTCATCAGTTACACCATATGCATGCAGCTCTGATAGATAGCCATAAGCATTCTTATCCTTGGGTATTGCAACACCTACTGAAGCTGCTATCAGCCTATTTGGCTCATCTGTATCCAATCTACTCAGAACGACGTGAACTATCTGCCCTGGTCTGAGGAGCTGAATTCCCTGCTTTCTTGGTATAAGCTTTGCCCTGGGAGGGAAGATGCTGGACACAGTTACTAGGTTGCAATGAGCTATCCCTGCATCTCTTAGGGCTAGTTCAAAACTGGCCAGCCTATCTTTATGCACCCCGACTCCCTTGGTAAGAAAGACTTTTGTGGGGACGTAAGACAACTTGACATCCAACATGGCTGAGATGGATATACTTAAAGTTAGTCAGCAATGCATGCTATGAACATATTTTCAACTTTTGCTTTTTGCTGTAAATTGTATGCCGCGGGCAGGAGTTGAACCTGCGACACATCGGTCTTCAGCCGATTGTTAGAGGCCTGCGCTCTCTCCCAGGCTGAGCTACCGCGGCCTGAACAGGGCAGTTTTTTGGATGTATATTTCCTTTTCCGCGGCTATGTTATATTACTTTGCTCAATTCATCTGGCAGAATTGATAGTATTTCTATACTGTAATAATAGTCAAGCAAGTCAATGCACTCATTTTTGGTGTGACTCAAACGTGAATCGCCTGGACCATACGTTACTGCTTGTATTGATGTGCCATAAAGCAGATGATTCATATCGCCAGAGCCTGTCTTTCTTATGCATTTTGCAACTGAGCCAGATGACTTGTAGATCGCTCTTCTTAACGCTCTTACAAGTTCAGCATTTTGATTTACTTCAACTCCATAGATCATATCATCTATACTGACTCTGCTTTCTTCATTAATCGTTCTGGCAGTTTCTTCTAAAAAGTTGATTATCTTTTTAGTGTCAGCTCCTGGTGGAATTCTTATATCAATTGTCAACGATGCTTTAGATGGTGCTACGTTTGAAGCGTCTCCAGATTGTAATCTTGTGACACACAGGGAGCTGGAATTAAACTTTTCATTATTGCTGTTAGATGTATCCAACTGCCTTACCCTTTGTATAAATTCTATAGCTTCATCTAGAGCGCTCTTCCCCATCCAAGGAGAACTTGCATGGAAGCTATTGGTTAAGAATTCTACAGACGCCTGAATTCTTCCCCTATATCCTATCACAATGCTTGAATGGCCTGACGGCTCACCGAATATTGCATACTGAGCTTTTATTCCTTTAGCAATCGCATGCTTTATCCCTCTACCATCAGATTCTTCTCCCACACATGCAAGTACCTTTATCCTGAAGTTTGAAGGATTATCAGAAACATATGGAGCCATCAGCATAGCAGCTAAAGGACCTTTTGCATCACAAGCCCCCCTCCCGAATAATTTCTTCCCTTCGTCTTTTACAGGAAAAAAACTGGGAACAGTATCCATATGACCTATTAAGATGATACACTCTTTACCAGTGCCAAACTCTCCTGACACATTACCAACCTCATCGATAGCTACGTTGGAATAGCCATGTGATTCCATCCAGTCCCTTATGTAACTTGCAAGCTCACCTTCTCTGCCAGAATAGGATTGTATGGATAACATATTTAGCAATAGTCTTTTTGCCTCATCCTTTTGCTCGGAATTCATTACAGATTTTCCCCTGTCTTTTTAAGCGCTTGTAACAGTATGTCAAGGCCCTCGTCTAACTGCTCCTTGCTTATTATAAGGGGAGGGAGCATCCTAATTATATTCAGGCCAGAGTAAAGAGTTATCAGACCATGCTTGAGTGCTTCATCTAATACATTCATGAATTTTATTCTCAATTCGAGAGCTGCCATCAGTCCCATATTCCTACTCTCCTTGTACAATTTTTGGTTGCTCATTTCTGCCAGTCTTTCTCTGAAGACTTTGCCCAAGCTTCTGGAATGCTCTATTAGCCTGTTTGATAAAATAAAGTCTATTACAGCACAACCTGCTGCAGCAGCTACGGGATTTCCACCAAAAGTTGTAGTATGGTCTCCCAATTCTATTGCTTCAGCTACCTTGTTCGAAACCATAGTGACTCCAAGTGGAATGCCTCCACCTATCCCCTTCGCTACAGTGATAATATCTGGCCTGAGCCCATAATGTTCATGCCCCCACATCTTTCCAGTCCTTCCCAGACCTGTCTGTATTTCATCAACAATCATAAGACATCCTGTTTCTTTGCATCTACTTTGTATAGTATTGAAGAACTCTTGATTTGCCATCTTAATACCGGATTCTCCCTGCACCGGCTCCACTATCACTGCCGCAGCCTCTTCGAAAGGAAGTTTTTCAAGCTGTTCCACATCTCCATACCTACCGAATACTACACCATCAAGCAGCGGTGCAAATGGCTCTCTGTATTTCTCACCCCAAGTGACAGATAATGCACCAAATGTTTTACCATGATACCCACCAGAGAAGGCTATGAAGCCTTTCTTTCTTCTTACCTTCCTGGCAAATTTCATTGCAGCTTCTATAGCCTCTGCACCGCTGTTGCAAAGGTAAAAGTGCTGAAGGTCTGGAGGAGATATCAGCTTTAGTTTAGAAAGGAGCTTTGCCCTAGCTTCGTTGTAAACTGAGCCATGGCAAGAGATCAGTTTTTGCATCTGATTCTGTACAGCTTCTATAACTGCAACGTTTGAGTGACCTAAGATGGCTACACCATATGCAGACATAAAATCCATGTATCTCTTTCCAGACTTGTCAAAAAGATAAACACCTTCTCCTCTTTCAAGAACTATAGGAAGCTTATGATAAGTATGCAGTTGCATAGAATCTTCAAGTCTCTTTACCTCTTGCTCATCCATTTAGTATCACCGTTCCGCCATCATTCTTCAGAATCCCAGAAATTGGTTTATCAGTCATGCCTGATGATATAACACATCTCTTTACACCATTCTCTAAAGCTTCTATTGCAGACATAACTTTTTTATCCATTCCAGCTCCTATTTCTGGCAAAAGCTTCTTCGCTTCATCTTTAGTAATCCTGTTCACCAGCTTGCCATCATGCATCAGGCCATCTACGTCTGTAAGAAATATCAGCTGCTCCGCTTTAAGAGATGAGGCTACAGCTGAAGCGCATCTGTCGCTATCTACGTTAAGAATTTCGTTATCTGTGCCTATAGCCACTGGAGAGATCACTGGTAAGTAACTGTTCTGCAATAGCATGTCTATTATCTTCGAATCTACATGCTTTATCTTGCCTGTATATCCTCCTTCTATTGCCACCTTTCTGTTTCTTTCATCCAGTATTATCAATTTCTTCTTTCTCTCTGCCAATATAGCTGATGCATCCAGGCCTGAAATGCTGAATGCCTTGACCTTCTGGCCTGCCAAGAATGATACTATCCTGCTAGCCAAGAGCCCTGACATAACCATACAGTATATCTCTGCAGTTTCATAATCTGTATATCTGCTCTTTATACCAGAAGGCGAGGTTATGAACTTCTGTTTCTTTCCCATCCTTTCTGCTATCTCAGTTACAGATTTTGCACCTCCGTGCACAAGTACTGTTTTATAATAAGGTAGTACAGAGGCTAGATCGCTGAGTATTGTATCCAGCTTCCCTTGCGCGACAAGACTGCCACCTATCTTGATTACAATTACCAAGAATCTCACACCGGATGCAAAGGTATATACCCTAACCCTTCTTCTTCATCAAAACCCATCATAAGATTCATGCATTGAACTGCATTTCCTGCAGCCCCCTTTACCAGGTTATCCAGTGCACCGAATGCAAGTACTCTTCTTCCTTCAACATCAATTTCAAACCCAACGTCTGCAAAGTTTGAGCCGATTGTAAATTTAGGGTCAGGATATTTGTTGTTACCTTGCTTATCTCTGACAATCCTGACAAATGGAGAATTAGAATAGAACTGTCTGAATTGTCTCCAGAGCTCTTTGATATCAGGTATATCATCTGATGGAATGTGAGTAGTTGTCTGTATTCCTCTCACCATGTTGACTGCATGAGCGCTCATTGATATGTTCACCTTCTCCCCTTTGATCTTTGATATTTCTTGAATTATTTCAGCTGTGTGTCTATGTCCTGCAGGCTTGTAAACTCTTACAACACCAAACCTTTCCGAATAATGTGTAGCTGGTGAGGGCTTCCCCCCTGAACCGCTGGAGCCTACCTTGGCATCAACTATAGCTGTAGTCTGGATCATTTTTGCAAGCGGAGCTAGGCTCAGTATGGCAGAGGTAGCTATGCAGCCTGGCACAGCTATATTCCTGGCCCCTTTTATCTTAAAGGCCCAGAGCTCAGGCAGGCCATAAACGAACTTTTGTAGCAGAGACGGAGATGGATGCTCGAATTTGTACCATATTTTGTAGTCCTCCGGGTCTTCCAGTCTGAAGTCAGCCCCTAGGTCTATAACCCTTGTACCTGTTTCAAGCACTCTCTGCATAATCTTTGAGCTCTGTCCGTGAGGGAGGGCAAAGAATGATATGTCTGATTGTGATGCAATGCTGACAGGGTCTTCATCAGTGAACATAAGCTCTGATTTCTTCCTCAGGTTTGGGTGCACTGTATGAATGTATTTTTTTGCGAATGACCTAGAATAGCAATATTTCACCTCTACAGATGGATGAGTTAGCAATAATCGAAGGAGCTCCCCTCCAACATAGCCTGATGCTCCTATTACAGAAACCTTAGGTTTCATCTTCTAGCCTTCTCCATCACATATCTAACTATCTCTCTTGGTATGTTCGTGCTTGAAACGGATGCAGCTCCTTTAAATTCTACAGTAGGGTTTACTTCATGTACAACTATACCATCTTTGCTCTCCATTGCATCGATGCCAAGCACACCGCCTCCTACAGCCTCTGCAGCTTTCAGAATCGTCTCCTGCTGCTCCTTTGCGAGCTGCACAGCCTCTGCCCTTCCTCCTCTAGCAACGTTAGTCCTCCAGTCATCCTCTGGCTGGTACCTGAATATTGATGCAACTATACTGTCCCCTACAACTATAGCCCTTATATCTCTGGGAGGTCTTTCAACATATTTTTGGACGTAAAATAACTGGTCATATGGGTCATTGTCAATCATCCTACTTTCGATCAGATTTTTCGCTTCTTCTCTATCCCTGACCCTCGCAACAAGCCTTCCCCAGCTTCCAATGACAGGTTTTATTACTGCTGGGTAACCTATTCTTTCCAGCTGCATTAAAGCTCCTTCTGCTGAGAATGCTATGCTTGTTTCTGGAGTGGGGATACCTGCTTTAGCCAGGATTAATGTGGTGAGCATCTTGTCACCGCATACATATGTCACATCCGACCTATTTACCACAGGAATGTTGAAAGATTCATAGATGGCGGCAACATGAAGCCCCCTCACATGGCTTATACATCTTTGCAAAACAACGTCAGTATCATAATGAGAGGAGTTGGTAAGATAGAAGAATGTTGTCTTTACATCTTGCATGACTGTAGCTAAGCCAAATGACTTGGCTTGCTCGTAGAGCATCTTTTCTTCTATACGCAGCCTGTCATAAGCTATAGTTAGGTGTACCAGCTTAGCTTACTCTCCCCAGTCTTCACCAACACTCTCGGCGGACTTCAGTTCTACAGTTCCTTGTTTATCTATTATTGCTTCATACTCTACCCCGCAATCTTTGCATGCAACTATCTCGCCAGATACAGCATCCTCAGGAATTTTTACTTGCCCGCCACACTGCTCACATTGCAACTCCAACTTTTCTCACCTCCTTTCCAACTCCCTAATTTTATTCTCAAGCAGATGCTCAGAAGCCCGAACAGACTTCTGAACATCATTCATCCATTTCCTGATTCCTTGAACAGCTTCTCTCATGCTGTTTCTCATCCTCCTAGTATGAACAGGGTTAGGACTTCCTTCTGTCTTTTTTTTGACGAGCAAAGCGTGTATATCCATAATATTTTTCAACTTGGAACCTTCTACCTTGTAACCATAATTCTTTGCTTCAGATTCTATCATTGGTATCAGGCTCTGCTCTGAATATTCCTTTGTGAGTCTTGAAGCTATCCCACCAACTATATGATGAGCATCCCTGAATGGTATATCAAAGGTCAAGGAGAGTGATTCAGCTATATCTGTGGCCACAGCAAAGCCATACTTCAAACCTTCTAGTGCCTTTTCCTCGTTGAAGGATATTCCAGCTACTACACCTGCCACCATGGCAAGTGAATCTTTTACTGTTTGAGATGATTTCCAGATCAAAGAATTGATTTCCTGGACGTCAAGGTTATATGATTGTGGGAGGGATTTCAGTGTTGTGACAGCTGCTGTGAACATGCCTATAATTGATGCAGTCTTCGCCCTGACCATCTCCAGTGCTACTGCATTCTTTTTCTGTGGCATAATACTGCTCGTCGAGGAATAAGAATCTGGTATTGTTATGTACGAAGCCTCTATGCTACTGTAAAATATCAGGTCCTCGGAAATCCTGCTCAAATCCAGCTGAATCATAAGGTATGAAGAGAGCAGTTCAACCAAGAAGTCCCTGCTTGATACTGCATCCATTGAATTTTGAATAATCCCATCAAACCCAAGAAGAGTTGCAACTGATTCTCTGCTGATGGGTACAATGCTTCCAGCCAAAGCGGCTGCACCCATAGGAGAGATGTTTATCCTTTTGTAGCAGTCAATAACCCTTTGACAGCCCCTTATTAGAGCTTCAGCATAGCAAAGTAAAAAATGTGAAAGAGTTACAGGCTGTGCTACCTGCATGTGAGTATAACCTGGCAGAGGAGAATCTTCAAACTCTTCTGATCTATCCAACATAATCTTAATTGTATTCATGACTTCATCAAGTACTGATAATAGTTCTTCCCTAGCTCTGATTCTTAGAGCTGCGCTTACCTGGTCATTTCTGCTCTTTCCCAGATTCATATAACCTCCATCTTTGCCTGCAACCTTACTTACCAGTGCCTCTATGTTCATGTGAACATCCTCCAGGGATGTATCCAGCTTTATGTCAGATATTTTTTCCAGAGCTCTCAATATCTTTACTGCCTTATCTCTGCTCAGAATCCCTGCTTCGTAAAGGGCTAGTATATGAGCTTTATTTATAGTCTGGGTAGCCTTTATCAATGGATTATCCTCTGTAACTGAAGATGTGAATTGCTCTGCCCTCTTATCCATCTTTGAGAGTCTCTTCCCTCTTAAAAGATCCATGCTACCTTCCTCAGATTCAGTTTCTTTCTTGTGCTGGTGCTATCCTTTTTGCTTTGTATGAGGCTACTCTGGTAGGAAGGCCCCAGAATTCGATGAATCCTTCTGCGTATTTCTGGTTGAATACACTGGAAGAAGAGTATGTTGCTAGACTGAAGTCATACAGACTGCTGGAAGAGGATCTACCTGTAACCCTCAACGCTCCTTTGTATAACTTGATTTTAACCCAGCCGTTCACCCTAGTCTGTGTTGAATCTATAAAAGCATCAATGTTGGCTCTTAATGGATCAAGCCATAGCCCGTTATATACAAGGCGAGACCATATATCATCAACGTACCGTTTAAACTCAAGCTGATGTCTATTTAGTACAAGCTTCTCAAGCTCCTTATGCGCCTCAAGTATAACAGTTGCCGCAGGACACTCATATACTTCCCTTGACTTGATACCTACCAATCTATCCTCAATGTGATCTATTATCCCAACACCATTCCTTCCAGCTATTTCGTTCAGCTTAGATATCAGCTGCAATGGCCTCATCTCTACGTCATCTATGGATGTAGGCAGACCATTCTCAAAACCTATCTTGATATATGTTGGCACATCTGGTGCATCTTCTGGCATAGTAACCCATTCAAAAGCATCAGTAGGAGGTTCAAGTGTTGCATCTTCAAGCATACCACTTTCTATGCTTCTTCCCCACAGATTCTGGTCTATACTATAGACATTCTTCTTTACTGATATAGGAACACCTTTTTCCTTTGCGTATTGCATCTCCTGATCTCTAGTGAGCCCCCATTCTCTTACAGGAGCTATTATTCTCAGATTGGGATTAAGTGCCTTGATACTTACATCAAGCCTCACCTGATCATTACCCTTGCCCGTGCAGCCATGAGCTACTGCATCAGCATCCTCGTTTTCTGCAACCTCAACAAGCTTTTCAGCAATGAGCGGCCTTCCTAAAGCTGTGCTTAATGGATATTTACCTTCATACAGTCCGTTAGCCTTTATCGAGGGAAAGATGTAGTCTGAAGCGAACTCCTTTTTAACATCCATAGTATAATGCTTTATTGCACCTAGGGAAAGAGACTTTTCTTTGGCTGTATCGAGATTCTCTTCTTGCCCAAGGTCAAGGGTAAGAGTGATCACTTCAGCATCATACTTTTCTTGTATCCATTTTATAGCTACAGAAGTATCAAGTCCTCCTGAATATGCCAAAACTACCTTCATAGAAGTCAATTTTTACTTGTGCCTTCTTGGAAAGGTTTTTATATTTTTTGGCCAGATAAAGCTAGAAGCGTAATATTATGACCAAAAATGGCTATTCAATAGCCAGATTAGTAAGGGATTCTGTTCAGATAGATGTCACTCTTCAAGATGCAATATACAGAGATATAGCAAATTTGAGCGCTGTAGCAAGAGAGATACTACCATTTATACAAAAGGGTGTCGGCCATAAAGTTAGTCAAGAGAGTATAATTTCTGCATTAAAAAGAATGAGAAAGAGTGGAAATCCGTTGAGTAACTCTATCAGACAGGTTATAGCTAGAAGTAGCGTCAGTGTAAGAACAGATGTGGCAAAGTTTGTGGTAGACAGAAGTAGGGATACACTAGAAGCAGTTCTGAGGGCTATATCCAGCTATCCGGAAGCTTTTATCCATATGGCTGAGAGTACATCTGGCATAACTGCTATAGTTGATGAAAAATTCTTGGATAATATAATGGCCAAATTAAAGGGGCTCAGGCTGTTGGAGAGGAAGGGATCGTTGGCATCGATAACAATTCATAGCCCTAAAGAGATAATAGATACGCCTGGATGCATATTGACAATTTACAGCCAAGTTTCACGAAGTGGTATAAACATACAGGATACAACAAGTAGCTACACAGACACAATAATAGTAGTAGATATGAAGGACTCTGGAAGAGCCTTTGAATCCCTGACTGAGCTGATAAGCTTGTGCAGAAGCTAGCTATAAAATTACTTTGTAACAAGAGTTATGATATCTTCATCCATCAACCTGTGCGTAAGTCCAACCTTCTGACCTCCAAATTTTACACTTTTACCCCATACTAAAGCATATCTTAATTCGTCTTTGATTGCTCTGTGTATTTTATCACACACAGCCATCACATCTGCATTCTGCCTCAGTATCAAAGGTTCCTGAAAGTCAGTCTCTCCGTCCCTTCTTCTCATGTACACTCTGATGAACCCGAGCCTTCCATAAATCTCTTCCTTTAGCGCCTCAATATTTATGCTTGATTCTGCGGATACGGGTACAAATTTATAGTTCAATCTCATGCTCAGTTCGTTTGTAAAGCCAGAGTTTACAAGGTCTATTTTATTCATTACAGTCAGGGATGGTATGTAAACTCTGTTACCCGTTAAAACATCTACAAGCTGTTCATCTGTTATATCATCTCTTATGATTATTCTGGCGTTGTCAATATCGTATATTTTAGCTATATCCTTAACAAGCTGCTCAGATATCTTTGTCAATTTAACTGTAGGAGCAACCATGATACCGCCAGAGCTTGTTCTTTCAATAACCACTTTCGGAGGTTTTTCATCCACTCTTATTCCTATGTTGTTGAGTTCTCTGACAAGTATGTTTCTTGCTTCAGGCTGAAAGACATCGACAACAAACAGTATAAGATCTGCGCTTCTTGCCACCGAAAGAACTCTCTTACCAAGTCCTTTACCTGATGATGCACCTTCTATTATCCCTGGCAGATCAAGTATCTGTATTTTTGCCCCTTTATAATCGAGCACACCAGGCACCACATCAAGTGTAGTGAATTGGTAGGCTCCAACCTTAGACTTGGCGTTGGTCAGCCTGTTAAGAAGAGTTGACTTTCCAACGCTGGGCAAGCCAATCAGTACAACTGTTGCATCTCCAGATTTTTTGATATCAAAGCCTTGAGAGGTTCCTGCCTTCTTTGATTGTGATTCTTCCTGTTCTTTCCTTAACTTGGCTAGCTTTGCTCTCAGCAACCCTATATGATGCTCTGTTTTCTTGTTGACCTGAGTCCTCCTAAGATCTTCTTCTATCTTTTTGATCTTCTCAGGTATGCCCATCTTTTCCACCCAGGCTTCGGGTTAATATCAACATTCTGTTCTGCAATACAATGACAAATTTTCCAATAGCTATATTTACAGATCGCTTTTTCCTTAGTAGCTATTGAGTGAAGACACGAAGAGTCTGCCATCAACCAGAATACGGGTATTTGTAGCAGCAGCGATAGGGCACTACTTTAACGATTCTCTATCTGTAGCTTTCCCCATGCTGATAATATACTACAGCAGAGCAGGCATATCACTTGGATATCTAGGCCTTATGGCTGCATTATATGGTATCATCTCTGCTCTAGCGTCAGAGCCCATAGGCAGGCTAGCTGATAGATGGGCGAGGAAAGGTATCCTCATGTCCCTTGGAATAGCTGCACTCGGAAGCTCTCTTATTCTTTTTGGAATTTCATTTGCATTTATTTCGATCGCAAACTTTATTCTTTTACCTGCTTCAATTCTTTTAGGCCTTGGGTTAGCTTTTTATCATCCTATAGGCGGGTCGATAATAGCTGATGCAACAGAAAAGAAATCCACATCTCTTTATCTAGGGATAAACGGAAGCATAGGGAGTATAGGAAGAGCTCTCTTTCCTACAATATTAGTCCTCTTCATAGAAATTTCGGGGAGTGTTGAGGGAACACTTTATCTTGCTGTTATAGTACTTATTTCTGCAGCGCTCATCTTTAGTCTAACTTCAAGACTGGGTTCAAAGGTAAAAGAATCGCAATCTGAGATAAGGAAGGTAGGATTAAAGGAATATACGAGATTTATATTTTCGTTAACCTTCGTATTCTTCTTGAGGTCTGTATTCACTGGTTCAATAATGACATACATGCCAAAGTACTTCGCTAATGCGTATGGTAGCTTGGTTGGTGTGATAATCACTATAATCTACATTACACCAATCATCGGTCAGCCCTTACTTGGACATCTGACGGACAGGGTAGGAGGCAGGAATGTAGTGATCCTGACAAGTCTTATATCTGTAGCAAGTTTTGGTATATTTCTGCTAAATATCTCCTACCTAACAAAGGTTGTATTGATGATGATCTTCTCTTTTGCAACATTCAGCGGTTTCCCAATTATGATGGGTTATACATCTCAGGTCTTGCCAAGGAATATATTAACAAGAGCCAATGGAATACTATGGGGCTTTGGAACTACTATAGGCACTGCAATAGGAGCTGGTGTGGGAGGTCTTATCGCTGATCAATACGGAATTTATACAACATTTCTTGTCCTGTGGTTCGTAGGGTTGTTTTCTGTAGTAAGCTTACCCCTTCTACCAAAGGCAGGAAAGAAAGAAGTTCAGTGATACAAATGGGTTCTTTATCAGCAAAAGCAGTATCTTTTGACGATTCTTTAAGCAGATGCTACTGGACTTGGAGGAAGAATCCTGCAACAAGTGTACCTACAATGCTAAACAGTTCTTTGAGTATAATGGTTCAGGCAATCTTCTCAATATTCGGTATAATGCTATTGGTTAAAATGCAGAGCGATGGTATTCTGATACAACTATTAGCAAGCCTGCTGAATTCAGATTATCAAGGATTGCTCAGGCTTGTTGAAGAGCCATTTATCCTAAACACGCTATTATCATATTTAACTCCAGCAATCATACTCTCTGTAATTATCTTCTTTCTTGCTGCAGGCTTCGTCTATTCTGCTGAATATTCTTCATATGTGATTGCTTTGTCAGGAGACAACGTCAAGGTTGAAACAGTTATGAGTAGAATAAGGTACAAATGGAGGAGTATGGCTTGGACACATTTTCTCTCTTCGCTTATAAGTCTTGGCCCCATTGTGATTGGTACTGCTGTGCTGCTATATACCTTATCAATTCAATCTTTTACAGTAGTTGGAGTATCTATATTTTTACTATCTATCATACCTACTTGCATTCTCTCCTTTTCACTCATCTATACTGAAATAGCTGTAATCAAGGATTGTCTTACAGGCTTATCTGCAATACGACGTAGCTTTAATACAGTTAGGCGAAATTGGAAGATATCCTTAACATACGCTCTAGCTGACTTATTCTTGAGTGGATTGTTTATTTCTGCAGCCTCCTTGATACCAGGAGCAGGTTTACCACTAAGCTCTTTGGTGTCAATAGCTGTCAGTTTTATCGTAATACCTATCATGCATCTAACTAAGACAAGTATATACAGCGATGTTGCAGATGGCAAACTTGAATCCAGTTACGTTATTATTTATCCTTCCCTTCTCGCTGATGTTGTGAAGGGCTTGCCAACATTCCTATTGCATAAATTTATTGCAGGACTGTCTGCTCTGAAATCATTCATAGTCGGTAGAAATAATATATTCTACCATCTGACCTCTCTACTCGCGTTAATAATTGGTCTAGCAGCTGGGTTAGAATTTGGTTATTCCGGCTTTGCTAATGATCTTTTGAATGCTGGCTATGTGCCTGGTAGAATAAATCCGCTTGTGAGCAGCAGTATTCCAGTATCACTTGGATTATACATATTCCTGCACAACTGGCAGGTCTCCCTTGCAACGGCTCTTTCAGGAATTTGGTTTTCTGTGACTCCATTTGTCAGTATATTTGTTAATGGCTTCATACTTGGTTCCGTATACACATTAGTACCAAACTTTTTCATGTTCGCTGCTGCTATCTTACCCCATGGCGTTATAGAGCTTCCATCTTTTATTCTCGCAGGTTCTGCTGGTATAAGGCTTGGAGTGTTTTTTTATAAATTCAACAAAGCTAATGATGATAAAATGAATAGTGAATTCTATTATGTAGCAAGGCAGACTATCTACCTTCTGATTGCACTTGCCCTTCTCTTCCTCATAGCTGGGTTGATAGAGGCAAATATAACGCCAATAATAATGCACTATGCAGGATGGACATAGGACAAACTATTTATTAACTCTACAGCTGCTTATGTCAAGTCTTGGAAAGTGATAGCATAAAACTGGAAAAGTTAACCGAAGACATGTATAAGCCATCATATGATGGAAAAGGATTAGCTAACCTGCCTTCAAGCATATTCAGGATGCTGTCATGTAAACCACCCAATCTCGCTCAGCTGAATAGGTCGATTCTTTCTCCCGATGAGGGACACTCTACTGTACTGCTCTTTCTTCTGGATGGTTTTGGGTATAACCTATTTAAAAGGCTTACAAATACAAGTCACTACATTCAAAACCTGGCTTCTAATTTTCCTCCTTCATCCCTGACCACTGTATTTCCCTCTACTACGTCTACTGTTCTCACAACACTGAATACTGCCGTTACCCCAAACGTTCATGGCATACTTGGGTATACCATGTACCTGAAAGAGTTCGGGTTTGTAGCTAATATGCTCGATTTCAAGATAGTAAATGCACAAAAAGATGACGTAATATTTGATAAAGGAATATCCCCTGAAAGATTTCTGGGCCTTCATACAGTACATCAGATGCTTACTGAGCAGGGAATATCATGCTATGTGATTACGAAGAATTACATACTGAATTCTGGCCTGTCAAGGATGATACATGCAGGTGCAAGGTCTGTAGGGTATGTCGATGTAGGAGACATGTTCATAATTCTTAGGCACCTTCTTGAAGAAAAGGTTCATGAAGATAAGTATGTCTTTGTATACTGGCCATCTGTAGATAGCGCTGCACATGCATATGGACCTTGGACCGAAGAAGTAGCTGCAGAAGCTCGGAACTTTTTCTACTCTATGTATGAAGAGTTTCTGAGAAAGATTTCAGATAGTGTAAAGAACAATTTAGCTATAATTATCACAGCTGACCACGGGCAGATAGATGTAGAGAATGGCGGTATCTTCGATGCATCTAAGGATCAGCGCTTTATGGATATGCTTGTGATACCGCCAACAGGCGATTCAAGGGCCTCCTTTTTGTATACAAAGAAGGTTCATGAATTGGAAGATTATGTAGCTAGAAAGTTTGATAATGATTACTACTCATTAGCATCAAAAGAGGCACTAAGGTTGGGGCTTTTTGGTAACGGGTTGAACAGACCGAAAATAGAGGATAGAATAGGGGATATACTTTTACTTCCTGGACCAAACAAAGTTATATTCTATCCATTCAAGATGGAAAGAGCATACCCAAATAAGGGTGCACATTCTGGTCTTACAGAAGACGAGCTTCTGGTTCCTCTATTTTATATTCCTTGCAAAGAGGTAAAGTTCTGAAATTGTTATTTACTTTGTCCATGCTATATCTGCCTGTTGCAAACTGTCAGAGTAATAGTAGGTAGTAGCAATAGAGTAAAGATTATAGCCACAAAAAGAGCTTTTGCAAAGTATTACAGTGCTAGTGTAAGAGGAGTCGAAGTTGATTCTGGTGTTCCATCTCAACCATTTGACAAGCAAGTCTTTGAAGGAGCCACTAACAGGGCAAAAGAAGCTATGAAGCTCTATCAGACAGATTTCGCTGTAGGAATAGAGGGCGGCGTAAAGGTCATTAAGAATGCAAGTTTTGCCTTTGCCATTGTATGTATAATGGATAAAAAAGGTAAATCATCGATGGCTACCACAGGTTTCTTTCCAATTCCTAATGAAGCTATTAGTTTAGTCTATAAGGGAAAGGAGCTGGGGGAGGCTATGGATATTATATCTGGGGATAAAGATGTCAAAAGGAAGTATGGTGCAGTTGGTTTACTTACAAAAGGTGTGATAGATAGAATTCGTTTATATGAACATGCTGTGGTTCTAGCACTTATCCCTCATGTTAACAGAAATCTGACATGGTCCTGAGCTTAATGGCATGAATGAGTAAGGTAAGGTAAACTGAAGAATATGCCTTTCCTTGGGTAGTAAGTTAAACTCTGCATACAATTACCACAGTCAACACAAGACGCCATAATTAGAAGAAGATCTTTATTGTTAGAGTAAGAGATACCTTTCTCTTTAAAACCAAATCTTATAGCTAAATTTCTGACTATTTTACCATCATTTTGCAGACTATGCCAATTTTGATTATTTAGGTTAGAGTGCGGCGAGCGGGATTTGGACCCGCGTTACCAGCGTGGCAGGCTGATGTCCTAGACCAGGCTGTCCAAACATATGCGTTTTCTAGACGATCGCCGCACAGCCAAATGAACCGAATATTCTGTCTATTTATTGATTTTGGAGATGCTGTGTTGCCCACAAATTACTCCGGATGGGCAGAGGATGCTCTAAGGCATCTCTGCATCGTTGGTTATACGGGGGAGTTTGACGAACTTCTTTTTCTCATTCTGCCTGGAGTTCTTGACTTCGAAACATCTTCCATACTTTATAGTAGGGAGGCCAGTCGAGTCATATGGAGTTACGTTGCTCTTATGCTGTGCTATCAGTATCATGACTGCAGTCTGACTGAGCAACTGAATGAGATATCTCTCTCTGGAACATCCTTGCAGTGCTATTGTATGGTATTTAGCTTGGAGGATGCCTTATTCTTCAAATCTCCCTGTACTCTCTGCTTGTATCAGGGAAGGAGAAGGCGGGGATGTAGGAATATCCGAAGATTGCTCTGATGAGTAGGCGGACTGCTATTGCTTTCCAGTCAGCTGATGGCATGCTTACTGTTCCACATGCCTTGGTATGGAGGCTCTATCTAGACTTAAGTCTCAGTTCAAGATTGAATTTTTGGATCATGTAACCTTTAAACCATTCAGCCGAAGCCTGAACCGCCACACGTCGAGCCTACGGCTGCATAAGGAATCCCTCTACCAAATCCGTACAGATTTCCGACGATTGCCAGCACTATAAAGCCTGCAATAAGTATCCACATATAGTAGTCTCCCCTCGAAAATACCACAGGCCTCAGATATGTCCTATCGTTGTATGCCCTGAAAGCCCGAGTGTCAGCTGAAATAGCTGTATTACGGGCTCCCCTGAACAAAAAGGTCATAGCAGGAACTATTCCCGTAAGTGCTGCACCTGCTAGATAAAAGACTCTGAGAAACAATGGTGCATCAGATCCGTAACCTCTCATGAATTGTACCTTGACAGCTGTATCAAGAGAATCGAATATTCTTGGCACTGTTCTCATTGCAACTACAAGGGAAAAGATGATGAGAATAGGTAATTTCAATTTCCGTAAGGCTCTTAGTATCTGGGATGGAGTGCTCGTCATTATCAGAATAAGAGCAACTATGAACACTGTGGCCGTCCTTGTAGCTACCTGTAAGCCATAAAATATACCCCCTAGTGTCAACACTGGCTGGTAACCTATGACTGTGAAATAAGAAGGCCAAGTCCATAGCGGACCAAGGTTGCTTATATCTGTAACCGAAGTGACGCACTCATGGAACAATGCATAGTCGAGCAGTGTATATGGAGTATTCGCGGCCCACCACCACATCAGCCCGACTGTTGCTGAGAAGGCAAAAGCACCTCCAACCAGTATCTTCCTCTTTCCATTTTTCAACGTCATATATGTTGCAAGAAAAGCCAGAAGAATTGCAAGGTCTATCCACCAGACAGTGAAAGCAACGACAAAGGTGATAGCTACAGCAAGAGCTACCTTTGTGATCGGGTTCAACCTGTAATAAAACGTAGTGTGCTTCTGGTAAGATGAGATCTCCCTGAATCCTGTGAGCCCTATTGCGCCGAGCAACAGGTAAAGGGGCAGTGCAACGTTAAACAGAAAAAGGAACCAGCTAAAAAAATTTACCAATACAACAGAAAGAAGGCTCATAAGTAACTGACCTCCTTCACTATCTTTGAAATCGGCAGCTCAGGATGCCTGAGATAGTACTCCGTAGGAGGCACTATCGAGTATCTTGAAGAATCTATGAAGACCTCGTCTGGAGTGCCTTCCTGCACCTTCTTGCCAGCGTTAATTATAACCACCCAGTCAGCATACTTGTACACGAACTTGGCATCATGGGTAACTATTATGAAGGAAAAACCTTTCCCCTTGAGCATCTGCAACTCCTTGCCTATCAGCTCTTTGTTATAGTAGTCTTGGCCAGAGGTCGGCTCATCCAGCATAGCTATCTTGACACCAGCTGACAGAGCTGCCGCCATAGCTACGCGTCTTCTCTGACCAACGCTGAGCATGAGAGGGTCTCTCTTTCTTTCAGGCTGCAAGGAAAACAGGTTCAGGAACTCTTCAACCTTCTGCTTGTAATTTTTATCATGCCTCTTTTTCAAAGAATAAGCTATCTCATCCTCGACACTCTTGTTTATCAGCATCAGGTCGAAACTCTGAGGGACGAATGCTATGTATTTGCCTCTCTCCTGTATCGTAGACTTGCTCAGGTCCTTTCCGCCTATGAATAGTCTACTTTCTGCCACTACATCCTTATCCAAGAAATTCATAATGGCCTTGAGAAAGGTCGACTTCCCAGCTCCGTTTCTTCCCATGATAGCTAATATCTGCTTTTCTCTCAGGGATATATCAGCTTCAACAATAACCCTTCCTGCTGCCTGGACATTGGCACTTGCCTGCATCAACAATTTCCCGTCATTATCTCTATGAGGAATACTGAGCTTGATCCCTTCGCTAACTATTTTCTTTCTGATAGCTTCTATATCCTCCGGGTCAATACCAAAGCGTTTTGCATAAACATAATGTTCTGGTACATCTACACCTGCAGCAGCCAGTTCATCAATATGATTCACGAGTTCGTTCTTTCTTATATCGAAAACTATCCTTCCTTTGTCAACCAATACCACTCTGTCAGCAAACGGTAGAACTCTTTCAAGCTTGTGCTCAACGATTATCAAAGTGCTCCTCCCCTTTAGCTGCGTAAGTGTCTCAAATATCTGGGCGGTTCCTTCCGGGTCTATGTTGGAAGTTGGTTCGTCCATGATCAGCATTTTGGGTCTCATGGAAAGTACAGCAGCCAAAGCTACCCTCTGGAGCTCTCCACCAGACAGAGTGTAGGTCTCTCTGTCTGCTAACGAAGAGATGCCTGCCGTTGCCATAGCCTCCTTCACCCTTCGCATGATCTCATCTGGAGGGAAGCAAAGGTTTTCGGGCCCGAAAGCAACCTCTTCCTCTACAGTGTAATTCAGGACTTGGGTTTCAGGGTCCTGCAAAAGTGTTCCCACAAGTGTTGAGAGCTTTGACAGCGGAGTTTCTTTAACCATTTTTCCATATACAACCACACCCGAAGGATTGTTCCCTTTAAAGACGTGAGGGATTACACCATTTATACAGTTTACAAGCGTCGATTTGCCACCGCCTGATTTCCCTACTATGACAACAACTTCCCCTTCTTCCACCTGAAAATGATCTACTGCAAGGACATCCCTGCCTGCCCCCGCATAATTAAAAGAAAGTCTGTTGATTTCTACGGGATTCATTGTCCAAGGGCTCTGGCAATCCGGTTGGCTACAACGCCTGCGAAGCCGCCCACGATTACTCCACCTGGAATGAATGCGCTGAGAAGGAAGAAAATTGTCTGCCAATTAACATATCCTCCGGTCAGGAATGGGGCAAAGAAGCCATCGTAGAATAATGGGTCTGGAAATGAAAACAGAAGTCCGATTATCGCACCTTCAATCACCATCAACGCAACAAGCTTAGAAGATGAACTACCTGTCTGGGCTACTGTCGTAGTTGCCTGATCATCATGGGAGGTTGCAGCAACTTGGGCAGATGCCTTTAGTGAGCTCTTGACAGCAAATATATTGCCTCCCGTAACAGCGATCATCAGGTCTAGGAAAAGTCCATACGTCAACGCTTCATAAAAGAAGTAAATGGGCTCGCCGCCAAAGCCATAGTGGAAAAGATCTGCTAAGAATGAATATACAACGAAGGAGATCATACCAACGCCTACCTTTCTGACAAGTGCAGCGACAACCATCATTGTGAGAAGCTGTCCACCCCAGAATCCGATCGATATGTATGTGGAAATACCTCTTGGTATGAACCCTCCCAGGAATGCACCTATGAAGAACTCCCACACGACAGCAAAAGCAGCTCCAATACCTATAAACACGTAGTCAAGCGTTGTGAATGCGCCAAGACCCCCAGTCTTTTTGCCAAGAACGAAAGCTACGGCGAGTGCAACTATGAAGTAGCCAACGATAATTTCCCAAGGAATCTGACCCGGAACGCCAACCAAGCCTTTTATACCATTAAAGGTCAATCGAAGGTCAAACCGTTTGCTCAATATTGATTAATAAACTTTTATTTGTAGTTCACAAACATCTTGTATAATACATATTGTATGTATATTAAAAATGCTGAATACCAAATTATTATTTGATGCTTTTATTTCGACTTATGCTGCTAGACAATTTTTGTTATTGATGTTTGTTGTGCAAAAGAGCTATCAACTGGGGTAAATCTACACCTTCAATGTTCATTTCTGGACAGTTCGTTATCCCTTCATAACACCTCTAGCTATCGCAAGATAGGAAACAACCCAAAGATCCTTTACAATATGAACAAAGATGAGACTATTATCAAAGCGAGAAGGCAGAGTGCCACACCTATGACCAGATAGTCGGCCACATGAAATGATAGAGGATTCAGATAGGTTCTGTTCCTGTAGGCACCAAATGCTCTTGTACCAGTTGAGATGGCAATGTTTCTCGCCCCTCTGAGTAAGAAGATCATGGTGGGGATGATGGCTAGGATGGCTGCAACCACAGCGTAAATAGGGTATAAGGAACGCCTTCCCACTGACCCCCAACCCCGCATGAACTGTACTTTAATGATTGAGTTGAGGCTGTCGAAGATGATGGGGACGGTTTTTATTCCGACTATAAGTGAAAAGCTCACACCGTTGGGTATTCTTGCCTTTCTCAGAACGTGAAGCACCTCTGTGGGGGTGCTAGTCATTATGAGAATTAGTGCCATCAGGAACACCCCAGCTACTCTGTAGTTCAAGAGAAAACTCCTTGTGGCAAACTGGTATATAATAGTCGAGGAGCTCAGCCCTCTCAAAGTCCTTCCTTGGATAAGATAAGGGAGGAGGTCTGAAATACCTCCCCACGATGTAGCCCAGATGAAGGCTATAGTGAGTGAAACTCCGATCAGAAATTTCCTGATTCCATTTCTCAGTGTGAGATACGACATCATTACGACTGATGGAACAAGGAGACCTAGCCACCAGTTCTCCAGTGGCGCAGACAGGGCTATGGAAACCAGAGCTACAAGCTTGCTTCCGGCACTTAGCCTGTAGTAGAAAGATTTGTGACGCTCAAAACGAGTTATCTCCCTGAAGCCCGAAAGTTTCACCAGACCAAAGATTATGTACACAGGGACGGCTGCTCCAACTATGAAAATAAGCCAACCCAAGGCTTCGGCGGTTAGCATGATTGAAACAGCCATGACTTGCGAAGGTAAGGTGCATACTCATAAATGTATTTGAAGCCAAAGACTTCGGGCAGTAAATACTTCATAGGAAGTGAGATTTTTGTGAATCTATACCTGTAAGGAGCGTGCCTTTGCTATACTTAACGGAACAGTCATTTCGTCATTATGCAGCCCTCCATGATGGCCTTCGAGCGGCGGATAGTCAACTCCGTCGAATCTGTACCAGACGAGGTTGTTATCTTTTGGCAGTATCATGAGCTTTCCAACCCTTTCAATGAAATGCTTGCCAACTCGGCCTGATCCAAACAGTCCTGCCCTAAATGCTTCTTCACTCCTGACTACTCTGGCTGTGCTAGACAGTTTCTGGGACAGGAAATCGAGTATACTTTCTACATGCTCTTTCATGACATCGATATAAACATCACGGGGAGCCCCCCATGGTGGGATGATTTTTCCAGCAGAACTTTTTGCAAGGCTGCTCAGGAGCTCGGAAAATTGGTTCAGATAATTGATATTCTTCGGTGAATTAGAAATATGCCCATGATCGGCTGTTACAATGAAAAGTGTATGCTCTGACACCTTTGCATCGAGCTTGTCGACCAAGTTCTTCATCAAAGAGTAGGATACTAAGCTCGCCTCGGATGACGTCTCCTCAGTGCTAGGTCCATAAGTGTGCTCTATGGAATCGATGCCGCTCCAGTAGGCATAAATGAAAGATGGGCCCCTTAAGGATTCAAGTGTCCTCCTCAAAACTACTGGCATGTCAGACAATGACTCATATGCACGCACTTTGCTTTTGCCGTGGACCAGTTTGGAATACGAGCTGTTGGCAATATACTTGCTCAAAATTGAAAATGAGTTTACGTCTTCTCTTGACAGGATGCTAAAAATAGGTTCTCCCTCAAAGAGTATCTTCGGGTCTGCTATTGGCAGTAGGAGGTCACTTCCTTTTGCACCGATGGGGGAGAAGGGAAGGGTCTGTATCACCATGTCCAGCTCGCTTACGTATAGGTACCATTCTATCAGCGAGTGCTGTTGGGGTGTCAGGCCTGTAACCAGACTGGTGAGTGCAGTAGAAGTCGTTGAGGGGAAGACTGTCGTTATAGGTGTAGTTTTGCCGTTCTTGTCCAGCGCCCCAAAGAATCCTTGATTTCTCTGCCTTTCCCATTCTCTGAAACCAAACCCGTCAAACACAAAAAGCACTACGTTTTCAACTCCATCCAAACTCAGTCCGTCGAAGACATCTTCTGGCAACTTCTTCTGTGTAGTATTAAGACCGAGTAGAGAAGAAATCGAACCGATCAAATTCGAAATGCAGTAGCTTTCATACTTCGGCAGTGTCCAGTTGGTTTCGGAAGGAAAGGTGACCAAGATGCCATTCTCTTGACATGCAGAGTCTATGCTTTAAATATGTGGTTCAGGCTTAGTATTACCGTTGAGGCGTATAGTGATTCTGGCTGTGGCTCTTATGTTGCTCAACATAATGGCTGGCACACAGATCAGCACAGCGAGCTCTACCAGAACCCCTATTTCTCATGTTGTAATCATCATGATGGAAAACCATTCTTTCGATAATGTCTTCGGCTACTATCCCACTTCAAACTCTAGCAATCTGTTGCTGAATTCTATCGAAAGGCCCAACGACCTGAATGGTATGACCTCTCCCGTGCAGTTATCGCCAGTACCAAATGGTACCTTCTCTACACAGAACCCAGTCGAAAGTGTGTATTATGCAGACTGGGACAACGGAAAAATGGACGGGTTCAAAGCAAATTCAGGTAGCCAGGCGATGACTTACTTTACCTCATCGCAGCTTGCGATCGAATGGGATTGGGCAGAGCTGTACGCGATTGGCGATAACTATTTCGCTGGTTGTTTGTGTGAGACGAATCCGAACAGACTCATTTCTTTAACTGGATACAACGCAGGTCTTACCGGCGACGAAGGGCCACCACCCTACATTCCGGTTAACGAAACAATCTTCTCAGAACTGAGCAAGTACGGGGTGAGCTGGGGGTACTATGTTCCGGACCTCGAGGGGATACCATTCCCCCTTAACTACTTCAACGGAATAAGTAAATACAGCAGCAGCATAGGAACTGTTTCTCAGTTCGAAAGAGAATTGACATCAGGTTCGCTACCCAGTGTTTCATGGGTAATGCCACTGGGCGGAACTCAGGATTTCAGCCAGCACCCCCCTGAAAACGTAACTCAAGACGAATATTGGCTGAATGGGGTTGTCGATCATATTATGGAGAGTCAGTACTGGAATACTACAGCTATATTCATAACTTATGATGAAGGCGGTGGATACTACGACCATGTTCCGCCCCCCGTATTAGATGGTGTTCAGCTGGGGTTCAGGGTACCGCTTTTTGTAATTTCACCTTACTCAAAGGAAAACTATGTATCACATACCGTAATGAATCATGCATCAATCCTTGCATTCATAGACTACAACTGGAATTTACCCGCCCTAAACAAGTTTGTGGCTGATTCTAATATCCCAATCGACATGTTCGACTTTGGGCAGAGTTATACGGGTGGACATCTGCTGAGGAGTCCTGACCCTCTGAGCAATTTTAGCATTTTTCCAGTGAGTCCACAGATACCCTTCAATGAATTGCCATACGCAAGAAACGGTTCAAGCTCACTAAATCTTGCATCGATTGGAGCATCTCTTTATGTGACAAAGAACACAACATACACTCCTTTCTACGGCTCGCTTCCATTCACAGCAGCTATTGCTGTCATCTTACTCGTGGCAATGTATTTTGCGGTAAGGTTCACTCGACGACGCAACCCAAGGGTAAAATAGTAGAAGTTTGCTTATTTCTTAAAGTGTCTTGCTCCGAATCAGTGTTTATGAGGTCTATTTTTATTTGTTAGCAGATAGAATAATATATAAGGTTTTGATAAACAGGTTCTTGTGAAGTCGGGTGACGGGTAGTTTAGTTGGCTCAAACTTCACAGGAAGAGTCGCAAAGAAGCCCACGCTCTTTAGAGGTGGGAGGAATTGCTGCAGGCTGTTTATGTAACAATATCTATAGTCTCCTTTAGTTAGGAAGTCGTGAAACTAGCTACTCCTCCAGACAGAAGCAACAACACATAAACGAAGAGTTCTTAACAGATTCATGGCAAAGTCTGTTGCATATGCCAATCTAGTGCTTGGTAACAGATTGCCTTATTGCTCTGCCTCTTCTCTTCAGACTAGAATGTATCAAATGGGAAAGAAGGAGTATGGATTCAATGCACAAGTCATATGTGAGATAATTCGAACAATAGCAAACTCCAAAGGAGAGAGGGTGAATGGAATAATAACAGTCAAGTTCAATATACCTAGAAACTGCAAGACATTTAGAACCAAAGGAATTTTCTTTGTTGAACTCTCTGGCCTAAGACAAAGATGCAACAAGAAAAATCGATTTTGATTCAGCAAGATCATGCATGCTGCTTTCCGGTAATTCTAATTACTGCAATTTCATACAGGGATGCTATCGCTATCAGAATACCAGTAAAGCTGAGACCTTCAAGGTACCCGCGAATATGATAATCACCTATGTAAAATGGACTCGCTTTGTCTTGAATGGGGATAATATGTAGTGCATATACAGGTGGGCTATAGTACTTACTTACATACATCAACTGCATTATAATACCGAGGAAAAAAAGAATTATGGCATAATACGGTTTTGCTCCCCCGGATTTTGTATTTCGGTAATCGGCATATGCAACCCCTATTATCACCAGAGCTATAACAGAGTTGACAACAGCAACGTCTGCGTTGAATGTAGGATAGTATTTGGTGGTATAAGCAAGTATTGCAGGACCGGAAATCAGGATAAGCACGCCCATTGCGAGGTTCAGAATCGAAATATAGTGCGCAGGAAGAACTTTGGTCTGTTTGACCTGCGAAGCAGCAGCATCTTTATCTTTTGCTGGCGTCTGTACACCAGACATACCGAGCTAGAGTATTGTGTTATGCTCATATAAGTATTTTATTTACAGGCACTGGTGCATTATCGGTTGGTCAACTACCCACGACTGAAGCCTGCGGGCTTGTCCGAGGTTAAAAAGAATGACTCAAGACGTATGACTGGTTGACTAGTCCTGCCGTTGTTCACGTTCCGGGCGAAGCGAGACACCTTTCCAGCATGCTTCTTGAGAAGACGTCTTGCAGATATGGTTCCCTTGCGCTGGAGCTTGGCCCTAAGCTTTGCATAGCGTTTTCTCATTCTGTTGACTGCAGCTCCACTCCACGTTTATCAATCAGAGTCTGTGGCTATATTTTTCACGCCAAGGTCTACCCCGAGTCACTCTTTGGCGTCATATACTGGTGGCTCTGGAATATCAACGACAACAGCAAGACAGAAAACAAAGTTTCTGAAGATGAGGCTGGCTTGTGTATGGGTTCTGTTAAGCCTTTCCTCTTGGTATACACCATATTTGACTGGTATGATCTTCCCGCCCCGCAATGTCAAAAGGGATACTGTATCAACACCTTTCCACGAGAGGATACGTTCGTCGTAAACTATGGTTCCACCTTTCCTAAAAGTTGGCCTGATTTTCTTGTCTCGTTTGCATGTTTCGGCTACCTTACTGATGGCACGTATCGTCAACTGAGCAGACAAGCTTTTGAAGACCAAGCTTGTTGGCTGTTATATTCGCAAAAGCGATATCAGCAATTTCATTACAAGCATGGGTGAACATGTCTTATATGGAAATCAGTACAAGACTATGATATATTGCTGAGTATTAGAACAGCCTACAATTATCTTGAAAAAGACAACTATTTTAATAACTATTTCAAACAACTTTCAAACTGCCAGTATGCAATCAAATATACTATTCTATCTTCTGTTTCGCACTTGTCTTTAAGGCTATCTGTTGGAATTAGGTCAATCTGCTGTGGACTGAACAATTATCTCTCTTTCACGGGGCTTAACGTCTAACTCTATGAAGACAACCCTCTGCCATACACCAAGTACCAATTTATTGTTTACAAACGGTATGCTCAAAGATGTGCCTATCATACTGGACCTTATGTGGGAGTGAGCGTTTCCATCATGATATGCAAATTCATGCTTATAATCCCTGCTTTTTGGGAATAGTCTGCGTAATGTTTCTCTGAAATCATCAAGGAGCCCGTTTTCATATTCTATTGTTGTGACTGCACAGGTTGAACCTGTTACAAATATAGTAGCAACCCCCTGCTGCTTATTCTCTTTTCTCAAGACTTCGTTTATATCATCTGTAATATCTATAATATCCTCTTCCCCCTCGGTTCTCAGTATTATCTTATTCAATGGCCTTCATCTATGATGTTGATAGGCTGGTCGTTTTATATACATGCTCATTCAAATTCATTGCAATGGGCAGGATAATAGATGTTCATATCCATTGTTCGGAGATGGATGATGATATATTAAATTCTTATGCGAAGATAAACGGCTTGGAATATAATATGAAAGAATTAATTGATTTAATGAAAGAGAATGGTATCGAATCAGGACTACTTCTCAGCCCGGCCCTGGCAAATGGTATTCCTGTTCCTAATGAACGAATAATAGAACTGTGTAAAAGGTCGAATGGCAGACTTTTTCCTGTGTTAACTGTAGAGCCATCAAAAACCTCTGTTTCAGAATCTTTGCAGATGGTTGAAAAGAATAAAGGTATGATAAAAGGCTTCAAGATAAGGCTAGGTTATAGAAGTGTTTACCCTTATGATCCAGTATTCTACCCTTTATATGAGTATGCTCAGATGACATCTTTACCTGTTATGTATCATACCGGCGATACTGCTGTACCAAATGCTAGCTTGCTACATGCCCATCCCATAAACATAGACCGAGTGGCCAATCAGTGGGATGAATTGAAGATGATAATATGCCACTTCGGCAACCCTTGGTTCATGGACACAGCTGAGATTGTCTATAAACATCAGAATGTTTATGCTGATATATCAGGCCTCTTCCTAAGAGGAGCAAAGTATTCCAGCAAGTATATGGGTTATCTTGCAGAGATGATCAGCAATGCTATATACCATATAGGCAATGTAGATAAAATATTATTTGGTACTGACTACCCTGTTGAGACTTATTCAGACGCTATAGCCTTTGTTAGAATGCTCGATATAGATGAAGAGGATAGGGAAAAGATCTTTTATTATAATGCGAAGAAACTATTCTTCTGATGCCAGATGATATAATGATAAAAGAAATTCCAAAAGAAGAGAGAGATAAGCTAGAACTCATACTGGACCGGAGCTTTGAAGGAATGTATCTTTGGCACTCGAAGAGGACACTGAGAGATGTGGATAAGGTATTTGCTGCCATGATGGATGATGAATTCGCTGGCCTCGTCATGCTAAAGCCTTTAGACTATGCTATAGGCTACATTTACTATATAGCGGTACATCCAAAATTCAGGCAGAAAGGTGTAGCTAGTAGACTGTTGGACTTCTCTCTAGATAACTTTTCTAAGATAAAATATAAGGAGGTGTACGCTACTGTTGAGAAAGTGAATTATGCCTCATTAGCATTGTTCCGCTCTAGAGGCTTTACTGAAAGGTCACTTGGAGACTTATCATCACAGTATGGGAGGATCAGAGCATTATCTATGCTTGCCAAAATGAGATTCGTGCCAGGTGAAATAATACTTTATAAAAGTTTATGATATACGAGGCAATATCATAAAACCTTCATCATCAGCTCCAATGGCTGTATAATTTCCATCAAGGTACATTTTACCTATCAGTGCAGAAGTTATAGCATCTAACTCATCTCCAGTTATATCTTTCTTCATAATATCACCTTTTATGCCATAATCTATCAAAGACTGCCTCAGCCTTTCTATTCCCTGCTGTTTTCTTGGCATACCTAGAATGTCTTGTACTGCACCGGGGAAGCTCTCGATAACCTTAAAACCAAGTTTCTCCAGCACAGCTCTAATTTTCATTCCTCTTGCGGTTAATATTCTCATCGGGCCTAGTGTAATGGGGAAGAATCTTATCTTCATCCTCTGCAATTCTCTGTCACACACCCTGAAATGAGGTGGACCTTTGACATCCAAGCTGACGCGCCCTTTAGGTAAGAATAGAGGTGCGTCTATACTCACAATGCTTGGTCTTTCCTGTAAAACTCTTTCTACTATTTCCGAATCTGTGTAAAGTATATCCGTTCTGCAGTATAAATTGCAATGAAGCACACAGAAACCTGTCTTTCTCTTCGGACTTCCTGCAAGGTCTATCCCTAATGCATTCATAATGCTGTAAGCTTATCACCTCATATTTTTATTTATGGTCTGCAACAGTTTGTGGCAATGCATAGGACAGGAATCGCAGTACTCCCGTTGCATTATGGACAAGCTCCACAATGGCTTGTGCAAAGAATGAAAAGTCTAGCTGACGAGATGGTTATGCTGATGATTGAAGATAAGGGACAAGAAAACTTTTTGCGAAGAATTTCAGACCCGTATTGGTTTCAAGCCTTTGGTTGCGTTTTAGGTTTTGATTGGCACTCCTCAGGACTTACTACCGTTGTCAGCGGTGTGCTAAAGGAGGCTCTGAGCATGGATAGGCATGGCTTGGCCTTAGCTGGAGGAAAGGGAAGATCAGGAAAGGCAACACCACAGGAGATAGAAAAGATATGCTCTGCTGCAGGAATCAGTTCCTGGTTGCAGAATTATATGAAATATGCTAGCAAAATGTGCGCCAAGGTGGATAATTCAGCTATCCAGGCTGGCTATAATATATACCATCATACATTCTTTATCACTGAAAAAGGCAGGTGGGCTGTGGTTCAGCAGGGTCTATCCAATAGCGATAGAACTGCAAGAAGGTATCACTGGCTGGATGAAAAGGTAACCAATTTTGTGGAAGAACCACACAACGGCATGGTAGGAGATGTGGTCAGGGATTCGGCTTTGAACATGGTAGCTAAAGAATCCGATGAGAACAGGAAAACATGCGTAGATATTGCCAAGGATAGGCCAGAAAATACAATCTCTTCCATCAAGAAACTCTCTGGCGCAGGGTTTGGACTTGACCGATGGGTCTTTGGTATGAATCGGATTGATGCTTTTTCCATGCCCCACAAACTTAACTGGGAGATCTTTAAACAGTTGTACGAGACTCAGCCAAGGAATTATGAAGAACTACTCGCCTTTAAAGGAGTAGGACCATCTACAGTCAGAGCCTTGGCTCTCGTTGCACAGCTGATATACGGCAAGCCTGCATCTTGGAGGGATCCGGTAAAATTCACCTTTGCACATGGAGGAAAAGATGGTGTTCCATATCCTGTGGACAAGAGGGTCATGGACGAAACTATTTCATATCTCAAAGAAGTTATTGAAGGTGTGGATAGCAAAGGTAAGAAAGATGCATTGTTTAGACTCAACATGCTGCAATCTAATTGGATTAATTCATAGAAGATTTATGCGTCATTTGCAAAGTGCTTGGTATGAAGGTCCCCTACTTAAGCCTCAAAGATATCCATGATGCTGAGAGTGTTGTAAGACAGGTAGCATGGAGAACACCTCTTCTTCCATTCCCTCCTTTTGAAAGTCTTTTCCTAAAGATGGGGGTGTCTTCAAAGAACGGGTAGCTTCAAGATCAGAGGTGCTTGGAACAGAATGAATAGAGCTACTAGGGAAGAAATAGGTAGAGAGTTCACTACCACATCTGCTGGGAATCATGGTCAGGCTGTAGCATGGTGCGCAAGAAGGCTTAACGCGAGGTGTACTGTCTATGTACCTGATGATGCACTGACATACTCCCACAGCTGAAGTGTGGGGTTCTGGCGTCTCTAGGATTCATAGAGTTGCGCCTTTGGGGTATCAGTGCTCCCCTTGCACACATCCCTGTCTGCGTGCAATTGACCTATGCTCTCCATTAAAGGAGGACGCAACGCTATGTTGAATCCAGCGCTTGCGTCAGCATGGTCAACGTGTTTGGACACGCTTTTTCTTCCCTTTGTTTCTGCGCTTCTACGCCACGAATACTCTTGCGATGTAGTTCGTGGCTCGGCGCAGACAAGAGGGAGATGTCATAATCGTGCTTTATTGCTATAAAGCAAACGATTAGACATTTATTATATTGCATATACGCCTACATACAAATGTTCTGTCCGCATTCATCCAAGGACTGAACGTCCTTGGCTTTCTGCGGATTTCATCGTAACTTACATTAATTCTCACTACGATATTATCACGGCTGATAAAGGTACCCTGCATTACCTTTATGCCTCACTTAATTTTCTATCTGCTTTAATAGAGATAAAATACACCGATACACCAGAAGTAACACTTTCACGAAAGAAACAGCTTCTTGCTTACATGCTTCTATGCGAACAGGCATTAGGGAAAAAATGCCCTTTTGGTATACTCTACTTCCCTGACCAGAATTATTCTGTAAGACTAACAGCTACTGAGGGTGATAAGGCTGCAGTGATTAGAGATCTAGAACAGATATGGACAATGTTCAAGACTGAATCACTGCCGAGAAGAGCTCCAGAGTGGAAATGCAATTATTGTGAAGTTAAAAGGTACTGCTGGACATAAAGGTGTGCTGATCTACTTCTTAGGTCATTCGATTTTTTGATAAGCACAAAACGAGAAGATTTTTAAGCATAGCCAAACTAAGTCCATGAGGCTCATGCAATGAATAGACTCATAAAGTGAGGATTGAAAGTACTTTCAAATATTCTATTAACTTCAGCTGAACCTTTACATGCAATGAATAGACTCATAAAGTGAGGATTGAAAGCTAACTTGGTGGCTGACCCCTCTATTGCTTTCTCAACATGCAATGAATAGACTCATAAAGTGAGGATTGAAAGAATACCAAGTTTATACCCCATCTGTTTCGCTATATATCATGCAATGAATAGACTCATAAAGTGAGGATTGAAAGTCATAGATATCATAACCTAACGCACGGACAAAATGACATGCAATGAATAGACTCATAAAGTGAGGATTGAAAGACGCTGAATAGTTGTGAGAACCCTCACGTTCTCGTCAACATGCAATGAATAGACTCATAAAGTGAGGATTGAAAGCTAACCGCTGGCGGTAATTGAATAGGTCATTGTTACATGCAATGAATAGACTCATAAAGTGAGGATTGAAAGAACTACACCTGCGTGGCAGCTTCTAGAATATCTCCATGCAATGAATAGACTCATAAAGTGAGGATTGAAAGTCCTCAACGAGTTGTTCATAGCATTTTTTACATACATGCAATGAATAGACTCATAAAGTGAGGATTGAAAGTTGCTCCTGTTTGCTATTTCGAGTCTTGACTTAAACATGCAATGAATAGACTCATAAAGTGAGGATTGAAAGTCTGGCAATTTTGGAGGGTCTTATACCTTCACTTCTCATCATGCAATGAATAGACTCATAAAGTGAGGATTGAAAGACAAAAAATTTATGACGAAAAAGCTGTAGAATTTGACATGCAATGAATAGACTCATAAAGTGAGGATTGAAAGAAACGAGATACTCTTTCATCAAGGGTTAGAATTCTCATGCAATGAATAGACTCATAAAGTGAGGATTGAAAGACCTTCTTAAGTTTTTTGCCAAATTGATCTGTCTTACCATGCAATGAATAGACTCATAAAGTGAGGATTGAAAGTTGTTTCGGCATCAGGATGGTACTCATCCCGAAAACCATGCAATGAATAGACTCATAAAGTGAGGATTGAAAGATTGATGCTCCAGCCGAAAGGGACGCCATGCGTGAAACATGCAATGAATAGACTCATAAAGTGAGGATTGAAAGCTAGGAAAAAGAAAGCGGTAGAAGGCAAGCCTGCATACCATGCAATGAATAGACTCATAAAGTGAGGATTGAAAGTCGTGGCAATTCTCGCCACAAGGTAGCCTATTTGTCCATGCAATGAATAGACTCATAAAGTGAGGATTGAAAGATCTACTATTCTTCCCTGAGCATCTCAATCAATATTGCATGCAATGAATAGACTCATAAAGTGAGGATTGAAAGATATACCTGAACAGAGCATATTCGACTGCGAATTCGTAACATGCAATGAATAGACTCATAAAGTGAGGATTGAAAGTGTATTTCTTGTGTTTGCATCTCCGATTTCTCACCTCCATGCAATGAATAGACTCATAAAGTGAGGATTGAAAGAGTGCTTCGTTCATCCCGAAGAAAAAAAAGATGTGAACATGCAATGAATAGACTCATAAAGTGAGGATTGAAAGTTGGTGTATTTCTCCTTCTTTCCTGAAAGGAATATGACCATGCAATGAATAGACTCATAAAGTGAGGATTGAAAGTAATCGGATTAGCAGTAGGAGAACCTAACATATTCCCATGCAATGAATAGACTCATAAAGTGAGGATTGAAAGGGAAGTCCACATGACTCTATCAGAGTTCAGGCTAGCATGCAATGAATAGACTCATAAAGTGAGGATTGAAAGAAACATACATCCAATCGTTTGCATACAAAATAAATACATGCAATGAATAGACTCATAAAGTGAGGATTGAAAGGAATATATTGAATTTACCAAGTTCTGCAGGCTTGAACATGCAATGAATAGACTCATAAAGTGAGGATTGAAAGTTACAATTAGTAGTACTTCAACTATGAGTAGCCAACATGCAATGAATAGACTCATAAAGTGAGGATTGAAAGTTCTAAAGTATGAAAGACTACAAGGTAATCAGTTGATTCATGCAATGAATAGACTCATAAAGTGAGGATTGAAAGCTGTAACAGGAGCATCTATCTCTGCAATCTCAATAACATGCAATGAATAGACTCATAAAGTGAGGATTGAAAGTTAGAAAGCCAAGCATAACAACACAACCAGCGGTAGACATGCAATGAATAGACTCATAAAGTGAGGATTGAAAGCTCCTTGCTTGTACCTTTTACCCCTGAGCAGCATCATGCAATGAATAGACTCATAAAGTGAGGATTGAAAGGGAAAGTATGAAATATCTGCTGCAGAGATAAGCCCAGCATGCAATGAATAGACTCATAAAGTGAGGATTGAAAGTTAGCAGTCTCAGCTTCTAACCTAGCTCAGAGTAATAACATGCAATGAATAGACTCATAAAGTGAGGATTGAAAGATAGATGTTTAGCCTCTTCATAGTCTTTTAATTTCATCATGCAATGAATAGACTCATAAAGTGAGGATTGAAAGGATAACCAGCAGGGGACATAAAAGGGGGTGAGATAGACATGCAATGAATAGACTCATAAAGTGAGGATTGAAAGGTTTTCTCTGTTGAAAGAAAGTTCTCAGATTATTCCCCATGCAATGAATAGACTCATAAAGTGAGGATTGAAAGCTTA
>JARVJU010000006.1 GCA_029775965.1 Nitrososphaeria archaeon | reverse complement strand
CTGCCGAAGAACTACTCCTGGGCTGTAGTGCTAAATGGAATTAGCAATACCTCTACATCAGATATCATATATTTCAGCAACCTTACTGCAGGGAATTACTCTTGGTATCTTCCTAAAGTAATGACCTTTTATGCTGAGCAAAGTGCAAACGGTACAAGATATTTGCCATCGAACAGCTCAGGTTATATAGTATTACCAGGGATTACATCTTACACAATATCATTCGTGAAACAGTACCAAGTACTGGTTCGATCAACAGAAGGAGGCAATGTATCTCCCTCAGGTAATTTATGGTATGATGCAAATTCTACTGTAGATTTGGTAGCCTCTCCTGGCAACGGATATATATTTACAGGCTGGAATACCAGCTCATCTTTAATAATTATAACAAACGCTACAAGATTAGCCACTCATGCGATAATAGGCGCACCTGGAATTATAACTGCAAACTTTTTGAAGGCTCCAAATGCTGAGCAGTATGTCTACATTGGTTCTGTCATAGCCGCTTTTATCTTAGCTGTAGCAATAGTAGCGTGGATATATTTACGCAGAAGAGGGCATTCCCTAGGCTGAAGGTGCGGAGAGCCATGCTACAAGCGCCTCGTACCAGAATATTCCGGCTGAAGCACACACAAGTGCGACTGCAAGCAGAATTATTTCATTCAGAATATGAGTATCTAGAGTCTGCACTACAAGATAAACTGCTATAATGGAAAAGAATACAGCGTAGAATATGAACCTTGGAACAAGCAGTGTTCCTACCCTCAGAAAGTCTCTCATTATATCAACCTTCACATCTGTTGCAATCTCATATTCACCCGAATTTTCTTTGAGCAGTCCTAGGTCAACAAGCTTATTGAGGTGATACTGAGCTAGTGAAGGGTTTGAAAAGTGAAGAGCTCTCTGGACTTCTCTTACACCAACCTTCCTATTCTTTAAGCAATATACATAGACCCTCAGTGTATTACCCTTTAACTGTGCCTGCACCTTTGCCTTGTCCAAAGAGTCTCCCTCCCGTGCTAAGTGCTCTATCTTATCTTTAAATCGTATATGGTTTGGCAATTCATAAATTATCAATCAATAAATCATGCTATACCTGTTTCTTCAACCAAGTTTGTGACATCTTCCTTATCCAGTTTCAGCTCGTGCAAGATTGTGTACCTTTCAGGTCTTATACTAGGAGCAGTAAGTATAGCGTCCACAACCTGCCTCTTTGTTAGGTTAAGATCTGAAAAGCTAACAGGAGAGCCAGCCCTTTTCAAAGCATCAGCTATCCTGTTCCAGTTCAACCCGTAAAGCTTCGCAATGGCTATAGTTGCAATACCAGTCTTCTCCCCATGGAGTCCTATTCCTGGGGCTATCAATTCCAAGGCATGGCTGATGAGATGCTCAGAACCACTGCATGGTCTACTGCTGCCAGCTATTCCTGCAGCTACACCAGATGAGATAAGAGCCTCTATCAGAACTCTGGTCCCATCCATTGTTTTAGAGCCTATCTTTTCTGCCTTCTCTATTACAAGTTCAGCACTCATTCTTGCCAAGCTTGCTGAATATTCTCCAAAATATTCTCCTTTTTTATCTCTAGCTAGCTCCCAGTCCTTTACAGCTGTTACCTTTGCAACTAGGTCTCCAAAACCACCTCTCATCAACCTTTCAGGAGCAGACATTACAACCCTGATATCAACTGCTATTATTGTTGGTGGCCTTGTCTTAAAAGAATAGGGCTTTGAGGCATCACGTAAAGAAGCAAAGGGAGATGAGATACCATCATGTGAAGCACTCGTCGGAACGCTTATCATAGGCAATCGAAGTTCATATGCAGCCTTCTTTGCCACATCTATTGTCTTCCCCCCTCCAAACCCTAGAATCGCCTTTGCCTTGATATCTTTTGCATTATCTATAACCTTGTTAACAAAGTCCTGCGTCGGCTCTTTAACATTGACCCAGGCAAGGTTATAGCCATCTAAACCATTAATAAGCGCCTTCCCAAGGATCTTTCTCACATTTGGACCAGTAGCTATGGAAAGAGGCCCCTGTATGCTCTGCTCTTCAAGCATTTCACCCAAGGAAGAAAGAGTATCCTCACCCACGTAAACGGCTACAGGAAGCTCCATAAGGTGCCCTTTTGTCAATATGCATCTGCTGCATTAATGGTCCTTGATAAGTATTCTTAAACTGTTATCCGAAGAAATCATGAGCTGTAAACCTCAGGAGCTAAAGAATCGCATATTCAATACAAATTATTAGTCTCTTGCTAGATGTAGATTACCTCATAACGCTTATCTACCCCCTGCAGGAATCCATGTAACCAGTTATCTTGTCCAGTCTAGATAGGATCAGTAACATTGCAAATAACCTTAAGAATGTCGCCCAGACAGGGACGACTACTTTAGGCATTATATGCCAGGATGCTGTAGTGTTAGCTACAGATTCAAGGGTTACAATGGGCAATTACATCGCCCATCATAAGGGTAAAAAACTTCACCTGATAGACGAGCATATGGGGATAACCATTGCTGGAGTCGTTGCTGATGCTCAAAATATAATAGATGTGCTCAGGTATTATGCCAAGATATACAGGGTAGAGCACCAAAAACCAATGCCTATTTCTTCCGCCGCAAGATTGGCTGCTAATGTATTCTTCAATCAGAGGTATTACCCTTACATAGTTCAGTCTTTGATAGGAGGTTATGATGAGAATGGTCCTGGTTTATACAACGTGGATCTTTTCGGTACTCTTACCAATGAAAGATTCGCATCAACAGGCAGTGGCTCCCCTGTAGTATATGGAATACTGGAATCTGGTTATAAAGAAAGTATGAGTCTGAACGAAGCTCTAAGGCTTGCAGCAAAAGGAGTTACCTATGCTATGAAGAGAGACTCAGCCTCGGGAGATAGCATTGATATAGCAGTTATAGATTCGAAGGGATTCAGAGAACTGAACCAGCAAGAAAAGGAATCCCTTCTTAGGTCCCTTTAGGTAAATCAAGGTTGTCTCAGAGAAGGGAAGAACAGAACGGGGGAAGACCCCAAAGCGTAGTGGCTGTGATACTGCGCAACATACCCCCAGAGGCTTCTGTGGTTAGAGTAGAGTATGAAGGGCCAAGGATAGCACTTTACTCGAAGAACCCCGAATACTTCGAGAAGAACTCATTCGTAATACCTGAGATAGTGAACAGCCTGAAGAAGAGGGTAGTTGTAAGAGTAGACGATTCGATCAGGAAGCCTGAGGCGGAGGCAAGAGAGATACTTGCATCCATGCTTCCTAAGGAGGCAGGAATAGAAAATATGTTCTTTGACGAGGTTACAGGCGAGGTTACCTTAGACTGCAGAGTACCAAAGCTTATAGACGCATCATCTCTGAAGAGTTTTGATTCCACAGGCTGGAAGCTCAGGGTAAAGAAGGCACCTTCAATGGGCAGCACAACGATTCAACAGATAATGCACACTCTGAAATCTACCAGCAATGAAAGAGTCACTTTTCTAAGACAGACAGGGGAGAGAATATTCAGGCAGAGACTGATTGAAAAGAACGAAGTCAGGCTTACCGCTCTTGGAGGTTATAAAGAAGTTGGCAGGTCGTGTATGCTTGTTGAAACTACAGAGAGCAAGGTTCTTCTCGATGCAGGTATTCACCCAGGAGCAAGGGGTCCTCCTGATTCATACCCAAGGATAGATTGGTTGCAAGTTTCGCTTGATGATATAGATGCTATAGTGCTTAGTCATGCACATATGGACCACGCAGGCTTTCTACCAGTACTTTACAAATATGGGTTTGACGGTCCTCTTTACTGCACCGAACCAACACTAGCTCTGATAACATTGTTGCTGAGCGATGCGTTGAAGATATCTAGCATGGAAGGAAATCAGTATGCGTATGATATGAAGGATATAAGGAACATGCTGAGTCATGCTATAACAATACCTTACGGTATGGTGACTGACATATCTCCAGATATGAAGCTTGTATTTTACAACGCAGGTCATATTCTTGGTTCTTCTCAGGTTCATCTGCATGTTGGAGAAGGTGCACACAATGTGGTGTATACAGGAGACTTCAAGTTTGGAAGAAGTTTACTACTCGAGGCTGCTTCTCCCAACTTCCCCAGAGTTGAAACACTTATCATGGAGAGCACATATGGCAGTAAATCTGACGTTATGCCTCCAAGAGAAGAGACTGATCTTGCATTCGTAAAGAGCATAAATGATACGTTGCAAGAAGGAGGGAAGGTTCTGATACCTGTTCCTGCTGTAGGCAGAGCTCAGGAGATAATGCTTGTACTTGACCAGTACATGAAGCAGGGTCAGCTATCTGAAACTACAATATTTATAGAAGGTATGATAAGGGAGGCAACAGCAATACATCTTTACCACCCTGAATTCCTTACCAGAGAGCTGAGAGAAAGAATAGTTGAAAACGGAGAGAATCCTTTTGTCACAGAGTATTTCTCAATAATAGAACATCCTAGTAAAAGGGATGAAGCATTAAGCTCCGGCCCTGCTATAGTTCTTGCAACATCAGGTATGCTTGAAGGCGGTCCTTCTGTTCAGTATTTTCAGGAATTAGCTTCAGATCCAAAGAACAAGATACTCTTTGTTTCGTATCAGGTTCAAGGAACACTTGGCAGAAGAGTGCTCGATGGCTCAAAGCAGGTAAGCCTGATGGAGAATGGAGGAAGAATGAAGATAGTTGATATAAATTGCAAGGTTGAAAAGGTTGAGGGATTTAGCGGGCATAGTGATTATAATCAGCTTATGAGGTATGTATCAAGGCTGAGGCCGAAGCTTCAGAGAGTGATCCTTGACCACGGAGAGAAGAAGAAGATAGAGAGCCTTGCAGATTCTGTAGAAAGAATATTTCATCTACCTGTATATCAGCCCAATGTTCTTGACAGTCTTAAACTCTACTGAGTTAGAGCTCTCCATATCTTTACGTTAGGAGGTGTTATAACTATTCTCTCTTCCCCAAGCCTTGCTATATCCCCTCCCATCCCTTCAGCATACTCATACAGCTCCTCCACAGCTTTCTTCAGTTCCTCCAAGCTCTTTTGTGCAAGAGGTGTTATCCTTACTATAACTATAGAGTTATGCTTCAGGTCTTCCTTTACCTTTTCAACGTCTCCTATACTCTTCATGGGATATGCCTTAAGGTAGGTAGAGGTTTCTTTCTCTTTTGCGCCTATTACTTGACCCATCTGGCAACACTAGCCTTTAGGTACCTTTGACCGTCTTCTTTCTTAATAGACTGTGTAAAAAAGGTTTGCCCTTTTGCTACTAGATTTTGCAACAATTCAAAGCTGGTAATGTTATTTAAGGCTATTATCATATGAGCTAGGCAGATGAAAGATAAATCTTCCTCTATTCTTGATGTGCTTCTGAAGGCTGAGCGTCTGAAGAAGGTAAGAAGAAAGGGATGGATTACTAAAGCAAAGATACGCAACGCAGAATCTGTTGCAGAGCATAGTTATTGTGTTGCACTAGCTGCAATGCTAGTAGCTGATATCTACTCTATAGATTTTGCAAATATGCTAAGGACCGCTATTATACACGACCTTTGCGAAGTGATGACAGGGGATATTCAGCCTGATGAAATGAGCAGAAAAGAGAAGCATTTACTTGAGATGGAAGCATTAAAGAAGATACTGGATGCTCTGCCTGAAGATGTAAAAGGGCTTTATCTGAGGCTCTTTAGAGAATTTAACAGCAGGTCAACACCTGTGGCAAAGCTTGTCTCCGAGATAGATAAGCTGGAGATGGCCATTCAGGCCTCAATCTATGAGAAAGAGAAAGGACTGAACCTTGATGAATTTTTCCTTACTGCTAGGTCAATGATTAATAGCCATATTATAAGAGATATATACGATAATCTCATGAGGAAGTAACGGATTTGTAGACCTCCCAGAACTTATCCCCTATGCGATGCAGATTTCTAACTATCGCTCCTTTGCTAGCCTTCTCCGCCTCTTCCCTCTGTATTAGAGCAACTCCAACTGCAATAAACTTCTGATGCTTCTCTTCTTTAACAACAACAACTTGATCCTTTATGAAGTTTCCTTCAAACATCTTTATGCCAGGCCTCATAACATTTGCTCCGTTGATGATGTATTTTATCGAACCTTGGTCGACTGTTATGGATGGAAAGTGAGAGCATAGCTTCTCATCCCCCACAAAAGGAAGCAGAATATCATTCAGCTTTATAAGAACAGATTCATTCATAAGCAGGTATTTGCCCTCTTCAACCTCAACAGACCTTACAACCTTGAGAGGCTCTATGGCAATGTCAGGCCAAAGAGAATTTATCTTAAGATTCAGCTCCTTTATCTCTCTTTTTGACAGGTACTGTATCTTCAACGTCTAAACCTTTGCTAAAGGATTTTGTGAACTACCTACGACTGAAGCCGTAGGCTTCTTGCTTCACAGGAACAAACTTGCTTATCCTTCTTTTGATAAGTAGAGGCTGTTCCTCAGCATGGGCCTGTTCCAGACCCATAGCTAGAATGTTTCTAGCTGCATTTACATCCCTATCGAGTACAAGTCCGCATTCCTTACATTCAAATATTCTTATAGATAGTTCTTTCATATCTGGATTCATAGCTCCGCATCCAGAGCATTTCTGCGATGTCCAACTTGGGTTGACGAGTATAACTCGTCCTCCGCGCCTTTCTGCTTTGTAAGCAGTTAGTCGGCGCAGTTGCCCCCAAGAGGCATCCATTATTGCCGATGCGAGGCTGTGGTTCTTTACAATGTTCTTGATATGAACATCTTCGAATACTATGGTCGAGTATTCGGACGCCAGACTGAAAGAGACTTTATGCGCTATGTCCAATCGTTGGTTCCTCATCTTTCTCCAAGCCTTGGCGAGTAATATCTTGGCTTTCTCTCTATTGGCTGAGCCTTTTTTCTTTTTTGACAAGCGTCTCTGAAGAGTTATGATTCTGGTGATGGAATTATCGAGGTGTCTTGGGTTCTCGAATATTATACCATTGCTCAGAGTCGCAAGGTTCAGTATGCCGAGGTCTACTCCGACTGCATTATCTGGTTTGCCACTCTTCTGTTCGAGCAGATTAGGCTCTAGCTGCATTGAGATACAGGCATACCAGTGGTCAATGTCCCTGATTATGGTGCAAGTCTTTGGTATGCCTTCAATTGAGCGATGGAGTCTTATCTTCACCAAGCCTATCTTCGAAAGTCGAAGCCTCCCATCAGCTACCCTGAATCCTCCGAGTTGTGGATAAGTGAACGAGTTGTATCTATCTTTTCTCTTGAATTTCGGATACTTCGAAAGACAAGCATAGAAAGCGTTGAATGCCTTATCCAGACGAAACACAACATCCTGCAAAACCTGAGAGTGAACTGCCTTCAGGAACTTGTTGCAGTGGCGGAGTGCTGTGACAGCTCTCTTCTGTTCGAAGACCTTGGTTTTGTTTTTAATCCTGTCATTCAGAAGGTCGTTGTAGAGGAGCCTGCAAGTTTCAAGGGTTTCATTCATCAGTCGAGCCTGTGTCTTCGTTGGATAGAGCCTGAACTTATAGGTAATCAAATTCCTTTCTGCTCCGCAATATACTTTACTTTTCAATGATTTCTACTTTTCCTATATACACCTTTCGGACTCGCTTTCATGCCATCTCTAAAGGATGTGGGGTTTCTCGCTCGTTCCTGCTAAACTATTCGTAATCAGTTATGTGTTGAACAACTTTGGAATACATTGCAACTTTCCGTATGCATGTCAAAGCTATACCCGAATGAACATAGACAACCCGTGTAAGTGCAAAATCATCATACACAGAGACGAAATGGCAAGTATGAAGATTCTGAATAGGGGTTTAAGGTTCGCACTTGCTGCTTGCCAAGTGAAGGGATGGTAGTGTAACTCCGTGAGGATAATAATGATCAGCAAACTGTATAGCAAAGTTAGCTTGCAAAGGGGTTAACAGAATCGTAATCAGTCTAAGCTTATATATGCGTACTCTGGCACGTCAGTAAAAGGATAGGTAGGCAACATGGCTGCAGATATGACGTTCAAGGTGCTGAACGAGAGTGTGGGAAAGGTTGTTCTGATAAAGCTAAAAGGCGGGAGAGTGATTAGAGGAAATCTTCAGGGTTTCGACCAGCATATGAACCTTATTCTTGAGTCATCCGAGGAGATGCTTGCAGAGGGTAAAACCAATCAGCTTGGTACTATAATAGTTAGGGGGGATAATGTAGTTCTCATCTCTCCTCCTCCTACTCAGCAGGTGTGAGTGAATGAAGGGTACCTCATCCTTTGGAAAGAGAAGTAAGCACAAATCACATATAGTCTGCAGAAGATGTGGTAGAAGAGCGTATAACGTGAGAAAGAAAAGATGTGCATCATGCGGTTTTGGTGCCACAAGCAAGTTAAGAAGCTACGCATGGGCGAAGCATCCTTGACAAGGATAGAAATAGTATAGAGCTCTCAGCTTATATACACATAGCTTAAAGATATCCACGTTGAGCATAGATATTCTTAGCTTAGCTATAGGTGCAGCTGTAGGAGCAGGCCTAGCTGTAGCAGTATCCTTCATACTCGTAAGAAAAACTTACAGAAGTGGAAAGACGCAGAACAAAACTGTTCAGACAGAAGGCAAGCTGGTAATGAAGTCAGAGATAGAAGCAGCAAAGAGAGATTTGAAGCTTCTAAGAATGGAGAAGGAATACCTGAGTAGTGCTCTAGCTAGGATATATGAAGCTGAATCAAAAGGCCTGATAAACAGAGAAGAAAGAATACTTCTTTCTCAAAAGTACAGGAATCAGATGAAAGATGTTGAAGAGAAGCTTGCTAAAGCTAGTGTAATAGTTGAGGTTTCGGACCTCGAGGATGTAAAGTCTGAACTACTGAACCTCTTTAACCAGAAGATGTCACAGATAGATGCCAGGCTTGAACAGCTAAAAGAAAGGATTCAGCCCTTTGTACCTGCTCTGGAGAAAACTGTAGAGCAAGTAGAACAAGCAAAAGAGAAGAAGGAAGTAGTTGAAGAGAAGAAGCCACGTGTTGTAGATGATAAGCTGAAGAAGGTTGTGGAGGATGTGAATGAAGTGATGGCAAAGCTGGAGCAGCTGGACCTGGAGGAATAGCTGCTTTATGCACCTTGATGAAGATTCTCTAGCTCTTATTTCTAACAATATGCAAGATTCAAAAAAGGTGGGATTGGGAAGCGGTGCCACCATAGCTAGACTTATCAGTTTTCTTCACGATAAGAGGATACTGAACAAAAAGGCATGGTACTTTCCTTCATCTATGCAGATAGCCTATACAGCAATGAAATATATAGAAAATATAGCATACCCTCAGCTTGCAGGTCAGCTGGACTTGACGCTTGATGGTGCAGATAATGTACTTGATGATAAGACATTCATTAAGGGTGGAGGTGGTGCATTGCTTATGGAGAAGATTCTATGGTCAGCGTCGAAGAAGATAATTGTATTTGTAACAGAGGATAAAATGACCAAGCCTAAAACAATTGACATTCCACTAGAGGTGCACAGGAACGCAGCTTTGCTTGTATCATCAAAGTTAAGGGAGAAAGGATATGCTTGTTCAATCAGACAGAATGAGAAAGGCTACCCATCAATAACTGAGAACGGAAACCTAATTCTTGACGTAAATTCATCTCCCGAGAACATCACCTCTGTGGAGAGATACGTTAGCAGTATGCCTGGTGTGATGGAGACTGGCATATTCAAATTTGACAACGTATCAGTGATTGTTGTTGATAGATAATGCAGTATATCTTTAATAGGATTTCAATGCTGGAAGAGTTCTCCATGCAAAAAAGAAGCTATAAAAGGATAACAGCAGTTGTATCAGATTTAGATGGAACTATAAAGAGCAGAGGAAAAGAGATCGAAAAACAAGTATTGACCGAGCTCTCGCATCTTCGTAAAAGAGGTATAAAGCTTATACTTGTCAGCGGGAGATGCATAAAGGAACTAAAAGAGCTGCTTGACTTCTCTCTTTTCGATGTTATAGTTGCTGAGAATGGTGCACTGGTATGCAGAGAGGATAGAGTGATAAACCTGGCTCCAGAATGGTGGGAAGAGGAAAGGAAGAGACTAGCAGAATATTTCGACTCGAGCTGTGAGGAAGTGATAATATCTGCTCCTAGGCAACTCAAAGAACTTTCAGAAAGAATAGTTGACAGCTCTAAAGAGAGAATAGAATTTAACGTCGACAGGTTTATGATCTTGC
Organism: Nitrososphaeria archaeon; assembly: GCA_029775965.1. Taxonomy (GTDB): domain Archaea; phylum Thermoproteota; class Nitrososphaeria; order Conexivisphaerales; family DTJL01; genus JAKAPW01. The sequence continues at coordinate 79,391 of JARVJU010000006.1, read as the reverse complement.
CACGTGGCATAGATAAAGGGTCTGGCCTTACTGAGGCTCTTAATTTACTTGGGTTTCATAATGATGATGGCATAATGTGCATAGGTGACGGGGAAAATGACCTTTCGCTCTTCAGACTTGCAAGCATAAAAGTTGCAGTAAGAAACTCAGTTGATATACTGAAGAGACATGCAGACTATGTAACTATAAATGAAGATGGTGCAGGTGTAATAGAAGCCCTGCACAGATTTCTGGATGCAAAGCTTAAATGACAAGAATTCTTCCATCGCCATTATGAAGGTTTGTATCAATAGCCAGACACCTTTACTCCGTTTTAAGCTCAGCTACGAAGAGCTGATTGAAAAATACGGATTTCTTGACGACCCTGTTGATATATCATCTTTGGAGCAGAATGTGGACTACACATCTTCTCCCGGAGGTGTTACAGCAATGATCTATCCTTTGATGAACTATATGATTGACAGTAATTATGTTTCAAGCGTGGTATGGGTGAGCCTAGGCGTGAATTATCCTCCTAAGGTAAGAATGGGTAAGCTTTTATTATCACATGTAGAGTTGGAAGAAAAGCATCTGAGGAAGTATACTGTATTTAAAGAATCATTATGGTCTGCTATACACGGTGTTGAAAAGCCCAGTATAGATGGCTACACATACTATGCCTACTACAACTGGGTAAATGCAGAGAGGTTATTGGAGCATCTCGGTGAGATAGATGTATACTATATTCAGGACTTTCAGTTGCTCTTAACAGGGCAGATGATAGGTCCCTCAGCTCCCGCAGTACTCAGATGGCATGTCCCTTTCAAACCAGAGAACCTTACACCTCTATTTCTGAAATTTGTGCTAAAGGCAATGGAGGGCTTCGATTCCATAGTTGTCAGCACTAGAAGAGACCTTGAAGGTCTGATAAAGACAGCATATCATGGTAGGGCATATCAGATATATCCTTTCATAGACCCAAGAGTATGGCAGAAACCTTCCAGAAATGAGCTTGATAATATCAAGGAGATTATAGGTTTGCAGAATGATGAGCAGCTTATACTTATGGTTGCAAGAATGGACAGGATAAAAAGTCAGGATACTGCCATAAAAGCTATAGCAAGACTCAAAGATAAGAAGTTGAAACTCGCTCTTGTAGGTAATGGTAGCTTCTCGTCAAGCAGCAAAGGAGGCCTGGCATATGGTAAAGGAAGTAGCTGGAGAGTTCAGTTGCAAGAGCTTGCAAATAAACTAGGTGTTTCAGACAAGGTACTCTTCCTAGGATATCTGACACATGATCAGCTCAGGAGCATCTACAACCTAGCTTCTTCTGTTATTCTGACCTCTAGAATTGAGGGGTTCGGGATAACTGTATTAGAAGGTTGGATGAACAAGAAGCCAGTTGTCGTAAGTGATGGAGCAGGTGTATCTGAGCTTGTTGTGGAGGGTTCTAACGGCTATGTGTTTACAGCTGATGATGATCAACAGCTTGCAGAAAAGATAGAAAGAACATTATCTCCAGCTTCTGATAAGCTGGGTGAAAACGGATTCGAAACTGCAAAGCAGTGCACTATAGATATTGCAGCTCAGAGGGAGAAGACCGTTCTGGAAGAAACGATGGCTCAGTACAGATAGGCTCATTGAAACGCCGGAATTGTTAAAGACTTCCCATTCTTTCTTAACCACGCTCTTTTCTCCTTATACCCATTGCAGTTCTTTGCTACAAGAGACCAGAATCTCTTCGAATGATTGCGCTCTACCAGATGAGCCAGCTCATGCACTACAACGTAATCCATCACTTCCCTAGGTGCAAATGCAATTCTGAAGTTGAAGCTCAGCACTCCTCTACTTGAGCAGCTGCCCCACCTTGTCCTTTGATCCCTTATCTGTATTGCAGAAGGCTCAATATTCATCTGTCTAGATATTCTCCAGACAGATTGTTTTATCATTAGAGAACATCTATCTTTAAGCCACTGATAAAGGATTTTATCAGCCTGAGAGGTATCAGGCGAAAAGATAAATATGCAATCTCCTTGCATCACAGCATACCTTCTTTCACTCTGCCTCACAACAATGCTTACTTCTTTACCCTGAAAGAGCATTAGGCATATCCTCTAGCATTAGCTCATTCTACAACGCCATTTTGTTTAAGCTCGTTTATCTCTGATCTATTATAGCCAAGAGAAGCAAGTATCTCATCTGTATTTTCACCTATGCTTGGAGCACTTCCTTTCTCAATCGTCTGCTTTAATGGAAATTGCATATTTCCCATGCTATCTGCCTTTACGTAGCCCATCTTTATCGCCTCATCTACAGAAAGGACAGGTGCGAAACATACTTCTTTGCTCATAAGTCTTTTCATCCACTCATCTCTCTTGGCAGATGCAAAGATTTTTGCCAGGGCATCCCTTGAGCCCTCAACTCCTAGAAGTCTGAGGAGATTCTTCCTGAACTTGTCTTCTATAGTTGCTATCGCTATAAGTTTTTGATCTGATGTTCTGTACAAGCTATAGAACCAATCTGACCCCAAAAGCATCTCATCCTTTGTATCAGCTAATGCTAAAGCTAGAGGCAATATCATTGTTGAAAAAAGAGACTGAACTATTGGAACATCTATGTGCACTCCTCTTTTCCCTCCAGCAAGAGATGCTAGTATCCCAACAGCAGCGTAGAACCCTGCAGATATATCAGCTAGCTGCACAGCAGGAATTGTGTTGCTAAATGAGAGTAATCCACTGAACGCCTCAAATGTTAGATCATGACCAGGGATTCTACTTAATTTACTCTTGTGTCCAAATCCAGATATTGAGCAATAAACAATTCTATCGTTAATGAGCTTGACATCTTCAAAGGAAAAGCCCAACTTTCTCATAACACCAGGTCTGAATCCTTCTATGAATATATCAGAATCAGAGATAAGCCTGCCAAGTATTTCTTTTCCTTTATCTTTCTTAAGGTTGATAGCTATGCTCTTCTTATTCTTGTTAATTATCCTGTGAAAAAGACTCGATCCCTTAACAAAAGGTGGTGCAAGCCTCATATAATCCCCAACACCTGGCTCTTCGACCTTTATCACCTCAGCCCCCAGCTCCTGTAATATCATAGAGCAAAAACCTCCTGGCAGAAGCCTGCTTGTATCGATCACCTTTACCCGTTCGAGCATATCGCAGGCTCTACATACGCAAGTAGTTAAGCTTCATTTTTACAGTTGTTAGGGAAAGGAAAGATCACTTAAAATCTTACATGCGCCTTTAAAAAACTCCTTTATTTGCATAAATTCGATTATGTGTATATTCTAGCAAAAAAAGGAAGGAAGCTAGATGCTTCAGCAGCGGGAGGAATTGCAGCAGCATATCTGTGTAGCTATTAGCTATACCTACTTTGATTTAGCGTTGAGGGATTTGTCTCTCAACCAAATGGATTTATATTATATTACATTATATTATTAACACCAGAAGAACTCTTGTCAAACGGCTCATACGTATCATGTATCCATTGCATTTAAGCTTGAGGATATGCATACATCAGCTCAGGGAGGGAGTGTTCTATGCTTTAGTTAGGATAGTTGACTTTAGAAACTGCTAAATAACGCCTACTGCGCATCTTGAACATTAATGACTTTGAAAGGTGAGCGGAGTATATTATCTGTTTCTGCCTTTGTCTTGATTGTAATTTTACTTGCAGGAGCACTTCCCCTTGGACCGCTCCCCCCGCTGAGTAGTTTCTTGAATCCGTCGAACGGTATCTGGTCACCAAATCTAAACTCGATCAGTCTTATTCCTCAAAACTTCACTTTAAAGCAGAATGGAAGAGTTGCTAGCTTGACTGTTCTAATAGATCCAAATGGTTTCATCAGGATAGCGTCCAACGAAACGTGGGCTGTTTACTACGAGCAAGGATACTTGAGTGCAAAGTACAGACTTGAACAGATGGACCTTATGAGGCGCACAGCTGAGGGAAACCTCTCCCAGATACTCGGACCCTCCGAGTTGGGAAGTGATGAGTTCTACAGGTCGTTAGAGATGTATCAGGTTGCAGGCCAGATAGTTGATAATTTATCCAAGACCAGCTTAGCATACATAGCAGTCAGCGAGTACACGAAGGGCGTGAATGCTTACATTTCTTCCCTTACACCAGAAAGCATGCCTCTCCTCTTCAAACTTTTGCAGTACACGCCACAGCCATGGCGTATGGAAGATACATACACAATTCAGCAACTTTTGACTTGGATGCTCAGCGGGTCAGAAAACCCGCTTTACTTTAATTATGCTCTCCAGAAAATGCCTGAAAACATTCTGCAGTCTTTCTATCCTGCATATCCTGCTTCCGTGCAGCATCCTATAGTGCCAGAGTCGCTGAATCCCTCGATATACAGTGAGAAAGGCAACTTGCAGAACCTTTCTCTGTACTCTCCCTCAGCATCGATCGATGACCCTCCTGTACCTTCCACCCAAGGATTTCAGATGGAGGGCTCTAACGAAGCAAAGTCGAATGCAATGCTTGCTTCTATCTCTTGGTTTTTGATGGAATTATCTCCAGAAGAATTTACTCTCCCAAGCTTTGTTGATCTTGGCAGCAATAACTGGGCTGTTAGTTCAAACCTTACCGGCAACGGGGCACTCCTTGCAAATGACCCTCACCTAGGTATCACTGTGCCACCAATCTGGCTTGGTTTTCAGCTTGTTGCTCCGAACTTAAATGTTGTGGGTGTTAGTTTTCCTGGGGCACCCGGAGTGATCCTTGGCCACAACCCATTCATCGCATGGGGGGCGACCGATGCGATGATACAGGTAACTTACTTTTACAAAGAGTTACTGAACCCCTCTAACCCAGATCAGTACATGCACGACGGAGCTTGGACCAATTTTGAAATTCTAAATGAATCAATTCCTGTAAAGGGAGAGAAAGCTGTAAGCTTCCAGGTGAAGCGAGCTATAAACGGAGTTATCATTCCGGGATGGAATGGAACTATAGCGCTAGATTGGACAGGATTATATCCTTCCGACGAGTTGGGCGCTATATTAAGCCTTGATTACTCTACAACAGTCTTACAGGCAAGTAGCGTACTGAGCCATTTCAAAGTTGGGATTCAAAACTGGGCAGTAGCTGACAGGCAGGGGAATGTTGGTATATTTTCATACGGACTCTACCCAATAATCAGTAAAGGAAATCCAAGAGGTGTTCTTCCCGGGACAGGAAGTTACGACTGGGTAGGTTTCATTCCTTTATCACAACAGCCAAGCCTGTATGACCCTAAGAACGGATTTGTTTTTTCAGCAAATCAGATACAAGTTTCAAGAGGATATCCTTACTATATAGGTTGGGATTATGAATCAGGATACAGAGCAGACCAGATCTACAGCATGCTTTCATCTATGAATAATTTCACTGTTAGCACAATGGAGCAGATTCAACTATCAGTGCATGACTATTCCACCAACATCTTTCTTCCAGTTCTTTTGAATGCACTAAGTCATTCTAATTTCTATTCTACTCCAGAATACAGGGCATTGTTATCATGGAATGGAGATATGAACATAAACTCTACAGCCGCAACAATATACTACTTCTGGCTAGGTGCATACCTCAACGACACTTTTCTTCCTTGGTTGGATTATTATGGAATAACACCTTCAGAAGGACTGTATCATTACTCATTTTTCCTAGGTCCTGACTCTATATATCACGGTCCTCTGATAGAGGATCTTGCTAACTGGACTCAAAATTATCCTAACATTTCATGGTTCAACGATCCTCTTAATGGTGAGCATAGGAATGCTACTACTGTGATGATACTAGCCTTCAACGAGACGATCCATAAGCTTCAGTCTAACTTAGGGCAGTTTTCAAGCTCGTGGGATTGGGGGGCTGTACACAAGAGATTAGCTACCAGCTTCTTTGGGTTGCAGACTCTCTCGACAAAGCCTCTTCCTGCAGGCGGCGATTCCAATACACCGAATGCTGCATACGGACTGATATCAGCCGAAGGACCGAGTTGGAGACAGATAACAGATACTAGCCATCCATTATTATCTCTAGGAATCTATCCGGGAGGTATAAACGAGAATTCACTCAGTAGATATTATGCAAACACTGTTGGTGACTGGAATAGCGGAATGTACTATACTCTAATTCCTACAGACATACCATCTGTTTTCTACTATCAATATGTAGAGGGTGTTTTACCATGAGCAACTGGTATGAGGCTCCACGCTCATTAATTATTATAGGCAATATTGTAGTATGTTTTGTAATGTCCTTAATCGGTTTTTGGTACTTCGTTTTTATACCCTCAGGAGTTCTAGCTTTTACCCTAAAGAGGAGATGGGTGAATTTAATTCAGTTTGGACTCAGCGCCTCCTTCGGAGCTCTGCTATCATTGCTTGTCTATGAGCCTGGTTACAGGTTCGCCTCAGCTTCTCTTGTTGCTTCGATCATTGGACTCCCGGGAGGGTTTGCTATTCCTCTTGCTTTGACACTCATAATTATCTTTCTAATTTCTGGGTTTGCAGCAATGATTACATCTTCTCTACATGCAGCTACTTGATTGTCAGGTCCGAATAAAGAGGACTTTATGTTAGAAGCAATAGATGAGGATGGTTAAGGTAGCTATATCAATATCAAAACAATTGATGACATTATCATGCATGGTAAACTCATGGTAGGCAAGAATGGAAGGTTTGAAGTATGCCAAAATGCAATTGGTGTGGCATATTGATCATTTCTTTCAGGAAAACCAAATCTTTCTGAGATATTTAGGTTATTAAAGATCAATTACAAGACTAAGAAGGAAAAACCTAAATTTAAGCAGAATCATATAGTAAACGAAAAAATGGAGGTGAAACCCTTGGCAAAGAAGAAAGCAAAGAAGCAAGCAGAAAAGAAAGAGGAGGCCAAGACAGAAGAGAAAAAGTGAAGGTTGAATTCATTATTTGCTGATAATTCATTCGGTCTAATCAGATTTTGAAACCTTCCAGTCTTCGTATTCAGTTATGGGAGGTTCTATATTCATCTGCCAAAGTAGTGCGTTAAGCTCTCCTCTGTGCTGTAATTCTTCTTCTATCAGGTGTACGAGTATGTGCCTCATTTTGATGGAAACTTTTTCTCCACGATTCTCGAATTTCACATCTCTATCCAGTTCATCTTCCCTTAGCCGAGAAACAAAGTCTGCAACGTATGAATCTATCTTCCTTTCCTCGTCTTCCAATTCTTCCTTTGTGTAGAGCTTCTTTCCCCGTAAACTCTTATACTCTGACAATTTATCGTTTAAAGCGAACAGGAACCACCATCTGTATGCGTCAACTATGTGCATAAGTATATCAACCAGCGACGGGAAAGATGCCCCTCTATCTTTGTATCTCTCATCGGCAGGAAGTTTGAATATCCTTTCGATGTACTTCTTTCTCACATCAGAATTATACTTATACAAGTCCTTGATGAGGTCTAAACTATTCAAACTGGCAACTTGGCTCTAACTCCATTATAAATGTATGCTGTCAGCAGATGTTATATTTTGCACTTCTAGCTGTATAGCTAGAACAAATTGGATAAATTGCCAAGATATATGGTCTATTGATTGACTTCTCTTATCAGTATAGAAAAGATAAGAACAGAAACAATGTTCAGAAGACAACCCCATGCATTAAATCGGGTACAAAAGTGTCAGGAGCTGGTTGCATCCAATTGCTAGTATATCATCAACGAAAACTGGTAACTAATCAGCCTGATGAGCAAGGGAGGGACTTTTTATTTATTCACTTTATTTCCTGAACTGTCTTAATGCCATATGCTTTGCTACTACACTATCTACTACCTTCTTCCCTTCTTCACCGAATCTCTGCTTGATCTCATCTGCTAGAGCCTTAAACTCAGCATTGAGCTTTCTTCTTCGTTCTTGGTCTGCAGCCAGTATCCACTCCGATTCTATCACTTCTAACCTCCCTTTCATCTCATCCAATGATGGTTCAGGTGCTTCCTCGAGAGACATTGCTATGGCTTAAAAATACTGCTTTTATTTGCTTTATCGATTATAAAACTATATTAAGAATAAATAATTTTTTATAGGATAAATAGCTATGAGATATACATCTTTCAAAATACTGATACATCTTCCTACGTCCAGTATTGCCTGTTCTTTATGAATCTTAGTTCCGCGGAAAGAAGTTCATTCAGGAATGATTCCTCATCTTCGTGCATCATAGCTAGTATTCTTGCAGCTGTCTGAGGCCCTATACCATATACAGCCAATGCCTGAACAGCTCTTTTTCCGTAAGATAGAACCAAGTCTGCAGACATTCTCATCTTTGATAGCTCTTTCTGATCATCTGCATCAAGCTGTTCTTTTGACAGTTTCCTCTTTACTATATCTACAGCTCGCTCATTGTTGTAGAATACAGGTGTCAGAAGGCTGGAAGAGCATCTTGAGCATCTAGGCCTTTCTTCCAGCTTTCCTATCATCATACTGTCAGAGCTTGCTCCGCAGTTAAGGCAGAGCATCGCTACATATGTGTTCCTTATAGTTGTGGCCAGTCTTAGCAAAGAAGACTTCTTAAGAGAATCTGGGGCCACAAGCTCAGGCATGTCCATATACCTGTAAAGCATATTATATGCAAAAGGGGTTGGTCTTTCATCTGATCTGAATATCTTCACCTGAATTCTTCCCTTCTGTATCAATTCGAGCAACTGTTTACACCTAGCCAAGTCAATAAGGTCTCTAGATGTTTCTTGCAGAGCTTCTTCATATACAGGTGTCCTTTCGAACCTTGTGGGCAGAGAGCAAAGGTTTGGATGGGATATATATGCCCCTCTTTTTACAGCACCGAACCTCTGAGCTATAACTTTGACTCTTTCAGGAAACGGAAAGTTTCTCTGCACAGCAACGTAATAAATCTCCTCTAACTCCTCTGGTTTAATACCAAACAGCCTGCTTTGCATTCTCTGCATATCCATCTCTTTTGTATCTACAGTAAGCTCAAACAGTATTCTATACCCATCCATCCACCACAGCCTGATGAGACCATCCCTTGAGAGCAACTCCTCGAACACATACCCTAACGTTCTGTTAACAGCCTCGCCAAAGCAAGCATGAATTATAAGGAATTTATCAAACCCTTCTATGACTATAGTATCATCCGTTGCCATGGGTGAACCAGTTTTGATATGCTCACTTATCTCATCAGCAACCTTTCTTCTTGCTTCAAGGCTTGCAGGAACATGTTTATGCATAAGCTCCAGGGCTTCATCAAAGCTGCAGGATTTAAGTAGCTCATACACTTTGGCTCTTATTCTCCCAGCCTCTTGTGCAAGCTCATACGGAACAGGCATCATTTCACCATCCCAGCCAGGGATGGCTGCTAGGGGGTCCTCTACAGGGGTAACGTATACCTTCCTGTCATCTGATATCTTCTCAACCTGCCAGATCTTTCCTTTCAGTATGAAGTGCAAGCCCACTTTTACTTTAAGAAGGACAAATTCCTCTCCAAGTATCCCTATAGAGCTGTTCGTCGTTACGTCTATTACTATGTATCTTGTCTCATCAGGTATCATTGAGAGATTCTGGAAATAGTATTCTCTTGTTGCAGATGTCTTTCTAACTATTGCATCTTCAATCTTCAGCTTGTGCAGCTCTGCCATGTAGTTCAATGTTCTATCAAAAGAGATTCTCTCTAGCGTATGGTATGCATCTACCTTTCTGATTTCGTTAAATATGCTATCTGCTTCTGCATAGCCGAAGTCCATCAGATATCCAGCTATCTGATGAGCCATCACATCTAAACACTTTGTATATGGATGTGTCTGCTCTAGAATCCCTTTTTTTGCAAGCTGCACGGCCGCAGAAGATTCAATTATATCATCACTTGATACGCAGATTATGACTCCTAGAGACGTCAAGCCAAGCCTATGACCAGAGCGACCAACTCTCTGCAGGAGAGAGGTAACCTGCCTAGGAGACATATAATGAATCACAAGGTCTACAGAACCTATATCTATACCGAGCTCCATTGTTGACGTGCAGACCAGAGCCTTTATTCTTTTTTCTTTGAATAGACTTTCTACTCTTTCCCTTTCTTCCCTAGGAAGTGAACTATGATGGACTGCTACATCATTTCTAATTCTGCAGAGCTTTTCTCCAAGCATTTCAGCCAGAGTCCTGCTGTTGACAAAGATGAGTACAGAGTCATATGCTTCTATCAGTTCATCTATTCTTGAAAGTCTTGCAGCAAGGTCAGGGCCAACCACAACCTTGCCTGATATTATATCATCATCTATACTTGGCGTAGGATATTCTATAAGAAATTTGAATTCTCTAGGGGTATCTATGGAGATTATTCTGTATCTTCTCTCGCCAAATAAGAACCTTGCTGCTTGTTCAGGAGAGCCTACAGTGGCTGAAAGAGCTACAATCTGAAATTCACCAGCTATTCTCCTGAGCCTTTCTAAAGCGATCATCAACTGCACACCCCTTTTGCTCTCTATCAGACTGTGCAGCTCATCTATTACAACAGCCTTAACATGCTTGAGATTATCTCGCATTCTTTTTCCGGGAAGTATTGCCTGAAGTGTTTCAGGCGTAGTAATCAGGAAGTCAGGAGGGTTTGCAGATTGCTTATTCCTTATGGAATTTGGTGTATCGCCATGCCTGATGTCTATTTTTATGCCAAGGGCAGAGCACCATGCTGTCAAACGTCGCATCATATCTCTGTTAAGAGCTCTCAGTGGTGTTATGTACAGCAAAGAGATACCATGTCTTTCTTTGGCAGAAGCAAGCTTATCCAGCAGAGGAAGCACAGCTGCTTCTGTTTTACCTGAGCCTGTCTGTGCTATTATGAGGACATTCTCTCCCTTTGCTACTAGAGGTAGAGCCTCAGCTTGAGGAGGTGTAGGTTCAAATATCCCAAAGTCGGGCAGCAGTGCTCTTATACGGTCTGAAAGTACTTCAAAAGCAGTCAATGGAATTACTCTGCACCAGATGATTCTGCCATGCTGTCATATAGGTATTGCATATAAAGCAGTTACAAAAGCTTATAATCGCTTCATCAGTTCAAGAGCTTCATAGATAACTTCCATCGGCTGTGTTAATGACCATCTCACATAGTTCTTTCCTGCATCACCAAATGCGTTACCAGGTGTAACGAGTATTCCTCTTTCAAGCAGCTTCTCAGCATAGCTAGCATCATCTGTTTTTTGCCAAAGGTAGAATGTAGCTCTTGGCATTTTAGCTTTGTAACCAAGCTCTTCCAGACCTTTGCAAAGTTCACTCATTCTCTTGTAGTATACATCAGCTACTTCCTGAACTGAATTGGGCTTCGAGCTTCCAGTATAACTTTGTAATGCTACTGATGCTGCGTATTGTATAAACTTTGGTGGACCTGAATCTATCTGACTCTTCACCTTCTTAAGAGCATCGATAGCTCTCTTATCACCAACAGCAAAGCCTATTCTGTATCCTGTCATGCAGAATGTCTTTGAGCATGAGTGAAATTCTACCAGTCCTGTATGGTCTTTCCTGCATTGCAAAACACTGGGTGCACTATACCCAGAGAAGGTTATCTCCGAGTATGCATTGTCATAGCAGAGAATCGTGTCTGAGGAAGCAAATTCTTCTACTATACCAGCAAGCTCTTCTCTATCTATTACAGCTCCTGTGGGATTATGCGGATAGTTAAGGTAAAGCAACTTGGCATGTAGAGGTGATGCATCAGAAAGATCAGGTAAGAAGCTGTCATTTTTTAGTACATATCTTACTGCTTTGCCACCCGAAAGTCTTGCGGCTCCATTTGCATAAACAGGATATCCCGGGTCAGGATAAAGAACTGCATCATCCTTATCAACGAAAGCTCTTGCTATATTGGCAAGTCCTTCTTTCGAGCCTATAAGTGCACAAACTTCTGATTCAGGGTCAATCTCTACACCGAACCTCCTTCTATACCATTCAGCTACAGCCTCTCTGAACCATGGCTCTCCATCTGCAGATGAGTATCCAGCATAATCATTTCTTTTTACTGCATATATCAGAGCATCAGTTATGAAATCTGGTGTTGGAAGGTCAGGGTCGCCTATGTTAAAAGCAAGTATCTTCTGTCCTAGGCTTCTCCTCTTTCTTATTATTTCTTCCATCCTGGCAAAAGGATACTCTGGCAAGGATGAGAGATTGTAAGAAAATTTCATTGTAAAAGCCTCGCTGGTATTTGTTGCCCTTCCAGCAGGTCATGTATTGATTCCCTTCTTCTGATCAACTCTGCGCTATCCTTTAAGACAATAACCTCTGCAGCCCTGGGCCTGTTGTTATACTGGCTTGACATAGAAAATCCATACGCTCCAGCATTAAAGATTGCAAGCAGATCCCCTTCCTGCATCCTTGGCATACTTCTGTCCCTCGCAATTATATCCGTATTCTCGCATATCTGTCCGCAGATGTTTACCTGCTCTACATCTTCTTCATTCAGCCTATTTGCTGTAAGCATAGGATGATATGCCTTGTAGAGTGCAGGTCTGAGTAAAGTATTCATTCCTGCATCTATGCCTACAAAAGTCTTCTCTGACTTCTTCACATGGCATACTCTAGCCAATAGCACAGTAGTATCAGCCACAAGATACCTCCCTGGTTCTGCAGCAAGAGTTGGAGAACCCATTCTATACTCGTCAAGTTTAGACTTGAATACATCTACCACAGATTTTGCCACTTCGTCTATTGGCAGAGGAGTTTCATTATCAGTATAAGGTACACCAAAGCCTCCCCCAATGTTTACAAATTCGAACTCTATCCCTGTTTCCTTGGCTATTCTTCCAGCTATATCCATCAACACCTCTGTAATAGCAGGGAAATACCTTGGGTCAAGAACGTTAGAGCCTGTCATCATGTGTATCCCAAAGCTCTTTGCACCCATCTCCTTTGCCTTTTTGTAACCTTTCATTGCATGATCTTCAGATGATCCAAACTTTGCATCAGGCCCAGCAAACACAAGCCCTTCTCTACCGCCTTTTCCTATCCCAGGGTTTATTCTGAAGCATATACCATTGAGCTTTGCATTAGAAGGCAGCTTATTCAGCATAGACGGATCGTCAAAGTTTATTGTAACCCCTGCATCCAAAGCAAATCGCAATTCTTCTCTAGAATTATAGTTGCCTGTGTAGAGTAGTCTTTCTCCGTTAAACCCAGCGATTCTTGCCTCATAGATTTCCGCCGGGCATGAACAGTCTGCCCATGCACCTTCCTGCCTGAGCACAGTTAATACAGCTAGATTTGAATTTGCCTTTACAGCATAGAATAGTCTGAACCTGCTCAATCTGCTGAAGGCTTTGTACAACCTTCTGTAATTCTCCCTTAATCTTGATTCGCTTGTGACATAGACAGGGGTGCCAAATCTTTCAGCAATGTCTATGCTAGATAGCTCCTCTATGAACAAGACACCATCTTTGTTGCTGTAGCTATCAGCTAGTAATCTCAGAATCCATCTATCCAAGTGTGACACCCTTTGAGAGCAAAGTTAGAGCCTTATCCATTACAGGTTCATCCAGAAAAAGAGTAAGGCTCCCCTTGCTTGAAGTAATTTCGTATATGTTTATTCCATTCAGTGATAGAAGTGTAGCAACCTTTGCAACGGCTCCTGGCTGTTCAACAAGATACGGATGAACTATAGATATGCATCCTATCCCTCTCCTTCCAGAAACTGCCTTTATTCCACTGGTTTCATACACTTTTGTACATGCATCCTCCCACTTCTTACCTTTGAAGAAGAAACTTGTGCTTATAGGGGAAGAGCCTATGCCTACTATTTCAGCCCCTAATCTCTCTAATGCATCAGCTATAGTTTGAGCCTTCTGCTCAGATACTATAGTTATCTCCTCTATACCATTTTCTGTGAGAAACCTTGGCCTTGTAGTATCTATTGAGCCTACTATTTCGGTGCCATCCTGCTCAAGAGGCTTCCCGAACTGAACCACTCTTAGTCTCTGCTGCTTTGACTTGTAGAACAGAGCTTCAGGCCTTATAACTTTGGCGCCTCCGTGAGCAAGAGCGTACATCTCCTCGATAGATATCACTCCTATCTGTTCAGCATTCCTTACAACAGCCGGGTCGGCGCTCATTACACCAGCTGAATCTTTGACAAGTATAACTTCTTGTGCATTCAGGCAGTTGCCGAGCACAGTAGCTGTAATATCAGAGCCGCCTCTTCCAAGCAGGGTGACCTTGTCTCCGTTTCTTCCTACGAATCCTGGAATTACAACTATACCCTTCTTAAGCCATGGCAGTATAAATGATTCACATCTCTTGCGTGTCTCCTCAAGGTCAACCTTTGCGTTAAGCAGGTTTCCGTCTGTTATTATAGGAAAATTATCATCTGAAGGGTCAAAAGGCTTTACATTTACACCCAAGGATTTAAGAGCTGAAGAGAAGACCTTAACAGATGTTCTCTCACCCATTGATAGGATATCTGCATATTCACCTTCATCTATCTTCTCAAAGTTTGAGACGAGTTCGAGCAGCTGGTCAGTTGTCTTTCCAGGAGCAGATACCACAACTACTTTTTCATCATACTTTGAGTCCCTCACAACTCTAGCAGCCGTGTGCACTCTTTCCCCATTGCTGAGTGAAGCTCCACCGAACTTTATTACAACTCTCAAAAACCAAGAACATCCTCCATCGAATATACCCCAGGTTCTTTTTTCACAAGCCACTTGGCTGCATGCAAGGCACCAGCAGCGAAAGCATCCCTCGAGAGAACCTGGTGCTCCAGCCTGATGTATTCATATTGCCCGTTTGCTATGACTGTGTGCAACCCAGGATTTCCACCTCCTCTTACGGATAAAACCTCCATCTCTTCCTGCTTGCGCAGAGATATACCAGACCTGCCATTTATTATGGAATTGTATCCTCTCTTCTCCATAACTGCCTCAGCTATCTGCCTTGCCGTCCCGCTTGGTGAGTCCTTCTTTGCTGAGTGATGCATTTCCACTATTGAAAAATCAAAATCAGTCAGCATGGAGGCTGATGCCCTTGATAGCACAAGCAGAGCTGTTGCTCCGAGTGAAAAATTTGGTGAAATCAGAAGAGGAAGATTGCTGAGAGTCTTGATCAGCAGAGCCCTCTGCTCTTCGTTAAAGCCTGTGGTTCCTATCAATGTGGCAACACCAGCTTCGCTCAGTTTCTTTGCATTCTTCACCTCAGCTTCAGGATTTGTAAATGATATTACAGCATCAGACCTGCTGGCTACATCTCTTATTGCTTCGGGTCCCTCTATAACAGTTTGTAAGGGTGATATACCTACTTCGCTCAAAGTCTTACCTATATATCGACTTGAATCTGAAGCTATTGCTCCAGTTATGGTAAAACTGCTCCTTGCCTGCATTGCTACAGCTCTTCCCATCCTTCCCGTAATACCTATGATAGTCAACCTTATCTGACTGTGATTATTATCATTCATAATAGATTCCTTTAGCATATTTATCTGATGCAAGTCTTTCTTCTATGGAGACAGGAAAGCTCTCCTCTACAGGGCGCAACACTTCTGGAGAACTTTGCCATACTTTGCGTAGAACATCGAGAATTATGCTTAATGCATTAGCTGTCAGTTTGCCAAGGGGCTGTCTGCAGGGACCTGAAGGGATGCCAAGTATGTTGGACATAGCTTTGACAGGCACAGGATTCCTGAACTTTAGCATACTGATGCCATTTCCCACAACTTCCTCAGACCTTACCGTCACTACTTGGAATAGAGGTTTCAGTTTCTCTTGCCATATTCTCGCATTGTTAATGTCACCCCTCAGCAACGCATCTGTCATGGATGCTACTGCCTTTGGGGCTATGTTTGACATTACAGAAATTACACCCTCAGCTCTGATCGAGCTGTCGTTCATCATGGCAAATGTTCTATCGTCGTCTCCAGAAAGTATGTGGAGTCTATCTCCGCAAAGAGATCTGACTTCCCTAGCAAAAGCATCGCTTCCTGTAGCGTCCTTAATTGTATTTATGTTCTTATGGTCAAGGTTAAGCATGTAAAGGTCAAAAGGGAGTATCTGAGTGCCAGTCCTGCTGGGTATAATATAAGGTATTACGTTTATATCCGGAAAATCCCTTGCTATAGGTTCATAATATTCTTTGCGAATTTCTAAGCTGCTCGGAGCGTTGTAATAAGGATCAACCGCAAGAACAGTATCACACCCCAGCTCAGCAGCCTTTTCAGTAAGATGAATTGCTTTCCCTGTAATATTAGCTCCAACATTAGCAATTACCTTACACTTTCCCTTGCATCGATCCAGAGCTATGCTCAGTATAGATCTCCACTCATCTTCAGTTACAGTAGGACCCTCTCCTGTGGTACCAGCAACTACTAAGCCAGATACCCCATTCTTAATCTGAAAATCTATAATGGATGCGAAACCCTCTTCATCAAGCCTCTGTAATCTATCGAATGGAGTTATTATAGCTGTTATACAGCCATTCATTGTGAACGCACTGAGGGTAATTCATATATTATTAAATATTGCTAAATTGTTCCGGATTCCGTTGCCAGCTATGAGCTAGGCATTAGTATATCGTCGTTTATTTAACGATACTAGATAATTTGCGGCGATAAGTGCACCCACATCAGGCTTGCTAAGACGCTTGATGCAATAATCTCTTTTATCTGATGTTATGCCTTAAACTAGATGGTAGGGCGCTTTAGGCCTGAGCCTGTAAGCACTATTACTGTGCTTGATTCTGATGCATCTTTTCTTTTACTGTACTGCTTATAAGCTGCATAGGCAACTGCAGAAGATGGTTCAACAAAGAATCCATGTAATGCTAACTCTTTCCATGCAGCAACAATATACCTCTCTTCCACAGCTTCAGCATCAGCTCCGACTGACTTTGCTTCATTTACCATCAGCTCTAGCAGGGGTGGTTTGGTAGAAACTAATGCATCAGCTACGGAGCTAACTTGGGATGGGGCTCTGTAATGAGTACCCTTCAGCGCATGATAAAAAGGTGAGACCTTTGATGTTTGACATGCTATTATCTTTGGCATCCTTTTTACTACACCAGATTCAAGCAGATGCCTAAAGCCTGATACAATACCCAGGAAAAGTGTCCCTGCCGAAACAGGGCAAAAGACATAATCAAGCTCATCCAGCTTGGTTTGTTCTGATATTTCATATGCCAGAGTTCTCATTCCATCCCTAAAGTACGGATGCCAAGAATGGCCTACGTATATTCCTCCTGCTGAAACATCCTGAGCCTTCTCTCCTACCTGAGCCCTGCTACCTTTTACCACAGTAAGCTTTGCACCGTAAGCCTTGATCTGTTCGAGTTTGGCTCCTGAGGCTGTGTGAGGGACAAACACATGACATCTATACCCTGCTCTTGCGGAATATGCAGCCAGGCTTGCGCCAGCATTACCAGATGAATCTTCTCTCAGCTCAGTAATATCTTTTCCATAGCTCTTCACAGCAGAAACAAGGGTGGCTGAACCTCTATCCTTGAAAGAACCTGTAGGATTCATATAATCAAGCTTTAGCATAACATTTCCGTTCAGCTTTACCAGAGGTGTAGATTGCTCTCCTAATGATACAATGCTCCTTATGTACGGAAAATTTGGCCTATATCTTTCTAGTGTGACGACTTTATCTTCTGATCTTTTGAATGCCTCTTTTATTTCTATTTTGAAGACACCACCACAGGTGCATCTATACTCTAGGGGGTTCTCCATAACTCTTCCACAGGAGTTGCAAAAGACAGAAAGAGAGTCCATAGTCCTAGCAACATCTATTCATTCAGTCAAATTTAAAGGAAATGTTTTACAGTCTGCAGGTCAGCATAAATGGAGAAACAAAGCAGTCAGCTATTTCTGGCTCCTGTTGAGTAAATAATGTTTGTAGCTATCTATCTCTTGATAAAACTATACCTTTCTGGAGCAATTTCTATAAACTAGAAATGATAAGTGTAAATGACATCATATAAGCGAGGCTATGGTCTATGGATGATATCTCCGGCTATAAAAAACTGCAGCAATTCATAGAAAGCAAAGGCATTGATGCAAGCATAGTAGAGGTCAAGGATGGAGCGACTTCCTTGTCAGCATCACATGCTCTAGGAACAGAAGTAAACAACATAGTAAAATCCATACTTTTCATCGATGAAAGTAAAAAGCCTGTACTTGTCATACTTGGAGGAGAGAGTAGAGTGAAGCAGAGCAAGCTTGCCAAAATGATAGGCAGAAAGAAGATACGTCTTGCAACTAGGGAGGAGGTGCTTGAGTTCACAGGCTATCCAGCTGGAGGAGTACCCCCAATCGGATGCAAAGATGGGCTTGAGGTTTACGTAGATAGAAAAATCTTTGAAAAGGGGAAGGTGTTTGCAGGCGGTGGCTCTGAAAGGCATTTATTAACATTCGATGCCTCTATACTTGCAAGAGTATATCCAGGCAGAGATATAGACCTGCCTGTAGAGTGATCGAGTTTGGATATGTATATAAGAACAGATTTGCACAGATAGTGGAAGGGAAGGTAATATAATGAATAAAGACCAAAGTTTGGGTGTGGGTATACTTGTTGCAAGTATCGTGGGGATTGTGCTGTATGGATGGTTGGTCTTCTTTGTCAGCGGGCTTTTAGTACTTGAGATAACAGCGTTCCTGGCTGTTGCAGCTATTCTAGCTATTCTTGCATGGATAGGCTATACTCTTGCCACTACACCTCCACCACAGCCTATAGAGGAAATAGAAAAAGAGATACAGCAGGAGACAGGAAGCACCACAACAGCTGCTCAAAGCACAACCACTTCTGCAACAAAGGATGACAAGCCGGAAGGCTCAACCCCACAGTAAATTCAGGAGAGCATTTTAGCATCTAAACTCTACAGCCTGAGCTGGGCTTAACATGACAAAGAAGATGACAATAGAGGAAGAGTTAAAGGAGCTCGCTTCCTGCTCACACTGCAGGATAGCGCTCAAAAAATCTGATGGATTCAAGTTTGTCAGGATGCACAAAATGGCTACGTGGGATTACCCTAGCTATCAGCCCAAAGGGATAGAGCTGCCTTGGAAGGAAGCTGTAGGAGTACTTTGCAATACATGTGCATCTCAGAATAAAAAACCGTACTTCGCGGTAGAGCTTAGGGGAGATAGTGTATTCAACTATACTCCCGTAGAATTGAAGGATGTATTTGATCCTTCGGAAGAGCTGTTACAATTCTTGAGCAGGAATAAGATACCTTTTCAGCTGTCAGTAGCTCCAAGGCAGGTAAAGGAGGCTGTAGAAAAATTCATCAGAAAAGATGAGCTTACAGATGAAGAGCTCTCCGTGGTAAAGTGGTATATATGGCAATGGTTCAAGGGAAAGGAGGTACCTGAAGATTTTAACAGCAGGATAATTAATTCTGAAGAGGAAGAGATCAGACGTCTTTTAAGAGAGCTACCCTCTGACCCTTTTCATTAACATTAACCTTCTGCGTTTTCAGAGCCATTGGTATTCTTGACAAACTTCTGAATAGGCGAGATAAGACTTGTAAATTCCATCGGAAATATGTACTTAGTAGAAGGGCTAGAACCTATCGCTTTTAAAGCATCTAAATACTGCAGTAGCATAGTCTTCTCATCTATCTTACTTGCAGTCCCGAATATTGTCTCTAAAGCGCGAGCGTATCCTTCTGCTTTTAAAATAGCAGCCTGCCTCTCACCTTCAGCCCTTAGTATATTAGACTGCTTTTCTCCTTCAGCCACGGTAATAGATGCTGTCTTCTTTCCGTCAGCTTCGGTCACCAGTGCCCTTCTGCTCCTCTCAGCTGACATCTGAAGGATCATTGCATCCTGCACATTCTTAGGTGGCAGTATTTCTCTTATCTCTACGTTTGCAACCTTGACTCCCCATCTTGAAGTCACTTCATCAAGTTTTGTCCTAAGTATTGCGTTTATGGATTCTCTCTTTGCTAGAACTTCATCCAGTATTATATCTCCTATAACTGCTCTCAGTGTAGTTGTAGCTATGCCAGTTGCTGCACCTTCAAAGTTCTGCACCTGAACGACGGAATCTGCAGCGTTGAATACCTTGAAATATACTATGAAGTCGACGTCTACTGGCGCATTATCTTTAGTTATGCATGTCTGATGAGGTATTGTTATGTATCTTTCTCTTAAGTCCACTCTTTTCGGCTGGTCTATAAACGGATATATGAGAACCAACCCCGGTCCTTTTTCAGCCAATACTCTACCGAACCTGAAAACGACTATCCTCTCATACTCCTTAACTATCTTTACTGACTTTGCCAGGAAAAGGAGCACTATTATTACGAAAGCAATAACAGCGATAAAATACGGTGCAGCTGCTATTTGCAGGTATGATGCAAGCATTTACCCTTCCTTACCTTTAACAGTTAGAACAACACCCTCTATATTAACTATTTTAACTCTGGAACCTGCAGGAAGAGCAGTATCACTCATCGCTGTCCATAGCTCCCCTTCTGCATAGACTACACCTCTACCTCCAAGCGGGATACTTTGCTTTACTATCCCTTCCTTTCCAACTAGAGTTTTTATGTCATAGTACCTTTTCTCAACCTTCTTGATACTAGTGGCACTTATTCCTAACGCTAGACCAGTAGCTATGATAATAAGTAATAGCCCGACAGTAAACAGTGTCCCTCCTCCTGCTTCATGTATAACAACTCTGTATGCTCCTTGTACAATCCATAAAATACCAAAAGAAACTATACAGGCGATAACTATTATGCTAAGAGGAGAAAATCTGACCAGCTTCATCCATCCTCAACTTTTGTGACAGTTACAATAGCTCCTTCAACTGCTATAGCCTTTACCATGTCCCCCTTTTTAAGGCTGATATCAGATTTTACAGTCCAGTCTTCTGAGGCTATATTGGCTGTACCGTATGCAGGTGGAAATAGGTCTGACGTCATGTACCCAGTTTTACCAAGAACTGTCTGGGAGCCTACTGCCTTTGGTCCTTTCATCACAGACTTTCTTAATCGTATCAGGTAGAGAGAGCCTATGAAGGCTACTCCTGCAGTGATACCCCAGACGGAATATTGAAGAAATCCGAATGGAGATGGCGAATAGCCTGTCTGATTGCCAGCTAAAAGCCAGATACCGAATAGAGCCAAAACTATCCCTGCAAGCATTGATAAGCCATGCCCTGTCTTTACTTCCAAAAATATGAGCACTCCTGCAACAGCAAATATCGCAAGAGCAGCCGGTGGAGCTTGGATCAGCTGTGCGCCCAGCAAGCCAAGGACGATTGCTATTATTCCTATAACAGTCAGAGCTATTGACCCATGATACAGGTCCAAGAGTATAGCTATTACTCCTAAAAGCATCAGAAGTCCATCAACAGTTGCATCACTCAAAAAAGACAGAAAGTTATCATATATGCTTGCAGAGACTGTAACGGTTTGCTCCCCTTCAAGGTTAAGCACAGAGATAAGTTGCTGTAGGCTATCGACCTTTGCAACAGCTATACCATACTTTACAGCATCATCAGCTGTATAGGCAGCATCCTTGGAGACCATCAATCCTGCAGCTGTAGCATTTCGCCCATGCGCTTCTGCCAGAGATATCATATAAGATATCATAAAGCTCTCTGTATGATTCTGTTCTAGAGATGTGCCTCCAACTACTATCGGGGTAGCTGATCCTATAGCAGAGCCGTCAGCCATGTATATTGCATTGCTTGCCATTGCGATATAGCTTCCAGCTGATGCTGCCCAGCCGGATGGAAGAACAAACGTGTATACATTAATTCCTTCTGCCTCTGCATTTTGTATTTCAGTCACTATATTTTCTGCGTTATACAATAACCCACCAGGAGTATTCATCTCTATAATAATCGTCTTGCTGTTCAATGATTTTGCCATCTGTATAGCATGCTGAATCAGTGTCTGTGAACCTTGGTCTACTGACTGTGTAAATTCTATCACAATAACAACACTTCCTTGAGAAGCAGCAATAGATTGATGCAGAATGAATACAGTGATAATTATGCAAGCTAGCAGGATGGGGCGCATAGCTCTTTCAAAAAGATAAAAAAGTACATAATAATATGTTTGTTGCTCAGGCTGTTTCTTAGAGCACCGCCTTTACTTTTTCGTCCATGCTTCTAGGCTTATCCCTTCTATCATCCACTTTGAGTATGAAATCTACTCTTTTTAAACCTGAATTGAATAAGCTTTCATGCGCAGTCATAACTGCATCAAGTATTTCCCTGAGTGTATCAGCTTCTATCACAGTACCCATAGGATTTACTTCTATCCTCAGCTTCTTATTTTTTCGAAGTTCATCAAGTGCTATCTTTACATATCTGCTGACGCTTGTTCCTTCTCCTATGGGTGTGATGCTCAGCTCAGCTATAACTTTGTTTCCCTTTGCAGGCATATCTACCATCTTTTGGTAAATGCATAACGTCTATTAAGCTCCAGCGGTAAAATATAAGATATGAGCTCTGCTGAGGTAAAAGCCAAGCTAAAGGAAACTGCAAAGAGTATCAAAGAATTGCTGGATGCTACTGTTAAGATGGCGCACAAGCAGCTCAGTACTACAACACCAAAAGTTGCCAGTATGCTGGACAACTTGATAAAGGAGGCAACGAAGGTTATGTCAGATACACTAAAGGCTATAGATAAGAGGACAGCTCCAGAGCAGTTGGAGCTTCTGAAAGTCTACAGGGACTTCATAGACAAACAAAGAGAATTGGTTCAAAGGAAGATAGATGCTATTGAGAAGAATGAAACTAAAAAGAAGGAATGACTTCTCTCGAGAAGAGTTTCAGCATATTGAAAATTTCATCCTTAGCTGGGTAAGCCCAAGTGGATAGAATATGGTAACTTACGCCAATTTTTGAATACAATGCAAGTCTTTCTACTATATCTTCAGTATTACCCACAAGGGCCCACTGTTTTATCTCCTCCAAGGTAGATGAAAAATTGGCTGCCATTGCTCTAGCCACATTTTCTGCCCTTTCCCTTTCTTCGGAAAGTATAAGCATAAGATGCGACGCAAGCCTGAATTCGCTGCGTTCGCGATTGAATCGAGCAAGATAATCTTTAATCAAAGGCAGGTTCAATTCATATTCTTCGGGCGTCATATCAGTAGGTATCCATCCGTCTCCAAAAAGACAGGCCCTCTTTATTGCAGCTTTACTGTTTCCTCCAACCCAGACTGAGGGCAATGCACCAAGTTTTGACCCAACTTCTTCGATGTGTATTTTGTAAAATTTGCCATCAAAATTTACACTCCCTTTCTGCCATGCTTGCCTTAATATCTGAATAGATTCGTCAGCTATTGTACCTCTTCTACCGAAATCTATTCCCAGAGAATCGAATTCGTTCTTTCTCCATCCCACACCGACACCAAAGATAATCCTTTCATCGCTTAATTTCTGCAAGGTAGACACTTGCCTAGCAGTTATTATCGGGTGCCTGAGTGGAAGAAGGTATACACAGGTTCCAAGTCGAAGGTTATTGGTTATTTGTGATAACGCTGAAAGCAACACGAGTGGATCATATGAAGAGCCTATGCTGTCTGAAACATATATGCCGTCAAAACCGAGCGAGCCGATCATTTCTATATCTCTCCTCATGTTTTCAGGGTTCATATCTACTGCAGTGTGTACACCAAATTTGATATTCAAGATACTCGCATGGAGCAGAGTCAGTCTTTTAACCGTTGCAGGTAGCATTTTTTCTTACTTGGCTAAAGGATGCGAAAGGGCAACAACTCTGACTCCAATTTTATAATGGAAATGGGGCAGAAGACCACCTTATTCATCCGGTGGAGGACGTCACGCCAGAATGATCCTTTCAGCTTGTGGAGATAGAAAATATTCGTAGAAATGGAACTTAGCATGCTCTATTATTGAACAAGATGCTCTTGGTGCAAGACAGTTCGCTAAGCTAATAGTTAGTTGGTAGATATATGCCATCAACATCGCATTTTTGGAGTACTGCTTATAATCTATCTTATTTTGCATTGTTGTCTTGGTAGTCTCGTTTGGCATTAGAAGGTATGCAGAGCTATATACTTGGCAAAGGTAAGTTTGTAGATGATTTCTATCTGCCCGGCATGCTCTATCTTAAAGTAGTAAGAAGCAACTATGCAAGAGCCAGGATACTAAGGGTAAAGGGTGAGATTACAGGTCATGAGCTTAAAGCTGTTCTTCCATCAGTCGGGGAAGGAGGTGGGGCTGAACAATCTATTAACTTTCCTGTCCTGGCAACTCAGAGTGTGAATTTTGTTGGGCAGCCTGTAGCTGCAGTTCTTGGCAAGGATAGGTATGAGGCTGAGGATGCTGCAGACTCTGTAGAAGTAGAATATGAACCGTTAAAGCCTGTAGTCGACCCCGAGCAGGCGCTTATTTCTGAGCCCATACATCCAGGCACATCTTCTAACGAGTTTGGTAAGGTAGAGATGGGGAAGGACTTTGAAATAAAAGATGCAAGCATAGTTATAGAGAAGACACTCAAAAATGAAAGGATAATCCCTAACCCTATTGAACCGAGAGGGGTAGTCACTGATTACGATGGGTCGACTCTGACAGTCTGGATATCCACTCAGTCGGTACACAGTATAAGAGGAGGAATGGCAACAGCTCTCGGGATAGATAAAAATAGTATAAGAGTTATCCAGACTGATACAGGAGGAGCCTTTGGTACAAAAAGTGCGCTCTACCCGGAGTATGTTATAGCAGCCTATGCTTCAATGAAGCTGAGAAGGCCCGTTAAATGGATTGAAAGCAGGTCGGAGCATCTTGTGGCTACCAATCAGGGAAGAGGGGCAAGGGCAAGAATGAAGGTATATGCAGATGCTAAAGGAAAGGTGCTTGGCATCAAATCGGATATTCTTGTAGATGGAGGAGCTTATCCTGTTGGTATAGCATCTTTTGCTCCTAGGTTCATAGGATACCAGATAACTGGACCATATGCAATAAAGAATGTTTATGTTAAGGCAAGAGGGGTCTTTACAAACAAGGTACCACTAGGTCCGTACAGAGGTGCTGGAAGGCCTGAGGCAGCGTTCTTTGTTGAGAGGATGATGGATGCAGTTGCTAAAGAAACAGGTATTGACCCAGTAGAAGTAAGATTAGAAAATGCAGCATCAGAGCAGTTTGTATCTCCTTTAGGACTCAAAGTTGATCCTCTAAAGCCATTTCTTCAAAAGGCAGCTAGGGAGCTAGGTTACGTTAAAGGGTCAAATAACATCGGATTTTCTTCTTTTGTGCTTGTCTCATCCGCCCAGCCAGGAGAATCAGCAAGGATAAAAGTTTCAGAGGGAATTGTTAACGTATGGCTGGGCGGGAGTTCACATGGGCAGGGTCATGAGGGATTCGTAAAGAAGCTGGTGCAAGAGAGTCTGCATGTGCCTGAAGGTAAGATAGCATATCATAAAGGCGATACAAAGGAGCTTGATGAAGGGGTAGGCTCTTGGGGAAGCAGAAGTGCAATAATGGGTGGGATGGCTCTGCTAGAAGCGATTAAACGTATAAAGGATCAGGTTAAAGCGAAGCATGGAAGTTATTCTGTTGATGAGTTGTTAAAGGGGGATTATGAGGCAAAGGTATTCTACACACCGAGCGACCAATCTACAAGCTTAGGAGCCAACCTTGTCGAGGTCGAAAGGGATACTGTAAAAGGTATCAGGATTAAGAGAATAGTGGCATACTACGATGTTGGCAGAGCGCTAAATCCAGCTATGATAGAAAGTCAGGTGATAGGCGGCTCTATCCAGGCTGTAGGGCAGGTTCTGTACGAGGTTGCCAGATACAATGAAGACGGTCAGCCTTTAGTTGGTTCTATAGCTGACGCAGGACTTCCTACTGCTGTTGAAGCACCTCATGTTATGGTTAAATTGGCAGAGATTCCATCGGCACTAGAGCATAAAGCTAAAGGAGTGGGAGAGAGCCCTACAATAGGAGTCCCTCCAGCGCTGGTTAAGGCGATAGAAAATGTGATCAATCAAGAAATACATGAGACTCCTATCCCTTATGAGCAGATCACAAAATTTTTTGCTTAGCTGTGTAATTGTATTCCCTTCCCCTCCATCTGACAATACCTCCTCTGTACGAAATCCATAGGCTCCTCCAGAATGCTATAATGAGAATCACCTCTGCTAGTAAGAACAGTGTTGAGTAAAGTACACTTACACCTATATTTTTAGAGCCGTAAGCATTGAAAATGAACTCGAAAAAGAGAGAGCCGAACCCTATGAACGCAAAGTAAGCATTCAGTAAACCTAGAGCGACTGTAAGAAGAGGGAGCAGAAAGAGCAGGCTTATAGCTACAGAAGATGCAAGGGCCCATCCTTTTTTTCCATGCATAGAAGGCACAAGCACCCTTTTAAGAGCTTCAATGTTTGCAGATAGTCCTGGTGCCCACTCTGCTGATACAAGATTTTCTCCCCGTGCAATTGCTATTTTTAGCTTGCTAGCTTTTGCAAGCTCTCCTAACGCCTTATCCTCAAGAATATAGCCCCTAACAGCTCTATGACCACCTATCTTAACATACGAATCCCTTCTGATCAGGATAAAACTGCCGAAGAAATAACCTGTCTTCTTTTTGGTGTTCGCAACGTCTTTAATAGGAACAAGTGCATTCAGCAGAGCAAAGCTGAAAGGGGTAATTACCTTATCAAAATCTTTGCACCTCAGATATCCTACTAGTGATATGGCATCAAGTTCATTAGCTTTAAGAAGTGAGATAGCTCTTTCTATTGCATTGTCATTTACTACAGTATCAGCATCTATAAAGAGCAAAATGCTACAGGTACTCTTATCAGCCCCCAGCTGGCAGGCTGACGCCTTGCCTGAATCTTCCGAATTAAGATAAAGCAATTTAATTCTATTATCAATTGAGCTTATTTCCTTCAGATGTTTCAGAGTTCGATCGTCTGAATGGTCATCAACTATTATTATCTCTTTTACACCTCTGCTTCTCAGCAGGCTGTTTACACATGAGCTGACATCATCATTCCTTGTAGCTATTATAACAGACACTTCATCATCTGCTGGAGCATATTGTTTAAGAGTTGGTGAGGTATAGTTACTATCTAGGTACCTAATCAGTATTAAGAACCATGCTGCGTATGGAATTGTTAGGAATACGCCTAGCCCTATTATGAACGCGTTCAACCTTTGCTGCTCGCTTATTTCGAATATTTAGCCACTCCCATTACTCCAATATTCAAAGAGAAGGCGAACATCGTTTTTCGAACGAACCCTCAGAAAGCCAACATATTCAATTATTGGATGAATGCGATGAAAAATGTCTATATGCAAGGAAGATCCATACGTAGCTAAGAGGAAGGAGCACTCCAGAATCTGGGCCCTTGATTCAGCCTCTAGTTGTCAAAAGACAAGCCATGATGTCAAATCAGGAATCTCATAACACTTCAAATATGGGATGATGTCAGTTCTGTCTTGCAATAGCGGAGACTTGGATGCATGCGGGGTCCGATTCTAGAGGGTCTGCTGTAAACGAATATGCCCTAGCTCTGCTACCTCCACATATAGACTTGTATTCGCAAATCCCGCAGTATCCTTTTAACTCTCTTTCCCTGATTCTTCTCAAGGTTTCTGATTCCCTGTATATTCCTGCTATCTTCTGCTCCTTTACACTGCCCAGCATATAAGGCAGAAGTCCTCCAGGGTATACAGAGCCATCATACCCAACGAAGATTATACCATCACCATCTAGCGTCCCTCTTGTAGCTATAGTGGAATTGCTGGTAGGTGTACCCTCATATTTCAGAAGCTTTTCCCGCATCTGAACATAATCTCTTCCTGTCCAGTATTCACCTTTTTCAGCTCTTGCCCTAGCTACTCTCCTTATGAAAGGCGCTTCTACAGTTCTTATTACAACATCATACATGGACGCATCATATAAGAAGTTACAGGCAGATTCGTATTCTTCAGGTGTAATATCTTCCACATCTATTCCCCTGCCAACTCTCACAAGGAAGAATACTTCCCATGTCTTCACTCCAATCTCTTTGATAAGGTGAAAGATCTCAGGTAAAAGAGAAAAATTATGTCTCATTACAACAGTATTCACTTGGATATTTATCCCAAGAGAAAGAGCCAGTCTTATAGCCTCTATAGTTCTGACGAACGTTCCCTGTCTTCTTCTTATCTCATCATGTAAATTCGCAACAGGTGCATCAAGACTGATGGAAACAGATGATATATTCAACTCCTTTACCTTCTCAAATACATTGCTGGTAAGAAGTTCGCTTACTGCTGGCGAAAGGCCGGTCCTGATACCCCTTTTCTTTGCATATTCGAGCAGCAGGAATAAATCCTTTCTCTTCAAGGGATCCCCGCCTGTAAATATCAACGTAGGCCTTGGCTCTTCGAACTCAAGAATAGAATCTATGAATCGCATAGCTTCATGTGTATTCATCTCTCCTGGTAAAGGGTCAGAGAGTGCTGATGCTCTGCAGTGTATGCAGGCTAGAGGGCATGCCCTTGTAGTCTCCCAGAAGATAAGAACAGGTGTCCTGTGAAAATCCATTTGCTGTCTACTCCTTGGCAAATTTACATATGTAGAATAGTAAAATGTCTTCTGTTTTATCCATACCCAAATCAGGGCCGCTTAAGCCTGATAAAACTGTAGCGAAAGAAGCTCTGTTCGCATTTGCATGCTAATGTTAACTTTATAATGTATCTGCACACACAATAAGATATACTCCAGACGATAAAGTCTAGGTTATGAGTAATGATAATCAGAAAAAAGGAAATGCGAAGGTCTGGAAGATAGCAACGCTTGCATTCATAATAGCTTTTGGCTTGGTGCTAGGAGCCTACACTCAAGTATTATCCAGCTCATCTCCCAAACAGAATGTTTCCTCTTCAACTCAACCCACTACAGTAGAGCTTGCAGTAGTCCCTGACTGGGGAGGAAGTGGGTATGATGCATTTGTACCAGTAAGCAACTTCAACGGTACTGTGCCATCAGCAGCTAGCAGTGGTCCTGGGCCAAATTACAATACAATAGTTGTACCAGCTAACAAACCAATTAAATTCGTTATAGTGAACGTAGATACAGCTGTGAATGAAAACTTCTCTGGAACTGCAGCTCTTCAATTTTCAATATACAATGACACAGATAGTGGTCAAACACCGGTGGTATATAGCCAAGGAAACCAGATACAGAATCTGCCTGTTGCACACTCATTCGATATACCCCAGCTTAACGTCAACGTACCCATCCCCCCAGATACTATGATAGTATTCAACTATACGTTCACAACTCTTGGCACGTACATGTACCTTTGTGAAGTACCATGCGGCCCAGGAATGGGTCTGCTGGGATATATGAATGGATATATAGTAGTGACAAGCTCTTAGGTGCCGAGTAAATGCAGTCAGAGCTGATCTTCCTTCGTAGCACCAGGTCATTATTAACAACAAAGCTGGGTAAATTATTCTGGGTAAGCATATCACTAATCTTCGCTGTAGTTTCAATGGCTATAGGAGGTATGCTTGCATTTGTGCCAGCAGAGACTACAAAGTTCTATATCGTCTCTTCGGGTTATCCACCATGGGACTACCCAATGCTCTGGCTAGACTTTTCAAAGCTTGTACTCGTCTTTCCATTGCTTCCAACAATACTTATGGTTCTTATATCAACTGGAGTCGGATTCGGCTCTGCGGTAGCTGTTGTTTTAGCCCTGAATTCAAGAAGCAAATCAACAGCGCCTGTTTCTGCTGTTGGGGCAGTTCCTATGGTTACTGGCCTTGCTACGCTGGGGGCATGCTGTTGTACCACATGTTTAAGCACCGCAGGAGTAGCTGTAGTGGCTGCTGTTAGCGGGGTATCTACGTGGGATGTACTTCTCAACGACTGGTATCTGGGGGTATTTCAACTTGCAATTGTATTTCTGAGTCTTTTGGTGCTTGAAAGAGAATTAAAAACAAGTGAGGGAGTATGCTATATCAATGCATCAAAAGGTAGGTTGATAGCAAGTACATTATTAAGAATTTCATTGCTTATAGCAGGTATAACATGGTCTCTTGCAATGTTTGTAGAATGGGGAGAGATATCTCCTATTTCAGCCTCCCCGGCAATATGGTATCATTGGCTCTTTGAACATCAGCTTCTTTCACTCTTCGCGATTATATCAGCCTTCTTTCCATATGGTGTATACGCAAGGATTAAGGCTAATACATTAGCAATAAGAACTCTCAGAGTTTCTCTGCTTGTAGCAGGAGTAACATGGGGGTTCTGGGTTCCCCCAAGCCTCACAGCTATAGGTCTGGGTGGATTTTTGAATGAATTATTTGGATTTCTGGGCCTACCAAGCTCCTTCGGTGCCATACAGCCTGATTCCTCACTTGGTGCACCATTAATATTTCACTGGCTCTTCCAGCATATCTTACTCTCTTCCTTCGCACTCATCGCAGCTCTGTCACCAAGAAGGGCTTTCATGGCTCTGCTCTGGAGCGCAAAGGTCCCAATAGGAAAGAA
Source organism: Nitrososphaeria archaeon (assembly GCA_029775965.1). Taxonomy (GTDB): domain Archaea; phylum Thermoproteota; class Nitrososphaeria; order Conexivisphaerales; family DTJL01; genus JAKAPW01. The sequence continues at coordinate 48,967 of JARVJU010000006.1, read as the reverse complement.
GCAAGAAATAATTCATAATACATGATAAACACATCATATGGTATCAACACATATCTGGATGTAGACTCTGCATAGGCATCGCATTGATGGTAAAGGCAAAGTGTATAAAAGTGACAAGGTCAATACTTCAAAATTGAAGCCAAATACAGCTGTAGAAGCATACATCAAAGTAAAGAAGACTGGCTGCCCTGTAGCTGAATCTGCAAGCATCGTAGGAGGAAAGGTATCCCTATTCTTCTTGAGAGCTGGTACAAGGACAAGCGTGCATAGGGTAGAATTCAGAACAAAAAGCATCAGCCTTGATGACCTGAGAAGAAAATCTATAACACTTGCTAAGCTAGGGGAAAAGAAAATTCTGGTTGAGAGTGAAAGCTGTCTTGTCTGCAAAGAATTCGCTGATTCGCAGATTCTGGTTATGAACGCAGAGCAGGTTTCAGAGAAGGATATGCTATACCATGTACTTTCATTCTCCTCTTCTGCATTAAATTCATTCATGCGTAATCTTAAGAAAAAGGGGATAGTTGCTAGGCTAATTTTAAAGAATAAATATACAGAGAATGCAGCGCTTACTCCCAAGCAGCTAGAAGCGTTATCTTTTGCCTTCAAAAATGGATTCTTCGATGTTAATAGAAAGACAACAATGACAGAGCTGGCCTATCAGCTGGGTGTGTCACCTCCAAGTCTTCAAGAGAAGATGAGAAGAGGGATAAGGAAGATAATAGAAGCATATCTGAACCAAATTCATGATTGACAAATTAGCTGATTATGACCCTAATCTGTTAGGGTACCATTTTATAACTCTGAGCAGGCTTACTTGAATAAGATGCTGCAGAATGATGTCTTGAAAGCAGGTGAAAGATTTTGGTAGGGTCCCAGCTAAGAAAGATACCACAATTCTTCAAAAAGAGCAGGCCAAACAGAGAAGGATGGAGTGCCATTTCGCCAAGAGACAGATTATGGGAAGAGGCTTACAGAATGAGATGGCAGCATGATAAGATAGTCAGGTCTACCCATGGCGTAAACTGCACAGGCTCTTGCAGCTGGCAGATATACGTGAAGGATGGAATAATAACCTGGGAGACCCAGCAGACCGACTATCCTACTAACGGACCATCCATGCCTGAGTACGAGCCGCGTGGCTGCCCAAGAGGTGCTTCCTTTTCATGGTACGTCTACAGCCCCCTTAGAATAAGATATCCCTATGTTAGAGGGATTCTTTGGAGACTTTGGAAAGAAGCTCTGTCACAGAATGCTGGTGATGAGGTTAAAGCGTGGAAGAGTATAGTAGAGGATCCAGCTAAGCAAAATCTCTACAAATCTGCCAGAGGTATGGGAGGCTTCATCAGAGCAGACACTGAGGAAATTTACAGGCTTATATCTGCATCCCTCATTTATACCATCCAGAAGTATGGTCCTGATAGGATATTCGGATTTACTCCAATACCTGCAATGTCGATGGTCAGCTATGCTTCTGGCTCAAGGTTCATTTCCTTGCTTGGAGGAGGTATAATAAGCTTCTATGACTGGTACTGCGACTTGCCCACAGCCTCGCCAGAGATATGGGGGGAGCAGACAGATGTTCCTGAAAGTGCGGATTGGTACAATTCTTCTTACATCATAATGTGGGGGGCGAACCTGCCTATAACAAGAACACCTGATGCCCATTTCATGGTAGAAGCTAGGTATAAAGGGACAAAGATAGTAGCAGTCAGTCCTGACTACACTGACAACGTAAAGTTTGGAGATATATGGCTCCCAGTAAGAGCAGGAACAGACGGAGCCCTTGCTTTGGCGATGACCCATGTAATACTAAAGGAATTTTATGTTGATAGGAATGTTCAGTATTTTGAAGAATATGCTTCTACCTACACAGACCTCCCTTTTCTTGTAATACTTGAAAAGGTAGAATATGAAGATAAGGATAAAGAACTTTACACACCTTCTAACTTCCTGACTGCTTCTGACCTAGGCCTGAAGACAGCCAATCCGGACTGGAAGACAGTTCTGTTCGATAGCTTGACAGGTATGCCTGTAGTCCCAAATGGAAGCATAGGTTTCAGATGGAGTGAGGAAGGTAAATGGAATCTTGAACTTTCTTCAGAGGGTAAAAAGATAAAGCCTATGCTTACTTTGCTAGGGAATGAGGATAAAATTCTTCCTGTAGCTTTTCCCTATTTTGAAGAAGGGGCAGATGGTAGTGTTCTTACAAGGGAGCTGCCTGCTAAAGTTATTAGAGCTGACAACAAGGAGTATTTTGTAACAACTGTATTTGACCTTCTGCTTGCATCAATAGGCATATCTAGAGGTCTTAAAGGTGACTATCCTTCTGACTATAACGACCCAAAACCATACACTCCAGCCTGGCAGGAGGCTATAACGGGAGTAAAAAGAGATACTGCTACACAGATAGCTAGAGAGTTTGCGAAGAATGCTGAGATAACACACGGAAGGTCTATGATAATAATGGGTTCAGGGATAAACCACTGGTATCACAACGACCAGATATACAGGGCTATCCTCTCTTTAGTTCTACTGACAGGGGCTCAAGGAGTCAACGGAGGCGGCTGGGCTCACTACGTTGGGCAAGAGAAGGTCAGACCTTTAGAGGGATGGTCCACAGTAGCATTTGCAAACGACTGGTCAAGGCCTGCTCGTCTTCAGAATGGTACCTCGTTCTTCTACATTGCAACTGATCAGTGGAGGTATGAATATCAGACAGCAAAGATTATTTCATCTCCTCTGGCAGGTAAATATGGAGCTCTTCACTTTGCTGATTATAATGTACTAGCTGCAAAGCTAGGCTGGCTTCCATGCTATCCTCAGTTTAACAAGAATCCGATAGAGTTGGTAAGAGAAGCAGAGAATAATGGGAGTAAAGATGAACAGCAAATAGTAAACTTCATTGCAGAAAAACTTGCAAAGAAAGAGCTAAAATTTGCCATAGAAGACCCTGATGAGCCTGTAAATTTTCCCAGAATATTATTTGTCTGGAGGGCAAACCTTATCTCAGCTAGTGGCAAAGGTCATGAATATTTCCTCAAGCATCTGCTTGGTACAAAAAATGCAGTGATGGGTAAAGAGCTATTAGTCAAACCAAGCTTAATCATCTTAAGAGACACACCTAGGGGCAAGCTTGACCTCTTGGTAGATATTAACTTCAGAATGGATGGGACTGCTCTATATTCTGATATAGTTCTTCCAGCTGCTACTTGGTATGAAAAACATGATATCAGCACAACTGACCTGCATCCTTTTATTCATCCTTTCAACCCTGCGATAGACCCTGCGTGGGAATCAAAGAGCGACTGGGACACATTCGCAGGTATTTCTAAAGTCTTTTCAGAGATGGCTCGAAGATACTTTACATCTCCTGTCAAAGATGTTGTTACAGTACCTTTGATGCATGATAGTCCTGATGAAATCGCACAGCCAAGGGGAAGGATAGAAGAATGGTGGGAAAAAGCAGAGAAACCTCAACCTGGCAAGAATACTCAGAGGATGAAGATAGTTGAAAGAGATTACTCAGCCATCTACAAAAAGATGTTATCTCTTGGACCTCTTATCACTCAGCTTGGTATGGGTGCAAAGGGAATTACCTTCAACCCTGGTGAAGAGTATGATGCTCTAAAACAAGAGTTGGGTGAGAATATCTGGCAAGGCCATCCAGACATAAGCACTGCAGTAAAAGCTGCAGAGGCAATAATGGCACTGTCTGGTGCTACGAATGGCTCTGTAGCTATGAAGGGCTGGAAGGCCCTTGAGAAAAAGACGGGTGTAAAGTTGACGGACCTTGCTGAAGAGGAGAGTGGTTTGAGGATAAGGTTCGATGACTTGGTAAGACAGCCAAGAAGAGTCATGACCACTCCTGTCTGGAGTGGAATAGAAAAAGGAGGAAGACAGTATACAGCCTTTGCAGTAAACGTGGAGAGAAAGGTTCCTTGGAGAACACTTACAGGCAGGCAGCATTTCTATTTAGACCATCAGCTTATAAGAGAATTCGGTGAGAATCTCCCAATCTACAGACCTCCTCTTTTGCCTGAGCCACTTCTGAATGGAGAGATGCCAGAGATCAGTAAAGATATGGATAAAGACAAGGTTCTTAGAGTTAGATGGATAACACCACATAACAAATGGTCTATTCATACTACATACTCCGACAATCTTAGGATGCTTAACCTATTTAGAGGCGGGCCTACAGTTTGGCTTAATAATGAAGACGCATCTGATGCAGGGATAGCTGACAACGACTGGGTAGAAGTCTTTAACAGAAATGGTGTCATGGTTGCCAGGGCTGTAATCAGCCACAGGATACCAAAAGGCACAGCTTTTTCCTATCACGCGCAAGATAGGACTATCAACGTGCCATTTTCTACAATAACAAAGGAGAGGGGTGGAATACACAACAGTGTTACTCAGATAAGAGTCAAGCCTACTCACATGATAGGAGCATACGCACAGTTTAGCTATGGATTCAACTATTGGGGGCCTGTTGGCAATCAGAGGGATACAATTGTATACATAAGAAAGATGCAGGAGGTGAATTGGGCTGAACGTTAAGGCTCAGATATGCATGGTTATGAATCTAGATAAGTGCATAGGATGCCACACCTGTTCTGTTACCTGCAAGAACACATGGACAAACAGACCAGGTGCTGAATACATATGGTTCAATGACGTTGAAACAAAACCTGGAGTTGGATATCCCAGGGGATGGGAGGATCAAGCAAAGAATAAAGGGGGTTGGGAACTGAAGAAAGGAAAGCTAAGACTAAAGCAGGGCGGAAAGCTATCAAGGATTTTGAAGATATTCTTCAATCCTGTTTTGCCAACACTAGAAGATTACTATGAGCCATGGACGTACAACTATCAACAGCTGACCATAGCTGAGCAAAGTCAGCATCAACCTGTTGCAAGTCCTATATCTTCGATAACAGGAAGAGAGACGCAGCCAAGTTGGGGGCCAAACTGGGAGGATGACCTTGCTGGAAGTAATGTGACAGCACATCTAGATGTAAACCTTAGGGGGATGGAGGAATCAATAAAGCTTGAGTATGAAGATGCGTTCATGTTCTATCTACCAAGAATATGTGAACATTGCTTGAACCCTTCTTGTGTTGCCTCATGTCCTTCGGGTGCGATATACAAGAGAGAGGAAGATGGGATAGTGCTCGTAGACCAAGAAGCCTGCAGAGGATGGAGATTTTGCATATCAGGTTGCCCCTACAAAAAGGTCTATTTCAACTGGAAGACGCACAAAGCAGAGAAATGTACTTTTTGCTACCCCAGAATAGAGGCAGGTCTACCAACAATCTGCTCGGAAACATGTGTAGGAAGGATAAGATACATTGGCGTCATGCTGTATGATGCAGATAAGGTTAGGCAAGCAGCTTCGGTAGAGAATGAAAAGGATCTTCTTAACTCCCAACTTTCAATCTTCTTGGATCCATCAGACGAAGAGGTAAGAAAACATGCGATAAAAAACGGAATACCTGAGGAATGGATAGAATATGCAAAACGCTCACCCGTTTACAAGCTGATAGTCAGATGGAAGATTGCACTTCCTCTTCATCCAGAGTATAGAACTTTACCAATGGTATGGTATGTACCCCCTATAAGTCCTATAGCTGATAAGGTCTTCCAGCTGACAGGTAACGAATCTGATATCTTTCCTTCTATAGAGAAGCTCAGAATTCCTGTTCGGTACCTTGCCAATCTGCTTGCAGCAGGGGATGAGCAGCCTGTCATAAGCGCTCTAAGAAGACTTGCTGCCGTCCGCATGTACATGAGAGCTATAACCTTAGCTCTTACGCCAGACTGGGATACTATAAAGAAAGCCGGGCTGACAGAGCAGGAAACAAAAGAGATATTTCGCATGCTTGCAATAGCCAAGTTTGAGGAGAGATTTGTAATCCCTACTTCTCACAGGGAGATTGCAAGAGACCTCTATTCAGAGCAAGGCATAGCAGGTTTACCTTTCTACGAAAAGGAAGCTTATGCAAAATTCCTAGCAAAGAATGGAAAGCAAACGAAGGACTTTTGCAAAGACTGTTCAGGTTGCAGCAATTCAAAGGATGCAAAGGTTAACGTTGATTGGGGGTTCTAAAGCTTGAACATGTATGATAGGCTGTTCTTTTATATCTGCTCAGAGCTTCTAGCATATCCAGACTCTTCTCTTATTTCATCTCTACCAAGGCTAAGGAAGGAAGCAGAATCTCTTCCAAGACAGAAGGCTTCAGCTCTCATAAGCTTTATCGATTACATGAGTAGTTCTGACCCTATAGAACTTCAGGAAACATATGTTCGGACTTTCGACTTCTCTGAAGAATGTAGCCTCTACCTTTCCTACAGCTCATTTGGTGTCAGTATGGAAAGAGGCAGCGAGCTTATCAATCTCAGAAGCTTGTACAAAAGGTCTGGGCTGATAGAAGATACAAAAGAGCTACCTGACTATTTACCTACTTTCCTAAAATTTCTTTCTGTAGCTGATTCAGATGTTGAAGTAGCTATTGAAAGATACCTTAAGGCTATAGTTATTATGGCAGAAAATGTTGAGAAGAGCAAAAGCCCTTATTCACAGTTGTTTAGAATTCTTGCAGATACGATAAGAGGGATTTAACTTTGGTAGCTGAGGTTGAGCTTTTTCTTTGGGTGATATATCCATATGTTGCTCTGACAGTTTTCATAGTTGGCCTCATCCTCAGGTATGATAAAGACCCATGGGGTTGGACATCCAAATCAAGCCAGATACTTGAGAGAAGGTTACTTATGTGGGGGAGTATTATGTTCCACTGGGGGTTCATATTTGTCTTCATAGGGCATATAATGGGTCTTTTAATTCCAGTCAGCTTTTACAAAAGTATGGGTGTAAGCTTCAGCAGCTATCACATAATAGCTTTTTATGGAGGTGCTCTGGCGGGAGTGATATCTGTTCTAGGCCTATTCGTCTTGCTTGCAAGAAGGCTTCTGAACGGAAAGGTGAAAGCAACCAGCGGTATAGATGATTATTTCACACTTGCACTACTACTTTTTGTCATGCTTAGCGGGTTACTGAATACTCTGGGCTATTCGCTGCTTATAGGAGAATATGATTATCGCTCAACCATAGGTGTATACATTAGGAGCATACTTACCTTCAGACCCGATATTCCTATAATAGCAACCGCCCCCCTGACGTATCAGCTGCATACTTTGCTAGGGCTTCTTTTCTTCGCAGCCTTACCATTCACAAGGCTTGTTCATATATTCAGCCTTCCATTGCCTTATCTATGGAGAAGAAACATAGTTTACAGGAGTATATCAAGGAGCTCCTAAGGAGGGAGTTATGGAAACTCTTTGGGATAAAGTGAAGTATGAAACCTCAAACATCATGCCCTCATACTTCTCCATGGTTATGGCTACAGGAATAGTATCGATTGCTGCTTTCTTCTACAACATGCCCTTTCTATATATTCCTCTACTCTATATCAACGTTGCAGCTTATGTGATTATATGGCTTCTAACTCTGATGAGGATTTTGCTCTTTCCAGCCTACTACCTGCAGGATCTAAAGGACCATAGAAGGGCTCCGGGCTTCTTCACTGTTATAGCTGGTAACAATACAGTAGGTGTACAGCTGATTCTTATACAGCATGATTTTGTAGCTGCATATGCACTATGGATCTTTGGCCTCTTTCTTTGGGCATTCTATCAATATTCCATATTCACATCCCTCATGATAGGAAAGGAAAAGCCCTCATTAGATAGAGGGATAAACGGCACATGGCTTGTAGCAGTTGTATCAACAGAATCTGTTTCTGTCCTTGGAGCAAGGCTAAGCCCCTATTATCCCTATACATACACTATTGGCGTTATAATGTACTTCATAGGCTGGATGATGTACGTCATTCTTATAGCTCTTATAAGCTACAGGCTTCTCTTTTTCAGACTGGATCCTCAAGACGCAACAGGCCCTTACTGGATAAACATGGGAGCTACAGCGATAACTACTCTAGCAGGGTCGCTTCTTCTTCTATATGAAAATACTAATCTTTCATTAATCAACCAGCAGCTGATGAACCAGCTGTACACATTCATATCCGGGACAACGCTGATGATATGGGGTTTTGGATCATGGTGGATCCCTTGGCTTTTGATAATAGGTGTCTGGAGGCATACATTGGGAGGAGTGAAATTTCTAGCATATGATGCTCAGTTCTGGGGTGCCGTCTTTCCTATGGGTATGTATACTGTATGCACATTAATGCTTGCAAAAGCAACGGGCCTGCTTCAGCTTCTTATCATACCCGATGTATTTGTGTACATAGCTATACTAGCCTGGTTCTATGAGATCTTTGGCCTAACCTACACAATAATTAAGAAGTTGTCTACCAGCTATATACCAAGTGGTGCTGCTGGGTGAGGTCTGACATTTCAAAATATCTAAAACTGATGGATTATGAAGAAGCTCTCAAGCTGGCAATATCCTCCATGCCTATTATTGAACCAGAGAGCATAAATGCTACTCAAGCAATCGGAAGGATTGCTGCAGAAGACATCTCCTCGAGAATAAACATTCCTGAGTTCGACATTGCTATGATGGACGGTTATGCTGTAAGGTCAGGGGATCTTTCTGAAGCATCGATTGAGAGGCCTGTAGAATTGAATATAGTAGACTCTCCCGCTTTATCAGGGTATCATGCAAAGTATGTTACGACAGGCTCGCCTATACCTGAGGGTTTTGACGCTGTTGCGAGGATAGAGGATACAAGGCTACTGGGTGATAAAATCCAGATAAGCTCAGCCATACCAAAGTTCAAAAACATCCTCAAAAAAGGGGAAGATATACAGAAAGAAAGGATAGTGATCAAAGAAGGCGAAGTCTTCAATGCAGCGTGTATAAGTCTTCTTCTCTTCGAAGGGATAAATAGGGTTAAGGTCAAGAGAAGAATCAGAATAGGAATATTATCAGTAGGCAGGGAGCTCAAGAAGGCACAGAAGACGGATAAAAGGAGAATCTTTAACAATTACGCCTATCTTGTCTTTCATTATCTGAAAGAGATAGGTGCAGAGGCTCATCTGCTTGGAGTACTTGAGGATGAAGCCAAGACACTTTCTTCTTTCTTTCAAAGGGAGATAGAATCTTATGATATGCTGATAACACTAGGCAGAAGCTCTGTAGGTCTAAACGACCTGATGCTGGATCTTCTACTCTCACTGAACGCAGAAACTGTCTTTCATGGTGTAAAGCTTCTGCCTGCAAGGCCAACTGGCCTTGTCAAGTTAAAAGGGAAGTTAATCTGGATGCTTCCTGCTCATGTCATATCATCAGCAGTAGCTCTTTTTTCCCTTGTCATTCCTAGCATATCTGCTGCATACTCTACTTATAAGGAAAGGTTAAGCTGCGAAATTGCATCACACTTATCCACATCGATTGAGAATAAGAGGTTTCTCCCCTCTGCTCATATGCTAAAACTCGAGAGGAGAGGAAACTACATTCTAGCTCATCCCCTAAGATGGGGGTCAAATTTATTATCCAGTTTGCTTGATGCAAACGCATATACCATACTTGCACCTCGTCAGAGCATCAAAGCAGGAGAAGAGATAAAAGTAACACTTCTTGGGCCGAATGAACTATTCCGAATAGCAGGAGTTTAGCGGTTGAAGATAATTCTATTTGCTGGATTTAAACAAAGCGGAAAGACAACTGCTCTTACTTCTTTGGCAAGGTATCTTATTGCTCATGGAAAGAAGGTAGGCAGCATTAAAAGAGCAGGAAAAGGAGACATAGAGATGCCAAGAAAAGACTCTTGGCTGCATCTGCAATCAGGAGCAAACCCTGTTGCACTTTTTTCAAGGGATATAATCCTGATCCATGAAAGAGCTTCTAAAAACAGTCTCGAGCAGATAATGCTTTACTTCAAAAAGAAAAAGCTGGACTATCTTCTTGTCGAGGGTTTCTACAGTGAATTTACTATGAAAAGTGGTGTGGTAACTGTAGTATGCGCGAAGGATGAGAAAGAATTAGAAGAACTCTTAAATCTGCATAGGGATGCATCTGTAATAACAGGTAGATACGCATCCTCTGGTGTTAAGGAATATCATGGCATACCTGTTTTAAGCCTTTATAGCCAGATCGACAGAATAGCTAAAGTTATTTCAGAAAGATAAACTCTTAGCAATTATAGTTTTGGACTCTTCTGAATCTTTGCAACAAGTTGTTCATAATCTTTTTTTGTGTTTATATTTCTGAATGAAGATAGCTCTTTATCAACATCTTTTAGTTCTTCAGCTGCTACATACCTGACATCATTCATAGCCTTGACCAAGTTTCTGCAACCTATTATCCCGCTTTGTAGCATTTTCTTCCCTGATTCAAGTCCTTTTTTTACAGAGTATACAGCGCAAAGAGGCTCCAGATCTCCATTATCCCAGACTGGAACAGCAGCATCATGCCCTACAGCTATGTCATGCAATCTAAGTATGAGCTCCTTTTTCACAAGAGGCAGGTCACAAGCAACTATAGCTACGTAATCTTCTTTCTTATCAAAGTAATCAAATGCAGTCATCATACCCCCCATTGGGTTTGCAAGTTTGTAGTTGTCTTTTATTGCAATTATATTCTTTTCAAGTACCTCAGTAAAGATCTCAGGACTCTTTTCACCGATTACAGCTACCATGCTGCCTGCGATGCTTGTAAGTTCTTTTGCTATAATCTGTATAAAATAAGAATCTTTTATCTTAAGAAATGCTTTATCCATCCCCATTCTTGAACTCTTACCACCAGCTAGTATAGCTACTGCAAGTTTGCTCATCGTATATCACTGGAGCATGATAAAAGAGCATATATTCAGCTTTTCTTGTACGTGAAATAGTTCGTCAGTATATTCTTCTGAGCTCTGCGAATTATCTCGGACAGTGTTCCTGGAGCTATACCAAGTCTGCCAGAAAGGCTTCTGAGGTTTATTCTTCTTGGAGACTCAAAATAACCCAGGTCTAGTGCTATTCTTAGTATCTCTTCTTGTCTGCTTGTTATTTCCTTCATTCTGAACTTTCTTGTTACGCTGAGTATTGTATATTTTACACCATTAGAGTCGAGCCTTCTATAAAGTTTCTTTAGCTGTTCTCCATTTCTAGCAAACAAACGCCATTGCATCTTTTTTCCCCGTTACTCCATGCAGATATAAGAAAGCAGTCAAGCCCTGAAAAGACAGAGCATACAGGGCAGCTTTGTGAACTTATAGTCCCTATCATTGTGTTTCTGTTCACTCTTTCAAACTCGTTAACTCTTACATCTTTAGCTTCTCTTAGATGCCTCACTAATTCTTCAGGGTTTATTTTCTCTGAGGAAACTTCTATCAGGTCACTGACAGACTTTCTGTTCGCTTTGACTTCCACTATGGAGAGCCTTGCATCTTCTGAAGTTATATTATCCACCCAGTCACCCAGGCCTTCTACTTCGAACTTTACTTCGAGCAACTTCTTTAGTGCATACTTTGTAGCCTCTTATCTTGTTTGCTACGAATCCCTAATATGTTCGGATAAAAGTCTATTCAATCCTTTCTTCATCATACCCTGCATGACAGAGGAGACTATAGATGTGAGGGGCATACCACCATTTCAGAGACACTCTCTAATTATGGAAAGATTCAACAAGCTCGAACCAGGAAATAGATTGATTGTAATTAATGATCATGAACCTCTGCACCTTCTATACTTTATGCAGCACGAAACAGATGATTTTGATCCCTCATCTTATACTGCATCTGAGGTAGAGCCAGGAAAGTGGGTTGCTATCTTCGGCAAGAGAAAGGAAGCATCACTGCAGGAAAAAGATAGTGTAGTACTAACATCATTCGACAGGGTTAGGCGATTTGATGATCATCAGTTCACGCCAGTTCCTGTGTTCTCTAGGGATTCCTATAGGGTGCTCCTTGTCTTCCTCAAGGCAGGACAATTCATACCAGTTCATACACCACATAATGACCTCATCCTTCTAGTTACAAAGGGTAGAGGGGAGGTTGTTGCTGGAGAAGTAAGGAGCAAGGTCTTCCCAGGCAGTCTTGTAGTAGTTCCTGCAAATGCAAAAAGAGGTTTGATTGCAGAAACGGATCTTGAGGCTTTGCACCTTGTTGCTCCCCCTCCTTCTGATACCGACCATGAGGAAGTTGCAAAAAAGCTTAGAGAAGGGAAGTTTGAATAAAGGCTGACCAATCTTTGATTTCTGTTTCCCCCAGCAGAGAGATGGCGGAAAGAGTACTTGAAGCACTCAAGGTAGTCTATGATCCAGAGATCCCTTTTAACATAGTAGACCTTGGTCTGATATACGAGTTAAACATAAACGAAAAAGGAGAAGTTAAGGTTAAGATGACTGTAACATCTCCTGGATGTCCTGTCGGACCATGGCTGTTAGATGAAGTCAGGAACGCCTGTCTGTCCGTACCTGGCATAACCAAGGTAGATGTTGACCTTGTCTTTGACCCGCCATGGACGCCAGAAATGATGAGCGAAGAAGCGCATAAGATGCTTGGAATATGAAGTGAGGTGCTTTATAGGCTAGGCATTCGAGCATGTAGTATGATGCAATTTAGTCATAGATGACTGTAATCCATTTATGCTAAGGTGAAACTCGATGAATAGGGCAAGACTTCAGCTGGCAGCCTCTCTTGTATTCATGATTCTTGCTTTGATACTTGGCATATTCAGACTCATGAACATACATTCTATCGATGCATATCCATCCTTCCTAGCTGTTCTGTATCCGTTGCACCCTAACATAATGGTGTTCGGATTTCTTGTCCCCATAATCATGACAGAGAGGATGGTTGGTTCAAAGATACTCAACCTGAGTAGAATCTATAATTTATCAGCAGACCTGATGGTTCCTCTTACTATCTTTGGGCTTGTACTTCAGATCGTTTCTTTCTTAACTGATATAAGATTACTGAATACTCTTGGAGGAGTGCTAATTGTATTTGCTCTTCTTCTTTTTATACTATTATTGTATGCTCTCTCTATAAAGACAGATACAAAGCTTCCATTTTACTTTATGATCTTGTCCATCTTACCTATCCTTGGCTTTGCAATACTTTGGATTGATTCTATGTATATTTCAGGCATAGCTGAGGTTCTACTTCTACTTCTTTTTCCCATCATATTCATCTTTGGTGAAAGAGTGGAGCTGACAAGATTTGTTTCGAAGAAGTATTCATTATCAGCATACAGATCCGTCTTCATACTTTGCGGCTTTGTAACAGCTTTAACACTGGTTTCAGCCATATATACAACAGAGCACTTGGCGCTGTACCTAGTCTTTTCTGTCTTGATGTTTATTTCATTTGTATTGATATATTCAGAGCAGAGGAATTTCATACGAGCTTCAAAGTCAGCTCTACCTCTGCAGAGGTACGTTGGAAGACATGTAACAGTTGCATACCTCTGGCTAATTGCTGGTTGTGTCTTCGGCCTGATGTATGCATCAGGCTTTCCAGGATTCATGTACGATGCTCTGATACATTCCTTTACTGTAGGCTACATAGGGACCATGCTTCTTGCGCATGGACCTGTAATACTTCCCTCCGTAACAGGCAGGAAGGTGGATCAGTCAAAAGTTACTTTGCTACCTTTGATACTTCTGACACTTTCAAACCTGATAAGAGTATTCGGTGACATATCTCTATCACAATCTATTCAGAATATCATCTCTTTCGCATCTGGGGTTTCAGGATGGTTTATACTTGTTGCAATTGTAATCTTCCTGAGGTCTCTACTTTTCTCAGCAAGGGCGTAAGTTTGTTCAGAGCATTAACTGTTAGCGATAAAATCTATATGAGTCCTTATGCTGATTTGTTCCATGTCAGAACTGAAGGCGCTTAAAGAAGAGCACGAAGAGCTCATGCATAATCTTCGAAGTATTAAACTACAGGGAGATGCAGGAAGGCTATTCAGAGACATGATGCATATACTGGAAGCACATTTTCAGGCAGAAGAGGAGACTGTGATGCCTCTGCTTGGAGCAGTAAAGGACCTGGCAGAAGAAACCTTTCCACAGCAAGAATCACAGCTTGTAGATGCGTTTACAAAGTTAAAAGGAACGTATGAAAAGATGCTATCTGAGCATTCTAGGATCAGGGATTTAGCTAACAGAATGATAGAAGATAAATCTGCAAAGAAGGCAGTATCTTTGTTGCATGATCTTCTCCATCACGCTGCTATGGAGGAGGAGATACTTTATCCAACTGCATTGCTAGCTGGAAGACTGATAAAGAAAGATAGCAACTCAATTTGACGCAACAAATTTTGATTGAAAGATTTTTTAAAAAGGATAGTGAAGAAGGGACTTTATGGTATCAGAATCGAAGAGGAATCCTCTTCGCCTTCTTACACTTCTTTTTATAGCTACCGGCTCTGTGATTGCTTTTTTTGGAACTGCTGTAGGCTCTGCTTTACTTGCAAGTATATCAGGTATTTCTGTTAAATTAACCCCTGTAGACCTTCACGTTCATCCATCTGCACAGATATATGGCTTTATATTTGAATTCATAATGGGCGTTGCATACATACTAGTCCCAAGGTTCAAGGCATCCACAATCTCTTCTATTAGGATGGCATACCTGAATTATGCACTTCTGACTGTTGCGAATATAGGCTTTATTGTGTCCGACTACTTGTACAAGTATTTTCTTATCTTTTCCATTCTTTTTTCACTAGCTACCCTTATTTTTATGGTGCAGATAATCAAAGTCACTCTGATCAAGAAGGGTGTCTTCCCTGAAACAGACCCTTTAATAATGACAGCTGCTGTTTCAGCCTTCTTTTCGTCTTTGATTCTGAGCTCAGCATCTTATCTTCATACAGATTTATTCTCCCCTGGCTCCCTTGAACTTTCCCTGTTAGGCTTTGCTGGCTCCATGATATATGCAGTAGAGATAAGGTCAGTAAGTTTCAGGCAATGCGATTACAGGATAACCTTTACAAAAATGACATCTCTGTTTCAGGCATCGGCTGTGGCGATCTCGTTTTTATCTTTGCTCTTATCTGATAATATACTTCAGCTCTTGGGAACTCTCCTCTTTCTTCTTGCAGCTGTTATGGCTATAATATCGCTGAGAATATTCGAGCTTGCTCATCCTCTTATGTACAGACCGTCGATGACCCAGATGCACTATAAAATAATGAAGTATAATGATCTCAGTATGCTGTTAGCATTCTTCTGGCTTCTTGTCGGTCTTGTAATAGGTATTATATATGAGATTACAGACTCATCGATATTCATCTTCAGGGATTTATCTATACATTCCGTTGCAATAGGTTTCATAGGCTCAACCATATTATGTTTTGCCCCGATGCTTTTACCCGGATTACTTGGAAGAAGAGGTCCTACTACAGGCCTATCATACTATCCTGTGCTAATACTGAACGCAGGGCTTGTCATAAGGGCTGTCGGTGATGCATTTAGCCTTGTAAATGCACCTCTTCCTAGCTGGGAGGCTTTATCGGGTCCTCTGATTCTCATCTCTATGGCGTGGTTTCTGTTTATGATACACAATATAGGAAAGAAGAAAGAAATGCTACAAAAGGTGCATCACAGTACTATAGATGAAAAGACTAGTAGGGAGATAGCTGAAATAAGGGTAGAAGACAGACCGTTCTGGTTTATTTATAAGAATGGAGAATATTTTATAATCCCGAAGCAGGAATCAATACTAGAGCAGAAATCTGTGTCGTTTGATGTTTTAGGCAGAAGATACAGCGCAATGGTCTATAGGGTTGATGATAGGAAGCAGGTCAGGAAGCTTGTAAAGCTGTTCGTAGATAAGTACGGAGAAAGAAACTTTATCAACTCTTTTGGAAGAAACGTAAATTTAGTCTTAGGACTTCAGCCCAAAGAAGTTCCAGGTTGAATATTGCACTCAGAGAAGAAAAATTGCAGTTGTTAGTGATTAAGAGTTTGAAAAAAGGAGTCCATAATGAAAGTCGCCTCCATACATTCTTCTTACAAACTTGAATCCAGAGTCAGATATCATCTTAAGTGCCTCTTCTTCACTCAATCTTATACCGTACGGTGGACCGAACCCCATGCTATCTTTATGCCAATCAATATCTACCACCTTTGCTTTCTTCTTGCATATTCTCTTCACCTCCCTTAGGAATCCTTTCTTATCATCAATATCATGCAGTACATTTGCAAAAAAGACAAGGTCAGCAGCAACTGAAGGTATTTCTGTCTTCAGAACATCAGAGTTGATGATAATAATGCTTGCAGTAATATTCCTTGATGCAATTTCTTTTCGGAGGTGATCAAGCATTTTTGCGCTTGCATCTACAGCATATACCTTTCCTTTATTCCCTAGCCTGCTGGCGAACTCTAGAGTGAAGAACCCAGGACCACAGGCTAGATCGCATACAACGTAATCTTCTTCCAAACCTATTTCATTTATTATCCTTTCAGGGTTCTGCCATTTCTTCCTCTCATCAGAGATGAGCCTTGAAATAGCATCGTCGTGCCAGTGCATGCCTACGATAGAATCATTGTATTAATGAAGTATTCTATCATTCATTTACAACGAGGGCGTATGCTACATCACTGAGGTCAGTGCCAGATTCATTTATGAAGATGTGTCTAGTTTGCGTCATCTCAAGTATACCTTCCAACCCAAGCTCTCTTCCTATTCCGCTCTTCTTGAATCCCCCTCTTGGTGCAGCAGCAGACAGAAGGTGATACTCGTTTATCCATATTGTCCCGGCCAGAATTCTATTAGCTACTCTATTTGCTTTCTCAATATCTTTAGACCATACTCCAGCTGCAAGCCCATAGTCTGTATCATTAGCTATCCTAACTGCCTCATCTTCGTCTTTGAATTCCATAACAGCCAGAACCGGCCCAAAGATCTCCTCCCTTGCTGCATCCATATCGCTAGAAACATTATCAAGTAATGTTGGAGGGTAAAATATCCCTTTCTCAGGCACCTTGCCGGATATCTCTTTTGAATAAAGAACATCTGCCCCCTTGTCTTTACTTCTTTCTACTATCTCTATTATCTTATTCCTCTGCTCCTGAGTTGTAATAGCGCTTATATCAGTCTCCATATCTGTAGGATTGCCTGCCCTCATCCTTGCCATATAGTATCTTATCTTTTCCATCAGTTTATTCTTGATGTCAGACTGGACGAGAAGTCTGCTTCCAGACTCACACAGCTGGCCTGAGTTAAGGTATATCCCGAACAGTATTCCTTTTGCCGCTCTATTCAGATCAGCATCGTCAAACACTATATTCGGAGACTTGCCTCCCAACTCAAGTGTTATCTTCTTAAAACTGGATGATGACTTCATCATCACCTCCTTTCCTGTCCTTGTGGAGCCTGTGAAGCTGACATGATTTACCTTCTCACTTTCTATCAGAGCATTTCCGACAGTACTTCCATCGCCAACTACTACATTTAGCACTCCATCGGGGAAGCCTGCTTTTTTGGCATCTTCTGCAAGCTCAAGCGCTGTTAAAGGGGTATAGTGAGAAGGCTTCAGCACAACAGTATTACCAGCAAGAAGGGCAGGAGCAATCTTCCAGACAGCCATGAGAAATGGCACATTCCATGGAGCTATAGCTGCAACAACACCAAGAGGCAGATACTGTACTATGCCTTTTGTACCGGGATATTCCGGATGCTCGATCTCTCTGCTATCTCTGAACTCAGCCTTCTCAGCAAAATAGGATATATGCTCTATACCTAGGGGTATGTCCATGAACATACTTTGTCGTAGTGTCTTACCAGTGTTCAGAGATTCGAGTAATGCGTATTCATCAGACCTTTCCTGAACGATTTCTGATAGTCTGAGCAAAAGTTGTCTTCTTCTCTGCAATGATATACTTGACCAGACATTTTTGAAGGTATGCTCGGCAGAATCTATAGCTTCCTTGGCTTTCTCATAGTTTGCCTTTGTTATAACTGCTATCTGCCTGCCATCTGCAGGACTATAAAGTACCTCTTCTTCTCCGTCGAAGTCCATAACTCCGTCTATAAAATTACCATATCTCTTCATTTTGATAAGTTCACCACACTCATAGCTATGTTCCTTATATCTTCTCTGTTTGCATCTCTCGGATTTGTTGTTATTCCTGTAGACTCGCTTGCAAGTTCTACAATAGTTTCAACTTGGTTGCTATAATTCTTCTCATCTATTCCCATTTGATGTATTTTTAAAGGCTGTCCTATCTTGTTCAAAAAATTCTCCAGAGTCAGGTCAAGTTTCTTTTCTCTTATATCTTCAGGAAAGATTGCATTAAGCCTATCGTACCTATCGCTGCAGTATGGATAATTGAATCTGACAACGCTTGGCAGAAAGATGCCTACAGATTTACCATGCGGGATCTTGAATAATGCTCCGAAAGCATGGCCTAGAGCATGAGCCAGACCTATTTGAGAGTTAGAAAATGATAGTCCAGCCATTGATGCCCCTATATGCACCTGCTCTCTTGCCTTAATGTTGTCAGCTTTAATAAGAACTGAAGGCAGGTTGCCTGTTATCAATTCGATCGCCTTTTCAGCTAGAGCATCTGAATATGGATTTCTCCAGGAGCTGACATATGACTCTATAGCATGAACAATAGCATCTGTTGCTGTATTCCTTGTCTGCTCCTCTGGCAGATCAATCACCATCTTCGGGTCTAAAATGGCTATATCAGGCAGAATCTCTTTTGATGCAAGTTCATTCTTCCTCTTTTCTCCTCGCTCAGAAACTACAGCTGCCCATGAGCACTCGGAGCCAGTTCCACTGGTTGTAGGTATTGCTATCAATCTGCTCTTCTTTCTCAGGTTTAATTTGACAATGGGCGTGATATCATACACAGAAAGGTCAGGCCTTTCATAAAGTGCGAAAAGTATCTTAGCAGTATCTATAGAAGAGCCTCCTCCCACTGCTATAAACCAATCTGGAGAAAAGTTTCTCACATTCTCTAATGAAGGAAGCATATCATCAAAGCTTGGTTCTGCAGGAACATCCCCTACAACAACTATCTGCGCAGATGCTGGAAGACTATTCTTCACCATAGATATGACTTTACTCTCCTTGAGATATCTGTCAGTCACTATAACAACCCTTTTCAAATCAAGAGTGGAAAGATAAGATAGAGAATCTTCACCAAAGACTATTTCTGGAGACCTGAAGAACCACATTGCAATCAACACTAGAATTCTGTCTGTACCATTGTAGCTGTGTTAACCATTTCCTTAGCAGCCTTTGTATATCTCATTATCTTCATCATGGAACCTTCGAGTTTGAATTTCCCTGTCAGTATACCTTGTATCGGGTCTATCTCCTTATTTATCAGCCTTCTCCAGTTTGAATAAGGACCTTTGTACGTAAATGCAGCCTTGGGTATCTGATCTAATGATTCTGCATAAACCGCCTTTCTGCATTCACCATGGTAAAGGTCCAGGTATATGTATACATCCTTCGGAAAAGACTGATCTTTTTCAACAACAAAGACAAGGTCACCTTCCCAAGTCTTGCCAGCATCTTTGTAAGCATCATTTTCGTTGAGTTTCTTTGCATATTCTTCCACCCACTGTGAACTTGGAAACTTTGGCATACAGAATAATAACATTATTTTTCATTTAAGTGTTGCTGAAGAGCTTCCCATTATTCATAATGTAGCTTGGATCTAGAGATTTCTTGATACCCTTTAGTAGCTCAAAAGGCACTTCTCTCTTTACGAATTCAGCCTTCAACATTCCAACTCCGTGATGGTGGGAGATAGTTCCGTTATTCTTTGACATTATGTTATGCAACGTATCCCAGATTCTCTTATAGAGCTGCAGTGATGGCTCAAATAGAATTGTAAAGTATAAGCAGACGCCCTGATTGTAGATGTGAGAGATATGCATACCTACTCCCTGCACACCATCCAAAGATCTCAGAGCAGATACTGTATCATAATACAGCTCTGATGCTTTATCCCAACCGCACCCGAGCTCAGCTGTATCTACGATTAAACCTGAAGCCCTGAAGGTGTCCATCTGCTCCCTGTACTTGAATCTTATTTCAAGCCATTTATCAACAAGAGCAGAGTCCTCCTCTTTACCATGTATTAAACTAACCAATTCGTCCTTTATCAGCTGCCCTAGCTTATCACTCGCAAATGTGTATATCAGAAGCATCACAACTTTGTTCAGGTTGAGGAGCAAAGAAGCCTCTGTTTCTTCATATATTCTGCATACGGCCGGATGGATATCGAGCCCTAAAAGGTCCCTTGCAGAAGATAATGCCTCATCTATTTTGCTAAATGAATATGCAACCTTCAGCTGATATTTTTCTATTTTTGATATCTTCAGCTTGGCCTGAGTAATTATGCCAAAATACCCTTCTGCGCCTATGAACAATCTGGTCAGGTCTGGGCCTGTAGATGACCTTGGTGAATTGCTACTTTTTGTCTCTACTAGCTTGCCATCGGGAAGAACGACTCTGACGCTCATGCATGAATCCTCTATACCTCCGTATCTTCCGCTATACTCGCCTGTCCCCATTGTAGATATAAAACCTCCTACCGTGGCTATATGAAATGACTGAGGAAAATGCCCAAGAGTGAACCCTAGGCTGTTTAATTCTCTCTCCAAGTCTGACAGCTTCTTTCCTGCCTGCACAGTTACTGTGTAGTTAATACTATCTATCTGCACAACCTTATCCATCTTTGACATATCAACAACTATACCACCAAGAGGCACAGAAGAGCCAGTAACAGAGCTTCCACCCCCTCTGCATGTAATAGGTATCTTATGAGATGAAGCAAACTTAATCACATTCTTCACCTCTTCCTCACTCTTGGGTCTCACCACAACTATTGCACTCCCTTTCACAGACCCCTCTATGCTAAGATACTGCCACCAGTCCCTCAGATATTCTTCTACATCTGTATCTGTCTCTACGAACTCTGATAATTCCTTAATGAGTTCAGCATTCCTTTCCATCTTTTATACGCATCCTCCAATCCTTCTATTCTTTCTCCATTAATTAACTCCGGCCTATTATTATCTATGTCATTCAGCCCCATTTTTCCGAGGCTTATCTTCTGAAGTATGGCTAGACCCCTCTGAGTTGCCTCAACATCTTTGAACCTTTCAACTGGAAGACCTGTAGATGAGGATATAAGTTTCAGTAAACTATTGCTGATAGATAGCTTGCCATCAGCCCTAAGCTTGCTCAGTCTACCTGCATATTTCTCTATAACATACCTTACGTGGAATGATATTGACAAAAGCAAAGAAGAAAGGATCTCTTCCCTGCTTGTAGTCAAACCTATGTTGGTTATTATCCCTCTGGCCTTTGGCAATGATGGTATTTGGAGTCCAGCAAGAGCTGGTATGAATAACACATTTGGCATTAAAAATTTGTCAAGCTCATCATAACTCTTTAGCAACCCTGATTGGATCATAAAATCTACAGCCGATCCTGATGTTGGAAGATAACCTTCTGCTCCGTATATTGCCTTTCCATTATGTCTGAGGATGACTATAGGTATTAGTCCATCTATCCTCCTGTATTTACTGAGGGGTATATCAACGAATGTGCCAGTGCCATTAGTAACTTTCCCAAGGCCTTCTTCAAGTGCACCTTCAGCTACGCATGCAGCCTGCTGGTCAGCTATAAGAGCTCTTATCTCCAGTCCTTCATATTCTCCATAGTATCTGGCATTATCCACTATCTCAGGAAAGTCAGGATTTATTCTTAGAAGAGCAAGAACAGGGGATAAAGGTGTGAATCTGGCTGGGTCTATGAGTCCAGTTAGCGCAGAGTTTGTAGCATCGCTGACGAATGTTTTGGTAAGATTATACATCAGAAATGAGTCAAGCGTCCAGATCATATTTTTCTGATTTCGTCCAAACCTGCTCTCCAATTCTCTTTGTACAGCAAGAAATCTCAGAGCTGGAGATACGGGAGATATAACTAAATCTAAGGGAGGAATCTTGCCTATAGCTCTTACGATTCTGGATAAAGAGGTATACGTATTTTCAGATGATGAGCTGAGCCATGTAACTATGCTACTTAGAGGGTTACCTTCCCTGTCCCATGCTACCATTGAACTTCTGTAGCATGCTATTCCTGCTGACCTTGCACCTGACTCTTTTGCTATTTTGAAGAAGTGTTTCACTGCCTGTAGAACTAATAATGGGTCCTGCAACCCTTCTGAAGAGACAGGCACTTTGACAGATTCATGCTTAATTGAATCCAATTCATCATTATAAATCGATAGTTTGATGTTTGTAGTGCCCACATCTATGCATGCATACATATCCTAACCAGAATCACTCCTTTGTTTAGCTAAGAGAAGCACGTGTTCAGCTATAGCAGGTGCTGCAGTCAGGCCCGGAGACTCTATACCAAGCAGAGAGATTATTCTCCCGTTGCAAAAGCTATAGACCATAAAGTCCCCAGTTGGAGATAGTGGTCTAACGCCTGAATATACTCTTACGACATCTCCTTCATGCTTTAGAAGAGGAAAGAATTTCTTCTTTAAACTTATGATATCTCTGTCATCAACTTTGTATGCTTTTTTATCATCTATCAACCTTAATGTAGGACCTATAGATACTGTGCCTTTTGTTGTGGGGATTATTCCGCCTCCTTTGGTCCTTTCGCTCTGTATCAGGCTGAAGGGTGCAATTATGTTGTTTACTTGCAGCCCTGAGCATTCGAGCATGACACCTAGACCTGGAGTCAATTTAGCAACTTCTAAACCAAGTCTCTTGCACACTTCATCCGAGTAAAGACCAGATGCGTTTACAATGAATCTTGTCTTGAATTCACCGCAGCTACTCCTTATCTGAATCAGCTCATCACCGCAAGAACCGGAGAGGAATTCGCATCCGAAGAATATTCTTGCTCCTTTATTCTGAAGAAAGTTAGAAAGTCTTCCTACCATGCCTTCTGTATCAACAACTCCATAGCCATCAATTTTGATTCCAGCCTTAACACTGTCAGAAAGCTCGGGTTCCATCTTCTGCAGAGTCTTCTTTCCAACCAGACTTACCTTGAAGTTTCCACGTAGATTCAGTCTTAAGTAAAGATAGCCTATGATCAGCGCTGGATAAGATGCTATTTTGTTGATAACAAGCAGAGCTGACAGTCTTTTTAGCTTTACCCCCAGCCTTTTGCATATGTCATCATACATGGGGTTTCCCCTTCTGGCAAGCTTGCTCTTTAATGAATTGAATGGTAGCTGCACAACATGTATAACGCCTGATTGATTTTTGGTTACCCCTTGCCCTGCCTCTTGCTCTTTTTCAAATATGATCACCCTGTATCCCTCTGCAACAAAAAAGTATGCACACATCAGTCCGACTATCCCAGCACCAACGATGGCAACATCTACAATCGACTCATCTTTCATCAAAAAGATCTCCTATTAGACATAAGTAGTTCAGGAAGAGAATTATGCCATGAGCTAGGTTTCAGGTAAAATTGAGCTGTAAGCGATTTCATACCTGTAGTATCAGTAGGAAAGGCTGACATGAAGCATTTGAACCATATCACTCTACTTATGTTTCTCAGCAAGTTTGCTGGCTTTAAGAGCTAGTGGAAAGACAGTTCTTTCCTCTTCTGAATGATGCTTTTTCACATCATTTACAAATATACGAATCTCCCGCCTCGCAACTGGCTCTGGTAGCTCCAGTAGCTTTGGAAAAGTATACTTGATAAAATTCGCTATATTCCTATGTTCTCTCATTATACTTATTGACCTTTCAGCCTTCGAGGGAAGTTCCCACATAATAACTCTCATCAGTCTTGCTTCTTCCTCAACTTCATGCCTTAGAAGCTTTGATTTAATTTTATCAATTTCATTCATGATATTTTTTATCTCAGTTTGCTTGGTCATTTTGTATATCTCTGAGAGATACTTTGCGAACTCCTCATGTTCTAGCTTTAGCCTATCTACAACCTTGGGTACAGGTTCGTCATAATCGAGGGTATAACTCATAGGTAAAAATATGTCAAAGAAGCTTAAAAGTTTGGTGCTGATTACTTGTTACACCCCCAATTAGAAGAGAAAATATCTCGATTTGAGAATTCAGTTAATGTTAGGCGGGCCCGCGAGGATTTGAACCCCGGATCTCCGGCTCCGAAGGCATACGCAGTTTTGCTTCAGCGTCCTGATCCATGCTAGACGACGGGCCCGTTGAGCCTTGCCAGGTTAGTGATATAATCCCAGCGGAATTAGTCTCTTGATTGCATAGTAGACCACTAGTACAAACCTGCACAGATGCTATGTGTATATTATTCTGTTATCTTGGACCTTTGCAAATGGTGTCAGTCTGTGTGGCGTTGCATGTCTTACGCTGGATATATGCTCTACATCTACCCCTCTTGTAATAAGTGCATCAGAAACTAAAGAGCGATGGCATCTAAATGGATTTCCCTCTGCACACATCAAAGCAATTTTTTCTCTTTTGGCCAACTCAATCACACTCTGTATAGCGTTTTCGAATTCAGTCGTTTGCATGTAGTCAGCAAATCCTCTGAAGCTATCGTTTCTCCACCCTTTGTTGACAGAATCTTTCTTCGGCTTTCTAAGACCTCCAAGCTCCTTCATATGTATATATTTGATATCATTACTTGCTAATAGCTTAGCAATTGTATCGAGGTTGAACTGTGGGTTATGTCTGGATTTTGGGATCGTTCTTATATCAACAAGCAATGATATTCTGTATGCCTTCAGCAGTGACAGGAAATCTTCTTTTTTCCTATCGCTGTGGCCTATCGTATATATCTTCATGCATATCTACAGCTAGATTTCTTCTCTATCTCTGCCTATCTTTGCCTTTGCTTCTTCTATATCATCCCAGTCACTGTTAACAGATAGAATACCTACAACCTTTTTACCTTCAATGTAATATTCTATGAATCCATCTTTACTCATAGCTTCTTTGCTAATTATCTCTGTATGATGGATAAGGTCTCCAAAAGCATTGATACTCAAGTCATACTGGTCTGAGAAGAAATACGGTGGTTCATCATAACTCAGATCTTGCCCAGCCATATTGCTTCCAGCTATAGTCCCATGCTTCTCTGCTACATCATAATGCTCAACTCTCATCTGTCTTTGGAGTAATGGCGAGTAGAAGTTTGCTATGTCTCCAGCTACATATATATCAGCATCCTGACTCTGTAGTTTATCACTAACCTGCACACCGTTATTGACGCTTAAACCTGCAGAGCTTGCCAACTCGACGTTAAGCTCTATTCCTACCCCGACAACAACCATATCAGCTGCTAGTGTTTTTCCATTATCGAGCCTTACTCCTTTAACCCTGCCATCTTCTCCTTCGAATCCAACTACCTTTGTGTTAGTGTATATCTTTGTCCCCTTTGCTTCATGATACTCTTTTATCCATCCACTTGTCTTCTCATCTATAGCCTTGCCAAGAATGTGAGGCATCACTTCCACTATAGTTGTTTGGAGTCCTTTTTGTGTCAGGCTTGAAGCAACCTCGCATCCTATAAATCCGCCTCCAACTACAACCGCATTTTTTGATTCATGTATCCTTTGTCTTATAGCTACACTATCATCTATGGTTCTCAGATAGTAAATACCTTCGAGGTCAGAATTAGCAACATGCAATTTTCTTGGCTTACCGCCAGTAGCTAGGAGTAGTTTGCTGTAAGTCAATTCCCTTCTGTCATCAAGTTTTACAGTCTTATTCTTTCTATCAATCGATATTGCTTTATGCCCTAGGATAAGCTCTATTCTCTTCTGTCTGTAGAAACTTTCTTTTCTGAAGAAGAGCTCGCTGAATGGTCTCTCCCACCTTACGAATTCCTTAGACAGAGGTACTCTGTCATACGGAATGTGAGTTTCTGAGCTGACTATTGCTACTCTTCCCCTCTTATCATACCTTCGTATAGCATACGATGCAAAGGCACCCGATATACCACCACCTAATATCAGATACTTGTAGGAATCTTTTACCAATTTGCAGCGATTTATCTTCAAGTATAATATAAACAGTATTCCAAATTCTATACTTTGTCAGGCAATATTATTAAGCATGATAATATTTTGCAGACTGTGTTGAAGAATAGCTATTGGTCATCAAAAGGTTTTAACACAAGGGCAATCCATGCAGGACAGGTTAGAGATGCAAGGTATGGTTCTATATTTACACCGATATTCATGGAAGATGCATTCCTGAACCCGAACAGATCAAAGTCTGTCTTTACAGACCCACTATCACAAGAGGAGTACATTTACACAAGGTACGGAAATCCAACCATAACTACAGCAGAGGAGCTTATAGCCTCTCTAGAGGAAGGAGAAGCCGCGCTGACCTTCTCATCAGGAATGGCAGCTATAGCTGCAACTATACATACATTTCTGGCCAAAGGGGACCATGTTATAAGCATGAGAGAGCTTTATGGCCAGACATATTCACTGATAAAGAACGAGCTACCTCGCTTTGGCATCGAGACAACACTGCTTTCGGTCAAAGAAATGCAGAGTATAGATGGATTCATAAAACCAAATACAAAAATGATATATGTTGAATCAATCACCAACCCTCTACTAAGAGTATTAGACCTGAAGTCACTTGCAAAGGTAGCGCATGAGCACTCTGTATTACTTTGCGTAGACTCCACATTTGCTAGTCCATATAACCAAAAACCGCTTCTGTTTGATGCTGACATAGTAATTCATAGCGCTACAAAGTATCTTAACGGTCACAACGATCTGATAGCTGGAGCTGTAGTTTCGAGTAAAGAAATTATAAAAAAGATAAGGGATCAGAGGATAAAGACAGGAGGTAGCCTGGATCCTTTAGCAGCTTATCTTCTTGCTAGGGGCCTGAGAACACTAGGAATAAGAGTTGAGAGACAAAATAAGAACGCAATGAAACTAGCTAGATGGCTTGAAGATACAGAATACGTCAGGAGAGTCTACTATCCAGGACTTAAGAGCCATCCTGACCATGGCATAGCAAAACGCATGCTGAAGGGTTACGGAGGGGTAGTAAGTTTCGAAATAGACGGAGGAGATTTGCCAGCAAGCAAGTTTGCAGATTCCCTCAGAATTGCTATAAAGGCACCGAGCCTCGGAGGTGTTCAGACATTAGTAACAGTGCCTAGGGAAACTTCTCACCATCCAAGAACAGGCGTGACAAAAGAAGAGCTCAAACTTCTCGGAATTAATGAAGGTTTGATACGTGTTGCTGTAGGAATAGAGGATATCTCAGATATAATAGATGACTTTGCATTATCATTCAAAAAGGCTCTTAGCGTTTAGTTTTTTTATGCTTCCACCACTGCCTTGCTGCTCCTCTGTTCTCTTATATCAAGTTCAAGCTGGTGTATCTTCTTTAGTGATGATGATGACCATTCCCTTGGGACAAGTCTTCCATACTCCTCGATAAGCTTCTGTATCTTCATCCTTAGTATCATCAACTCTTTCATAGCATCCTGAATATAATGATTCTCTAGAGGCTTTGCGCCGTTTACCTGCCCATCTATAATCTCCATCAATATATCTACTTGGCGCATTGTTGTCTCTATCCTGCCTCTCACATCATGAGAGCTAGTAGCCAAAAAGGATATTCCCTCATGATAGATTCTGTATCACACTCTGCCGAGCACTGCATTGGGCATTCTCTCAACATAGCCCTCTTTTCTTAAAGACTCGAATGCATCCACAACTTCTGCATTGGTGAACGCAGTACCTGTTATTATGCCAGGAAAGTCTGTATCTTCCAGCTCGAACCATGTACCAGGGTTCTGTAAATACGATGTCTGGACAAAATCGTAGATCAGGCAGTAGAGTTTGTCAAGCTTCGGTACGAATGATGTAAGAGCAAAGATGGCAGCTATGGATGCTACTAATGCTATCATAACTGGTATGCTTGCAGGTACCTGTGTTAG
The DNA here is from genome assembly GCA_029775965.1 of Nitrososphaeria archaeon. Lineage (GTDB taxonomy): Archaea > Thermoproteota > Nitrososphaeria > Conexivisphaerales > DTJL01 > JAKAPW01. The sequence continues at coordinate 21,091 of JARVJU010000006.1, read as the reverse complement.
ATACGGAGCTGAAAAGATATTCAGCCAGAAGAACATAGTAACTATTGCAGCTATTGCTGATGTTATAGCTAGGTGCATGAACCTGCTTCTCACAGTCTCCCTGGAACTCCAGCCTATCCTGAACATATAGAAGAAGGATAGTGAGCGTCTCAGCAAATAGTAATATATAACAAACCCGAGCAGAATTACGCTTAGCAGAAACAATGTATATTCATAATACCTAGAAAGCAAGATAAATGCCAGACCCAGAGGAATGCCAAGAAGCGTGCTATACCTGACACTCTCTACATGCCTTCGCCTAAGAAATGGTGAAGAGGGGTCCAGAAGAGCCTTAGCAAAGGCTATAGAACCACTCAATAATATAGATAAAAATAATGCTGTCTGGAGCGAAAAGAGCAGAGGCTTTCCCTTCCTTTCGCTCTAATCGACCTTTATCTTTATGCTAGGCAGGGCCCTGTATAGTTGACTCTTTGTCATCTTTGCCTTCTTGGTCTTTTTGATCTGTGATCTCTCTATAAGAGACTTTAGAACTGGTATTTCTTTCAGTCCTGAGAAGAGCACACTCGAAACTAACTCCCTAGAGTGAGGTAATGGATAATCCCCTCCTCTTACCTCAGCTCCACCTGTTATCTCCTCAAGCCATGCCTTCCCTCTATCTATCCCTTCTTTGTTCATTTCGTTCGGATTGCCAGCCACAACCACCAGGGTTTTTGTTGCTGATTTAATATCGCAATCTACTGAAAGTCTTCCTGCTGCAGCTCCCTGAATCAAGGAAAAGACCCTGTTTGCTGGATCCAGCTGATCTACTGAGGTTTTCTCTCTCATCAATGCTCTCTTTCCTGTATCCTTCAGAACTTCTGACCATGACTTTGTCCATCCGCTGTAGCCAAAGGCGGCAAAGCCTTCTATGCTGTTGATAATATCAGAAGCATCTATCACCTTTGTACCTACCCTTCCCGAGTTTGAGGCTTCCCCTGCAGCGAAGATTGTATGAAGAGGCTTAACCACTTCATTATTCATCTGTTCGAAACTCTGCTTTAATGCAGTGCCTTCCCTCTGCCATATGTTATTATCGAAGAGAAGAATACCATCAGCCACTTCTGTAAGTGCTCTTAGGCTTCTTGCTGCATTCCCTGAATAAAGTGAGCCTTCTGACTCGCTGGGAAGTATTCCTACTGCATACACAGGCTCTCTGTACACTTCCTTGATCATTCTTGCAATAATTGGACTCGCGCCTGATCCTGTACCTCCTCCAAGACCAAGGAATATAAGAAAAGCATCTACCTGATGAGTTGCACGTTCAGCTATTGCTCTTCTTATATGACGTTCGTCTTCTTCAGCTACTTTTGCCTCCATTTCCGGGTTTGCTCCAACCACATGCCCTTTGACAACTGTATTACCTATAAGTAGTCTGTCTTGCTTTGGCACAGAAGTTAGGCCCATAAGATCTGCCTTGGCTGCGTTTATTGCTAGAGTTAAAGGAAGAATGTCTTTATGTCATGCATAGTAGTTTTGGTAGACGAAGAGGTCAAGTATTCGACCCCCGGCCTGCCCGACACCAATTGCACCAACACGCATGATACTTAAACCTTGCACGCTTTTGTTAAAATTCTATATATAGGTATTATGAATTTGCAATCTGTATTCTATATGCGTATGCAGGATGGAAGTTATGTCAGTTTCTGCCAGATTTATCAACAGCTGGAAATACTTAACAAGCTAGCACTTAGCTCATGACGAAAGCATGACTGGTCAATTTCATCCTAGGTCTATGCACGGTAGCCTCAAAGCACCTTTGCAAAGAAAAGAATACTTGCACAGATTCAACACCTAAGTAACTAATATATTCAGAATTATAACCTAGGATAAGTCATTACGTGTAGCTCCTGCATAGAGACTGATTTTGTATGCAAGTGAAAGTTCTGTATTTACAATCAGTCTGTTATCTTTGCTTTTCTCTAGCTATGTACCCTATACCTCCAAGAAGTGCTCCAAAAGCAGCAAGCAATGCAAACAGACCTATTGGATCTACCAGCTGACCTAGTATTTTTTCGTGTATCTGGAGAGCTGTGTATCCTCCACCACCTTGGTTAACCGGAGCTGCAGCCCATCCTGCCATATAACCTCCCCACATCATCAGGAACATTGAGACGTCAACAGAAATAGTCATTATAAGAAGATGAGCCCATGCAAGGTACGAGCTTAACCCTCTGTATACCTTACCTTGAACATTCTCTATGTAGTAATATATCATTGCTGTAACAGGTGTAGCTATAACTCCAACTACAAGAAATAGTACATATCCTACGAAGAGCCATGTCCCTGCTCCGCCAGAAGCTATGACCTTTGCAGGCGAATAATACAAGTTTAGTGGGTCAACTATGAGCGCAGTAGCTACTACTGCGATTGCTCCTTGCACAATACCTGTCCAGATAAATCTTGATACCCATTTACCTTGTGTTTGTAGCATATCATGTGTAACCAACAGCAATCCCATATATGTTTTCACCTTCACCTAGGCTACAAAAGACAAAAACTCATCTTTTCTGCATACAATCCAAAAGCTAAAACGATTGCAGTTTCCGTGAGCATAACGTTTAACACTTTCATATTTCTATGGTATGGACGTCGGAATTTGCCTGTATGTCCCAGATGCGGAGGCAGTAAGGTTTCAACAAAGGGAGTAGCAAAAGCATCGCTAGTAATTGATGGTAAAGAAAAGAATGGTGAGGGTGATGCATACATATGTGATAATTGCAATGCTGAATTCACGCTTCTCAAGGCTGGTAGGACTCAGCTGTACATCCTAGCTGAGCCTGAAGTAAGGAAAATTGTTCTTGACTCTGCAAGGTTGAAAAACAGGAACTCCCAGCTCTCAAGCAGATACGCTGAAGCTAGCCAGCAGGTGAGAAGCCTAAGAAGATCACTAAAAACACTGAAAGAAGAATCTGGAATAAGGCAGCTTGAGGCAAAAAGAAACGAACTCCAGTCCCAGATCGAGTATCTGGCAAAAGAAAAAAGCGAATTGGAGCTAAGATTGAAGAAACTCTCTCAGGGTTGAGTGGTAGCTTCGACCACCTGCTCCGTTGTCTCAGATGACTGAGTGCTGGTATCTGTCTGAACCGCCTGCTCTGCATGCTCTGCTGCGTACATTACTACCTTCTCCATGAGAGCAGCCCTCTCTGTCCTGAGTGCTTCTACTTCTCTCTGAATAGATGCAGCACGTTTCTCAAGCTCAACAGTCTCTATCTTCTCTTTTAGTTTTGCTATGTCACGTACAAGAGTATCCCTCTCTTCCTCCAATTCTCTTATTCTGGCCTCTAACTCTTCCCTCCGGGTTGAAAATGCTGTCGATGATTCCATCTTGTATCGATACTTCTTGGTAACGATACATTTTATCAGGCTAGGCAAGAACTATTGACATAAACGCTAAACCTTTTTTACGACATGAGTTGTACCGGTATGAGTGAGTAAATCAATTGACACAAGATGGCAGATCTGCAAGGGGGTAATGTACAGATACATGAGATGCAACATCTTGTGACGAATTAATCGAAAGCATCATGCATTGCATACAATATAAATTCCTAATTGAATCTGCTCTCTTGTTTTGTCAAGCTGAAGAATGAGAGGCTGATAAGGTTATGACATGCCGGTCCGGCATAAATGGCTCATGATTCTTCTGCAAATTGGAAAATTAGCAGATATTCTGGTCCGTTATCCCTTATAGTCAAGCGGTGGGAAAGATTGGAAAGAACAGATAACGCTGCATTCCAGCAAAGAAGCGCATCAAAGGATATAATAGTCACATGTGCTACGTGCAAAGTAACAAAGAGGTTCCTTACAAGGCAGGGAGCAAAGAGCTTTGAAATGGAGCATCTTGGGCATGAAATTGTAGAGGACCCTCTTAATAATGAAGTGAAGCAGACTAGGGAAGACAAGTCAGCAACACTCGAAAAGCTATACGTTGAGATGATTCCAGTTGATGGAAACGACGTAGCGCTGATACAGGTTACCTGAATATCTCCGTCAGGTATAGCATTTGTAGTTAACTTTCCCAGGGAAAGGATAAAAGATGTTGCAAAACTTCTGTCAGAACAGAGCTACATAAGAAGCGAAGGTGGTGTAGTGGAAAGATTCGTATGGGGGAAGGAGGCCGTTGAAATAAGCAACGAAGTAGCAAATTTACTTGGCTCAATTCCCATCCAGCAGGAGAAGAAAGAAATTAGGGAAGAGGTAGTAAGAGTGAAGCAGGATGTAGAAAAGACAGCTGAGAAGGCGGAAGTACAGCCTATGACTCAAGATATTAAAGACACAATAACAAAGGTCCTTGATTCATACAGGTGGAATACACAACCGCCTTATAGGGTGGGAGTTATCATGAACGATATCCTAAGCATAGAAACTTCTACTGGAATAATAAGCAGAGGGCTAATAGAAAAGATAGAAAGACTGGGTTATACTTTTACAGCAATAAATATACAAGAAGGTACGCCAGTAGCCTGGTTTAGAAAGGGAAAGTTAGAAACATCAGACTTGGCGCTTCTTATTTAGATTTACTTTGGAATATGGTCCAGCTGTAAGAATGAACGAAGAAGCTAAAGGACCCGCTAGCAAAAATAAAACTGGGTAAAATGAAGAAGTGCCGAACAGATCAAGGGCAAACCCAACAGCTGCAGGGGCAGCCAAACTGCCTAGTTGAGAGATTGTGTTCATTACACCTATTCCCGAAGCTGTACCGGTAGCAGACGCTGCTTCTACTATATATGTGTCCAGCCCAGCCTTCCAGAAGTAGGCAGAGAATCCGGTGATAGCGGCTGAGAAGTAAACAACCCATCCTGCTCTACCAAAGGCAAGGAGAAGAAGCGATAGAGTAAAAAGATAAAGCCCTTCTGTGGCAAGCCTTTTTCTCCCCATACTTAACCATCTATCAGAAAAGATTCCTCCCAGCACTTGCCCTATAACAGCGAATAATGAAAGAATAACAAGCAGAAGCTGTGCATCAAGCAGATTCTTTGCAGAGTTTATGGCCAGAAAATAGTACCATGTTGAAAGGCCTATAAGACCCCACATACCTCCCAGCCTTATTGCTGCCCCGTTGATCACTTGTCTATTCTTTATAGCATTAGCAAATTCCACCTTTTCTTTGTTCACCTGCACACTTCTGCTCGGGATGTATACAAGGTAAAGCGCTGCAGCTGCTACAGAGGCTAATGCAATGACAAAATACATGTAGTTCCATCCCAATTTATTGGTGATAATAGGAAATATAGAAGCTGATATGAGAAAGGCTATCGGGGAAACAGTTTCGAGCATCCCAACACTCGTTGCTCTTCTTCCTCCACCGAATGCTTCCGATATTACCTTTAGCGATGAAGGAAATATTGGCCCAGCTATTATACCTGATATAAAATAAGCAGCCAATACTGCTGCATAGGATCTAGATAAGCCTATTAATGCAGTTAAGAGAGCTAGAAATAAAAGAGAAGAGGTTGTAGCAATTCTTGGTCCTACCCTGTCAGATATGTAGCCCGAAGGTATGCCAGTAATCACATAGCCTATGTAAAAAGAAGAACCAACCAAGCCTGCAAGAAAGCTATTTATTTCAAGTTGTTTTGAAGCAAAAGGTATAGCTATCCCCCAAGAATATCTAACTGCAAGCTGGATTATATTCGATAACCAAAGCGTAGCTAGCAACATGCCATGGCTGCGATGCACAGCATCCCATAATAGCTTGGGGTTTAAAATTTAGTAGTTGCTAATAAATGCAAAATACATTTATAATCTAATCCTGCTTGCCCTGTATCCTTGTTCAGAGTAGCCACTGTATTTTTTGACATGGGTGGAACGCTGCTAAAGCCAAACAGAGAATACATCATGCGAACTATACTGCGTAATAAAGGGATCGAAGTCCCTATCACATCCATCCATAGAGCATTTGTTGAAGCCGATAAGCTATGGGAGGAATCGTACGATGGCAAGGGTCTTATGGGAATCGAGGCTGAATATTCTTACCAACAGAAAAATAGAATGGTTCTGCACAGTCTAGGGCTTATTAATCATGAGCTTTTACAGGCAGTAAATAGTAGTTTGCAAAAGAGCTGGATACAAGAAAAATTGTACAGGGACGCAGAACCATGCCTTAGGCTGGTAAAAGAAAAGGGAATAGATGTTGGGATAATATCGAATGCATCCCCAGAAATGAATAATGTAATCAAGCGTCTGGGGATAGATAAGTATGCAAGAACCGTAGTCATATCAGAGCTTGTAGGAAAGGCAAAACCGGACCCAGCAATATTTGAGCATGCACTAAAGATGTCAGGCCGAAAAGCCCATGAATCGCTCTACATAGGGGATTATTATAAAATAGATGTTTTGGGCGCTAAAAGAGCTGGGATGCAGGCTGTCCTCATAGACAGAGATGATAGGTATTCAGGGATTGATTGTGCAAAGGTTCGGAATCTGGGAGAATTTTGTGCAATGGTAGAACCACTTTAACTCAGCGAGCGGGAAGTCCCCTTGACTTGGCAAGGGGATGGAAGCGAATAAAATTTTTATAGACATGTTGAATATAGTATAATACGCTACAAATAGCAAAGAACATTAGAATACGAGAAAAAGGCAAGGAAACAAAGGAAAAACGTAAAGGTCAGATTGCAAAAGTATATGAAATAAAACTTGATAAGAGCAAAATATCAAAGCAAAGATTAGGCATACTTCAAAGGATCTTTCTTGAGGCAAAGTGGTTTACAAACCATATAATAGCAAAAGGCATATCGAATTCTGTTTCTTATAAAGATTATAAAGTTAGAAAGGTAAATGTAAAGGTTGGAGATAAATTCGAAGAAAGAGAGCTGACTGTATTGTCATCACAGATGAAACAATACCTGATAAAAAGGTTGCAGAGCAACATCAAAAGTCTTAAGACGCTGAAAGGAAAAGGGAGAAAAGAAAATTGGAAAGATAAGATACAGGGAGCCTTGCATTCAATACCTCTAATGCAATACGGCATAACCTATAAGATAAATACGAAGGATAAAACAGTACATATACAGGGCTTGGGTGATTTCAAAGTAAATGGAATAAGTCAAATACCATGCAATGCAGAGTTTGCCACTGCAAACTTTATAGAGAGAAATTGCGATTACTTTTTGCATGCAATTGCATATTTGCCAAAAGAAGAAAGAGTGCATAATAGCATGGCAATAGGCATTGACTTAGGCATAACGAACCAAATCACATTTTCTAACGGAATAAAGGTGCAATACGCTATAACAATGTCTGAAAGGATAAAGAGACTTTACAAAGTCTTTTCAAGAGCTGAATATGACAAAGACACAAAAAAGAGGTCTAGAAGAGGTACAAAAATACTACAAAAGATAAAGAGCGAATTTCTGCATCAGAACAATCAGAAGAAAGATATAAACAACAAACTTGCTCATTATGTAACAACAAATTATGAATATATTGCTTACCAAAATGATAATATACATAGCTGGATGAAGTTTTATGGAAGGAGAATCTATGAGACTTCTATAGGAGGATTCCGCGAATGCCTAAAGAGAAAGGCAAGCACTCCTTTGGAAGTAGGCAGGTTCATAAGAACAACTGGAGTATGCATGAATTGTGGTACAGTGCAGCATCTGAGCCTATCAGATAGAATTGCAGTATGCCCTTCATGCCATTCAGTATTTGATAGAGATGTAGTTGCTGCAAATAAGATAAAGCAAGAAGTGCTTTGCCTATGGAACCTAGGCGAGACGCTCGCAGAGGATTATATTATGCCTCTACAAGTAGCATGCTCGAATACATAAAAAGCATTCCACATGTGAAAGCAAGCATTGCCTATGAAGCGAGAAGCTCCAAACAAACTGATAGGGCAGAAGCCACATCTGCAAGGGCGGGGTAGTTCACTGACATTTCATTGCAATAGCATAATAGCTAGGGCTGGATACATTTATTTGCACAAGTACAAAGTCGAAGACGTTAGAATGATATTAACTGAACTACTCCTCTCTATAGCAAAGGTGTGTCGTTCAAAGAATTAAAAGTATGAAGAAAACGGCAGAAAGTATCACTTCTATCTGTCTGATATTTGTGATTCTTTGGCTAGGCTTAAAAGGTAATAAAATAACGATAGGATGGGTTATGGACGAACGATTGAACAATGAAAGACAAAAGGAATTGCGAAGAAGGATTGAAAGAAGCGAAGACTTTGATCAGATATTTGAAATAGTGAAAGAAGTGGTCCATAGGGACATAAGGGAGCATAGAGCAGGGCTATCCCTTCTTTTGTCAGATATGCCAAGCTACATAGGAGCGTATCATCCAGTAGGTTCTAATGCCATTGTCATTAACAGAACACTTATCAACGCTCTAAGAAAGATAGTGACAGACCCTCGAGAGCTGAACTACTTTATATTCACTTTGCTTATGCACGAATATCTCCACAGCCTTGGTCACCTAGATGATACTGAAGTCAGGGCAATGGTAGCTAACATATGCAGAAGATCACTCGGAGAAGATCATATAAGCGTTAGAATGGCAGATGGTAACTGGATAGAAAAGTACCCGGAACTAAGGCTGGTCGAGGGTAACTTCTCAAAGGAGTTCGAACTCGTCAGGAAATTTGACAGCTCCAGTAAAACCTATTTTGCATAAATGGATTCAGAATTCTTTGGCCCTTCTCATAGCTCTTGCTATGCTCAAGTCTATAACAGTCTCACATATATCAGCAGAGTAGTCTGATACTCTTCTTACATGCTCCAAAACAAGCCCGAAAGAGCTTTTGGAGTCTCTCGAATACTGGCTTCTCCTTTTCTTTGCTTCCTCATGCTCTACCAGAGCTTCTTCAGCCTTGTTCCCGTCTATCTTGAAGAACGATGTGACAGAATCCTCGTACATCTTGCTTACTTGCGCAGTTTCATTCTTTATGAAGTCAGCTTCATCAGCTGATATAGATGCATCGCTGAATACTAGGCTAGCTATTGCAACTGCATGGTCTGCTATTCTCTCTATGCTCTTCACTATAGTTTTCATCATCACAGCCTCTGACCTGTAATTTAAGCCTGTATCTTTTAACAGGCTAGGGTTATCTACAGCTTGATTAAGTGTTCTAACTCCATAAAAATGAAATCTGTCCATATCATCATCCACCTTTATAACGGAGGAAGCTTCCTCCTTATCCTTTTGTATTATTGAAGAGACAGCTTCCTGTAGCATATTGTACGATATAAAATACATCCTTCTGACCAAAGTAAAGATATCAACTTGGGGTCTGGTAACAAGAGCCTGAAAAGTTAATTCTTTCAGGCTGTCTTCGATTACTTCGAACCCTATCATTCTTGCAGAAATTTTACTTTTCAATTCGTCCTTAAATGAGGCATTCAGTCTTCCGGAGCTTGGCAGAATCCTTATTGTTTCACATCCAGCTAAATATGCGGATATCACTCTCCTTACAATTGTTCCTGTAGACTCTCCTGAGACTATAAAATCTACCTGATGGGCTAATGGTGCTGACTGCTTGAGGGGTGTTATTCTTAAGGAGCTTCCCTCTTCTTCTACTACAAGCGAATCCTGTGGCTTCAGTCCTAGGCTCTCTACCCAAGACTTGGGTAGATTCACAGAATATGAAGACTTACCTGTGTACTGTAGCTTTCTAATGGATCCTTCAGCTTCGCTCATACCTTCGGAAAGCAGCATCTATATATTAAATATTTTTTCTATATACAATATGCTCAATAAGGGTAATCAATATATATCCTACTGAGGCCCCAAATAATGGTGCAATTAGATATGTCAGAAGGAAGTAATTTCGGGAATCCCTTCTTATCTATTGATAAGAAGCCTCTATCCAGGGCTCATTTAAAGGTCTGGTTTACAGCTGGCATGGGATTCTTTACAGATGCATACGACCTCTTCATAATAGGGGTTGCGCTCCTCATATTCGAAGCTTATAACCTGCCAGGCTTCTCTCTGCATTCTACTATATTGGGTCAGGCTGCAGCTGGCTTTGTAGGATCGTCAGCAATATTTGCAGCAGTCATAGGTCAACTAGTCTTCGGTTTCCTTGGTGACAGGATAGGGAGGAAGACTGTTTATGGTGTGGAAGCCACAATTCTTGCAGTGGGAGCAGTATTAAGCGCTGCTTCTCCGAACTTTCTTTATCTTATTCTCTTCCGGTTTATCCAGGGCATAGGAATTGGAGGGGACTATCCTATATCAGCAACTATAATGAGCGAATATTCTAACGTGAAGGATAGAGGCAAGCTAGTTGCATTGATATTCGCAAATCAGGGTATAGGCTCCGTGGCAGCGGTGTTGGTCGGATTAGCTTCTGTAGCTTTATTGCCTCCAGATCTGGCATGGAGGGTAGCAATAGGGGTAGGAGCTATCCCAGCGCTTGGTGTAATTTATTTCAGGAGAAAGATACCTGAAACTCCAAGATTTTCTCTTCTTGTGAGAAGGAACCTTGAAGAGGCAAAGAAGGGCGCAAACCTCCTGCAGTCTGATATATACGAAGCTAGGGTAAAAGCGAAACAAATTAGCTTCTTGATATTTCTGCGCAGATACTGGAGAATGCTTGTGATAACAGCGGGTAGCTGGTTCTTGCTGGATATGGCCTTCTACGGCACAGGGATATATTCTGGCACAATAGTTTCATCAATAATGCCTGTATCTGCTACAATGGCTATTTCTTCTCAGCTATTCAACAAGATATTAGAGGCTGGCATTCCGTTCTTTGTCGGATTCTTCGGATACTTTACAGCCGTTGCACTGATGGATAAACTTGGAAGAAAACTGACTCAGCTCCAGGGCTTCTTAGCAATGTCCATTCTTTATACAGTTGTATCATTTGCTGCAATTACAAAGGGTGTAAGCGTAGAAGGCTTTGTAATTCCTTCAGTGCTCGCTCTTGGGCTGTATGCACTGACCTTCTTCTTTATAGATTTCGGTCCAAATACCACCACCTTTGTGGTTCCAGCTGAAGTCTATCCTACAGGTCATAGAACAACCGGTCATGGTATATCTGCAGCCGCTGGAAAACTCGGCGCAGCTATAACGACATTCTTCTTTCCAGCATTGCTTTCAGGTATAGGGGTAAAGGGAATACTCGAACTGATGGCCCTTGTTAGTTTCATCGGAGCTTTACTAACTCTTGGACTTAAGGAGCCTGCAAAAGTTCCTCTTGAGGATGCAGCAAAAGAGCAGCTCGTACCTGCAACCTAAGTGTGAAGAAAGTTAATTAGTCGTTAACCTGATAAAGATGCGCCTTCTGTTAACTCTTATGATCATTATTTGTCTGTTGAGTTAACTTCTTGTCATCGAGTTTGTGAATTAACCTCTTCTCTCATTTCGGTCTTCCTCTACCATCCCTTCACTTGGCAAACTGTCCGGTGCTAACCTGATACCCCTGCCAAGATATTCTTGGTAGCAATCTCTAGGTTGCATATAGGACACCAAAGCTGCCTTTGCTCATTCGGGTATAGATTTGACCCACGTATCAAGCAATATCTGCTTGTCCCTCTTCCAGCAAAAATAAAAGTTTGGTGTATATAGGTATTTATGAATCGAAATTAGCACCATTAATAATGAGAGTTAACAGAGCCCAAGTTTATAATCTTTAGTGCTCTCTACTTTTAATCCGGTAGCCTCAAGTATTGAATTGGCAGCAGTCATCAGAATCTTTGAATAAAAAACTGAATCGTACATAACTTCTGGTACAGTTCTAACTCTACATGCCGGGTTTTTGTTATCATGATCAGTAAAGAAGAAATTTATTGTATCACCAACTGCCACATCTTTACCCTCTTTCATGAGCTGTATGGCAGCCATACTGTGCGAAGTTCTTACCTTGTACTTGTCCAATTCTTTCCTTAAATCTCTTCTAAGCATTAATTGCATGGTATCAACCTTGCCATCTCTTATCATGCTAAGGTAATCACGTAGCACTTTTTTGGCTGACACAAGGCCTTTATCAATCACTTCTTCTATGCTATCATGATCTAATAGTTGAAGGATGAATTCAGCCTGAAATCTTTTTATAAATTCTGGCACATCATTTCTTCTTAGCTCTACACCTCTAGCTTCAATTTCTCCGTCAAAGGTGATTCCAAAATACCTGCTCAGCGCAGATGATACTCCATTAGACTTTAACTTTCCGAAAGCTAGAAATTTAAAGTGCTTGTCTAGTGACATAGGCAGGCCCGTCTTTTCAGATATCTCTTGCGCAAGAGATTCATAATCTTCTCTATTCGCTCCATTCTTCTTTACAAAGAGTGAATCTACAGCGCAGTAGACTATCTCATAGCCCCTCTGCTGTGCTATGTATTTTGCTTTTAGTATAGCTTCTCTTGAATATCTGTTGATCTCTTCAAAGGTAAGAACATTACCAAACCTATTCCAGCAGCAGCCTGATATGCCATAGCTTGTGACAAGTATCAATTTTAATGCATCTATTCTCTGTTCACAGTATTCTCTCTCTTTACTCCCTTTTTTCAATTCTTTTCTGATTCTTTTAAGCATGAGTCTCCTTCTTAACCAAGGCTCTATCGCTATAGCTATAAGACCCAGGGAATCATAATTACCCAAAGGGTCCTCATAACTCAATCTTTTCTTCAGCATTATATTAGGATACTGAGAATCAAAATCCAGAGATGCAACATTTTGGTGCAGTATACCAGCTTCAGGTGTCACGTTTATTCCACCTCTATCTCTCTCTGCTAGCTCACAAAGCTGACGTGCTGATTCAAAATATTCTTCTCTAGGTATTGCATAGCCTCTTTTCATCAATTCATAACAGTTTCTTGAGTCTATTGTTTTGTTGCTAAGCCATCTTGCAGCAATTCCTAAAGGCAGAAAACCGAACCTTGCCCTTTCAACCAGTCCTGCGATACCCCATTGTTCAGCTGAATGGCCTATTATGCTATCCCCTATGAGTATTCTGCCTCCCCAGCTTCCTTGCCTCTTTACCTGCTCCTGCTCATCAACCCTGCTTATACTCAATTTATTATCTATGAGCAGTTGAAGAGCAACTTCATCACATTTTGGTAGAACTATTATATCTGGATTCTGCATAGATATATAATCGATTAAATCTTCCTTCTTTACTGTGAATACACTACTCTTATCATACACTTCTATCTCATGAAGCTCTCTTTTACCTTTATGCATGCTGTACAGCATATTCATACGCATCATGCTGAAGGGGGGTGGCTCAACAATATTCTCATCGTCCAACTTTTTCATCCAGAGCAATCTTCCGTTATAATGTTCAAAGGCTACCTTGCTTGTAGGTTCTATTCTCAGTCTCTGAAAAAGATAAAGCTGTACATGCTCTAAATCTGCATTATAAACCTCATGATCTTTTGACAGCCTCTTTACCAAAATGTTAAAACCATAAACAGACCTAGTTTCAATTCTGATAAGTTTCACCTTTGTGTTTTCAGCTATAGATACAATCTTATCTTCTTCTGCAACAGCTTTTGTATGTTCATAATCCTGTAAAGATTGAAGAATCTGATATCTATCTACCCAGTCTATAGGCTTGACATAAAAAGATGGTGCATAGCTATCTGTGATTCTTATTAAGCTACCGTCTTCCCTCTTTATCCATAGAACAGCTGTATTGTCCTGAATATAGACATCAAGGAGCCAGCCATACTCCTGCATAATTTTACACCAACATCATCTTCTCCAGCTTCTCTATTCTCTCTTTGAGCTTCTCTATTTCGGCTCTGTTTGCTACATTGGCAGTAAGGTTCATCGCATCTATTGCAAGGGGCAATTCCGATCTTGCCATAGCCAGTTCTTCCTGATCCCATACTTTGATGAGTGATTCGAAGGCTTGGCTGTTCTCCTTACTTCTCAAAAGCTGCATATAGCAGATTCTAAGCTTGCTTATCAATTCAACGTATATTTGTCTGAACGATTTTGTATTACAAGCTAGAGACTCACAATTTTTTGATATGATAAAAGAGATAGGTGTCTGTTTTTCAGGATGCTTTACAACCGTTACATGCACGGATCCTTGCTCCAAATCTCTGAAGAACACAATTATGTTTGATGCATAAAGTAAACCATCAGCTTTGGGCAGAGGTATTTTATTAGAAACTTCCTTCGCATCAGCAGTTATCAGCATTGTTGCAGACATTTTTGCAGCTACATGTAATAGCTTGGCAAGCGAGGTCTCCAGCGCTTTAGCTGCATCATCGTTAGAACCTTCTATAAATTTTGTTATATTATGAACTATGATAAGGCTTGTATCCTCTCTTATAGCTTGAGCAAGAATATCAGTTGCCTTTGGCTGTCTATACTGATTATAAGCAGCTACAAAATATGTCTTCTTGAATACCTCTACAGCCTCTATACCCTGCTGCTTAGCATATGACGCTATCTTATCTAGGTCTATAAGCGTCTTTGCTGTATGATAATTTGTATTATTCATGTATGCAACCTTGCCAAGCATACATCCTCTGACTATCATTATATGCACCATTTCATCTATCATAGTAGAATTACCGTAAAAGAGGCAGATACTTCCCGGGCTTATTTTGCCTATGATTTCATCAAGCTCCTCTATGCCTATGGTTAAAGAACCAAAATCATGAATGCTTGAGGCTGGTACTATATCAATCATCTGTATCACTTACCCCTTTATCCGTTATTGCGAACCTTGCCTCTGAATAAGGATGATAGGGGCTATCAATTATTGCAGCAATCCTATAGTTTCCAGACCTTTTTAGATATATTCTATAGGTTGAACCATGCCCAAGAATATTACCTCCTGCCGGGTTTGTGGTATCAGTAAAGTATGCAGTAGGCGAGCTCTGCACCTGATTTGTTATTATGACAGCTATATCGTAAACTTCTGCTAGGTTATGCAGCTTATGCATAAGTGCATTAAGCTTCTGCTGTCTCTCAGCAAGTGCTTCTCTGCCTATGAATTCTGACCTGAAAAGATTGATTATACTATCGATTATTACAAGCTTTATCCTATTCTTTCTTATGTAGCCACCAAGAGACCTTGCTACAGTTTCTAAATGAGGGACATTGAATACTCTGCAATAAAATATACAATCCAGAATTTCATCTTTATTCAGACCCCTTGCTTCTGCTATCTGGGCTATTCTGTTTACTCTGAACGTCCCTTCTGTATCTATGTATATTGCATTACCACCAAGACCTCCATCTTCAGGTTTAAGATTGCATAGTACAGATGCTGTATGGCAGATCTGTGATTTTCCAGAGCCAAAAGCTCCATAGAATTCTGTAATAGAATCTGTTTCTATCCCGCCAGCAAGCAGGCTGTCTAATGCTTTAGAGCCTGTAGAAAGTACATTCTTTTTTCTTCTAGCTATTTCGCTTGCTGCTATGAACTCTCTAGCCATATACCCTTTTTTAATAAGATGAGACCTTGCATTAGCTATAAGCAAGGCTGCATTATAAGAATCTCCTCCTACTATGCTCATTATTTCGTAGGGAGATGAGGAAGCAAGTTCAAATGCAGAATCTATCCCTACACCTGCAAGCCTATGCTCAATCCTCTCTTCTATTCCATCAACTTTGCGTAATGGTATATCTTCAATATTCATTCAAGCAGCTTATAATCTATCATAATATAACAGATCATGCATGCTAAGGGGGGGAGGGGTATCTGTCAATACCCACCCTACAAAGTCGGATACTTTCTTGCATAATCATTATAAAGCATATTGACAATAAAATGCACAGCTAATTGCAAGAAAGAATCCATAAGATACCAGACAGACATTTTCCACCATTTATCATGGACAATCCTGTACGAAGACTTCTTTGGCCTCCCGAGAAAAAGATATCAAAATTTGTGGTTAATGGTAATACAGTAGCAGATATAGGTTCTGGACCTGGCTACTATACAATAGCTATAGCCAAGGCAGTTGGTGAAAAGGGCAAGGTATATGCTATAGATTCAGATGCAGCAGCGCTTGAAAGATTAAAAGAAAAAGCGATAAAGCTAGCTTTGAACGACAGGATAATAATAGAAAAAGCTTCAGCATCAGACTTGCATATGATACCCGATAATTCTGTAGATTTTGTTCTTTCTAGCGGGGTAATATGCTGCATGGCAGAGCATAAGGCAGCTGTAAAAGAAATGTCAAGGATAATGAAGCAATCAGCTCTGGCTTATGTTGAAGTTTCAAGACAACCGATTCTTAATGACCCTAGGTCAGTGTCAGAAAAGGAATGGAGAGAGCTTATATCAGAGTTTCAGATACTAAAAGAGGGTAGTGGCATATTCAACCGCTGGGCCTTCGTAAAGCGTATTACCTAGATTGATCTGCGTGGCACAAGCCTCTTCTTCCTCCGTATGTATGCTACAGCATCATGCATATGTATGGATTCTTCACTTCTTGCTTTGATGAAGAATGCATATGGAAACTCTTTGGATGCATCCCTAACCACATCCTCTACGAATTTTGCGTTATCCTGTGCCTCAACTATCTTTAAACCTTCATCCGGTCTCTTCATCATTTCTACTGTAGATGCACTGAACGAATTAAGCATTTTAACCACCATTTCTTCAATATCTACATAATGCTTGCTCATCAATGCTACAGTGAGCCAGGCTCTTTGCATATGTCCTATGCCTGCAATCTCTTTGCTGCACGGGCATGCAGTTATACCAGGAACCCTTACCACGTAAGTGTAAATATTCTTGCTAAGGCTTATCCTGACCTTTGCAAATATGTCTCTAAAGGGATACTCGAATGATAACCTGACAAATGCATTCTCCTGTGTCCTCTCTACATCTTCTACGATGCCCTTTAGTGCATCTTCAATATGATCTCTATCAGAATTCCTAGCTGCTGCCTCAACAAGCCTGCTCATATGAACTCCTCTGGTTCTGCTTGTTTTAGTTATTATCACAATACTTACTGGCAAAACATGTCCTCCTACTTTGTACATCATTCGAAGTGATTGAACACCAGCCCTAACATCCATAGCACTGTACTGGCTCTGCACGTCAGCCTCAATGTTTAGTTTCATGCTATCACCTCCAGCGGGTCCTTTATACCCAATTTTTCAAACGCGTCCTTTCTGGACAGACAGCCATAGCATTTACCACATGCTGATGAAGAATCATTATAGCAGCTCCATGTATGCTCAAGTGGAACATTAAGCCTGACTGCTTCATTAAGGACATCATACTTTGTCATCTTTGCAAATGGTAAACTTATCTTCAAATTCTTTCCATCCTTAAGACCTAAAGCAAAAGCTTGGTTCATCGTTTCCACAAATCTCCTTTGTACGTCTGGAAACCTGTCTATATCGTTGTTGTTATGACCTGTAACTACAATATCTGCACCTAACACCTCAGCGTATGCTGCGGCTACTCCAAAGAAGACAAGATTTCTAGCAGGTACGTAAGCTAAAGAAATCCCTTTTTCCTCGCCTATTATATCTGCATCATTGGATGAGGGAGAAGAAGGTAAGGTCTTGTAAAATGGGAGTTCTACTATTATATGCTTGACTGATGCATCCCTAGCTATTAGTCTAGCGGCTCTCAATTCATTTTTCTGCCATTTTTCATAGTCGAATGTTAATGCTATTACTCCATCGTACAATTCCTTCGCTTTGTACAATGCTGTAGCAGAGTCTATGCCACCTGACAAAAGAACTATTGATTTCATCTAGCTAACCGTCCTGAAGGCAGTGGCACCTTTGCTTACACCTTCAAAAAAGAAAAGTTTCATTGCAGTGACCTGTTTTGGCATGTTATTCATAATAGCCTCAGCCAATTCTGATGCTATGTTCTCACTCGTTGCTTCTTTTTCAAGAAGGTATACAGTCGAGGCTGGAATCTCGAGTCTGAAATGCCCTTTTTTCCCGTGGAACTCTATCATACATTCGTTCTGATTTATCTTCGCATACTTTTTACATATGATGAATTTATGGTCAACTGTTTTTATTGCGTCTTTCAGCCTTGACTTAGCGTCAGCGAAGTCAAGTATCATACCATCATCACCAACTTCGCCGAATACTTCTGCAGAAATCCTCGAACTGTGGCCATGAATTACTGAGCATGTATCTGAGTTAGGCAGACAATGACCATAATCAAAGTGAAGAGAATCATCTTCTACGAAGAGTGAATGCAATTCTGACTTTTTAGTTTGAATTTTACCTTTTGTCAGTGTCAAAGCATTTAAATGCCTTCCCAATTGTATTCATACATGCTGCGAAAGGGTATATTTTAAGCTATGCCATAGAATCATATTCTATATACCTCCATCCACTAGGATAGTCTGCCCTGTGATATAGGAAGAAAGGTCTGATGCAAGAAACAGAGCAACAGTAGATACTTCCCTTCTTGTACCAAGCCTTCTTAACGAAGCTTCAAGCTTCATAGTCTCTACCTGTTCTGCATTATACCATTTTATCGAACCTGCGTCTATATTGCCAGGAGCTATAGCATTAACTCTTACCTTCGGTCCATATATAAAGGCAAGGCTTTTCGTCAATGCTATAAGCGCTGCCTTGGCAGCTGTATAAGGTAAACCCTCTGTGTGTCCTGTTACTCCAGCTGCAGAAGAGAAGTTTATTATACATCCCCCTCGGCGTTCCATCATTCTCTTTGCTGCTTCTACAGAGCATCTGAACGAGCCAACTACATCAACGTTGTAAACTCTAACCCAGTCATCATTCGTAAGTTCTTCTGGTTTTGAAAACCAGATTCGCCTGTCCGAATGTCCAGCTGTATTCACTATGATATCCGGGAAAAATTGGTCTTTATCTAGATCTTTGAAGAATAAATCTATCTTCTCTTCTTGGGTAACATCAAGCTGTTTAGTCCAGATGTCAAGACCAAAGCTTTTCCCTTTCTTTTGAAGTTCCTTGGCTCTATCCTCACTTTTGGCATAAGTTGCCACCACTTTTGCGCCTTCCTGCGCAAACAACAATGCTATATCTGAGCCTATATCCCCGCTTGCTCCAGTTACCAAAGCTAGCTTTCCCTTCAATAGCCTGGCCATGATGTTCCATCTAGCCATACCTTCTTAAAACAGTAGCGCATAAGATTTAGAATCTTTCATGGCAAAGTATAAGAATGTGGAGAACCAACACCAATTAGATTTACAGAATTGGGTAGCCTGACAAACTACATAATTAGGCGTATACTTTTCATGATTCCGGTGCTACTAGGCATTACAATGCTGATATTCTTTGTAGGAGACGCGGCTGGGAATCCTATAGATCTTGTAAGACAATCATACAGGACAGTCACCCCACAAGTTATACAGTACCTGACTCAGTATTATCATCTGAATCAGCCTGTTTACCTTCGATACCTTTACTATTTGTGGGACCTGATACACTTTAATCTTGGAACGTCACTGACGACAGGCAGACCTGTAGCTCAAGAAATATTGCCATGGGCGTGGACATCTATGTATCTACAGCTTGCTGCCCTTGCCGTTTCTGTGGGTATCGGGATACCTATAGGTATTTTTTCGGCAAAAAGGCAGTACACAAAATCGGACTATGCAATAACTGGTATTGCCATTTTCGGTTACTCTATGCCAACTTTTTGGTTGTACATAATGCTAGTTATAGTCTTCTCATTTTATTTAGGGTGGTTGCCTCCCTTTGGTGCCTCTGGCGGTTACCTGGGTTACTGGTGGGGGAACCCCATACTAGACAGAATAGCTCATCTTATTCTTCCAATGTTTGTTCTGGGATATGTTGAGATGGCAACATTCGTCAGGTTAATAAGAGGGAGTATGCTCGAAGTGCTTAGACAGGACTTTATTCTAGCGGGGTATGCAAGCGGATTAAAGGAGAGAACGATAATCTACAAGCATGCTCTAAAAAATGCAATTACGCCTGTGATCACAATAATAGCTCTAACAATAGCAAGTGCTCTAGCAGCAGCTCCCGCTCTTGAAACTGCAGCCACCTGGCCGGGTCTTGGCTATTATTTTGTACAGGCAGCTCAGAGCTTGGATATAATAACTGTGGAAGGTATCACAGTTATATTGACTGTTTTGGTTCTCGTAACGACGCTAATACTCGATTTCGTGTACGGCATTTTGGACCCAAGAGTTAGAATCGGTTGACTGTGCATGGGCGAGCAGACAATAAAAGAAGTTTCTGTTCAAAAAAGGAGATCTGCCACTCAGTGGGCAATAGCATGGCGAAGGTTCAGGCGTAACAAGTCTGGGTTAGCAGGTTTGGCTATAGTTGTTGCTTTCGTCATATTTGGTGTAGTCGGTCCATTTTTTGCACCATATCCTCAGCGGAGTCATGAAGCACTGTATCAAGGCCAAGCCGGTGAACCTCCAAGCTGGAAGCACCCTTTTGGTACTGAGCCGAGCGGGATTGATGTTTATAGTGATTCTATCTGGTCAACCACCAACGATCTGTACGTAGCTGTTGCAGCGACGTTAATTTCAGTAGTGATAGGAATATTGACAGGAGCAATAGGTGGCTATAGTAAAGGGCTAGTAAGTGCTTCTATCCTAGCTATCACACAGGTATTCTTTGTTATACCTACTCTGCTACTCATCCTTTTCTTTGCAAGGGTGTTTGAGGTGCTCGTATTCAGAGGCTTTGGTTTGACTCTTATAGTTCTTATATTGGGACTGTTCGGATGGCCCGGCATAACTTACGTTGTAAGAGGACAGATACTAAGCGTAAGAGAGCTAGAATTTGTGCAGGCAGCTAAAGCGTTGGGTGCATCTGGGTGGAGAATCATGATGCGACATATAGTCCCAAATGTTCTGACACCAGTCATTGTGCTCGGGACTTTAACTACGGCAGGGAACATACTAACAGAAGTAGTGATAAGTTTTCTGGGCTTCGGAGACCCAAATCAAGCTACTTGGGGTCAGCTCATATCTGAAGGGGTGGCAGCAGGAGTAAGCATATACTGGTGGATAGCCCTTTTCCCAGGACTTCTTACTGTGCTTTTAGTTCTAGGATTCAACCTCCTTGGTGATGGGTTATCCGATGCTTTGAATCCAAGGCTTAGAGAGTGAAATCAATAATGCGTGAACTGCTAAAGGTAGACAACCTGCAGACCTATTTTTTCACAGAAGCTGGAGTAGTTAGAGCA
>JARVJU010000005.1 GCA_029775965.1 Nitrososphaeria archaeon | reverse complement strand
GGAGCCATCAACATGGCTAAAAAATTTGAGAGGGCTTTGGGCTACATGCCCTTAGCCGGGGCTGCCTGTGAACCAGCCCATAACCAGCCTATGCTGGAAGCCCTTGCGATAGCGAGGGGTAGTTCACCCGTTACCAAGCAAAAATGCCTTATGTTGCTGGAGCAGACTGGTCTGCAGTGAACTAGCAATGCCTTAATGCATCGGCTTCTTGCTACTCAAGGCTAATGATCCATATAGTTTAAACTTAAATCAATAGAATGCGATATCTCTGCTCTGAGAATGACTAAACGCCTGTACTGGGATGATCCATATATGAAAGAATGTTATTCTACAGTTATTCAGATCGAAGGCAATGCAGTGGTGCTTGATTCCACATGCTTTAGCCCAAAAGGGGGAGGGCTGGTTTCAGATACAGGAATTATTGAGGGCAGCAAGGTGACTGAAGTGATTAAAGAAGGAGATAGCATAGTGCACATTTTAGCTGAGAGTCCGAAGTTTTCTGTCAAAAGCATTGTTCATGCAGTGCTGGACTGGGAAAGAAGGTATAGCATAATGAGGATGCACACAGCCACACATATACTGAGCAATGTTGTAAACAGAGAAACCGGAGCCTTGATAACCGGCAATTCTGTTGCGCCAGATGTATCAAGAGTTGATTTCAATCTTAGTAATTTCGATAAGGCAAAGCTTCAGGCTTACATAGATATGGCAAATGCAGTAATAGAAAGAGACTTACCAGTAAAGACATACTTCATGAAGAGAGAGCAAGCACTTTCAATACCTGGGATGGTCAAGCTTCTTGAGGCATCACCCCCTGATGTTTCGGAGCTCAGAATAGTGGAGATAGGAGACTTTGACAGACAAGCTGATGGAGGTGTGCATGTTAAAAGAACATCAGAAATAGGGAAGATAGTTTTCATGAAGGCTGAAAATAAAGGGAAGGATAACAGGCGAGTATATTTCACTCTAGAAAGAGAGTCTCAGTAGTAGAAAGCTACAAACAGTATTAATACTTCTATACAGCACAGTAGGAGTAGATGCCAACAAAAGAAGAAATGATAGACCAGATATGGGAAAAGCTGAACTATGTTGTAGACCCTGAGATTGGAGTCCCGATACTGGAGCTCAATCTCGTTGAAAAGCTTGATGTAAGCGACGATGGAAATGTGTATACAGAGGTCAGGATGACTACGCCTGTCTGCCCTGCTATGTTTGCATACCAGATAGCTGAAGACGTTAGAAGGTCAATAATGGAAGTCGAGGGAGTCAAGAATGTTACTGTAAAGATCAAAGACCACTATATGGCTGACATTATCAACCAGAATATCAATTCTCCTGAAGAGCAGAGTAAAAGTTATGAATGATCATCCATAACTCAAATACAAATACCTAAGCAGTCTCTTTATGTGTCTTCTTACCTTGAACTCCTTCTCCGCATTTTCGGATGCAGAATGCAAGAAGAAGATTATTTCATAATCTGGGTCTGCCTCATGTCTTAGCCATAACTTCCCCTTTAGCCTGTACTCAAACCTTCCGTCTATCTGTGTCCTTTCTACAAGGCCAGCATTCAAGAGAATGTTAATGTGCTTCATTACACCTTGAACAGATATACCAAGCATTGAGGCAAGGGACGAACCGTCAGCTGGTCCTGCTCTAAGAGCTTCAAGGATCTTCCATCTGGATACAGAACCTAGTAACTCAAGAGTATCCATGGTAAAAGGATAATCAGCAAGGCTTAAATAAACCTTAGGTCAGTAACCATCGGTTGATAACAAATGGTTCCAGGATTTTCGGATGATGTATTCGATGACATTGATGAGCTGATGGATCAGATCGAGGAGGAGATAGAGGATATACTCTCAAACATCAAAAAGGGTAACTTTGTACCCAGAAATCCACTCGTCATCGGTTTTACACTGGGACTTGACGACGAAGGAAGCCCAGTTATACGAACCTTCGGAGACACGTCGCTGGAGAAAAGTGAAAGAGAACCTCTTTACGAGCAGAGAGTTACAGAGGACTCTCTCAGTGTAATAGTTGAACTGCCAGGCGTAAATAAAGAAGACATAAAACTAGATGCCGGTGAAGATACCCTTGCTTTAGCTGCAACAGGGGAAGGAAGAGTGTACAAGGCTGACATAGCTCTAAAAGAGGAAGTAGACCCAGAAACCGCAAAGGCTACATATAGGAATGGAATACTTGAGGTAAGATTTAGGTTGAAGGGGAAGACTAATAAAGGATACAGACCTATAAACATAGAATAAAATGGGGGGCAGAAGATGAACGCAGAAAGTGTAAATCTGAAGGTTCTCGAAGCGTATACAAGAGATGTAGGTAGGGGCGTGGCGAGAGTAGACTATGATGTCATGGATTCGCTAGGCGCATCAACTGGAGATGTTCTTGAAATAAAGGGTAAGAGAAGAACAGTTGCAAAATGTTTGCCTCTTTACCCTTCCGATGAAGGTAGAGGTATAATAAGGGTCGATGGTCTTACTCGAAATAATGCAGGTGTAGCTATAGGGGATACTGTTACTGTAAAGAAGATAAAGGCTGTTCCTGCTGAAAAGGTGATAGTTGCCCCCCTGGAAAATATACCTCCAATAGATGAAAGATACATCACAGACGCGTTGGAGGGTGTTCCTGTTACGCGTGGAGACAATATAATGGTTCCTTATTTCGGGGGTCGTCTTACATTCCAGGTAGTGGGGCTAACCCCAGCTTCTGAGGCTGCGATAATAAGCCAGAGAACTGTTTTCCAGCTGTCAGAAAAAGGAGAATTACTCAGAGGTGTGCCACAGGTAACCTACGAAGACATAGGAGGCCTGAAGGATGAAATACAGAAGATCAGAGAAATGGTCGAGCTACCCCTAAGACATCCGGAGCTCTTTGAGAGACTTGGTATAGAAGCCCCGAAGGGGGTACTGCTTTACGGCCCGCCAGGTACAGGCAAAACACTGCTTGCGAAGGCTGTAGCAAACGAAACCAATGCTCACTTTATAAGCATAAGCGGTCCTGAAATTATGAGTAAATTTTACGGTGAATCTGAAGCAAGATTGAGAGAGATATTCAAAGAGGCTAAAGAAAAGTCTCCAACTATAATCTTCATAGACGAAATAGATTCGATAGCGCCGAAGAGAGAAGAAGTAACAGGAGAGGTTGAAAGGAGGGTGGTGTCGCAGCTTCTATCACTGATGGATGGACTTGAAGGGAGAGGGAAGGTTGTTGTCATAGCTGCAACAAACAGGCCAAATGCATTAGACCCAGCTTTAAGAAGGCCAGGCAGGTTCGATAGAGAGATAGAGATAAAGGTGCCGGATAAGAAAGGAAGACTGGAGATACTTCAAATACACACAAGGCATATGCCTTTGTTAAACGATGTGGACCTAGAGAAGCTAGCATCTGTGACCCATGGATACGTAGGTGCAGACCTGGAATATCTCTGCAAAGAAGCAGCTATGAAGACTTTGAGAAGGCATCTACCTGAGATTAAGCTTGAGGAAGAGAAGATACCTCCCGAAACACTGAACAAGCTACAGGTTTCTATGGCAGATTTTGAAGAAGCGTTGAAGGAGATAACACCTTCAGCTATGCGCGAAGTATACCTTGAAACACCAGAAGTAAGATGGACGGAAATAGGAGGGCTAGAGCAGGTAAAGAAAGAGTTGCAAGAAGCTGTAGAATGGCCTATGAAATATCCTGAAGCTTACAAGAGACTGGGATACAGCATACCGAAGGGTATATTGCTGTATGGTCCCTCTGGTACAGGCAAAACACTGCTTGCGAAGGCTGTAGCAACAGAGAGCTCTGCGAACTTCATCAGTGTGAGAGGCCCAGAACTACTCAGCAAATGGGTCGGTGAATCAGAAAAGGCAGTAAGAGAGGTGTTCAGAAAGGCAAGACAGGCAGCCCCATGTATAATATTCTTCGATGAAGTAGATGCACTTGCTCCGATAAGAGGTGTAAGCTCAGACAGCATGGTGACAGAGAGAGTGGTTAGTCAGCTACTTACAGAGCTGGATGGGATACAACCTTTATCAGGCGTTGTTGTGCTTGCTGCTACCAACAGAATAGACATGGTTGACCCTGCATTGCTTAGAGCTGGTAGGTTCGACAAGCTGATATATGTTCCACTACCAGACAAGGTTGCAAGGCTGGAGATACTCAAGATACACTCTGCAGGAAAGCCATTGGCTGGAGATGTAAACTTTGAAAGAATAGCTGATACTACAGAAGGATTTAGCGGTGCTGACCTCGCATCTGTGATGAATACAGCTGTATCTCTTGTTCTTCAGGAATTCCTGAACAAATACCCTGATCCTGAAGATACCAAGAAACATGTTAATGAAGCTGCGATAACTATGCAGCATCTCGAGGATGCAGTTAAGAAAGTCAGAACATCAAGAGAGGGTAAACTCATAGAGAAGGCGCCGGTGCCTTACTACAGGTAAAAATCAAGTTGGGAAGGTAATTCTTGCAGGAGAAGGAGAGGTTCAGGCATGTCGAGGTACAGTTCCCTCTTGTGCTAGTGAAAACGAGACGCGGCATAGGCCTGATGGATAGGGTTGCAAAGTTCAAAGCGACCCAGTATTTAGGAAGTTTCTATCTTTACATCATGCCAGTTATAACAGCTATAATGTTCTATATTGGTATAACAGCTATCTACAGATATGTTCATACCCCTTCTGCTGTTTCGTTTGTCAGAAGTCTTGGGCCTGCTGTAAACATTCTTCTCCCGGGGCTGAACCCTATTCTTCCAATATTTTATGGATGGATAGCTCTATTCTTTGCTATGATAGTGCATGAGGCATCACACGGAATAATGGCCAGAAGAGCAGGGCTTACCGTCAAGGATTCAGGTCTTCTTTTTTTTCTTGTAGTTCCAGTAGGTGCCTTTGTAGAGCTGGATGAAGAGCAGTTGAAGAAGGAAAGACCCTCTATTGCTGGAAGAATACTGGCTGCAGGTGTGGGAAGCAACTTGGCATCTGCTCTTATCTTTCTCTTCCTTCTTATACTTGTGGTATCAACCTTTGCCCCAGTTTCACAGTACAATGGTGTAGGAATAGCTCAGGTAAACGAAAGTGCTCCTGCTGGTCTTGCTGGATTGCATCCTGGAGAACTGATAGTATCAGTTAACGGAACATCAATAAGTAACCTTTTGCAGCTGCAGAGTTTTCTTGAGGGTACAAAGCCAGGAGAAATGCTTGTGATGCAGGTTGCGGATGGTTCCAGCCTGTCCAAGGTTAACATAACACTTGCATCTAATCCTTTAAACAGCTCTATAGGCTATATAGGCATAGGAGCTGTAGACTCTCCTACTCAGATACTGCATAGCTACCTTGGTGCATGGCGGTACAACCCTACTGCCTACATACCTCCTCCAACCCTTTTCGGAAATTATATCCCGTTCTCCAGCACCATGGAGATCTTTTACACTTCGCCTCTGGGGTCTGCCGCAACAATCCTCGCGAATCTCTTCTACTGGTTATGGTTCATCAACTTTAACCTGGCATTGTTCAATGCCCTTCCAATATATCCTTTCGATGGGGGCTTGGCGTTCAGGCATATGCTCAGAGCTGCAAAGAATGCAACATGGGATGATAAAAGCGTTAAACTTTTGACAAACGCTGTTACAATAGCAGTAGTAATATTTGTGGTTACTATGGTCTTGCTTCCTTATGTGTTGTAGGCATTCCTACCTCTTTAAGTATCCATCTGCCATCTTTTTTTCTAGCAAGCATGGGTCTTGCCTTGAACGCATAGGCCCACTCGATCAGCAGATACACTTCTTGCTTTGATATGTATCTCCCTTTTTTGACCTGAATAGCTAGCAGCTGATTACCGTCTGAAGCTATAAGATCAACAGGAGTATGCGAGCCAGCACTTCGGATTATATGGGAAAAGCCTTTACCTATGAGCATTCTCTTAATAGCATACTCTGCATTTCTTCCTACTGAATAGTTGTTCAAACCTTACCCTACCCTTTATCTGCATCCTTATAAAAGGTAGTCCAGCTGCAATGAATTATACCAGAGAATATTTGACTTATCAGGACTTGGGATAAGGTTTGCACAAAATCGCAAGTTGCAAATTTGCTGTCATTTATCCTATGCTTCTGATTCTTCCCCTCCTCTAAGAATCATAGAAATCTTGCCAGAAAGATCCATGAAACCCTGAGAAGTTGCAGCAGATACAGGAATCAGCTTTGTAATGAATGAATTCCTTTCTAAAGCTTTGAATAGGGAGAAGTAAAGGGAATAATCCTCACCCTTCAATGTCTCTGAAATAGCAGAGCTAAGTAATGATGTATCAGTTGTCCATTTCATAACCTGCTTATATTCATCATGTGCCAGGTCTACCTTGTTCAGGACTGATAGAAAAGGAAGGCGAAATCTTAGCTTAACAGATGAAGCGAGAAGATTAAGAGCAAGGAAATTTTCAGGCGACCTGCACAACCAGGCATCATAAAGGTATATGAGAACCTTACCGTCTGAAACTAGGTTGCTAGCCAAATACTGACCGCTAGGCCTATAGGCGAAGAGCTCCATCTGACCTGGGGTATCAAAAATGACATAATCTGCATTATAAGAGTCTATATCATCCTGAAGCTCCTGCACCTTTGTAGCTATCATGTCAGAAGCGAATACCAGTGCTCCGTTAGGACCAAGCTGATACTTATCCATTATTTCATGAAGGTCTATGTAAAGTCTTACATCAACATCAGGATCATAGGGAAGAGACTCTGCTCCGGGGTCCAAGTTGACAGTTATGGTGTACCATTCTTTTGAGACCATCCACGACTTTAGTGTATGTGTAAGCAGGCTCTTGCCGGATCCCGCCGTGCCCAGAACATAAAGGCTGTACATAGCGAAAATTGGATCTGAGGGCTGCTTAAATATTACCCCAAACGTTTTTCTTCTATATGACAGAAGTATTTACTTGCGAGATTGTATGCATAGGCAACGAGCTACTGACAGGAAGGACTGTTAATAGTAATGCTCAATGGCTTGGCAAGAGTATTTACCAGCTTGGTGGAATTGTGAAGAGAATAACTGTAGCACCAGACATAGTTTCAGAGATAAAGCAGGTTGTTAAGGAAGTCTTGGCTAGAAGGCCAGATTGGATAATAATCACAGGAGGCCTTGGACCTACTTATGATGATGTAACACTAGCAGCTGTTGCAGAAGCAACAGGAAGAAAGCTGTCATTTAGTGAAGAGGCCATGAAGATGATAATTACTAGTGTCAATAGAAGAGGTGTAAGTGTGGCAGGAAAGGATGTAGACGCGGCCCGTAGAAAGATGGCGACAATTCCAGAAGATAGCGAACCATTGCCAAATGAAGTAGGAACAGCTCCAGGAGTGCTTCTAAGCGTAGATAAAACCCATATTGTATGCCTGCCAGGAGTGCCAGTTGAAATGCAATCAATTTTTGAATCCAGCGTTATGCCTAAAATCTCTGCCAAGCTTCCAGCAAAGACAACAGACATAGAAGTTATAGGGGTCCCTGAAGCAGTTATGGCGCCTTTTCTTGCCGAGCTAGCAAGCTCGCACCCAGAGCTTTACATAAAATCGCACCCTCAAAGCCATGTTGGGCAAAGCAAAGTGATAATTCAGGTAACAGGCAGGGGTGAATCTGGTGTCAGAAATGTAGAGAGTGTATCTGCGCTAATAACATCAAAAATGAAGGAAATGCATGGAATCTGTAAAGTCAAAGAAGCTAATTAGTGCTGTTTGCTTGATAACCACCATTCTAAGTAGTCGTCCTGCATCTGCTTCCTTTTCTTTTTGTCATCAATGACCCTCTCCCTTGCCTTTGCCTTCAGCTCATAGAGCTGCTCTCTTGTAACGTAAAGACCGCACCTTTTGCACGTAAAATGTTTAGTAGAAAGGTCATATGTCATAGAACCTCCGCATTCCGGGCAAATCTGTGTGGACATCTTGCAGCTTAACGCTCAGAATCTAACCTTTTAAATTATCCGCTCAAAACCATCATGAACAATGAAATAACTGCAAAGTCGGGTTTTATCGTAAATTATCTTTGTTGCTAGGCCCTTTGCTAGATCTTCACAGATAAAATCATGACCTTGCTACTATAAAACAAAAATTTAGCAACACTAGCATCTGCAGTCTGGTTAGATATCACTAGCTAGTACAGGGGTGAACTACCCCGCCCTTGCGGACGGGGTCTTCTTGCGAGATTAGATAAACATTGTTTGAGTCCATTTACGCAAAAATTCTGCAATTTCGAAAAGATCTCAAAAAAGCTCCTTGATTTTGGTAGTGACTACATTTCTCAGAGGAAGTTCATACGTTAAAATATGCAATACTCCGGAGCTGAGGCGAAGGACGTTGGATGATTTCTGCGTAGCAGCGGGACCATCGTCAAAAGAACTCGCAATGAAGATAGCAGCTGAAACAAGAAGCAGAGTAGTGAATGTGGAGTCAAAGATATTTCCCGACGGGGAAAGTTACATCAGAATTGCGGAAGAGTACTTGCCCCATTATACAGTGCTTGTCCAGTCAACATATCCACCTCAGGACAGGCACATAATGCAGCTCTGCTTAATGATTGAGAGATTGCAGGAAATGAATACGAATGTAATTGCAGTAGTACCATACCTTGCATATGCTAGACAGCATAGAGCGTTTCTTCCGGGGGAAAGTATAAGCCTAAAGGTTCTAGCTAGGATGATGGAAGCTGCAGGAGCCTCTAGGGTTATAACCGTAGATATCCACAATGTAGAGGGACTAGGGTATTTTTCAATACCCGCAAACAGTCTTTCAGCAGTAAGGGATATAGCGTTCTATCTGAAGGAAAGAATATCGCCGGAAAATACACTTGTGGTTGCCCCGGACCATGGCGCGAAGATAAGGGCTGAAACCCTTTCTGTACACCTGGGAACAGATTTTGCTGTAGCAAAGAAAGAAAGGGACAGGATAACAGGAGAGGTTACAGTATCACTACCAGAAATTGAGGTCGTAAGGAATAAGAATGTTATAGTAATTGATGATATGATATCTACAGGTGGAACTGTATCAGCAATTGCAAAGATTCTAAAGGCTGCACATGCAAAGGAAGTAATTGTTGCTTGCACCCATGCACTATTGACTGATGATGCGATGGAAAGATTGAAGAAATCAGGAGTGAACGAATTTATAGCTACGGACACAGTACCCGGAAAATTTAGTAAAGTCAGCGTATCTCATGCAATCTCGGAGTTCATCAGAAGACTGTAGGTTTATGAACAGATTTTATGCTGTACTGGATGGTAACCATCCAGAGCTTGGTATCGAAGAATTGTATGCATTGTGTGTTGCTTATGGTATTAAGCCTTACATGCATGCTAAGGAAAGGATAGTTATAATAGAGGCTGAACTGAACGAAAAGATAACTGAAAGAATCGCCTATAGCAAAGAGATCGGTAGAATAGTGTTTATAGCAGATAGAGTTGGCGATATATCCTTCCATAGTGATTTATTTGTCAAAGGAACGACCTTCAAAGTTGATGCTGTGGGTTTTGACACAAAGAGAAAGATGGAGATAGATGCCCAGCTAGGGAGCAAGATTATGGACATCTTTCCAGATTGTGAAGTATCGTTAAGGAAGCCGGATAAGATTGTAAGGGTCATGAAACTTGGAGATAAATTTCTTGTAGGGATCACAGCTCCAAAGGTTAAGAGACGTTGGATTGATAGAAGACCAAGGTCAAGGCCCTTCTTCCATCCCGTTGCTATCTATCCAAAGCTGGCAAGGCTTCTTGTAAACCTTTGCAGCATCAAGGAAGGAGAAATCTTTGTAGACCCATGCTGTGGCACAGGAAGTCTGCTGGTCGAGGCTGCTAACATGGGAATGGATACCTTCGGTCTTGATATATCAAAGAAGATGGTGTATGGTGCGAAGAAAAATTCCATTTTAGCTGATAAATCCAAATGTGACTTTGCTCTAGCTGATAGCCATAGCATGCCTGTCAGATATGCTGATGGGATTGCAACAGATATACCGTATGGAAGAGCCGGACCATCATTCGATAAATCTTTGGATATTAGCAGGTCAATATTAGAGCAGGCTCCAAGTTTACTTCCTTCTGGAGGGCGAGCAGTAATCATGAGCAACCTTAATCAGCTACCCGCAGCTTCCCATGATATGCAGCTCTTGCGAAGATATTCTTTATACGTGCACAGATCACTAACCAGGGTTATATCTATATTTGAGAGGAGATGAAGGTATACGTTCAGGATAACCATCCTTGGCAGCTCTGCAGCCACTCCAACAAGAGAAAGAGGTCTCCCTGCAGTTGCTCTTGAAAGAAATGGTGAGCTGATACTATTTGATTGTGGTGAAGGAACTCAGAGACAGATGATGTTGTCAAGACTGAGCAGGTTAGATCCTTCAAAGATTTTGATTACACACCAGCATGGGGATCATGTTCTAGGCCTTTTTGGGTTATTGCTGAGCATGGCTATGCATGATAGAAAAAGTCCTTTGCACATAGTTGCACCTAACTCAGTAAAGGACCTTCTTGAGTGCGTAATGAAAAAGACAGAGGCAAAAATACCATATGACATTATATTTACAAAGGTCTCAGAGGGAACGGTGATAAAGGGAAGAGATTACAAGATAAGAGCAAAAAAAGCAGAACATCATGGAGAAGCATACTGCTACAGGCTTGACGAAAATATGAGGCCAGGTGTATTTTACCCTGAAAAGGCTAGGGCGCTGGGCATTCCTGAGGGTCCCCTGTGGCACAGATTGCAGGTGGGTAAAAAGATAAAGCATAATGGAAAGGTTGTATTACCGAGCGAGGTTACAGGACCAAAAAGAAGAGGGAGGAGCTTCGGCTATTCTGGTGATACAAGAGTAACAGCTAAACTTGTGAATTTCTTTAAAGGGGTTGACCTGCTTGTATTTGATTCAACATATACCGAGCAATTTAAGAAAGAAGCAATGCTTTACGGACATTCTACTGCTTCACAGGCAGCAAAGCTTGCAATGAAGGCTGGGGTGAAGAAGTTGATTCTTACACATGTAAGTGCAAGGG
This sequence comes from Nitrososphaeria archaeon, assembly GCA_029775965.1. Classification (GTDB taxonomy): domain Archaea; phylum Thermoproteota; class Nitrososphaeria; order Conexivisphaerales; family DTJL01; genus JAKAPW01. The sequence goes on along the minus strand of JARVJU010000005.1, from coordinate 80,784 downwards.
TAAGTGATGAAGAGCATCTTTTGAATGAAGCAAAGGAATTTCACCAGAACGTCTATGTTGCAAAGGACTTTGACAGCTTTGACATTACTTATCCGGAGTGATATCACTCGTTAGACGAAGCCTTATTCTTCTGCGTATACTTGAAAGAAGGGATAGCTATCTAGCATATTTCGTTGAGTAGCATCATTTATTTGTGAAAAGAAGTGAACTACCCCTAGCTATCGCAAGGGGACTTCCCGCTCGCTGTGTTAAAGCGTCCTCTTCTCTGATTAGGAACCTCATCTTATCACAGGAGCTATCCAGTCAACAAAAGCATTAAAATTGTCAACAGTGATTTTTAGGTAGACGGGGCCTAAAGGTGATTCTCGCCTATCTTCACATAATGCTATGACACCGTTTGTAAGTGCCTGTCTGTTCAGCATTATTGTGCTTGAATTCTCTCTTAGCCCTAGATAGAGAAGCCTTCTGAGCGTTGCTCTAACTCTTCTTACCCTAGCCTGCTCTTGCATTTTTTTGAGCGTCTTAATTCCTTTGAAAGAAACTAGTATTCTTGATGCTTCCTTTATGATGGTTACATCTGCCTCTGGATAGAATATTGATAAAATTGCCTTCTCTACTTTCATAGGATCTTCTGACGGATTTACATCTGCCATTGCAAAACCTTCAACATGATAAAAGTGCAACTGCTCATTCATTTTTTTCTACCCAGCTTCTAACTATGTTAAGTGTTTTTTGCCTTAACTCATCAATTGTTAACTCTTCATTATCTATTACTCGATCTGCAAGGGCTATCACATTGCTTACACCTAGCTCCATTTCCGCTTTATCCCTTATCGTGAACTCCTGCAAGTCCTTTGGATCATCCTTTCTTCCTCTCCTCGCTAGAAAGAGAAATCTTTTAGTTGGAGAAGCATGTATGCATAATGTCTTCACAGTACTTATCTGCCTAAAGTGATTAACTTCATCCATAGACCTTATTCCGTCAATTACAACCAGCTTCAATCCCTCTCTAAGAATCTTTTCTGCACACAGTTCAGCAACAGCTGCTGCTCCTTTCTCCTTTCTGATTATCTGCTGTGTCCTTCTCTGCCCTTCAGCGCTCAGCCCATAGCCTCTTCTTTGGGATTCCTCTCTTATTATGTCACCCATGCTAAGTACAGTAAAGCCTAATGAAGGGAGCAGATAGTGAGCAGTTGTCTTTCCAGCTCCTGGCATTCCAGTTATGCAAACTATGAGTCTGTGAACAGTCACAGTAGTTGCCCGCTCAACTAGCTGAGAAATGCATTTTTAAGCGATATGCGATCATGAACCAACATATATATTATGCTATATTGTATCCACCAATGAAGTTGAGAATATTCGTTGCTCTTGAACTCAAAGATGACAGCATAAGGAGCAGTATAGCAAAGGTGCAGGAAAGGATAATGGCTACAGGAGCTGACCTAAGGAAGGTTGAGCCATCAATTCTGCACATGACGCTGAAATTTATAGGGGAGGTGCAGGAGAAAGAATTGGTAGAAATCCAGAGCTTGCTTAAGCAGATAAAGGCAGATTCATTTGAAGCAAAGGTGGAAGGTGTTGGCGCTTTTCCTTCTATGAATAGGATAAATGTGGTATGGGTTGGCTTGAAGGATGCAGATAATAAGGTTCTGGAGCTTCATTCACTCGTAAACAAGGCACTTGAACGTTGGGGGGAGAAAGAGAAGAATTTTCATCCTCATATGACAATATTTCGGGTAAGAAGCGGAAAGAATGTAGATAAGCTAAAGGAAACAATAAAGGAGCTATCCTCTTTTGAATTTGGAAGATGCAGATTCGATGAATTTCAACTCAAAAAAAGCGTACTAACACCTGCCGGACCACTGTATACCAACATAGAAGTCTACAGGATGATATGATGTATGCTAGCAACTTTAGGAGACTGGGTAGATACAGCACTATCTACCGTATCACCAACTAAAGAGGAAAAGGCAAGGGTAGACTCAGTTGCAAGGGATCTTTTACAAAGATGCTCTTATGCTATAGAAAAATCAGGTATAAGGGCAAAGGTAGAGCTTGGGGGTTCATACGCTCATAACACATGGCTACCAGGAGAAGCTGATGTGGACGCCTTCATTATTTTACCTGAAGGGACTTCTAAGGAAGAGGTGCCAAAAATAGGACTTAAGATAGCAAACGAAGCATTATCCGGTCTCCATGTGATAAAAAGGTTTGCAGAGCACCCTTACCTAGAGTCCTATATAGATAAGGTGAGGGTTGATGTTGTTCCTTGCATAGAAGCAAAAAAAGGAGAGTGGAAGACAGCAGCAGATAGATCACCTTATCATACAAGGTACATGCTTAGCTCACTCAATGATGAAAAAAAGAGACAGATAAGGCTGCTCAAAAGGTTCATGAAAGCCCAGAATCTTTACGGAGCTGAAATAAAGATAAAAGGGTTCAGCGGATACGTCTGCGAAGTTCTTATAGCAAAATACAATACTTTTCTAGACCTTGTTCAGCAGGCAGCTGAATGGAAAGATGGCACAATAATAACTGTGCAAAAGATACAAGAAGGGAAGAATGAGGGCATAGCAATTCTTGACCCCGTCGATGAAAGAAGAAATCTGGCCAGAGCTATATCCAATCAAAAGATGGCAGAATTTATCCATTTATGCAGAATAGTGCAGAATAGAAAAATTGAGAATCCTTTTGAAAAAAGACTGCTTCGCTATGCCAAGCTAACAAAAGGGATTCTTGAACATGCCTTTGTACTTGCATTCGAACATAAAGAAGAAAATGAAGATATTCTGTGGGGTGAGCTTAACAGAACTTCAAAGAATATTGCAAAGCATCTGACTCTTGATGGATTCGAAGTGCTGAACCATAATGCATATGCAGACAATCAAAAAGCTGCAATAGCATTCTTGATCGCAAATGCAAATAGAAGTGATATAATAGCTAGGAATGGTCCTCCCATATTTTACAGCAAAGAACACAAAAGGTTTCTATCATCTGCAAGCATCAGCTGGGTATTTACAGATGATTTTAGGACAAAGAGGCTTGAAAGAAGAAAAATCATTTCACTCAAACAGATTCTTGATGAGTACATGACAAACAATAGGGCAGGTATAGCAAAGGGATTATTCCAATCTGCAAGTTCCACGTGGAAGCTCTTTTCCGGCAATGAAGCAGTAAAGTCTGGTAAAGAATTACTGGTTAAAGCTCTTGAGGCAGTAGCTGGCTATGAGCCTATGGATAGCTATTAATCGTGCTTCATTACCTCCTTTTGACAAAATAATATGCTATCCTACAGGTCATGGAGCTGATGCAAGAGTTAAGGAATTTATGCAAATTGGTGTTACTGACCTCGGGCTTGTCGGAAGGGCAAAGGTTAACGGAATAAGAGTCCTAGGGAAAGGAACGACTTCTATCGTTATTTTATGCAGGTGGCATGGAAAGAAGAAAGCCCTTAAGGTCAGGAGAGTTGACGCAGGCGGATCCGGAGCCAATCATGAAGCTATCTTTCTGAAAAGAGCTAATATTTGCTCCGTAGGCCCCAAACTATGCACTTGGAGCGAAAATTCAATTGTTATGGAGTACCTTCAGGGGATAACCCTGGGTGAATGGCTGATGAGATTGCAAAGCTATACAGATGCAGAGGTTAAGAGCATTATCTCTAATCTTCTGATTCAAGCCAGAAAGCTAGATGTTTGTGGAATAATACATAGAGAGCTAGGAAACGCAAGCAGGCATGCGATCATAAGTAAAAAGAGATCCACTTTCGTAGACTTTGGAACAGCTGGTTTAAGTATGAAAGCTAGCAACGTCACATCACTTGCAAACTATCTCTTTCTGCAAAAGACTCATGCAACACAGATCGAAAAGCATATACATTTTTGTAGGGATGAGCTTCTTGGTATGTTAAAGGAATACAAAATAAGCCGTGCAGATAAGATATTTGGTAAATTGCTGCAACTTATTGAAACCTAGGAATAGTGATTTAATGTGATAATGAAGTCTAGATGAATTTGTGGCATTCTGGATCATCATTTTTAATAGACTTGTTTCGAATGTGTTTGCAAAAATCTGTCATGTTTTACCAGATTGATAACTCCAACACGCAATAGGCAGGTACAGAAAGAAAGTTATAAAGGGAAGCTTTACGGCCTGAAGAAGGTTATGTATAATGAAGTGCCTTGACAAGTTTATCCTTTATAATTAGAAATTGTATGAGTAAACTCTGCTGCTGTAACAGATCTGCAGTTACAAAGTTTAAAAGAACAACCAATCAGGCACAGTAACAAGGAAAGGATTTTCGGGGCCGTCGTCCAGTTTGGTCTAGGATACCAGCCTGGGGCGCTGGCGATCGTGAGTTCAAATCTCACCGGCCCCACCTTTCTTGTGTGGCGAACGCAAGTCGTGTTTGAAACAAACTATATTCTTGCCATGAACAACAAAAAATGAGTTATGAGGTTTCCAATATTTTGTTATTCTCGGGTTTCATATTTTCGGGTAAATCTTCATAGCAAGGTTTACTCATCTATAAAGTCACCTCAAGGAAACTGTCAGCTTTGGCTGTAAAGACAAATCAAGTTCATGACACAGAGGTTATGTCTCCAACATAAACAGTTGCAACTATAAAGCCAGCCATGATTAAAGAGACTGTTTCATCCTGGTTATCTGAAAACTTGTAGCTTCTAAATACGATTTTAGCTCTCTGACATACATTAGCATAGTGAATTCTCTGGCCTGAATTTTTCACTGCGTTTTCAAATTCTTCTCTATTCATCTATCATTCTTTAGATTATTCTACTTAAATTTAGCTTTTTTGATTCGTGTTAACGTGTTAATCAATTCGTTATCCCCCATCCTTCTCGTTTGTAGCGCTGTTATAGTACCAGGATTCACTTGTATAGGTATTTCTTGCAGAAAAGACGGCTGAATCTCAACATAAATGCGTGAAATGCTTGCTATTGCTTTTCCTCCACCCTTCCTTGTTCTAGCAAGGGCAGATAGGTCTGTAAGCTTAAAATTCGAAACAAGCTCAGGCTATCTGTACCATTTCTGAAACAGGCATTGCACCGTTTAAAAAACCTAATAAGTCATTTAGCCAATTATAGCAATGAGAGACATATGGAACGTCGATCACTCCCTAGGCAGTTGAGTTTATTTCAGGTTGTAACATACGGTATAGGAAATATCGTCGGAGCAGGCATATATGTTCTGGTTGGTGACGCTGCAGGACTTGCCGGTACATCACTTTGGGTTTCATTCTTGGTAGCAGCAGTAGTAGCAACATTTACCTTTCCGAAGCTCAAGAATCTTTGCCTTAATGGTTTTCTTAGCCTTCATAAGCGACTCGCTCGAACTTTAAATGAGATTGTCCACAAATAAACTTATCTATGCGTTCATCCCCGACCTAGAGGAACGGCGCTTTCTCCGACATCCATGTAATTATAACCACCTTTCTTTATATCTTGACTGGCATATCAGCTGTAGCCCTAGCAACACCTGCAGAGCTTTCCTCATCAGAAGCACTCTAGCCTTGGCAGCGTCTAAGGTATTAGGAAATTCTGGATTTTTTCTAATTTCATTTGTAGCCCTGATGACAACCATGAACACTGTGCAGGTCCTCATCATAGTGTCATCAAGAATTATTTATGGGATGGCAAGAGAAGGTGCCATTCCTTCTAGCTTTGGACATGTCAATAGCAAGACTAACACGCCTACTGGGGCTATAGCACTTGTTTTTGCCATTGCTGCATTATTCGTACCTTTGTCAAGTGCTTCAGCTATAGCTAAAGTAACAAGCTTCGGTTCGCTTTTAACTTTTTCACTTGTTAATATTGCTCTTTTACACCTGAGACGGGTTGCCCCAAATGTGAAACGACCATTCAAAGCCCCTTTGAATATTGGTTGGTTTTCAATTACAGCAATGTTAGGTCTGACTTTTAGTGTTGCTCTGCTCTTCCAATTCGATATCCTTTCTATTTTACTTGGGCTACTCCTCTTGTTCGCCAGATTGGTTGTCTACCTACTTTTCTCTAAAAGTTCCTTTGCTGGTACTGAAAGGTTGCACGAGCCACACACTAGGTGATATTCAGCCACACAAAAAGATGCTCTCATAGGATGCTTCGTCTGACATACTCCCACCGCTGAAGCGTGTGGGGTTCTGGCGTCTCTAGGATTCATAGAGTTGCGCCTTTGGGGTATCAGTGCTCCCCTTGCACACATCTCTGTCTGCGTGCAATCGACCTATGCTCTCCGTTAAAGGAGGACGCAACGCTATGTTGAATCCAGTGTTTGCGTCAGCATGGTCAACGTGTTTGGACACACTTTTTCTTCCATTTGTTTCTGCGCTTCTACGCCACTAATACTCTTGCGATGTAGTTCGTGGCTCGGCGCAGACAAGAGGGAGTTGTCATAATCGTGCTTTATTGCTATAAAGCAAACGATTAGACATTTATTATATTGTATATACGCCTACATACAAATGTTCTGTCCGCATTCATCCAAGGACTGAATTTCCTTGGCTTTCTGCGGATTTCATCGTAAAAGATTAACCTTCACAGGTAGAAAGGGGGTCTAGACAGAATCATTTCTACCGCTAGGATGATGTAGCTTGGGATAAGACTTAGACTTGAAAATATTGCAAGCAAAATATAATAAATATGAATTAATTACAATTATCATGAAAGAGCTGAGCGCTATAATTTATAAACAAAAAATTATCCCAAAAACTTAAATTCAGGCGAAAACCACATGCGATGAACTAAGATGTCTGTTAACTGGGCGTTACCGTTTGACGAAAAGATTCTACCTGAAGACAAAAGGAATGTTGTCAATATTGAAACATACCATGAGATACATAAAAGAAGCATAAATGCTTTCAGAGATTTCTGGGCAGGTGTTGCAAGTGAATTAGAATGGTACAAACCCTGGGAGAAGGTACTGGATGATTCCAACCCTCCGTTTTACAAATGGTTCGCAGGAGGCGAATTGAATGCATGCTATCTATGCGTGGACAGGCATGCAAAGACATGGAGAAAGAATAAGGTAGCAATCCTTTGGGAAGGAGAGCCTATAGAAAAGGGGATACCAAAAGAGATAAGGAAGATCACATATGGCGAACTATACAGGCTGGTAAACAGAGTAGCCTATATGCTCAAGACTGTGTATGGATTGAAAAAGGGGGATACTATAGGAATCTATCTTCCTATGATCCCAGAGCTCCCTATTGTAATGCTTGCTGCTTCAAGACTAGGCGTAGTCTATACTGTCGTCTTTTCAGGTTTCAGCTCCGATTCATTAGCAGACAGGATGAATGATGCAGAAGCCAAGCTGGTAATAACAGCTGACGGAGGGTGGAGAGCAGGGAAGATAGTACCTCTTAAGGATATAGTCGACGAGGCTCTTAAGAAGAGCCCTACAGTAAAAAACGTCCTTGTGGTTAAGAGAATAGGCAATGAAATAAATATGCAGAAAGGCAGAGATCAGTACTTTGAAGATGTGCTAGAGACTATACCCATAAATGCGACTGTTGAACCTGAGAGGATGAGGTCAGAAGACACCCTTTATATGCTTTACACTTCGGGCACTACAGGTAAACCGAAGGGGATTATACATGACACAGGTGGTTATCTCACACTTTTACATGGCACAATGAAGTGGATATTTGACATAAGGGATGACGATGTTTTCTGGTGTACTGCTGATATAGGTTGGGTTACAGGACATTCTTACATTGTATACGGCCCCTTGCTAGAAGGTGCAACTGTACTTATGTACGATGGTTCACTGACTTATCCAGAACCCGATAGATGGGTGTCCATAATAGAAAGACATGGGGTTAATGTATTCTATACATCTCCTACTGCGATAAGAGGCTGGATGAAATTTGGACCAGAATGGGTGACAAAACATGATACAAGTTCAGTAAGACTGATGCACTCTGTGGGAGAGCCGATAAATCCCGAAGCATTCAGATGGTTATACAAGTATGTAGGAAGAGAGAAGATACCTTTCGGTAGTACATGGTGGATGACAGAGACTGGAGGGATACTGATAAGCCATTTGCCTGGATTGTACCTTGTTCCTATGAAGCCTGGAACAAACGGACCACCGATTCTGGGGATAGATGCAGATGTTGTGAACGAAAATGGTGTCTCCCAGAGTCCAGGCGAGAGAGGTTATCTAGTAATCAAGAATCCATTCCCGGGGAACATAATGACACTTTTTAAGGACCCTGAAAGATACAAACAGGTCTACTATAGCAGGTTCAACGGCTATTTCTATGCAGGAGACTACGCTGTGAAGGATAAGGATGGATACATATGGACACTTGGGAGAGCTGATGAAGTAATAAAAGTAGCCGGACACAGGCTTGGCACATATGAGCTGGAATCAGCTCTTATACAGCACAGCTCAGTTAGTGAAGCAGCAGTGGTAGGAGTTCCTGACGAAGTAAAAGGCGAGGTGCCTGTAGCATTTGTAATTCTGAGACAGGGCAATGAACCTAGTGAAAAACTGGCAAATGAACTTAACCTTTGGATAAGACAGAAGGTGGGACCGATAGCTAGCTTGAAGAATGTATTCTTCGTATCAAAGCTACCAAAGACGAGGAGCGCGAAGATAATGAGAAGAGTTGTTCAGGCTGTAGCTGTCGGCAAGCCTGTAGGAGATGTAACTACTCTTGAAGACCAAGCGTCAGTGGATGAAGTAAAGAAGGCATACATGGAACTTACAAAAGAAGTGTCGAAATAGATTTTTCATGGTTTAGAATTCTTATTTCGTCTTCTTGATTTCTTTTTTTGGTTCTTCTTTATACCTAACTAGCCCTTCTAGCTTCTCCAGCCTTTCTCTTAGCTCTTTATTTTCTTCTTTTAATCTGTCTATCTCTTCTCTTAACTGCTTTACTTCCTGACCTGAACCAGACTCGATAGCTCTTAGGTTTGCTATCGCTTCCCTAAAGATCCTCTTTACCCTGCCATCAATCTCTCTTTCTGCAAGCTTTTCAAGCTCACCTATGGCTCTTGTTTCACGTAACTCTACAAGTGCATTTGCTGCCGCAGCTCTTACCCTGAACCAGTCATCCTTAAGAAGATCCAGCAACAGTAAGTAGACATCCTGCTTTCCAGGAAACTTGCCTAATGCAGTCGTTGCTGCTTGTCTTACGCTGGGTATAAAATATTTTGAAGTCCTCTCCTTTATGAGAGGTAAAGCTCTTTCATCTCCCAGCTCCGCTAATCCATCTATTGCTCCTACCTGAATAACTTCCTGCCAGGAACTCTTGGACAGTGTCTTAGTTAATAACTCAAAGTAAGATTGCACTCTTGTCTTTCCTAGGCTTCTTGCAGCCTCCGCTTCAACAAAGTAGCTTGCATCTCCTTTTTCGAGCACCGAAGAGAGTGTCGCAGCTGATTCTTCCTTTTTGAACTTACCCAGAGCTGCCATAACTGCCCTTCTTGCCTTTGGATGACCTATGTTTGAAGCATCCTGAAGAGCTCTAAGGGCAGCATCAGTACCTATATCTCCTAGTGCCTTTGCTACCTCTGCCCTAACACCCCAGAAGAGATTTTCATCGAGCAGTGCTTTTCTTAGTGCTTCTACAGCCTCTAAACTTCCATCCTTAGCTAGGCCTTGTGCAGCCTGTATTCTACCAACAGAATTTGCTGATTCGAGCTGTCTGATCATCATCTCTTTTGGTCTCTTGAATTCTAACGTCTTAAGCAGCTCGAATTCAGGATCTACAGTTATGAAGCTTGGTTTTGACCTGAGCCTTAATGCTATTGTCTGGTCCTTTTGCTTAATAGGAAATACATGAAGTTCGGAATCACCTTTATACTGCACAAGGACCTTAAGGTCAAACGCAAAGGCGTCTCCATCCTGCTTTTGTTGCACCCTCAAAGAAGCTATACTATTTTCTTCTTTATACTCTACATTCAGAACTGGGTGTCCTAACTTGGTAACCCACTGTTCAAAGAAGCCATCCATGTTTATCCCTGTAACCTTTTCTATAGCCCTTGCGAAGTCTTGCGTCTCTACTGAACCAAATGCATTATCCTTCACATATGTCTGAATCGAGCGCCAGAAGTCTGTATCGCCCAACTTCGCTCTAACCATATTCAGCACAAGACTTCCTTTTTGGTATAGATGTCTATCGAAGAGCTCGCTTGGAGTTTCATATGTGTGGGTTACAATAGCCCTTGCATAATGCTTATCAACTTCCTCCAAGTAAGTTTCAAGGTTCTGCATCAATGTATAGAAGAATTCGTCCCTCCCTTTACTCTCCTCTGTGTATAACGCATCAAAATAAGTAGCAAAACCCTCGTTCAGCCATGCATGGCTCCAGTGTTTGCAGGTCAGTAGATCCCCGAACCACTGATGCGCCATCTCATGCGCTACTAGCGAAGTACTGCTGAAATCCAGATGAGCCTTCTCATCATGCAGTGTTGTATCAGTCAGCGTAGTGCAGGATGTGTTTTCCATCCCACCGAATATAAAGTCGCTTACTACAACCTGTGCGTACTTATCCCACGGATAAGGATAACCTATCTTCTGAATAAAGAACTTCATTATAGCTTGAGTTTCTCCGAAGCTTCTCTTTGCGTCCTCCTCTCTTCCTTTATATACATAATAGTAAAGCTGTACACCATCGGCCTCTTCCTTAAGTTCAACGTACTCACCGACTACAAGGCTTATCAGATAGGTACTGTGAGGCTTTTGTTGTGACCAATGAAATATCTTCTTGCCCTTAGCCTCATCCAGCTTGACATCAACAAGATTTCCGTTAGATATAGCTGTCATGTTAGCCGGTACATTTGCTATAACCTCGCTAGTTACCTTTTGGACTGGCGAATCTATGCATGGAAACCAGAAATGGGAATCTTCATCTTCTCCTTGACTCCAGAGCTGCGTTGGCCTACTAGGATGGTCTTTGTCCGGGCCTCTAAAATACAGACCCTTAACAGGATGTCCTTCATAATCAATCTGTACACTAAACTTTTCATCAAGCTTACTTGGTGCTGGGAGCTCGGCGACAAGCTTGCCTGCTTCTTGATGGAAGATAAGAATCCCCTTTTCAGGCAAGCTTACAGATTTTACCCTCATACCTTCAAAGTCAAGGGATAATTCTTTAACACCGCTTCTTTTTGCTTGAAATGTCAGTACTGCGCTAGCATCGATCCATTGCTTGGTAAAGTCTGGAGTTATATTAAGAACAATATGCTCTAGGTTGAATGGTCTATCAGGTGGATAATGAGGAGAAGATGTCAGGAGTACAAAGGGTTTGTAAGATCCGTTAATGTAAGAATTTCTAATACGGTTCATGGCTTACGCTTCTGCCTATCCTTTATTTAAGCCACATTATAAGAGCTAGCTGTTTTGCTTAAGGTATCGTTGATACTCTTCCCAGATAGCTTCTTCTACCTTCTGGAAATAAAGCTTGGTAGCAAACGGCATCGTTTGTATATTCTTCTCTATCGCCTGTACAAGGAAGGGAACTGCTCTTTTTGAAACCTTAAAGTGGAACTTCATTGGAAGCAAGTCATCTTGAATTATCTTTATAGTATCTTTTAGTTCATCTGGTGCTATATCTTTTGCATCCTGCTCTATCCGTTTTGACCATTCTGCAAGAACCTCAATATCTAGGCCTGATTTTAGATCTTCTATCTGCTTTGCATATTTTTCTATAGTTCTCATGGAAAGAAGGTCATCAGACATAGCATTCTGTCAGTTCTGCTATCAAATAAACTTTGGCTCTGTGGCAAGTATTATTGCTAGTAACAAATTTTTATTTACAATACGCATATTCGTAGTTAGCTATAGATCGAAAAGCACTCTAATTCTGTAACCTTGTCTGAAACTAGATATCTCCATTCCGTGATAAGTAACACCTTTAATCTGTCTTTTTATCACATGCCTTAAAGGATCAAATCGTTCACCTATAGCTGTACCATTTATTGCAAGCCGCCCTTTAGATTCAAGAATTTCTATGTTGCTGTATGGCAGTAGCAATTTATCCACCTCGAAGGATAGAAGTATATATTCGAGCCAGTTGTAAAGCAGCGAATTTATGTCATAACCTGTTAGAGAGGTTACTGGGATTGTTGTCTCTTCCCTGACTTTCCTTATGTCCGTTATTATTGCCATCATACCCTTAGACGCATGGGAAAAAACCTCCGGTAATGTAGTACCAAATGCTTCTAGGTATGCATCAGAAGTGTGCTTCAGCATTCTGTACTTTTTTTCTGTCATCTTACATTCGCTATGAAATGTTTCTTAATAAGATATGCTGTGCAGTTGTGAACTGGATCTTTTGCTGAGAAAGCCTCTTTTCTTGTTTGCTGCATCTTTTTAGCTCTCTAGATTATACAAATTTGTTATATTTGTGAAGTGTTGCTGGCTTGAGCAACTAAATTCTCAAACGACAAAAGAAAGCAACATACCTAGCTAGTTTCTGCCATGCTTCTACTACAAACTATTCTTGCACAAAAAAATTCGGCTGATGGGTGAAACAGGGAACTCATAAGGCAGATAAATCCAAATTTCTTCCATTTATAGTGAACAGCAATTTCTGTAGCCTTGCAAAGTTAATGCCTTAACTTGCTTGTAGAATGGGTCATCATAAGGTTGTGATTGGTAAACTCTTAAGAAAGCGTAAGGAGGCAGATTGGCTCTGGAGGCCGGGGTGGCTGAGTGGACTAAAAGGGTGAAACTAGTAGGCGCGGGCCTTGAGACGTAAGGAATGGCATGTAAGCCCGTGGCCCAACAGGGCCTCGTGGGTTCAAATCCCACCCCCGGCGTTCTTAAATAGAAAATGAAGTATAATGCTACAAAACTTTTTAGAATGTGTATTTTTGCTGAAGGTTAAATGTATAAAGAGAAAGTAGTTATGTCATGGAGTGGAGGAAAGGATAGTAGCCTAGCTCTGCATGCCTTACTTGGATCGATGAAGTACGATGTTAAGTTATTGCTTACAACAGTCACGAAGGATTATGGAAGAATTAGTATGCATGGTGTGAGGGAGGAATTGCTAAGAAAGCAGTCCCAAGCGCTTGGTATTCCTCTCGACATAGCATACATCTCGAAGAATGCTAACAACTCAGAATACGAATCAAAAATGAGGGAAAAGGTAGAGGCCTACAAATCAATGAATATAAGAAAAGTTGCGTTCGGCGATATATTTTTACAGGACGTAAGGGAGTACAGAGAGAGCAGGATGTCTAAAGCAGGAATGGAATGTCTGTTCCCAATATGGGGGGCAAATACCAAGGAACTGGCAAAGGAGTTCATAAGACTGGGATTCAAAGCTATACTATGCACAGTTGATCCAAGGGTATTGTCAAAAGATTTTGCAGGAAGAGAATTCTCGGAAGATCTGCTTGAGAAATTACCGGATACAGTTGATCCCTGCGGAGAAAAAGGAGAATTTCACACTTTCGTGTATGATGGTCCTGACTTTCAGGAGCCAATAAGAGTTAGAGTTGGAGAAATAGTGCTCAGAGACAACTTCTATTTTGCAGATATAGTGCCTGTTTAGCTGATCATCGCATGCTTCTTTGCCAGATTTATGGCAGTAGAAAGGGCGGATAACTTTGCTGTATGTGTTTTCTCGGCCCACGTAACAAGTATCACATCTTTATCATGAAGCCTTACTGTGGAAATTATAGTCCTTGCTTGATCAGGATGCTCATTTGTCAGGTCAGAAAGGCCGGGCATCTGAAGCCTACCATTTAGGTATACGAGTATAATGGCTCCTACTGCCCCGAATCTCACTGCGGTATCTCTCAACTCAAGGCCGTTTCCTATTTCGCTAGCAATCCTCTTCATCCTTAAGCCAAAGCTATGTTTACCCCAAAGTTGTATTGATGGAGGCTCAAAAGGTCCAAGTTTATCATTTATATCATCATAAACCTGTATTCCCAGCTCGCTCAACCTGCAGCCCGATGCAAAAGTGCTCAGCATCTGTGCTCTCTTTAGCCTGTCTATGAGAGTGCGCACTGCCCCCTCCCCCAAGCCCAAGTTAAGGGCCAGCTGCTTGCGAGCTATGAATCTATTATCTATTTCCAGAATCGCAAGAGCTACATGTCCTAGAGAGAAGCTAGGTGGTGGACCTTTCGGCAGAAAGGCCTGAAGCTGCAACACCTTTGATAGCCACACACTACCAATATGATACACTTGATTATATAAATCTCTGAGGGGAAAAATTTGCATAGCCCCGCATCTTGCTTCCATTTTATTCGTTTAGTGAGGTTGAGCGATTAGAAATATGGAGAATATTGCGAATAGAAAAGTTTTTTAGCTGGATAATACATCCAGCTAATATGCAAAGGACTCATTCTGTTGCGATAGTATCGATATTTGTCGCTCTGATACTGGGTTCAAATTATCTTCTTGCTCCTTTAGCTAATGTTAAGCTTGAGGATACTATGGTCTTTGTAGCTTCTTACCTTTATGGGATAGGTATAGGTGCATCGGTAGCTATTTTGGCAGAAACAGCGTGGTCAACGATTTCACCATACGGTTTTGCTGGCGCAATAATGCCATTTCTTGTTGCTGGAGAGCTTATCTATGCTATCGCTGGATATTTTGCTTCCAAGATATGGAATGGAGATGGCATATTCTCATCTAGGAATATAGCGTTTGGTTCTATAATGGCTGTATGTGCATTCATCTGGGACTTCGAGACAAATGCAGCTACTGGCTTGATAGCGCAAGGAGGTAGACTTGGCCTAAACACATTGCTAAGCTACGAGGCCTTTGGCCTCCCGTTCATGATTTCACATGAACTCAGCGATTTTGCCTTTGGTGCCTTTGTAGCTCCTGCAATAATATACTACGCAACAAGAAGAATATGGAATTTGAATAGAAGATTAGCCTTAAAGGAGGAAGCATAAGTTGAACCAAAGACAGGTGTACTCTATAATCTCTGTACTGGTTGCATTGATCATAATAATATCTTCTTTGGCTGCACTTTACTACTATGACTATTCGCAGGTCTCTTCACTAAATGCTTCAAACATACAGCAGCTGAAGACTTTTGAGAGCAAATATTCGAGCTTGGCTGGAAGATACAATTCTCTATTATCTTACTATAACGATTCGCTCTATTATCTAAGCCTTGCTATCTCGCAGCTTAACACAAGCAGCACAGCATACATTCAGGCAAGCCAAAATCTAACCCAGCTTTGGTCCATTTACAAGCATTTGATCCCTGCATCAAATCAACTACCTACAACTGATATTAAGATAGAATTCTCCAACGGCACTTATCAATGGTACAACATAACAGTGCAGCCAGGATGGAATCTATACATTGCAACACTAGTAGCAACAAACGGTAGCCTTCAGGCTACATGGTACCCAGAATACGGGGAGCACTTTGTAACTGGCATACTTGGCGTTCAGAACACCAATAGCGAATACTGGTTCCTGTGGGTATACCAGAATGCGAGTTGGCAGATAGCTCAGGTAGGAGCCGATGATCTGCCAGCTAATAATGGCACTGTGTATGCCTGGACATTTTGCACTGCGAATGCAGAATTTATGCCTACCTGTACACCTTAACGAACTTACTATTGAACTTATATCCCAGTGCTTTTGTGCGTTGATGCAGGGATGTCTGGGGTAGACCAGGAGAAAGAGCTCTCCCAACTCTTTGAGCAGAGAAGAGGTATAATAGAACAGTTAAAGCAGATAAGGTCCAGAAGGTCTGATTTACTGAAAGAAATTGACGACCTGGCGGAAAGGCTGCAGAAAGAGACCGACTCTTACAGGCAACTCAAAGAGAAGCTGAGAAGACTTAACGAAGAAAAGAGGCAACTTACCAGCAAAATAAGAGAAGGAAAAGAAAAACTAAGAACTATGTCTAATGAGCTCGAAGGAATAAGTCCAGCACTGAAGGTTCAGGGTGACGGACTTGAGAAGGAGCTAAAGAAGATAGAATGGCGTATGCAGACAGAAAGGCTGACAAAAGAAGAAGAAAAGGAGCTACTTAGCAAGATTAAAGAGATGGCCTATACTCTATCAGTATGGAAGAAGGCTTACGGGCTGAAGAATGAAGAATCGAAGATTGCCTCGGAGTTAGATGATATGACTGCAAGACTCTTTGACATCAGAGCCGATAGGCAGGATATCCTTAAGGAGATGCAGGATAGAAAGGAAAAGATGGACGAATATACCCAAGCTGGCAAGCAGGTATATCAGGAGATACAGGGCCTTGATACTGATATAGATGAACTGGAGGGAACATTGTCGAATCTTGATAATAAGATCTCAGAGTTAAAGTCTAAAGTAATTCTAGCGAAAAATGAGAAGAAGAGAGCAGGCTGGGCTGCAAGAATAGCTGCAAGTAAGGAAGCCATAGAGAAGGCAAGAAAAGAAGCAATGGAGAGGATGAAGAGAGGAGAGGCCATAAGCTTAGATGACCTTAAGCTCCTCTACGGTGAGGACAGCTCGAGATAAGATTAGGAATAGCTTATATCATTCTTAAAACACTGTTATGGTAGCTTGTCCTCAGGCGTAAAAAGGATACTGGTGCTAAATGTAGACAGAGATGATGATATAGGGGTCAAGGCTGGAGTGGAGACCCCTGTAGTTGGAAGGGATAAATGCCTTGAGGCAGGCACAAGGCTGATTTTGGCTGACCCAGAGGAAGCTGACGCAAACGCAATATATGCAGCCGTTTCTGCTTATGATCAGCTAAAGGATAAAGGCTATCAATGCGAGGTTGCACTTCTATCAGGGTCAAAAGACGGAGATTTTGAGGCTGACCAGAAGATGCTTGCCGAGGCAAAAACGCTGATCTCTGACCTGAGACCTGATGGAATAGTGTTGGTTTCGGATGGCTTCGAGGATGAGCACATAGTACCATTGCTTCAAGGGCTGGCCCCTATAGTCAGCACTAAGAGAATAGTCATAAAACACAGTGCTAGCGTCGAAGAGACGTACAGGATACTTGGTAAATACCTGAAGATGCTGGTCTATGAACCTAGATATTCAAAGTATGTTCTAGGGATACCTGGCATACTGCTTGTTCTTTATGGGATACTTGCATTTTTCGGGCTTTACATAGACTTTGCTTACATACTAGCTCTGTTGCTAGGAGTAATATTCGTTGTTAGAGGTTTTGGCCTGGATAACATGTTCTCTCAAGCAAGGAGGAGGACATTCTTCTATGCCAGATTCTTTGCCTTTTTAGCTGCGATAATGATGGGCATAGTTGCTGTTATACAGGGCTATTCTGCCATAACAGAGTTGCCGAACGCTTCCACCATATTATCGAACACAACACTGCTGTATAGGAATCTTGGGATAATTATTGGAACATTCATATCACACTCTGCTCTTATGATATGGCTTGCAGTTGGAATCAACATCGGAGTTGACGCTGCATATCATGCTATAAGAAAGAATGTAAAATTGGCAAAAGACCTTATAGAACTTGCTGCACTTGTGCTTATGTATTCCCCAGTCTTGGCCCTGGTTGCACTGATTGAAAATCCATCGAGATCTGCTGTACCGGTGGTTTCACTTTTACTAGCTGGCCTAGCTGTCATTCTTGTTCTGATTTACATGGTCTACGGGTTTTATTCAGGAAGAAGGACAACAGTTGATAGTCCAAGGAGCTAAAGCATATCCTTGCCTTCTCTAGTATTGTCATTCCCGCAGAGGCATAATAAGATATGTTGAAAATATACCAGATGATCTGCATATATTTTATCGAACAAATTCATCACATAAATCTTAAATGTAAGGTTTCTTGCCACTTACCTTTTATGCATTTGCAGAAATCTCGGTCAGCAAATAATTTCTCCAGCCAACACATGATAAAGTTAGCACAACCTGGAAAGAATGGGAATTGTCTTTTGACTCTAGCTGTTAAGAGGAAATAACAGATATGAAAATAAGTGTGAAAATGTTGGTTTATAGTCCGTTTGATACTGAGTATTTTTGCAATGTGCGAACGATTCTCAATAAAGAAATTATGTTGCTGGAAGTTGATGCACTTTGAGCAAGATGAATAGCATCTTATCTGTAATGCTGAAGTATATCGGTGTTTACCGTCTCTACACATACATTCTGCAGCGGGAGATCAGGGGAGGCACAATGCCAAAGCATATAGGAGTTATACTTGATGGCAACAGAAGATGGGCGGGTGAGAGAGAGTATCCCACATGGATGGGGTACGTCTTTGGAGCAGATAGAGTTGAAAATCTACTTGAATGGTGCCTAGAATATGGAATAAATTCTCTTACTCTATATGCACTCTCTACCGAGAATTTAGGTAGACCAAAAGAGGACTTGGATGCAATATACTCTGTCATGGGGCAAAAGCTGGATAAACTACTGAACGGAGGTTATGTTCATAAACATAAGGTCAGAGTCAAAGCACTTGGAAATCTTGAGCTTTTGCCAGAAGAGATAAGAAACAGACTCGTAAAACTGGAGCAAGAATCTGTCAACTACAATGACCTGTACCTAAACTTTGCAGTAGCATATGGAGGAAGGATGGAGATTTTGCAGGCAGTGAAAAAGATAGCTGCTGAGGTTTCGCAAGGGAAGCTAGATCCACTAGAGATTGACGAACAGAAATTCTCAAGCTATCTTTTCACTTCGTTTCTTCCAGACCCGGACCCGGATCTTATCATAAGAACTTCTGGCGAAGTAAGGCTTAGTGGATTTCTGCTTTGGCAGTCTGCCTACAGCGAACTTGTGTTTATGGATGTATACTGGCCTGGATTTAGAAAGCTGGACTTCCTAAGAGCTATAAGAACATATCAGCAAAGACAGAGACGATTCGGAAGATGAATTGAGCTGTACATTTTCACAGCAGATTTAGAAAAGCATTACTAGGTGATCAGAATATCGGATGAATATATTCCATACGATAATCAGTTTTAGCAGTGTCTCAGCTTTCTCTATCTTTAAACGGTCAAAATGCAGTCTACCCCAGAATTTGCTTGGCAGCTATGCAGGATGCTTGTTTTTGTCAAGCATTCTCTCATCTTCGCTTTGTTCAGACTACATCCTATAGCTGTATATTTTTCCAGAGCATCTAATTCCTTGCAGAATGCCTACTGCAAAGATTTGTGTGACATAGGAATATTCGATGGAAGATATGAAACTGCTTAAATAAGGTGCTATGTACGTTAAAAACATGCAAGACTTAAAAGTGAAACCTGTATTCAGAGAGCTAAGTTCTCTAAGCGACCTAGGAAGACTGGCGTGCGCTTTTGAAAGAGTCCCTAAACCCATATTTGGAATAGAAGATGATGATGGTAGCTTCGTCCTATCTGTTCATACTGAGCAGCTTGGCGATTCTCCGGTCTTCTTCTTCGCTAGAAGCAAGAAGATAGACCATTTTCTAAGATACAGACTTGAAGGAGAATCAGAGGAGGTCAATTTTTCTGATGATGCTTCCGATGCGAGGAATCTTTATTCTCCAATCCTCCATATAAGAAAAGTACCTGATTCATTCAAAAAGGCTCTGAATAATAACCTTGCGGCGTCATCTTTAGCTAGTCAAATGGAGTTGTCTGATGTTATAGGACTACTGAAACTAAGTCCCTACCGCATGCTTCTGGACGAATCACCAGCTCCTCTTTACCTATCTACTGCTGACAATCAATCATATCTAGGTATATTCGTTCATATAGGGGATTCAGAAGGGAGTGATCTTTACTTCTTTGTCAAGATATCTTCCGATCCTCAGAAGAACTTTGTAAAGTATAATCCACAGAAACCCAATGAATGGGCCTTTACTAATAGAACAGACGACCATGGTAAGTATTTTGCCAAGCTGATCAGGCTGAAGCAGGGTCCGGCTTAGAAGATATACTTTTATATCGACTTTTATCTGGATAAAACTCCATGGCAAAGGTAAAGGTCGCTTTAGCAGGGATAGGGAACTGCGCTTCTGCTTTAATTCAGGGGACAAAATATTATTCAAAATTACCTCAAGATGAAGCAATAGGACTGCTCAGCTATTCGCTCGGCGGTATAACCCCTTCTGATATTGACTTCGTTGCTGCCTTTGACGTTGATAAGGAAAAAGTTGGCAAAGATCTTGCGGACGCAATATTCAGCGGGCTTAATAATACACCAAAATTCTTCGATGTTCAGAAGATAGGTGTAAAGGTAAAGAAGGGACCTGTAATAGATGGGCTTGGCAAGTATCTTTCAGGTGTCATAAAGGAGTCGGATCAACCCTCTGTGGATGTTGCAAAGGAGCTGAAGGAGACAGAAACAGAGATACTAGTGAACTATCTGCCTGTGGGTAGTACTAAAGCTGTCCAGTGGTATGCTGAGCAGGCGATAAAAGCAGGTGTTGCATTCGTGAATGCGATGCCTGTGTTTATTGCGAGCAACAAGGCCTGGGCGGATAGATTCGATAAAGCGTCTTTACCTGTTGCTGGGGATGATGTTATGAGTCAGATAGGTGCGACTGTACTTCACAAGACACTGATAAAATTATTACATGATAGAGGCGCAAAGATAGATCAGACGTATCAGCTCAACATAGGGGGAGATACGGACTTTCTTAATATGCTTGAAGAGCAGAGACTTGCAGATAAAAGGGAAAGCAAGACAAGCGCAGTAAGGGCAATGACTCCGTATAGCGTTCCTACAAGAATTGGACCAAGTGATTATGTTGAATTTCTAAAAAATGATAAAATATGCTATATCTGGATAAAAGGAAGATATTTTGGTAATACACCTGTAACAATTGAGGCGAAACTGCATGTAGTCGATGCTCCAGACAGTGGTGGAATAATGATTGACGCAATAAGAGGGACAAAGATAGCCCTTGAAAGAGGACTTTCCGGCCCCCTTGTCAGCTTATCAAGCTACTGCTTTAAGCATCCTCCCCTTCAGCTTCCATATGATGAAGCGAAAAGGGCATTTATGGAATTTGTTGAAGGAAAGAGAGAAAGATGATTCATGCATGGAGAATACCCCATCCAAGAAGCGCATCGTGGATAAGCTGAGCAGCCATTGCGGCTATAACAATACCGAAAAGCCTACTTGCTGCTCTAAGCCCATTTCTACCCATAACTTTAGCTATAGACGATGAGAAGATCAGAGTTAGAGCAACCAGAAAAGTTACTATTATTGCGCTGATCAATACGTCTATGAGAGGCCTTGTTCCTACAAATACCATTATCGTTGCTAGCGTCCCTGGACCAACGAGCAAAGGACTTGCAATAGGTACTACTGCAGCCTCAGCAGCGTCTAGTGTTTTTGTCCTTGGGCCTTCGCCAAGCATATCTATAGCTAAGACCATGAGTATGACACCTCCACCCAGCATGAAGCTGTACAATGTTACGTGGAGAGCATCCAAAATGAGCGGGCCTAGGAAGACAAAAAGGAGGAGAATGGCAAACATCGCTGTGGCTACAGTCCTTGCGAGTTTTGTCTTCTGAGCTGATTGCAAATCCTGTTCATACATCAGATAGATAGGCAGAACACCAACGGGATCTATTATTGCAAAGAGCTGGACTGTCATGAGAACTATCTGGCCTGGTTCTATGGTCAATTCTCCGAGAATATTCGAAGTCGAACCCTTTTCTACAATCGAACCAAGAATAAACAGAACAGATAGTAATACTGAGGCCCAAAAAACTTTCCCCCTTCTATGTGTAAGCCAGTATTTTATCTGTTCTCCTAGGCTCATACCAGCTCTCCTTTCGTTACTGTAATTCTTTTCCATGTCTTCCATGTCTTTCTGGAATAGGGAGGAATGTCTTCGTGCTCTTCTAGCCAATTTCTCAGGAACCTCAATGTCTTGGGGTCTGAAGGATATCCTGACCCGAAATCCCCTATCTTCGATTTTATCATTTCTATTTCTCTATCCCTTACAACCTTGGCCACAATGCTTGCTGCTGAGGAAACCACGAATAATCTATCAGCATGGTGTGTAGCTACAAGCCCGATCTTTCTGGTTAAGCTAGAAGAGATCTGCTCTGCGAAGAGAGAAATATCTGTATCAGAAGCATCAACGTATGCTACCTCGCCAGCTAGTTTGTTTATCACTTTAGCCATATGTATCGCCTCGAGGTAATTCAGCTTAGTATGCTTTTTCTTATGTCTTACAAATTCGTCAATTCTTTCTGCAGGTATCATCTCAACAGAAACATCAGAGCATAAAGACATAATAACATCATACAATCTTTCTCTCTGCTCTGGCCTAAGAAGCTTAGAATCCTTCACACCGTAGCCTGCAAGTAAATTGGCTTTGTATTCTGGTATTGAAATTCCTGCAATAACAAGAGGCCCCATTATGCATCCTCTTCCAGCATCGTCAACCCCGATTATAAGTCTGCTATTTACCAATAGCCAGCACCTTCAATATCTTTTCTTTTAAAATAGCTGGTAGCTCATCCCTGTTCTGCAGTGTCACCTCGAAGAGCTCTGAGTACTCTTTATTCTTCAGATTCAAAATCAGGGGATCCTTTAGTCTGGCATGCACAACAAGAACAGACGCTTTTGCAGACTGCTCAAGCCTCTCTACAGCCCTTCTGAACCCAGGACTCATAAGCTCCATCGGACCAACCTCGTCTATTATGACTACATCTGCATACTGCATAGCCTGGTCAATGGCTTTAACAGCAAACTCTTCCAGAGCCTTCAGGTTCACTCTGTACTTTCCCATTTTTGGCCCTTCTCCATGCTGCGCTGCAAGATCCTGCCTGCTTCCTGTCATTAGGTCGATCATGACAAAACCTGCTCTCTTACCTTCTATCCTCCTTTCTATCGAGTAAATACCTCCAACTGAGATTCCGTAATTTCTAAGCTGTTGAACTAATCTGCTTACTATAGTTGTTTTACCTACAGCTGGCATACCTGTGAGTAGCAGCATTCTTGGAGCCAACGGATTAAGCTTCGTAACTCTATTCTATAAGCTTGGCATCTAGATTAATTATACCTACATTAGATATAATGATATGCCAAACGGATTCAGTGAATACAGGGAAGGAAATACCATTCTTGTTGTTCCAGATGAAAGTCTTACAACGTCATCACCCCCTTCAGTACCAGCTTTCTTCAATCCTAAGGGAAGAATGGTCAGGGATATAGCAGTCATAGCATATTCCTCCTATTCAGGTAAAGGAAGAACTACCCTTCTTGACCCGCTTGCAGGTGTCGGAGCCAAAGCAATCAGAACTCTAGTTGAAGGTGATGGTGTATCAAATGCTATAATCAACGACCTCAATCCTACTGCTTTGGAAGCTGCCAAAGCTACAGCTCGGTTAAACGGTATTGCTGACAGGCTAGAAGTGAACAATGACGAGGCTAACTCATTTCTCGCCTTAAGGTCTAAAAGGGAGCTTAGAGCTGATATCATTGACATAGACCCTTTTGGCTCTCCAACCTCTTATGTTGAATCTGCAATTCGGGCATTAAAGGATGGGGGTCTTCTTTCGCTAACTGCAACTGATACCGCAGCTCTTTCTGGCGTTTACAAAGATGTTGCATTCAGAAGATACTTTGCAAAAAGCATCAGAGCAGACTGCTCGAAAGAAGTAGCATTGAGGCTACTTACTGGTATGGTGATTAGAAGAGCTATGTCTTTAGATATGGCTGCAATACCTGTATTCACGCACACCTACATGCACTACATGCGCTCCTATCTTATACTTGCAAGATCAGCCACAAAAGCTAATAGTCAAGTGCATAACTTCGGCTATATATCTTATTGCTCCTCATGTCTAAATAGGCAGATTGGTGAAACAATCGATAGGAAGTGCAATGTTTGTGGTAAAAATATGGAAATAACCGGTCCAGTTTGGTTAGGACAGCTTTTTGATAAAGAATTCATAACTTCAATGGTCTCCTTTGCTGAGAAATCATTTTCAAAGTATATCAGAATGTTCGACCTAGCTAGGAATGAAGCTCAGATTCAGCCTCTTTATTACAGGCTACCCGATATTGCAGACAGACTGGGAAGGACTTCTCCTAAACCAGATGATGTGATTAGAAGATTACGTGACCTAGGGTTCCAAGCAGCAAGGTCAAGTATAGAACCACAGGGCGTAAAGACAAATGCTGACATAACAACAATTAAGTCCATTCTGGCGGAGGATTGACAAAGTTTAGACACACAAGGTATATTTCGCTGCTCTGTTTTCTGCTTGCTTCAGGTTTTGAAATTATAACACGCTGAAAACAAGGCTTCAGTACAGATATCAATTCATCTGTGAACTCACCCTGAAAGGCCTTGAAGATGCAGGATCCTCCTTTCTTCAGGACTTTGCAGGCAAGTCTGAAAGCTATCTTTGAAAGTTCGATCTGTCTTCCGTTATCCAGCTCCCATATGCCTGTGATGTTTGGGGATATATCAGATAATGCAACGTCATATTGCTTGCTATACTCAGTTATTCTTTCAGGCAAGACATCAGCTATGTCTGATTTTATAAACACAAATCTATCGTGTTTAAAAGTTGGAGGAGTGATATCTATTCCCACAACAAGACCTGCATTACCTACTCGTTCACATGCAACCTTGGACCATCCCCCGGGAGAGCATCCTATATCAAGTATTGTAGCCCCTTTTTTGATAATTTTATATTTATCATCGAGTTGCATCAGCTTGAATGCTGCTCTGCTCGGATATCCTTCTCTCCGTGCAAGCCTTCTGTAATAGTCTCGTCTAGCCTGCTGAAGGCGCATTCTGACGTGCCTGCCTGTATTCTGTCAACACCCAGTCTTCGAGAAGTCTACATGTTAGGGGGCTGACAGAGCTGTCAAGTGCACACCTCTCTTCATCTGCACATCTTATACATGGAGCATCTTCAATGCTACTTGTATCGATAGGTATAACCAAAGGAAGAAGCTTATAGGTCCACCTTCCTCTTTCCAGAACTCTCTCCCTCTTTATCAGTTTCCTCTTCTCGAGACGGGAAGCTATCCTCGAACCATCTCTGCTTGTAAGTCCGAGAACCTTCCAGAGCTCGCTCTGGAGTATTCCATCATCGCCGCTTTCGATAACAAGTCTGTAGACCTTACTGATAAGATCTTCTTCTGCTTCTGCCAACACTTTAGCGTTTTCTGACATACCTGTATAAAAAATTTTAGAAACTTAAAACCGTTTCCTACTTATTTTTGCCTTGACTGGATCTCTTCGGCTTAAGAGCTACTATAACATCATAGCTGTCAAATATCTCCCTGCACCTTTTTCTTATTGTTACCTCTGTTATGTTTGCATTTTCGGATATCTTTCTTTGCTGGATATGTTCGTTCAGGAGTGTGGATGCTATGTAGATATAAGCAGCTGCTAATCCTGCAGGCGATTTTCCGCTTCCTATAGGAGCTTCGGACACCATGCCGCTAAGCTCTGCAGCAAGCCTCTCGACCCTCGGTGATATGCCTAGTATATTCGATAGTTTAGCTATATGATTCGCCATAGAAGCTGAGGGTACATGCTCCAATTCCATACCTCTAACTATCTGACGATAATACTTCCCGACGACTTTTCTCTCAAGTCCTGATTTCTGTGCTATCTCTGCAAGACTCCTGTTTACATCACATTGCTTACATGAAAGATATAACATTGCTGCAGCGAGGACTACAGCTGAACGACCCTTCGTTTGCCCATCCTTTGCATACTGCCGGAAGTTATACGCAGCCGTTTCCACAACATTAGGTGGTAGATTCAAGCTCTTTGCTATGTCGGAGATCTTTTGCAGTACGTTCGCCATCGACCTTTCCTTGCTGTCCACAGTTCTCATGCGGGAATGCCACATATTCATCCTAGCAGCATTTGCTCTACCATCACCATTTAGTCTATTACCCTGAAAATCAGTTCCGCTCGTATCTATTGACGTTGTAAGACCAAAATCGTGCTGCGTGTAGGTTAGCGGAGGGCCTGCCCTGCTCTTTCTGAGCTTATCTTCAGGGTCTATTGCCTTCCACTCCGGTCCTTCAAATTCCAGAGACTCCTCCAGCACAGCACCGCATGTAGGGCAGACAAGCTCTCCAGTCTCTCTATCCCCTATTATAGGAGAAGAGCAGTAGGGACACCTGTCTGGAAAAGCTCCGTGTTCTTTCAATTTTTGAGATACACCTTCTCACCTATCACTCTTGCTACCTTATCAGTCAGAGGTTCAAGTGAGGCGTAAGGAGACCTGATAGGTCCAAAGACCTCCGTTACCTTACCTACAGCTCTTCCGTCAGAATCAAATAGAACTTCGCCTGCCTTTGCATCTCCTTTTAACCTTACTATCAGTTTTCCGCTCCTTGCTTGTCTTATCAGCACACCCACTTCTCGCAACATGCTAAGATTCAAGATGCAAAGTAATTAATCTTATGGCTTGGCGTCTCATGTCCTCTTGCTTTCAGTTTGCCTTTTCGCCAGTTCCTTCGCAATTAACTTTATGACTTCGGACTTCTTACCCTTTTTTACAATCTGTATATATCCAATAGCGTGAGTCCTTGACGGGCGTCTGGCAGGCTGCTGCTCGGGTTCAAAACCCAGTCTTCTTGCCGCTTCAGCTAAATCATTCAAAGTTGGAGACCTGACAGCAGAATGGAAAGGAACTCTTCTTCCCTGCTTCCTTGTTACCGATGAGTCAAAATAGTCTGCCCATATGACAAACTTCTTGTAATCCTTCAACCTTAATTACCTAGAAGCCAAGACAGCATTGACAACTCCATGCTGAGAAGGCCTTGAGGTAACTACTGCCCTTCCGAGCTCTGTCTCTATCACAGTCCCTTTTGTTATTACTCCCCTTCTTTCATAATCCCTGTTTGCTTTATTCTGAGTAACTCTCACCACCTTTACCTTTTTTGCAGTATGCTTTGAAGGGTCTAGTACATTGGCAAATTCTACCATAACCAAACCAACCTTCTTCTTGCCACCCCTAATCCTTCGCCATGCCTTAGACTCTTTACCTATGACAGGTTCGAGTGCAAATCCATCATATTCGTACGCTCTTCTCCCTCTGTACGGTATCCTTTTACCTCCTGTGGCCTTTCTCTTTCTTAAATTTTCGATCGGTCTTGTCAACTCTCGCAGCAAGCACAAATTGCTATGATTTAAGCATTGACTATGCTCCTGTGTAGTGAACCATCTCATTTATGAAGACGGAAACAGAAAGCCAAAGAAGCGCGGTGCTTAATATCGTGAATATGATACCATAATACCCCCATGATAATGTTGAATTAGAAGATAAGGAAATATGCTCAGGATACCCGCAATTCTACTTAAACCTAAAGATGGAGATAAACTTCATGAATTAGCTTGAGTCAAGATGCTATGGAATATAAAGAATATCAGCGAAACAGGGCAAAACGTGGACTAATGCGCAATTTCATATCGTGAGAATCGGTAACATAACTAAAACATAGGCTCATTATCTTCCGAGGGAAGGGGTATATATTTCGTCTAAAGCTACGATCTAGCTAAGTAGAAACTTGGTGCAATGACTGTTCTACTTGTTCGGGAAAGAGTCTTTTCAGACTTTCTTTTAGCTTTGTTTTATCCTTTGGAAGACCAAAATAGTCAGAAAAGTATTCAGTCGTCGTGTATGAACTGCTCTTCCCTTGAGCAGTACTCGATACAAAACCCATAGATTCGAGTATCTTCAGATGCCTGTATACGGACGAGCCTCTTCTTGCAGATAAACTTCTTGCGGATACAGGCTGAAAGTAAGCTATCATGGTAAGTGTCTTCATTATTGATTTCGAGAGCAAAGGTTGGTTCGCAAATTTCTTTGCCATACTATTGAACTGGGGCTTCAGCTGCATAGCATAGCTATCATCGCCCACCTTTATCACCTCTATCGCAGCAAAGTTTGCTTCAACCTTTTTGATTATTTTCAGCAAAGATGATATAACCTTTCTTCGTGAAGTGGTTTGCGCGGCCCTGCACAATTCATCTACGCTTATAGGCCTTCCGGCAGAGTAGAGGGCAGCTTCTATCCTACCTTCGAATGATTTATCTTCTGACATCATCCTACACCCATCAAGATTATATCCTGCATTTCATCTTCCTGTAAAAGCACCACTTTGCCTTGATGAGCAAGAAATAGAATGACAATGAACGACCTGACTACATCAGGCCATTCTTTACCATTTGTCAGCTCTGTGAATTTTATCTGCTGCTTCTCTTTTAGCATAGCTAATATGACAACTGAATATGATTCTATGATCTGATTGATAGTATCCTTCTCCACTGCTTGAGATTCGAGAATAGGCTGGAAGAGACTTGTATCATGTTTTTCCACAACAGGTCTTTCCATCTCCTGCAGGAGCGACTCCAATGCTGAAAGAAGATCTGCTATATCAGATATAGGCGCTTGAAGCCTGAAAGGCATTCGTAGAGTCTCCGTCGGCTCGGTAAGCTCTGAAATGTTTTTCTTAGATGATTTTGTCTCTTCATAGAATAACTGCTCGACTTTGAGCTTGTACAGTATGCTGGATGTAAGTAATGCTAGACCGCTCAGTCTCATGTCTACAATCGGTTTTTGCTCCAAGTAGCTAAGAAATCGCTCCAGTAACATGTGGATGCTTACGTCCCAAGGCTTCACTCTGAGGGCTATGGCAGGGTTCAGAAGTATTCTTACTGATTCATCTTTATCCTGCTTTGACATCTACTGTTACACCTCTTTTCAGTCTTACTACATTGCTCAATCCATTAGTCTTGTACACGCCTATCAGGTTTTCCGCGTTGCTGATTACAGACTCCTTGAATGAAATTGCGATTATTTGCGCTTGCTGCGCCCACTCAGCTAGCAGGGAACCTAGACCTTGGGCATACAAAGGGTCAAGCGCCGCATCAACTTCGTCGAAAAGGTAGAACCCTGAGGGATAGATTGTCTGGAAAGCCAGAAGAAATGGAAGTGCAGATATTGCCTTCTCTCCACCACTAAGGCTTGAGGATTCTCTTGGTGTGCTGTTCTGGAAACGTGCCATTAGAAATATCCCTCCTGCAAATGGATCATCTGGCTCCTCCAGTTCAAGCCAACCTTCCCCTCCTGTCAGCCTGTGAAATATAGATCTTACCTCTCTGTCCAGCTTCTCAAAAGCCATCATAAAGGCTGATTTCTTTTCGCCCTCTATCTTCTCTATAAAGGAGACTATTGCATTCCTATCTTTTTCTAGTTCGTTTCTTCTTTCTGATGCGCTCCTATAACTGATAAATGCTTCCTGATAGTTCTGTGGGGCAAGAAGGTTAACTTTGTCTTTAAGCTCTGCTTCTTCCTGCTTAAGGTCGGATAAGAGTAGTTCCAGCGTTTCGTTAAAATAGACCTCTTCCTCAACATCAAGGGAAGAAAGTTCAGATAGCACTGTTTCTTTCTTACCCTGTAAAGTTTGCACTTCGTTTTCCATCTTTATTATTTCTCTATCAAGCCTCAGCATCTGCTGCCTGTACGAGGAGATTTGCTGTTCTTTGTTCTTTATCGAATCCTCTATCTCCTTCAGACGGGGTAAAGCTCTTTCATCCTCTTCTCTTACTACACGTTGCTCATTGCTCAGAGCATCTAAATCTCTCTGTAGGTCCTGGAGTTTTGACTCCAAGCCTAGAAGCTCAGACTCAATGGATGCCAGCTCTTTAAGGGAATGGCTGAGTGTAGATTCAATCTGCTCAAGACGAGGTCTTAGCTCACCATTAAGCCTTGCCTGATGTTTTGATATTTCTGTGTTAAGTGAAGTTATTGTCCTATTTTTATCGTCTATTTCAGACATTAGAGATGCTCTTGACGCCTGCAGTTGAGCTAGAGACTTTTCAAGCTCTTCTATACCAATCGATGAGATCCTTTCGTTTATCTTTGATATTCTCTCCGATATAGACTGAATCTTCTGCTGTAGTATCATTGTCCTTGTTTCGTATCTCTTAATCAAAGATGTAATCTTCGATAGCTTCATCTCAGCATTATTTGACAGGGAAGTATACCTCTTCAGAAACGACCTGTATGTCTTCAGGTTAGATCCTAACTCCCTTATCTGGACAAGAAGGTTCAATTTCTTATCCTCTAAGGCATACAAAATGTGATCAAGCTTGTCAAGTACTCTCTTCCTTCTGTCTAAAGAATCCTTGAGCGACTTCAGAGATTCTTCAGCTATCCTAACTGATTCCAAGTCTGATACCCCTATCTCAACCAGTGTTACATCTCTTATCTTCCCTGTTTCCATCGCAGACACATTCGATTCAAACAGATCGCCATTTAAAGAAACACACCTGTATCCCTTTTGAGATACCAGAAAGGCATTCTTCGCTGTATCTGCAAGCAGTGTATTACCAAATGCGAACTCAACCACTGCCCTGTACTCTTTACTGCACTTTACAAACTCTGACACTACCCCAAGCACTCCCTGCTCATTCGGAACTTCTACTACAGGGGTTCCTTCAAGCTCAGAGAGAGGCAGTATTTTGATCCGTCCGGTCTTCAGCCTTTTAGCCAGTGAAGCCACTTCTACAAGTGTTGGGACATCGTCTACAACAAAACTGTAGAGCCATTCTTGGCCTGTAGCCTTGATAGCTGGACCATACTTTGGATCAAAAGATATTATATTCTGTAATATACCACGGAATCCATTTATAGCTCCAGTCTGGGCCAGCTCTTCTATTTTGACAACGTTCAGCTCTTCGCCAAGAAACCTTTCGGCCAATTCCTTACCAGAAACGTATTTTGTGACAGTTTCCCTTGCGTTATCAAGAATCTTTTCCGCCTGCTGTATCTCTTTGGAAAGATTCTTCTTTTGTTCATAGTAAGACTTGATCTTGTCCTCTATTTCTGAAAGTTCTTTTTGCCTTTCAGGGAGTATCCTGCCTATTTCATCAAGCATCGACTTGAAGTTGTTCGTCATGGCTATCAAATCATCTCTTTTCTTTTGCATCTCTGACTGTTGTTCCCTGAAGGTTGCAACCTCTCTAACTATTCTCTGAAGTTCATTGTCAGGTTCATTCTTCTTCTGCTGCAACATATGAACTGCTTGAACTAGCGTATTTTCTTTGGGAACTAATGACTCCTTCCTCCGCTGCAGTTCTACAGCTTCACTCTGTAAAGCGTTAACCTTCTGTGTTAACGAATCTATCTGATCTTGTACTGTTTTAACCTGCTGCTGAATGACGTTTACATCGTTTTGAGCTGCATTTATTTCGGTTATTGCGGCTTCTTGCATGCTTCTAAGCTTAGGTATGGCTTGTTCAAGTGATGCTTTGGAGTTAAGAAGCTGAAGCTTTCTTTGTTCAAGGTACTCAGCTTCTTTTTTCTTCTGTGCAATTGAGAGACCAATCTCGGTAAGTTTCATGTTGGGGCCAGCTATTCTAGTAGAGTAATATTCTTCCCTTTCATTTTCCAGTCTGTGCTTCTCATCCTCTGCGATCGCTGTTGATGCTTCTAGGTCGCTCTTAATCCTTTGCAACTGTTTTATCTTCTCATTCGCAGATTGCAGTTCATCTTCTGTACGATTGACAGTAGCTAAAAGCATAGATTTCCTTATTCTGGCTATCTCTCTCTGCACTTGCCTTAGTCTTAATGCATCATTTCTTTCAGCTTGTAACCTCTCAATTGCCTCTCTTTTCTCATCAAGTTTAGCGAATGAAACGGCAAGCTCATTGTCAGCTTCGCGCAATCTGGCCATCGCTTCTGCTTTCTTTTCGTCAAAATGCTTGAGCCCTAAATACTGCTCTACCGCAGCCCTTCTCTCATCTGGTGTGAGTTCTGAAAGTCTTTGTATTGTTCCCTGGGCTACTATGTTAAGACCGTCGGGAGTAAGATGCGCGGCACCAAGAAACTCCAAATAATGATTCCTTGGCACCCTCCGTCCGTCGATAAAGTATGTGCTGTCTCCGTTCTTATGCAGCTCCCTTGATACTACAACTTTATCAGTATCCAAGGGAAGTGACCTGTCGGAATTATCAAGAGTAAGCGAAACCCTAACAGCTCCCAATTCATCTCTCGATTGATCATTTATAACGTCAGACATTTTATTATGTCTAAGAGCCTTCGGACTGTTCTCTCCTAACACAAATCTTATCGCGTCCATAATATTAGACTTACCGGAACCATTCGGCCCGGTAATTGCGTTAAATCCTGGTTCAAGGACAACAGTAACAGGCTTCGCGGGGAAAGACTTGAACCCCTTGAGGGTCAGACGAGATATGAAGACCATTTTATCGGACGCTTGCATTGAATAAATTACATAACTATTTAAGCACTAGGATTATCAGGAATAATCACATAATACCTAAAATTAGTGACCTCCCTCGCAAGTTAAAACTGATGGCTTCTTGCTCCAATGCCCAGCTTGCTATCAGGCTGTCATGGCAAGGTGCTTGTTCCGCAGGAGATAACATGATATCATAAGGTGAATACTAATGATACCGAACATTTTGATGTAAGAAACAATTCATCCCCTGGTAGCTTCTCTTCACAGCTAGAGCATCTATATTCCATCTATGGCAGGTCTTTTGACGACCATCTACCGAGCGCAAGCCCATGCTCTTTGGATGTAATTATCTAGCCTTGGCTTTGACTTTTTCCACAACCATCGCCTCATCTGCAAAGCTCGGACCCAAGCCATCTGTCACAATGCTTTTATCAGTGTTGACATTGTAGACTTTCATTGGGGCTTAAATTAGCCATGTATCGAGTGATATTTATTTGTACCTCCGCTATCTATATTTGAGAAAATTAGTAAACTAACTTATCGTACACCTTTCTTACTTACGGTGCACTGGTACAATGATTGATTACTTGATTATTGCACCGTAATGCTGATAACGAACGTCTTTCTACCTGAGGTAATGAGCAACTCCTCGTTCTTCAGAAGCAGAAGACAGAAGGTTCTTAGCGAGACACAGAAAAGAGGAGCAGAAGTCTGCATAGTGGGCACACCGCAGAATCTATACTATCTTACGAATTTCTGGGGGGAAGCAATAGCAGTCATCGATGATTCAGGTGCGCATCTTGTCGTTCCTCTGTTGGAGAAGGAAAGGGCGGAGGAAAGTGTTGTAGATACGGAAATAGTAGAAGCGGACAGAGGGGTCAAGATGTTTGATGTGATCTCAGACCTTGTAAAGAATAAAAATGTAGCTGTAGATGATGTAAGTCTGTCAACTTATAAAACGATCGCTTCAAAACTTGGGAAAACCCCTCTAGCTGAACAGGAAATCTTCTTCAACGTAAGGATGGTCAAGGATGAATCGGAGTTGAGCTTAATCAGTCAAGGAGGGAAAATTATGGATAGGTTATACTCTTTAGCGACTGAAATTGTAGATACTGGCATATCAGAAAGGAAAATCTCAGCAGCCTTGGTTGAACAGATGATCGTTGATGGCGCTGACCCTCCAGCGTACGAATCAACACTAAATCCTCTCATTGTAGCCTCCGGTCCAAACGGTGCTCTTCCACATGCCTACACTACGGACAGAGAAATAAAGAATGGAGAATTTGTGATTCTGGATTTGGTTCTTAGGTATAAGGGATATGTGATAGACTGTACAAGGACATTTGCTGTTGGAACAATCTCGACGGAGATGAAGAATACATACAACGCTGTCTTGAAATCCCAGATAGAAGGGGTGACACTTACAGACACAAAACATACTACAGGAGATGTCGACACAGCATGCAGAGAATCATTAAGAAAAGATGGCTATGCTGAATACTTTGTACATGGGACAGGACATGGAATAGGCCTAGACGTTCATGAGCCTCCCTGGCTGAGAGCTGGTGACAAAGTGACCTTGCAGGAAGGGATGACTGTTACAGTAGAGCCAGGTGTATATTTCCACAGTAAATTTGGTGTCAGGATAGAAGATAGTGTGTTGGTAAAAGAAAGGCCTCAACTTCTGACAACCTTCTCGAAGGAACTCATAACACTCTGACGTAGGCGAGATGTTAAAAGACAGAAACCTCCTTACACATTACATAGAAGTATAACCTTGAATTGCAACACATCTGCTACTCATAACTTAGCGAGATAAGTTTATACCCGTTTAAATATCTCTATAGGGTGTGTATTACAGAAGATTACAGATGTTAGGCGGAGGTACATTATTCATCTCTGTACCAAAAAGATGGGTTATAGCTAACGGATTGAAAAAAGGAGACACAATAGGCATAGATGAAACTCCTAGTGGTTCGCTTCTCGTATCGGTGGAACCCTCTGCACCTTCAGCCAGCAGCATTGCAACTTTAAAGGCTTATGGTGAAGACCCCATGTATGTAAAGAGAGAGGTAGCTGCTGCATATCTTTCTGGTATGGATCAGATAAAAGTAGAGGTTGAGCCCAAGGCGTTTAAAACAAGAAAGATAATAAGGGATGTAGCTAAGGATTTTCTAGGGCTTGAACTCATAGACCAAGACGTTGGAAGCCTCACGTTCAGGTTCATGTTTGATACAGAAACTATGACACCATTCAGGATCTTTTCTCGCATGAACACTCTGTCACGAAGCATTTATACGGACATAACAGAAGCATTAGGAGATCAGGATCTCCTGAACGATATCCTTGACCGTGACGCTGAGATAGACCGACTTTTCTTCCTAGGAGTAAGGATACTAAGGCAGGCTGCGGCGAACCCAGCTATAGCAGCAAAGCTAGGGTTAAGTGGTGTGAAGGCTTTGGATTACAGAATAGCCTTCCACCATTTGGAGTACCTTGGCGATATGGTTCACAGGTTGGCGGAGTTGATATCACAGAGCTACAAGAAGGCTGAAGATATTTGGCAACTGAAGATGGTATTGGGCGAAATAGCGTCATTACATGATTCTGCTTACAATTATTTTACAGGCGCTAAGACTGAACCATATATGACCTTTCTCGACTCTGCTCTCCGGGTTTATGAGCATATAGAGATTTTACCTGAAGAACTTGCTCTTAAGGAAGTGAAAATGACTTTGAGAGAGATACATAGACTCATAGTAGATATAGCTGATTTAGCAAGCACTCTGTATCCATACGTCAAATGACCCACTGCAGATGCTGAGCATTGGTATCTCACAAAATAGGGTAGTGTTTAAAATATACAGTCTAATAGGCTAATCATGCATCTTACTCGTACAAAATACATCTTTGTAACAGGCGGAGTCATGTCAGGACTCGGTAAGGGAGCTACTGTAGCATCAATAGCAAAGCTACTGCTTTTAGCTGGTTATAATGTATCATGCATGAAGATAGACCCGTATCTTAACGTGGACGCAGGAACCATGAACCCTCTTGTGCACGGAGAGGTCTTTGTTACTGATGACGGAGGTGAGTGTGATATGGATATTGGCACTTATGAAAGGTTTCTCGATAAGGATCTGAAGAAAGAAAATAATATAACAACAGGACAAATTTATCAAAGAGTCATAGCAGACGAAAGGTCAGGAAAATATCTGGGTAGCTGCGTGCAAATAATTCCTAACATAACAGATGAGATAAAAAAGAGACTCCGATTGACAGCTAGAGAAGAAGGCCTTGACTTTCTTGTTGTAGAATGCGGTGGTACGGTAGGGGATATCGAAAGTCTTCCTTTTCTCGAAGCATTCAGGCAGATGGCCTTTGAAGAAGCAGATGATGATGCCTTTTTCGTTCATGTTACGTTGGCCCCAATACTTCAACCTGTTGGTGAAATAAAGACAAAACCCACACAGCATAGCGTTCAAGAGCTCCGAAGAATAGGTATACAGCCAGACGCAATAGTTGTGAGAGCGGAAAAGAAGCTGACGACAGAAACCAAGAAGAAGATAGCATTATTTACATCTGTCCCCGAATTTGCAGTAATCTCAAACCCTGATATGCATAATATCTACAGGCTCCCAGAGATGCTCTTTGAAGAAGGTATTCTGCAGGCAATAGAGAAGAAGATGAACGTCAAAATGCACTTGGACTGGGGAGAATGGAAAGGTATAGCTAGTAGCTTTGAAGAACATGAACGGAAGCTTAGGGTTGCGATGGTAGGGAAATATACTGCACTAGCTGACAGCTATGTCAGTGTAAATCACTCACTGCTTCACGCAGCAGCAAAAGTCGGCGTAGACCTGAGCATAACTTGGATCGAATCGGAGGAGATCGAAAAGGAAGGTCCCGAGAGGTTGATTGAGTTTGACGGAATAGTCCTTCCTCAAGGGTTTGGAATGCGAGGAACAGAGGGAAAGATAATTGCCGCAAACTTCGCCAGGGAGAGAAATATTCCGTTCTTAGGTCTCTGCTTTGGTTTTCAGCTCGCTACAGTAGCATTTGCAAGGTACGCATGTGGTATGCAAGGTGCAAATTCTACAGAGATTGACCCTAACACAAAGTACCCCGTGATAGACCTACTTCCGGAGCAGAGACGTGTAAAGGAGGTTGGCGCTACTATGAGGCTTGGGGGACATGATATAACTATCAAGGAGGATAGCTTTGCCTATAAGATATACGGTAAGAGAACTATTCGGCGACGACACAGACACAGATACGAAGTAAACCCTGACTACAGAGAAAAGATAGAATCATGCGGCCTCGTCTTTTCCGCTTTCAGTGATGGAGGAAAGAGGGCAGAAATACTGGAGTATACAAAGAACAAATTCTACATGGCTACACAATTCCATCCAGAGTATAGCAGCAGGCCAGGAAGACCGGAAGAAATGTTCCTTGCCTTTGTATCTTCTATGCTGTAGACAGAAAACAATATCTTGGGATATGCAGGAATAATAAGCAAGAAATGCCAGAAGATATACGAAGAGCAGCAAATCTGACTACAGAGCTCAATGATATCCAGTTCAAGGTACTATATACCATTGCAAAACTGATGAATAGATATGATTCTATCCCTCCTGAGACAGTAAGGACTTTATCTGATCTTTCAGAAGCGCAAACACTTGATGCGCTAAAATCCCTGGTCAGATACGAGGCAGTAGTTAAAAGAAATACAGGTTATGGCATGCTGATGCTAGGCCTCGACACACTAGCTCTACATGATCTTGCTAAAAAGGGACTGCTTTCGGATATTGGCCCAGCTATAGGGGTTGGAAAGGAGTCTGATGTATACGAGTGCCTAGATATGAACAAAAATCCTTTGGCACTTAAGGTATTCAGACTCGGGAGAATAAGTTTCAGGGCACTCAAGAAGAGGAGAGACTATGCAGGTATGCAGGGGCACAAATGGTTATTATCCTGCATAATTGCATCGGAAAAGGAAGATAGAATTTTAAAAATGCTAGAGAAGCATAAATTGCCTATCCCTTCAGTAAGAGGAAGGGCGTTCCATACTCTCTTGATGGATATGGAGCTAGGGATACCTCTGTATAAGGTCAAGAAACTGGATGATGCTTATGACGTGCTCGCAAGTTTATTGCAATTTATGCGCGATGCGTACAACAGAGCAGGGGTTGTAAATGGGGACCTTAGTGAATTCAACGTTCTTATTACGCCTCAGCATAAGATAATAGTAATCGACTGGCCGCAAGCTATCATGAAAGATAGCCCAATCGCACTTCCTTACTTGATGCAGGATATTGATCACATACTGTCATTTTTTCGCAAAAAATATGATGCAAAAGTTGATAAAGAAGTTGCAGTTAACTATGTTTTAGCAAAAAGTAGCAAGCTTTTCTGACATCTTTTCATTATGCGATAGCACAGGTTCATCGTCTGAGCATGGATGAATTGTCAACGACTATCATGCTCATGAATCTTCTTCTGCTCTTAGATATGTCTTGGCTAAGACTTGATCCCTGCTTACAAAGTATGAAGAAATCCCAGGCGAATGATCAGAATCTATTATCTCATAGTAGCTCCTGATCCTTATTTACGTTCTCAAAGTATGGCACCATCGATATTTCAGCTATGTTTGTTGAATGCTCAAATAGATTCGTTCTAGCAAATATTATATGTTCAGAATCATGTTTTTATCTAATCTCGCAAGAAGACCCCGTCCTCAAGGGCGGGGTAGTTCACTTTCTCAAATAACCTTGTATCGTTCTACATTTGTTATCGTTTCCAGAGTCTTTCTCTAAAGCTTTTTCATCTTATCTGTAAATATACCTACGATAGTTTATACATTACGCTAGAAAGCTGATGCCAAGAGTTTATCCCATTTCTCTCATACGTTTTAATTCGGTAAATGTGCTGTTTAAAGAGAAAGGTATACTCTGCTCTCAGGTAAAGGTGCAAAACTTAGCCACAGATGCTGTTCAATTGATATTTTGCCGTGTGATCCCTACAATTGCTTAAAGAGTGAAAAGATATCAATGTTTTAGCCCGTGAAAGTATCAAGAAATCAGGGTATTTATAAAAGGTGAGCGGGAAAACCCACACCATTTACGGGTGGAATAAAATGCAATATGTGAGAGATTAATAAACTAAAATACAGCAAGAAGAGATTACAGCACATAGGCACTCTTTCTCTCATCACAGGAAGGTTGAGTGGGAGAGAGATAGATAGAGAGATGGTTAGTGCTCAGGAATATTGAACTGCTTTGTAGATCTGAGTACTTCAGGCTGCTGTCAACCAGCCAATAGTTGCTGCACGATGAATCCATGCCTATGAGCATAATGCAGACAAGCAACAAGCCAATTCTTTTAGAGGTTGGTAGTTGACATGGTCTTAGTAATTAGTATGCATTTATTCCTAGCAGAGCTCATATTTTAAGAGTATCCTCTATAAGTACAAATAATACATTATTCCCTCTTATGACCACGCGTCCATAGTTCGTAACCATATCACCCTTGTCATCGTACTCTGCCGCATCTTCTAGGAAGACATTCATGTAAGCATCTATATTGACCATATTCCCTCTGTATTCCTCCGAATTCTTCAGTCGAACCCTGACAGGCTTGTTTATCGACCTCTGCAGCACAGCGATGGGTCTTTTGATGTTTTGCGCCCCTTCATTCAAAGTGGCTTCACATCCAAATAGGGCAGATAAAAACCTTCTGCAGTTAGATTAATATGAGTGAGTACATATGGCTGCAAAACGACGCTTGATCACAGATCCAGGGAAGGAAGCATTCCCAAGGAAATTCATAGATTCTGGAAGCAAAGAGCTTGATACCATTATTGGAGGTCATCTATATTCTAGGTCCTTGGTTCAATTTTATGGAGCCGCAGGAACAGGGAAGACACAAATTCTGCTATCATATTGCCAGAGTTATGACCAGAATCATAAATCAAAGATTCTGTTCATAGATACTCAGTTGAAATTTAGGCCTGAAAGACTATTAGAACTGGCTAAAGAGAGAAATGGTGAATCCAGCATCCTAGAACGCATTGACGTGCTTGAGTCCGACGATCCAAGAAGGATATATAAAACTGTCAGAAAGGCGTGCTCAGAATATACATACGGAATGATTTGTGTGGATGACCTATCCGAAGCATTCATAAGACATGGCTATGACATTAAAGATACCTCTATGCTGGCACTTTCGGCTAGGGAGCTTTCTCTATGGACAATGGCACAGGATAAATTTGCTCTGATTACAGATCGAGTAAGATTTGATCCTATTACCAGAAGCGAAGCTCCTGTAGGGATTAGATTCACCCAGAACTATACATCGACACTTATACATTTGCAAAAAAGAAATGGATATTTTAGAGCAATGAATATACTCACTGGCAAAACTGCTAGGTTTAAGATCACTAAGAAGGGGGTAGAGGATGTTGCGCCTTACAGAGGATAAGATAAAGGAAATAGTAAAAATAGCTATGAAAGATAGACAAGCTGCCATTGCCACTGTACTCAGCATGCAAGATACAGGTAAGGATGATTATTTAAAAGGGATAGTTATGGCTCTGAAGGGCATAAATATACGACAAGGAGAAAGCAATCTAGCAGAGCATATCGCTCAGATTATCGATTCGCTACCGCTTGAAGATATAGATCTCGCCTACCTGAAGACCTGGTCTTCATATCTGGAGTTAATGGACAAAGAAGGTGACGTAGAGGCTGAAAACAACAAACCATATAAGAACAAACGTCCCTAAGCCATGTGTATAGACCTGTCTCCCGGTAACATCTGTACTAATGTATCTCCATATAATTACTGTCAATATGTAGAAAAGGATGACAAAGAGTATTCCATAGTATCTGCTGTAGGGAAACATTATACCCGACACTATGCCAGACAATGCGGATACAGCAGTTCTGAACCAATACAACTTATCTATTGGCTTCAACCCACTTGTGTCACCGACCTTGGAACTATCCGCTTTTGAATTAGGGACATTGTTGGTCAAGATTGATGTAGACCTGCAAGGCTACTATGTTAATAACGTTTACTCGCTTGGCGAAGACAACATAGCTATAAGGTTGCATAGAGCAGAAGCCCAAGACAGACATCTTATAATTGCCTCAAGAATAGGAGCTTGGATAACATCGAATCAGTACGTAGTTTCAGAAGTGACAAAATTCGTATCGGATGCTAGGTCTTTACTCGGAAGGTCGAAGTTTCAACACTGCAAGGGCATAGAAGGAGAGAGAATACTTGACATAGAATTCACAGATTCTGTAGGGATAAAGCATTTGATTGCAGAATTCTTCGGCGCCGGCAATATGATTATCACGGATGAGAATTATAAAATACTGTGTATACTCAGAAAACTTGAATCTAAGGATAGGAAGCTTGACTTAGGAGGGAATTATCTCATGCCCAGCAGAAAGGTTCCAGTTATCTCTCTTTTGACAAAACAGGACATATCAAGAATTCTCAAATCAGAATTACCTGTAGAAAGGGCATTAGGGCGTGGGTTACAGTTACCAAGATACTTCGTTGAGGAAGCGCTTTTTCGTGCAGGAATAACGAAAGGTACCCCTGCTCCATCACTTGGCGAAGAAATCGTTGAAGAACTTTTTAAATGCATTAAGGATATTAATCAAGAAGCAAGTAGGTCCAAAACGCTTTATCTTTACAGGATCAGTGATGGGAACGAGCATATTCTAACAAGTATAAAACTCATGCAAAAAGAGGCAGTTCAAGTTAGGAGTTATGAAGATCCTTTTGTGGCGATGGATGAGCTTGCCTTTAATGATGTTCAAAAGCAGGCTGAAGATTTAAAATACAGGACAGCTGCAAAAGACATTGAGCACAAAAAGAGAAGACTGGAGTCGACAAGACAGCAGGCCCTTTCCTTAAGAAACAAATCTACAGAACTCGCAAATTTGGCAAAAGAAATACTTGAAGGTAAAATTACAGATTTAGAGCTTAGAGAAAGACTTCAGAAATTGGGGTCTGGCATCAGTTATCATGAAGGATATTGGATTTCTGATGGTAAGCAAATTGTATCGACATACTCATTAGCATCCAAAATCTTTGATGAATCGAAGCTTTCTGCAAAGGCTGCAGATGCAGCCGAAAACACAGCAAAGCAGATGGAGCTAGAGCTACAGAAATCTGAAACGAATATCATAAGAATGAAAGAACAAGTCAAAGTGGCTGCTACAAAAAGAGAGAAAAAATGGTTTGAGAAATACAGATGGTTTGTAACTTCGGAAGGGCTTCTTGCTATAGGTGGAAGAGATGCAACAACTAACAGTTTTATAATAAGGAAACATATGGTGTCTGACGATTTAGTTTTCCACGCTGAAGTTGTTGGTTCCCCTTTTTTCCTGTTAAAACATGCCTCTGAAGCAGGGGAGGCAAGTACCCTTGAGACAGCTACAGCTACTGTTTCGTTCAGCAGGGCGTGGCGAGAAGGATTGACGAATGCAGATGCGTACATGGTTCACCCATCTCAGGTGAAACTTGTAGCTCCCAGTGGTATGTCTATGCCTAGAGGCAGTTTTATGATAGAAGGACCAAGGAGATACTATAAGGCGCTTCAGTTATCCTTAGGTATAGGCCTAGCAAATACAGAAGATGGTAATGTGTTCCTGTGTGCTCCTACGCAGGCTTCAATTGAGTACTGCAAGAAAGTAGTGGAGATTCTGCCTGGGTATAACAATACTTCGTGGCTTCTCAAAAGACTTGCGAAAGAATTTGAAGGGATAAAAATCGACAGGGATGAGATATTAAGAATAATTCCTTCCGGTAGGTTTGCAACAGGAAGAATTCTTAAGGGTAAGGATAAACCGTTAAAAATGGACTGGACATAGCCCAGCAATGATGGAGATGTCAGTAGACAGGCGCCTCTCTGTAAAGGTACTCGTAAGGGATGTTATGAACAGCCCACTTGTAACAGGAAATCTTGACGAGGATGCAGCATCCATAGCAAAAAAAATGGTTGACTACAAGGTTGGAAGCGTAGTGATCCTTGATGGTCAGGAAGTAGCTGGAATTGTAACAGATGGTGACTTGGTTAATAAGGTAGTAGCAAAGGATATTCTTCCTCAAAAGGTAAAGGCTAAGGAGATAATGTCTTCACCTTTGCAAAAGATAGATGCAGAGAAGGACGTTACTCAGGCAGCCAGGATGATGAGAAAGCTAGGGATAAAAAGGCTTGGCGTTTCTTACAAAGGCAAGGTGGTTGGCATGATTTCTATGACCGATGTACTTTCTATCACTCCAGAGTTGCTCGACATACTATCTGAAAAGGCAAGGATATTGACTGGAGGACAAAGGAGAACACCCTTTGGCATATCAGGATATTGTGATCAGTGTAACCAGTGGTCCGATGCATTAGTAGAAGTTGATGGAAGGTTTCTGTGTGAGGAGTGCAGAGGGGAAGGAGAAGTAAGGTCTGAGAGTTGATATATAACGTTAAATTTCTGGTAGATGCGATGCTAGGCACCCTTGCCAAAAAACTAAGGATATACGGGTTCGACACACTATACGCAAAAGACATGAATGACAGTGAGCTGATAGAACTAGCCATTTCGGAGTCTAGAATACTGGTTACATCAGACAGAGTTTTGGGGAAAAAGTGTAGCAGCAAGGGTGGGTCCTGTGTAGTGGCTGTAGGAAGGGATGACACAGAGAGAATAGCAGAAGTATTCCGTTTTATCTCTGTAAACCCTGTACTTGACTCATCAAACTCAAGATGCCCTATATGCAATGGCGCACTTGTCGAAGTA
Source organism: Nitrososphaeria archaeon (assembly GCA_029775965.1). GTDB lineage: Archaea > Thermoproteota > Nitrososphaeria > Conexivisphaerales > DTJL01 > JAKAPW01. The sequence goes on along the minus strand of JARVJU010000005.1, from coordinate 37,879 downwards.
GACGGTAGCAAAATTGATGAAGTGATTCCAAAAGCCACAGCCAAGAGATATAATAGATTCTTTATGTGCAAAGAATGTAAAAAGGTTTACTGGGAGGGGAGTCATTGGGCTAAGCTGAGGGAATTTGACAGAAGGGTGAGAGGTTATCTGGGATGATAGGAACAATCGAATATACTATAGAGGATGGACGCTGGATGATTTCACTAGCAAGGAAATCCGCAGTATACTATTTGACACAACATAAACGAATAGATATTCCTTTGGATACACCTGCGAAGATGCGAGAAAAATCTGGGGTTTTCGTGACTTTCAAAAGCTATCCTGATGATCAGCTCAGAGGTTGCATAGGCAGGCCTCTTCCCGTTGCACCGCTTGTAGAGGCCCTGATTGATTCTGCTATCGATTCTGCAGTTTCAGACCCTAGGTTCAACAGTATGACACTGGAAGAGATAAACAAAAGCACTATTGAGGTAAGTGTGCTCACTCCTCCCCAGATTATAAAAGTCAAAAAACCGGTAGAATACAAAGAAAGAATTGTGGTAGGGAGAGATGGGTTGATAGTTGAATGGCCATTCGGAGCAGGTCTCCTGTTACCTCAGGTAGCTGTAGAAGAAGGTTGGAACTCGGAAGATTTTCTTGCAAACGCATGCATGAAGGCAGGAGCTCCACCTGACCTATGGCTTACTGGAAATACAAAGATATACTCCTTTACAGCAATGGTATTTTATGAAGTATCTCCAGGCGGTGACGTAAGGCGGAAAGCCCTTGCCACGTGATATCATACATGCTTCGGTATACGGAACTGGATTAGGACATGCTGCAAGAGTATCTCTCATAGCGGAGAAGCTGACGAAAGAATTCGATGTCTACTTTACCTCTTGGGATGACGGAGCAAGGTATCTTGGGAAGAGAGGCTTCAGGGTATTCGATGTTAGGTCCGTAGATATTGAATGGAACGAACAAGGTAGGATCTCCTTTAAGGGAACTGTGAAAAGGTTACCATATTTCTACTCTGATTTCGCTTCTCAAATAATGCAGGAGAGAAATATAATGGAGAAGCTTAAGCCAAAATTGGTTATCTCAGATTCAAGACTATCAGCTATCATTGCAGCAAAGATTATGAATGTAAAGACAATGCTTATTACAAATCAGCTTAGGATAAGCTTGCCTCAGATAGATAGTATTATGATGAGATTCTTGGAGAGGGTCAATGCAGAATTTCTATTCACATTCTGGGATCAGAGTAACATGCTACTTGTTCCAGACTTACCACCGCCTTATACTATATCTGAAGGTGTTGTCGATACACTGGCATTATCTCGAAAGAGGCTTATATATGTAGGCTTTGTACAGGAGAATAAACCCTGTACATTAACAAATAGCAATCGAAAAAAGGTATCGATCCTTGTTAGCGGGCCTCCCGCCTCACGGTCCTCTCTGATACCCATGGTCAGAGCTGCAGGAAAAAAACTGGCTGCAAAGTATGAAGTTGTTCTCAGTGAGGGAAATGCAGCTGGTCCTTCGCTGGCTACATTTGATTCAGGTATGAAAGTATACAGCTGGTGCCCAGATCCGTGGTCAGAAATCGCCAGTTCCGATGTGGTTGTTGCGAGGGCTGGCCACTCTACAATATCGCAGATAATTCTGGCAGGAAAGAGAGCAATTCTCATTCCAATTCCCTTCCATGGAGAGCAATGGGCTAATGCAAAGAAAAGCTCGAAACTCGGCTTTGCAAGGGTGCTGGATCAACTGAATACAACCCCTTCGCAGCTTGTGCGAGAGATAGAGTATGTTATGCATGATGATTCTATGCTAAAGTGTGTAGAAAAGGTCAGGGATGTTTCGCTAAGGTATAATGGGATAGATAACATAGTGAAACTTGTAAAGAAAGCTATGGATTAGATGGCTCTTTGCTTATAAGACATAATAAAAGACCAAGATTTTATCTAATCTCTCAAGAAGCCACATCTGCAAGGGCGGGGTAGTTCACTTTACAGCTGCTTGGAGTTTATCCATAGCTTCATCTAATGAAGTGTTATACAAAGACCTGTTGGCTAGCTTTATGGAGACGCTTGAGCGGACCGAAAGTAATGCAAATTCCTTCAGGGTTTCTTCCCCGAATTCTTTTGAAATTTTACTTTCAAGAGGATCGCTTGTTATTGGCTTGACATGTTCTCCAAAGAAACTCGGAGCCACTTTAGATATATCCTGCTTATCCATGCTCAGCAAAGGATGTACAACTGTGAACTTCGACTTGTGATATATCGAGAGAATAGACGGTGCAGCATTATCCATTGTTATTCCTGTAGCTATTACCACTGCTGAATTAGCTGAAGCCACCAATTCTGCAACCTCACGAAGATATCCATGGCGTATCTCCACCCTGTCAGACAAACCATCAATTCGTACAGGTATCAGATGAAGATAAAATTCCTTAACCGGGATATATTCCCTAACAAGACAGGCATTTTCTACTATCTGCCTTATTGTTTTTGATGCACTTCTTACATCTATCGCTGCGACAAGTATAGGATAGAATCCTAGCTTAAGCAAATATAATGTAGCTAAAAGACAGTTTATATCACCCTTGAACATTATAACAGCCTTTCCAGCTGACCCAAATTCCTTACCACCCAGCCCTGCTTTCTGAATATATGACACGAATAGAAGATTTGATGCCACTGCAACATCTATTCTTAACTTTGCATCCCTTTCACTCAGTTTGAAACCTAGTGGTGATAGCAGGTCTATGCATTTAGAGGTAAGAAGCATTGATACATCTGTTTCATTGCACTCTGAATCCAAGCATCTTACTTTGATAGCGTACTTATCCTTTTTTTCAGCCAGCTTCATAATCATATCTTTTATCTCAATCGCAGCTCCGTCCAAGTTGTCAACCTTCTTTCCAACTAATACACTGTCCACCCCAGGGAATTTTGCTACCATATCTGCAAACTTCAGTATTTCTTCAGAACTCGCAATAATGCAAGAGTCTAGATTTTTGGCAGTAAATGCAGGGAGGAAGGGATAATCCTGCATCTGTAATGCTATCCTTTCTGTATCAACAGACGAAGATGGAAGTATAAGGACTCTAAACGCGTTTGATTTGTTCTTCAATGTAATCCATTCCCTTTTAGTGCATTAATTAGACTTTGCGCTCTATTCTGCTATGCACAGAGACAAACTTCCTAATTGTTTTAAAAATTTCAAATAATCGAATGCTCTTGGGCATCGCGCGTTGCAGACACCAACTCGAAGTCATTATGCCGCAGAGGCTCTAACGTTGACTGCTGGAACCCCAGTAAGATTACTTGGCTGGGTCGCAGTAAAGCACCAAGTTGGGGGGCTCCTCTTCCTAAGAATAAGAGATGGTTCAGGGTATATACAAGTTTCAGGAAGGAAAGGAACTATTCCTCAAGAAGCATGGGAAGCTGCAAAAGATGCAAGCATAGAGTCTGCTGTATATGCTGAAGGAATTGTAAAGGATGACCCTAGGGCACCGTCTGGTAAAGAACTCGTTTTGTCTAACTTTCAGGTGATCTCCCCCGCAGAACTTTGGCCACTCAGAAAGAGTCTATTAAAGTCAAGGACAGCTCTTTATGACTTAAGGCACCTAGCTCTTCGAGGTCCCAGGACGTCAGCAATAATCAAGATAAGGTCAAAGCTCATGGAATCTGTTTTTGACTACTTTTTCTCAAGGGGGTATGTGTATATTCAGTCTCCTATACTTGTTAAGGCTGCTGTTGAAGGAGGCGCTACACTCTTTCCGGTTAAGTACTTTGACGATGTGGTCTATCTTAGCCAGAGTGCTCAGTTGTACGAAGAGGCAGCGATATGCGCTCTGGACAAGGTATTCATAGTTCAACCTGCTTTCAGAGCAGAAAGGTCAAAGACCTCAAGACATCTAACAGAATTCTGGATGATAGAAGCTGAACTTGCGTTTACTGGCTTCGAAGACCTGATGAAGATAGAAGAAGAGCTTGTGTTTAACATCTCAAGCTCAATAGCAAATGATTGCAAGGAAGAATTAAGCAGAGTAGGGAAAAAAGTAGTTGCACCAGAACCTCCTTTCCCAAGAATAACATATGATGAAGCGCTTGACATAGCAACTAAAAGTGGAATCAGCATATCCTGGGGAGATGACCTAGGTACAGAGGCCGAAAGGATAGTAAGTCTGAATTTTGATAAGCCTGTGTTTGTTACTAAATACCCTGTCAACGCAAGAAGCTTCTATCATATGTCACCTCCCGACAACCCAAAGGTTACTCTTAGTGCTGACCTGCTTGCACCAGAAGGATATGGAGAGATAGCCACTGGTGGGCAAAGAATTCACAATTACAATGTTCTTCTGGATAAAGTCAGACAGCAGGGACTTGATCCTCGCACAATGAAATGGTATCTGGACCTTAGAAGGTACGGAATGCCACCGCATTCAGGTTTTGGACTTGGTGTTGAAAGGACACTGAGATGGCTACTAGGTCTAAGACATATAAGAGCCAGCACACTCTTTCCAAGAACACCAAACAGAGTATATCCCTGAGCTCTTCATACAACTTTTTATAACAGGCATAGATGCTTCTTGCTGTCAAACATTGACATCTGGTGAAGAGCTTGAGCTGGATTCCTTAGAAGGTATAGGACCGGTAACCAAGCAAAAATTACATGAAGCTGGTATCTACACTATTATGGACCTCGCTGCACGAGGGGTGGGAGAAGTAGCCGATAGCATAAATGGAGACACAGCGAAGGCGAGCGAACTTATAAACAAGGCACGGACAAAATTGAGCGAGCTAGGTATTCTATCGAAGGATTTTGTTTCAGCGAAGGAACTATTTCAGAGACGACAGAGCATAGAAAGGATATCAACAGGCTCCAAGAATCTTGACGACCTATTGGGGGGAGGGGTGGAAACAGGAGCAGTTACAGAATTTTATGGGGAATATGGGAGCGGTAAGTGCGTTTCAGGCGATACGCCTGTCTTCTATAGCATTGAAGGTAAATACTATCTGGATAATATATCCGATGTCTATGACAGATTCAGAAAAGTTGCAGAAGAGATAAGTATTAACAATGGTTTCGCAATTAAACTTCAAGGGCTAAAGCTATTGGGTTATGGATGCTCCCCAACTAACGCTTCATATATATACAGAGAAAAGGTAAGGCGAGTATTCAGAATTATTTCTGAATCTGGTAGGCAGATCAAGGCTGCTGCTATGCATTCTTTTCTTGTCTTGTCCCAAGACGGTATAAGATGGGTTAATGCCTATTTGCTGAAAGAAGGAGATTTTATTGCGATACCAAGAATCACAGGAGCTTCTTACGACAATGGTCACAGAGAAGCATATAACAGACGAGTGGCAAAAGAACTATTCAAGATAGAATCAGAAAAATATGAAGCAACGGATGATCAATACCCAGATATGGTTCTTAGCTCAAACTACTTGAGAAAGAAGATCATTAACATGAGCAGGCGTGAGCTTATCAAGTTGCTGCAGTATCTTTCTAATCAACCAGATTCTATTCAGGACTCAAAGATTGTAATTAATGGCAAAGAAGAAGTCCTTGAAGCATTTGCTTATGCCCTCATGAAGATCGGTATTGGAGTTTCCTTAAGTGGTAATAATCTATATATCCAGCTGCAGGGATATAAGAAGGGTAAAAGGTTTCATCCTGCTAGGCATAATTTGTCAGTCCATTATCTTGATACACTTGGTTCATATATCAGAAAGAGGGTGAGCTATCTCCCATCAATTGAAGAAGTAAAAGCAGTTAAGGAGTTTGTTAATAATGCGATAAAGCTTGATGAAGAAAAGATACTGTTAATCAGAGGGCAGATCAATGATGCGTTGGACAAATTTTCTCGGATTCGAGTTGAGCTTTATACTGATGGAAGTTCCGGCGCAGATGATATTACCTATTCTGTGAAACTACTTGATGATTTAAGAATAACCATAGACGAAGCTCTCAGATTCGACTGGGATGTTGTGAAGAGAGTGGAACTGCAAGATTATAATGACTACGTGTACGATTTCGAGGTACCCGACGGACATGCTTTTATAGCAGGGAACCTTCCGGTCATGATGCACAATTCTCAGATCTGTCATACACTTTCAGTTCTCGTTCAGCAACCAAAAGAAAAGGGAGGACTATCTGCCGGTGCTCTATATGTAGATACAGAAGGTACTTTCAGACCAGAAAGGATAGCGGAAATAGCAGAGGCCAGAGGGCTTGACTCGGGACAGGTTTTGGATAACATAATAGTTGCAAAAGCTTACAACAGCGCTCATCAAGAGCTGATTATCAGAGAGATGGGCAGGCAGATAGAAAAGACAAAGCTGAAACTCGTGGTTGTTGATTCTGCGGTAGCTCATTACAGAGCTGAATTCCTAGGCAGAGGTACTCTAGCAGAGAGGCAGCAAAGGCTGAACAGGTTCATGCATATGCTTTTGAGAGATTCTGAGGTTTACGGCATAGCAGTGGTGGTGACAAATCAGGTTCAATCAAGTCCAGACTTCTTCTTCGGCGATCCAACTAGGGCTACAGGAGGTCATGTAGTTGCTCATACAAGCACTTATAGAATATATCTGAGAAAGGCATCTAAGAGCAGAATAGCCAGGATGGTTGACAGCCCCTATCATCCCGAGGGTGAGGCAATCTTCGTAATAAATAACAAAGGGATAGATGACCCCGCTGAAGAGACTCCTAGGAAGAGGAGTCCTTCGTAGTCTGCATCCTAGATAGTATAAATCCATGGTCCCTATCATATGGTTCAAGTGATAATATCGATTGCACTATATCAAGCCCAGCTTCCTTAATTCTCTCTTGTTCTGCTCTTATGACAACTTCTGGCTCCTTAACAACGTCTATGCTTCTTGACTTTACTACAAGCATCAGGTAGCCTCTTGGGCTAAGATACCTTCTACAGTTCCCAAGAGCTATCTCAGTCTGGTCCGGCTGTGCTATGTCGGAGTAGACAACGTCTATTTTGCCATACACAACTCCATACTTGGAATAGTTTCTTGCATCCTCAACTATGGGTATCACGTTTCTCCTATGCTTTGCGACATGCTCAACAAGCTCCCTAGCTACACGATGGGATACTTCTACTGCAAAAACTACTCCACTAGAACCTACTATATCTGAAACATGACTTACAGTTGTTCCGGTAGAAGCTCCCAGATAGAGAACCCTTGACCCTTCCCCTATGGGCATGAAGCTGAGTCCTTTAAACATTGCAGCTGCCAGCTTGCTTCTGTACGGGTCCCATATTCTGTATTCTTCAGAACCACGCTTTAGAGTTCTCTCCCCGTAAACAGATATGCCAGGTGCAAAATTCTTTGTAGCAAGAAACCTCCTTCCGTTTATTGTAACCCAGTAAAGACCCTTAACCTCGTCGTCTTCTGTTATTTCTTGCAAACCTTTGATCCTCTTTTTTCTTCTTTGGTTTTGGATATTTCAGCTTGACCTCCGCTATTTTCTTTGAAACTGAATCGACAAGCTCTTTATCCAGCTGCCCCCTGAAGAAGTCTATTCGTACTGCTAGTGATAGTTTACTAGCTAGTATTCGAGCAATTTTTCCCCTCAACCATTCTGCGGATGAATGAACTAACGTATGCTGGAAAAGTATCCCATGTTTAGGAGGCCTGCCTCCGCTCTTCAGAGCTCTGAACAGTGCTTTTTCTGCCCCGAGTACCTGTATAGTGCTTGATGGCAGTCTTGATAGCCTCTCTAGGCTTCCTGCCTTGGCAATAAGTCTTGCCCCTATGGCTGCTCCCACAATTGCTGTTAAGTTAGGCGCTATTCTTTCCATATTTCTTTCTACGTGCTTCATGAGCTTATCTCTTATTCTTGATAGATCACTAACTGTTGATGCAAGAGAAACAAGTTCTGATATATCTTCACTGCTCATTGAACCACCCTTTGAGCTTTTTGATGCTTGGATTATTGATGAAATCTTTTCGTTGCTGTAGCCTAGGCTCTTCAGTTTATCTTGTGTAACGTTAGACCTATCCCCCAGCTCTGAGACGAATCTACAGTAGGCTAATGGATCCTGAATAAGGTTATCAAGCTCTGGGAAGTGCAGACCGTACCATTCCCTAACCCTTGCGGAGAGTAGGTTTATCATCTTATCTAATTCATCAACCGACGAAATAGACTGTATGACCTGAAGATCTGCGCCACCAGCTTTTCTTCTGATTCTTTCTTCACTCTGCCTTACCGCGAACTCCCTAATTATATCAGCAACTTCTTCCTTGGAGTAAGCAAGACCAGCTTTAATCATTATGTCTTCTTTCTGAGCTTCAAGAAATTCTCTACTATTACCTGCCTGAATATTAAGCCCTAAGGACTTCAAGCTACTTGTTAGTTCGTCATATGGATTCTGTAACAATTCTATCTTTAGGCTTTTAGCTTGACCAGCCAGCATTTCCAGCTCCTCGACAGACTTACCAGAAAGAAGTGTAGTGTACTTCGAAAACATATCTCCTTGGAAACGAAAGCTAGCAATTGGGTTCTGTTCTTCATCTAAAAGCGCTAATCCTGCTTCACAGAGGAAAAGTTTTGCTTTCAAAATTTATACCATCCAGGTATGCACTGGATGTTACTAAAAAAGTGTTATGGAATGACCCAGTTCTGACCTGCTCGTCTTTTAAGCTGGAACCTCTTCCTGAATTTTTCCCTTGAACTGACCTTTGGAATCGGAAAGGTCCTGGGTTTGGCCTGAAGCTTTGGAGTCTGTGATCTGACCTTTCCAGATTTCGTTAAAGAGCCATGTGTTGGTATACACCATTACCTCCAAGCATAGACACTACTCCGTGTATATAACTCTAGCGAAATAATACACATTCAATTAGTAGTTAGCTGTCTTAGGTCTTTTACAATCTGCTCAGCATGGTGTGCAGGGTCCACTCTAGGGTATACCTTTCTAACTATGCCATTTGGATCTATGATAAAAGTGACCCTATTCATAGTCGGTCTTGAGGAATCCCTCAGCACCCCTAAGCTGGCACCGAACTCGCCAGACGGATCACTAAGAAGTGGAAAAGAAAGTCTATATTTATTCGAAAACTTCTTGTGACTCTCGGGAGTATCTGTGCTGACACCAACTACACTGGCACCTAACTTTTGAAGCTCGTGTGAAGAATCTCTAAAGTTGCACGCTTCAGCTGTGCAGCCAGGAGTATCATCCCTAGGATAGAAATACAGGACAAGCCACTTGCCATTGAATGATTTCAGGCTGAGCCTTTTAGGTTCAGGAAAGGCGTCTAGTTCGAAATCAGGAAATTTCTCTCCTTCTTTGACCTTTATTTCAGTCATTATTCTCACCTGATTCTCGAAAGCTCCTTTTCGAGCTCTGAATAATTCGGCTCGATACCTGGATTCTCAGCCACCCAAACATATTTTATCTTGCCATCTTTGCCAACTATGAACACAGATCTCTGCGCTGCTGTGTAACCTCTCATTCCAGCAAAGTCTGGTAGCTCCACACTGTATGCCTTAACTGCTTCTCTAGCATAATCGCTTAGCAAGGTGAAATTCAGCGAATTCTTCTCTGCAAAGCCCTTCAACACGAATGGGTTATCTACACTTACACCAACAACGTTCGCCTCTAGGTTGTTGAACTTGCTCATTTCATCTCTAAAGGTGCACATTTCTTTAGTACAGACAGATGTAAAAGCTCCAGGAAAGAATGCTATCAAAGCCTTTCCATCATGCCAGAATTCTGAGAGATTTCTTTGCTTTCTATCCTGGTCTAGAAGTGACGCATTCGGTGCAGTATCTCCTACAGTCGGTCTTTTATTAGGCATAAGCATCCTTTGTATGACAACTTGGTTATCAATTTTACTGAAAATAATTTTGTTAACCTAGGATTGAGCCTATAGATTCTTTTTCCAGTACAGTATGCTGTATTAACAATCGAAGCTGTTAAGCAGAAATTGTATATTAATGGTAAGCTAGTCAGCAAGCAATTTGTTATACCATCTTCGATGGCAAATCAGGAGCTGCGAACTGTTCTACTTCTAGTAGCGACTTGATCTTATCAGATACGTTTCATCCTATTCGCTATATGTAGCAATCACGTCTACGCTGTCCACCTTACCGTCTCCATCCTGATCAAAGCCTCTTACCACGGACACAAATGGTTCTCTCCCTTCGTAGCCTCTTAACACCTCCTGCGTCTGCTGAGTTAACCCTATGATAGCTGCCTTTGTTCCTATATGTCGTATTCCGGCGATCACAACAATCTTCTTATTTTCCTCGAATGGGTTAGGTATCTTAGCTATCATTGCGTCTGTCTCGAAATTGTATCTTCTTCCACGGTTGTCTATCAGACCCGCCCAATAATTCGTCTCGTCGAATCTTACAGGAAGATTCCTGTTAACATCGGCAGTGATCATGTTTGTAGCTGGACCTCCGATAAGAATTATGTTATGCTTAAAAGACATCTCCAGCTTGGCATCTGTATCAAGCTTAACAATAAAATCAGTGCCAGAATGAGCAATGGCGCCTATTTCAAGTGCAAGCTGAACTGCATAATGACCGTCTCTAGCTGATGCTCTAAAACTACCGTGAGGTTCAGGACTACCTACTATTATAAACCCTTTAAACTCTGTATCCTCAATATATTCTGACAAAAATTTATGTAGCTCGGGCTTGTAGTAAACGCTCTTAGCCTGTGCACATCTCTCCCAGTCAAATATGTAAGCTACACCGTTTGATGTTGTAGATAGGGTCTTTGCTGTAGCACCTCTAACCTGCTGAACACCTACCACTCTCAGAAGACCAATAGATAGAAGTTTTCTCACATGATAATATACAGTCTGATCCCTAACACCTATTCTTTTAGCTATTTCTCTAGCATGAACTGGAGCTGTGCTAGCCAATCTTAGAATAGATAATGAAATTTCATCAGACGCATCTTTCAGGTTCTCTGCCTTTTTTAGCACGGTTATCTCCGTAGATAACGTCTTTCCTTCATTATGTATCAGTACCTCACTTCTCAAACCCTTATCACCAGTATTATAATATTTTAAAATCGTTTATAATATTCTGCGCATCATCTTATAAGTGTTTCCATGTCGTCCTCATGCAAAGATTAAAACGTTAAAAACGAAGCATATACATTCCTTTTATACATGACTGCTCCTTTAGGGTAACATGTGTGGAATCATAGGGATCTTGAGCGATTATCCAGTAGGCGATTATCTTATTGAAGGTCTCAAAAGGCTTGAATACAGAGGGTATGACTCTGCTGGAATTGCCGTTCTTCAAGACCATAAAATACAGGTATTAAGGACTGTGGGTGCTGTAAACAAATTAGAGCAGAGCTATGCTGCTTCCCCTTTTGTAGGAAATGTCGGTATCGCCCACACTAGATGGGCTACACATGGAGGTGTGAGTGAAAAGAATGCTCACCCTCACCTTTCATGTAAGGGGGATGTGGCTGTAATTCATAACGGAATCATACAGAATTACTCGGAGCTCAGGCAAAGACTACAGAACAATGGGCATATATTCAGAAGTGACACAGATACAGAAGTTGCTGCACATCTGTTGGAAGACGAGCTTGGTAGCGGTAAAAGCCTTCTACAAGCCGCGATTGCTATAGCAAAAGAGCTTCGAGGAGAATATGCTCTTGTCTTTATGCTCAAGGATTTTCCGGATAAAATGATAGCCATCCGCAAAAGCTCCCCTCTGTTAATCGGAGTTGGTCAGAACGAAAATATAGTATCTAGCGATGCCCTTGCCTTTCTTGATAAAACGAACAGAGCCATCTTCCTTGAGGATGAGAGTATAGCCATAATAGGCAAAAAAGATATCGAAGTGTACACTTTTTCTGGTCAGAGAAGAAAGTTGCATGCCATAGAGCTGGCTGCAGAATTCTCATTACCGGATAAAGAAAGCTATGAACACTTCACAATAAAAGAAATTCATGAACAACCTGAAGTAATTGCTAAAGTGCTGGAGCAGGAGCCTGGTTCTTTTACTTTATTCAGAAAGGAGATCGAGAGGGCGAAAAGAATCTTTATAGTAGCAGCAGGGAGTAGCTTTCATGCTTCATTGCTAGGCAGATCTTACCTCTCTGAATATGCGGGAATATATTCTGACGTTGTACTTGCAAGTGAGTATAAATCAGTTGCAAAATGGTTCGATGATGATTGCTTGATATTGTGCGTTTCTCAGAGTGGGGAGACTATGGATGTAATCGAAGCAGCCAAGACTGCGAAGCAGAATGGAGCTACTGTGATATCGATTGTAAATAGGTCTCCTTCAACTCTGGAGAAAACGAGTGATGCTGTGGTTAGGCTGAACATAGGGGCAGAAGTAGGAGTTGCAGCTACAAAAAGTTTTACAGCTCAGGCATTTCTTTTCTACGCTGTTGCCAAGGGGAATATGCAGGCGCATGATGCTGTTGAATTAAAAGGTGCAATGACTGAAGTGTTGCGACATGAAGCAATGATAGCAAAGCTATCGGACATTATATCCAGGTCAAAAGACGTTTACTACTTGGGTAGAGGTTTAAATTACGCGATAGCACTTGAGGGGGCTCTCAAGCTTAAAGAGCTTGCATACATGCATGCAGAAGGTCTGGCTGCGGGTGAGCTAAAGCATGGTCCTTTAGCACTTATAGAGAAAGGGACACCGTTATTCTTAATAAATCCTGAGGACGACACCTACGAGGAAACATTATCGAACGGGGTAGAAGTTAAATCGAGAGGAGGTATGCTGATAGGCTTATCTACAAAACCCTCTGTTCACTATGATTTCTTTGTCAGGCTGCCTGAAGTGAGGAGAGAGTTCTATCCTATAGTAGAATCAATTCCCTTGCAGCTTCTTGCCTACTATTCCGCCAAGGTGTTGAATAAAGATGTAGACAGACCAAGAAATCTTGCAAAATCTGTTACTGTAAAGTAGCGCTGAGTCCTCATTTGGAGTAGCTTCTTATTATACTGTCTATATCCCAGACATTCACGTTGTATTTGAGCGCTGTTCTCATGTAATAGCTTCCCTTTGGTGAATCTGTTACCACATCTGTATAACCATTCCAACTTCCTATAGGTGTAAGGCTGGGGCAGGCATCCTTAACTACGTTTACACCTGAGCTTCTTAGCCTGTCAATTAAGCCCACTCTTTCAGCTCTTGAATAAACAGAAGAGGACAGATGAAGATATGTTGGCTTTGTAACCCTCCTTCCCCTTAACCCACTTGCCAGTCTGCTCACTTCTTGCAATGCGTAGAATGGGCACCCGAGAAGGATCATTTGAGGGTCCTCCACATTTGAAAGAGACTCTTTTATTTCGTTAAGTTCCTTCTTTCCAAAATGAATTGTTTCTAACCCATTAGAATCTTTTAGGATTATGAACATTGGAGAAGATCCGCTTGTCCCTATACCTGCTCCTAATGCCTTACCAGAGAATCTATCCATCTTCTTTATACCGGTAAAGCCGATCGGTTTCGATGTCAGTTTCCCTGCATAAAGGCCTAGCATTCCAAAATCCGTGGTAGAGTCAAGTTCTGCATCCACTGACACAGCTATACCTGCAACTCTGTTCTCCTTTACATGCATTCCAGCATTAGGCACTTTTCCTGTTATTGCAGCTGCCAATGAACTTATGGCGCTTTCTCTATTAGTCATGATACCTAGAATAGAATTGCCGTAGATTGAAGCGGAGCTCTCAGCCCATGCTGCATGACTCCCCTTCCTAGGTTTATTGTCGTATTCGTAAGGTACGCATGAAAGTGCTGTTCTAACGCCAAGTTTCGCATATATTTCTATTATCCTTTTTTGTTTTGTTGCGAAGTCTGCAGGTGTCTTCAACACTTCAGGCCTGTCAACTTGCATGCCACATGGATTAAGGGTGGTCTTGACCCTTACCTTCGCATCAGAAGCAAATTTCTCAAGGAAAACAAGGCCTTCGTCACCTATGTTAGCATAGTTGACACCCGATATATGAGCAGACGATATAGCGATAAGTCTGTCTGCACCCATATAATCCCCCAGAGCAACCAATACTCTGTAAGAAGATGCGATGGCTTCCCCATACTCCCCTTTCAACGCAGCTTCTTCGTAGTTTGTAAGATGCATTACAGTCAGCTCCTAAAGCTTCTCCTATTAACTGTTCTATAATTTCACATATTTAACAATGAAGGAAAGAAATGTTTCTTTCCTCTGCTCTTCTTGAGCTTATCCCATTCGCTCAGGATCTTCACTGCTTCATTAGCCACCTTTATGACACTAGGTATACCAGCATTCTCTACAAATTCATTTGTTTCCCTGTTTGCTACAGCAGTGCATACGCTTCCTGCTCTTGCACCGTATATGTTACTTAGTGTTAGCAGAGTGGATGATTCCATCTCGAAGTTTAGAATATTAGCCTTCATAACATCATTAAGAAGTATTTCAGAAGAATGCGGCTTATACCCTCTGAAACCCTCTCTGCCCTGACCGGTATAGAAAGAGTCAGAGCTTGCAGTTATGCCAACATGATATCTGACACCCATTTTTTCAGCAGCTTCAACAAGAGCAAGTACAACCTCAAAGTGTGCAACAGCAGGGTATCCCGGCCACACGTACTGTTGCGTAGTACCATCGAACCTGACTGCTCCTGAGGTTATTATTATATCCCCGATGTTTATCTCCTTTTTAAGTGCTCCAGTTGTGCCAACTCTGATAAAAGTATCCGCTCCAACTCTTAACAGTTCTTCCACAGCTATAGCTGCTGCTGGACCGCCTATTCCAGTAGAAGTGCATGAAATAGCCGTCCCTTTATACAGACCTGTATAAGTTATGTACTCTCTGTGTTCTGCAACTTTCTTGGCGCTATCCCATTGCTTTGCGATAAGTTGCACTCTTGCAGGATCGCCTGGCAATAAAACGTAATTTGCAACATCTCCTTTCCTGCATGCTATGTGATACTGCACACCATATTCATCTTCTGGCCTCTCTGCTGAGACTATCTTTCTGCTCACATCAAAATCGCAAGAATTGAACGAGTATTAAATATTTTGTACGCTAGCATTGCATACGATTGGTGCGCCGAGGGTGAGATTTGAACTCACGAGTCCTTTCGGACACAGGCTCTCTATACCTAGCTCCAGGCTTGGGCTTCGTCTGCCCCCTACCAGGCTAGGGTACCTCGGCTCATATATCGCCCCTGGGGTTCATGTTTAAAAATCTAATCTGAGCTGCCCCATTGCTTTGGATATGTCCCTGCTGGCATTATCACTCTAGATGGCTGAACAACAAGGCCCTTATCTGCTTCTTTTAACTCGTCTATATCCATAAGACATTCACCTATGGCGACAATTTCTGCTTTTTGTGTGTATATCGCTACTGTATCTCCCTTTGCTATATCTTTGGAAGCTCTAGCTACGCCTGGAACGGCAAGAGCAGCCCCATGACATACCGAGTCGACAGCAGAGTCTTTAGCCACTATCGCTTTTAGATGTGATAGTGCAGCTTCTATAGGCCATATGTTTTCTCTCAAGCCTTCCTCTCTCCCTTCTTCTTTGAAGACCTTTGCGGCAAGAGCCAAATCATGGAGTCTAACTAAGCCTTGTCTTTCTTCGATATTGCATACCCTTGTTCTTCGAAGCTCTATCATAGTAGCCCCTACCCCTAAAACTTCTCCGATGTCGTATATCAACTTCCTTACATATGTTCCTGCTTGGCATAGAACTCTCAGCAGAACAAGGTTTCCCTTTCTCTCCATAATTTCTATCTGATATATCTTTCTTATTCTCGTGACCTTTCTTACGCTTGACCTTTGGGGTGGTTTCTGGTATATCTCCCCTGTGAATTCGCTTACAACATATTCCAACTCTTCTTGAGCGACAGGGCTATGCAGACGCATCACTGTTAAGTACTCCTTCGGTCCAAGCAGAAGTGTTGTCAATGCCTTGGTGGCATCGTTTATTGCAATTGGCAGCAGACCGGTAGCTAGTGGGTCAAGTGTGCCACTGTGTCCTGCACTTTCCACACCTAATATCTTTTTGACCCAAAAAACAACTTGGTGGCTTTGCTGACCTGCCGGCTTGTCAAGAGGAATAAATCCATATTTCATAAGCAGGTTAATAGGCCTCTTATCTGGGAAGTATCCATACGCACCTTCAGATTCTTCTCCTATAATCAATAGCCCATCGAATATTCTATCTCTTAGGATACTCAATTCTACATTTCCTGGTTTAAAAGCATGAGCGAATAGCTTATGATCAGCTGACTTGCCTGTTCAGCCGTTATTCTTTCTGTATCTATAACAAGGTCGAAGACTGTCAGGTCTCTCTCAAAGTCATATCCATACATCTTCTTGTACAGTTGAGTGTTTTCACTATCTCTAAGTCTTACTATCTCCATTGCTTTATCGATTGAAATTTTATCCCTTTTCGACATTCTTTGCGCCCTTGTATGCTGCGAAGCTTTTAACCATACCTTTATCCCCTTTGAGCCAAGCCAAGGCAGAGCATAACTTGTTATTACATAGCCTCCGTATGAGGCTAGGTTTGCCAGTCTTTTATCTACTTCAATATCATAGGTGTAGTCGTTTGCCCTCTGCCTAAGAAAAGCCTGTCCCTCGTTTGTATCCCACCATTCTTCCCCTCCGACATGATAGCCTTTTTCCTTTGCCAGCTCTTTCAACATATCACCGCCTGAAAGATACTTCATTGATAGTTTTTCAGCTATTATTCTTGCAACACTTGTCTTTCCTACCGCTGGAGGACCGGAAAGAATTATGCTCTGCATAGTAGAGCACCTTTTACGTGGGTGTTGTTCCCATAAGCCTTCCAAGCAAGAGGTTAACTGCGAAATATGATATAAAATACCAAGTAAAAAGCGACATACCAAAGAGACCAGCAGGGACGATAGGTGAGTTTGTTGCAGAGATCAGTATAAGGTTGAACTGATATGGCGATGCAGCAACTACAGTACGGAAACCTATTATATATCCAACTAGGTAGTAAATAGCTACCAGAGGAAAGAGATAGATAAAAGTTACCTTCATCCTTTCGCTATTGACCTTCATGTACGCTTCTTGAACTGCCCTCTGTCTCTTCTTAAGCTTATCCAGCTTGGCTTGGTCCTTGTTGCGTAAAGCCTCTCTGTATTCTTTTTGAAACTCTGAAAATTCTCTTGTCACCTGTCTTGCCTGTTCAAGGTTCAGCTTCTTCTTCATTATGAAGTTTGCAACAAGGCCTGTAGCTATTTCTATAGGAAGAACGGTTAAGGCAGCAAATGGAAATGTTGCAAAGACACTTGGATCTATCATACACAGCTACACCCTACCTTTTAGAGTATAAAGAAGCTCCTCCATCGCATCCGTAGCTCTTCCATCCAAATTATTAATAATTTTCATGGGTGCACCGGTATATGCTGATGCTACGACCATAAATTGCCTAGAGACTTCAATTTCGTTCTGAATTTCTTCTTCTGATTCCCAGTCTCTCTTTCTTGTCCTGTCTGCCTCACGTCTCTTCACTATGTCATAAACAGGTGCTTCAACAAGCACTATATGCGTGGGGTTGATCTCCCTAAGGATATCTAAGGGCAGACCAGGCCACAAACC
This sequence comes from Nitrososphaeria archaeon, assembly GCA_029775965.1. Classification (GTDB taxonomy): domain Archaea; phylum Thermoproteota; class Nitrososphaeria; order Conexivisphaerales; family DTJL01; genus JAKAPW01. Next base: position 20,318 of record JARVJU010000005.1, on the reverse strand, counting down.
TTCCTTTGTACGTATGATAAAATGCGTATCTATAAACACATAGTCGGCATCTATGTTTGATATCCTTCTTGCTGCAGAAATCTGAAGTTCCCTCTGATCTTTTACGGGAAGAAGCCTTATCGAATCTCTGTCCTTCACACCCATCTTTTTTGCCTCATCCAGCATTACAGAACCGAATACAACCAGCAAGGCACTTCTAGAGTCAGCAACAAGCTTCTGAACTACTCCGTTTAACACAGTAGTCTTCCCAACACCAGGTAACCCGCCTACCACTACTCTACTACGACCTGCCAATCAGACCACCAAGCCTAGGCATGAGATCTTCTATCTGCTCCTTCACTAGCACTTGGTAGTATTGGAGTATTATGTCTATCATAAGGAGAAGTCCTATACCAGAACCTCCAAATACACCAAGAACGCTTGATACTCCAGCTATTAACCCTACAAGTATACCTCCTATTATTGTGACAGCTGGTATATATTTCGAAAGAACCATCCCCAGCGACGCCGTGGTGCTTCTGAAACCCGGAACTGTTACCTGTGCATCAAGAAGGCTTTTTGCTGCCTTTTCGGGAGACATTCCTCCCAATTCAACCCACAGTCTAGCAAAAAGGACGCTAAACAAAACCATAAAACCGATGGACGTAAAGGTCCTTAACGGGTCGGCTGCTGCTTGACCCAGGTCAAACGGAGTTGTCAGGTAATAAAGTAGACCGCCTGTTATAACTTGCTGCCCTCCCTGCGTCCCGAATGTAGCTATTAGATTCATGAAGGAATTCCCTGAAGGAAACCTGCTATAGATCAGCTCAGCGAAGAGCTGAAAATTGGCAAGAAGTGCCCCAACTAGAATAACAGGTATGTTGCTTACATACAAGAGCTTTATAGGATAAACACCACTAAATCCTTTGTACTTTTGGGAAGAAATGGGAACTTCTATTCTCACGCCTTCAAGGTATATTATGAATAGCATGATCCCTATAGTTGCAACAAGGCCAACTATAGAAGGAAACTGACCTCTGTATATAATAGTTGGTAATGTTTTTGTCAGCGTAGCATTCACTGCATATGGCACTATGCCGAAGTAAGATGGGGTGGGCAATGGACTGAAGAGGTCAAGCATGAAACTTTGAGCTACGCCAGCCATTATGAAGAGGCTGATTCCACTTCCAAGCCCCCAGCCTCTCTGGATCATCTGATCGAGCATAAAGACAACCATGCTAGCAAGAACAAGCTGCACTATCACAATAATTTCCGCTACAGGGGTTAGAGGAAGATTATTGGGCGCCCTTAGATACCCACTCAAAGTGTACAGAACTGATTCTGCTATGATGAAGGCCACAGTAAACACCTTGTTGAATGCTGAGAAGGTTGACCTGTCTTCAGGTTTACTGAAGTCTAATGGGATGAGTTCTGACCCTACCAGCAGCTGTGATATCAACCCTGCTGTGACTATAGGTCCGATGCCAAGCTGCATAAGTGTACCCTGGGTGGAGGCAAAGATCGTCCTTAGAATAGAAGTATTAGCTGGTCCCCCAGCTGTAGAGACACCAAAAAGAGGAATCTGTGACATTACAAGAAATACTATCAGAGCTACTGCTGTCCAAATGAATTTTTCTGTCAAAGATGGCTTCCTAGTCGGCTTTGGGATTTCAGGAAGTACAGAAGCTATTGACTTGATTGCATCACCTAGGGGCAACTGGTGCTAAACCTCCTGCACCTTTCCCCCAGCCTTTTCTACCTTGTCCTTGGCAGATCCTGTGCAGTAAGAGACTTTAACAAGTAAAGCGCGTGATATATTCCCTGCACCAAGCAGCTTATTCACACCCATAGAGACAAGATCAATCACAGGCAGACCGTCTTGGGTTCCGAGCTTCTTAACTTCCTCCATTCTTGCTACAATTTCTTCTAGCTGCCCAACGTTTACCCAGCTCTGTTTCCTCTTCCTAATAGGCGCAAACCCATGGGACCCAAAATAGTCCGGAGCATACGTAACTACCCAACTCCACTTATGCTTATGCAGCCCAGCATGTCCGTGTCCTCCTTTGGCACCATGCTTCCTGTGCTGGTTGACCTGTCCCCAGCCTACAGTTCTACTTCCCCTCATCTTCCGTATCTTTCTGAATCGAGTTGGCATTATCAATTACACCATGAAGTCTTGTCTTGTTCACACCTTAGCATGGCATACTCTTAAAGCATTCGTTCTATAAGTTTCGGAAGGTCGGGATTTTCCCCCAGCAATCCACCCGAACCAAAGTTTTTCCTTAAACTTGCTTTAAAACCACCTTTTGGAGGTGCAAGCCTGAAGAATGGTTTTATTGTCTTGATATCGGAAAACTTTATTTTTTCAGATATCAGATCATCTACCGTTTTTTCTATGTCTAACCCTATCTTTTTAAGTACTTCATCAGTCAAAGCTTTGGAGCCTGTAGCTCTGCCCCTTGCATGTAAAACTTTTAGTAGAAGTTCCTTGTCCGCCTTGAACCACGCTATTGAATTTGAAGCAGTTTCGAGCATACCAAGCATTGATGGACTATCATTTACCAAGGTAGCACTGTACTTTGATGGAAGGTTAAGCCTTCTCAGTATCTCTCTGACCTTTGTCCTTCTGTTTATTTCTCCTCTGAGTCTTAATACGATAAGAATGCTCATGCCGAATCACCTAGCCGGAGTGAGTAGTTTGTACATTTTAAGAAATGCATCATACAACGCATTGCTAACCGATGATGGAGTACTTGTATTTCCGAAAGTTACTGTCCAGCAGTCTTTGATTCCTGCAAGGCTCAATAGATTCTTTAGTGTTTCTCCTGCCACCAGTCCTAGACCGCGAGGTGCTGGCATAACAACTATTCTTACACTTCCACTTTTCCCTTCAAGCCTAAAAGGAATAGAGTGGTTTGTACCACATCTGCATTCCCAGCTACCACAGCCCTGAGCTATAGGTATTATGTTCAACATAGCTACTACTGTAGCCTTTTCTATTGCAACCCTCATCTGTGATGCCTTTGCATGACCTATGCCAAACCACCCCTGCTCTTCTCCCACTGCAACCACTGCCCTGAACCTTGTCAGCTCTCCAGCATCTGTCTGTTTCTGAACTATTCCAACACCTACCACATAGCTTTTTACGTTTGGGAGTAGTGTTCTGACTATCTCCGGCTCCCTTATCTTCCAGCCGTTCTCAAAGATCTCATCTAATGACGTAACTTTACCTGATGCGACTAGCTGACCCAGCTTTGTCCTTGGAACCCAAGGCTGCTCCTCTTGCTCTCTCGTAGTAATTTCACTCATTCTTTGGCAACTCCAATATCTTTTGCTTTATAAGCTGAAAATGTTCTTGTATATTTTCAGGTCTTAATCCTGCATTTAACCTTGCTGAAAATTTTGATAAATATAGATTTTCATCTCTGTTCTTAAGAGCATTTGCATAATCGCTTATATGCTTGCCTGATATTCTTTCATCTTCAGGGAAACTTTCCTCATCAGCCAGCACTTTTAGCCCGCCGTCTTTAGCCCCCTTTACCACAGCAGCTATCCTAGAACCGCTCCTGTAACCTAACATGCCTGTGTAGACTATAACATCATTCATATCTGTCAGTTTTGTCCTTTTAGCCAGCAGAAGACCTGTAAGATAGCATGCTGGAATACTCTTCCCTGACCCCATCCATCCGAGCCTGCGAAGTTGCTGAGAATTTGCAGATGAGATTATCTTGTCACCTTGCACCTCTGGCTTTACTATATGCGCATATACATACTTGGATGAAAGGAAGACATTGAGAAGAGGAAGTTTGGATACAACCGCTGCTCTTCTCTTTTTGTAATCCGTCTTTCGTTCACGTTTCCTTCTGAAAACTGTAATGTATTCACCTTTCATTACCTATCACCTTGCCCCCTTCATTTCAACTACTATCTCCTTTAGTCTTCTTACTGTCTTTATTTCTCCTCCTTTGACCTTTGTATAGAGTCTTTTGATCTCCTCATCAGGTAGCTGCCCCCTTCTCTTTAGGAATTTGATATACCTTCTAAGCGCTCTTACCTGGCTCAACCATTGCCTTTTCTTTGGATTCCTAGCAGTGGCTTTGCCCTCCTTAGATCCAGGCCCTCTTCCTCTGAATGATTTTTTCTCTTTTACCTTTCTCTTTCTTCCTGACGATATACCTTTAGACTGCGCAACCCAGATATCCCCTGCTCTTATTAGCTTCCTTATATCATCACGTGTGACGGCATCTGCTATCCTATCTAAAGCTTCATCACTAAATCTGACCCTGCTTATCCCTGCTTTCAGCATACTTGCTGCGAGTCTTTTCTTGCTGGCTAGGTTCAACCTTTGCTCACCCTGACAGGATTCAGCACCCTTATCCCGATTTCTTTCGCTTTTGCTATAATCTCTCTCCTTTTCCTAGCACCTACAGTATGCTTGATTCTTACAGCATATACGTTAGGGTCTAGACCAGCAAGTTCAGACGTATTGCTGACAAGCTTTTCAAAAAGCCCTGATGGGTGAAGGCCTCTTGCTAGTTTTGGACCACGATAGCCAACCTTCACAAGAGCTGGCCATCCCTTCTGGGATAGCCTTACTTTGTTGTCTATTCCCTTTGGTTTTTTCCAGTTCCGCTTCAATCGCTTGTACCTCCAGCTCTCCGGTCTGACGAATCTTGGTCTTTTCTTTGCTATTTCTGATCTTAATCTTAAGAGTTGTTTATTCTGATTTTTTTCTTTCATATATATACACCCCGTCCAGAAATATTCTCTGATCTTTTTCTCTTATTCTTGTAGACTGCTCTATGTTTGCTGCAGTCTGTGCTACAGCTTCCAAGTCTGCACCAGTGACAACTATATCATCCCCCTCAACTGTGACCTTGCTTTTACCTACTATACGAGCCCTTCTTGGTGCTCTTTCTCCGTAGAAGTTCTCTATCATCACCTCATCTCCTTGAACCTTTATGCTGAGAGGAAAATGAGCGAAGACCACTTTTAAACGATATGTGAATCCTTTGGTCACTCCTGTGAACATATTAGTCACATGGCTCTTGCAGGTGTTCAGGACTGCTCTGTCCTCCTTTCTTTTCCTTAACGTAGATAGTTTTACAAGAGAACCGTCCACTTCGATTTTAACCGGTATCTTTGCAAAATTCCTTCTAACTACTCCTTTTGGACCTTTAACCACCAGCTCCTGCCCTTCTAATACTGCATCTACCCCCTGAGGAACTGTGATTTCCACCATCTCGCCATTCCTAGTAGACATACCCCAACAATCTACCTCCTAAGCCCTCTCTTGATGCATCATTGTGACTCATGACTCCTTTGCTGGTACTTACTATTAACATCCCCACGTTTACTGCGGGCAAAAACCTTCTCTCCCACATATAATATTCTGCCGATCTGACAGGATACCTAGGTGTTATAGCACCGCACTTTGTTATTCTGCCCAGTAGCTGAACTCTCAGTTTGCCTCTTAAACCATCGTCTATATACTCGAACTCTCCAATGTACTTCCCTTTCTGCATAACTCTAAGTATTTCCTGAGCCAGCATGGAAGCCGGGATTATCAGACATTCCTTCTTATTCCTCAGCTCATTATTGTAGATTGTGGAGAAAAGGTTCGGTATCGCTGCTAATGCTGGCAATTCTTTCACCTCCCTACTCGTACTTTTTGAAACCCATCTTTCCAGCCACTTCTCTGAAGCATTGCCTGCAGAGCATCAGGTTGTACTTCTGTATAACTGGTCCAAATTGACCGCACCTTCTGCAAGGCCTAGAACCCTTTCCAAACTTTCTTGGTTTCCCGTGCCTTATCTTCGCCAAGCTTCTCACCTTATCTCCACACCGAAGTTACTCCTGAAGAAGTTGATGGCTTCCTCTGCAGATACCCTTTGCTTAAACGGAACTTTTGAAAATGCTCTTCTTCTTCTTTGAACCCTCATTCCAGGCTTTTCTAGCGATACTGCTACATCCATCCCGAATATCCCTATTTCAGGATCATACTTCATTCCAGGAATCTCTATATGCTCTTTTATTCCAAAGCTTACAGTACCTAAAGCTCCAAAAGAGCTTTGTTGTATAACATTACCCTTTGCCTGCAATAGTTTCTTTAGAATATCATTACCCTTGCCCTTTCTGAGCGTAACTATAGCCGCTATCGGTTCGCCCCTATGAATTCCAAAGTCTCTGATCGTCCTTTTTGCCTTTCTTAGGCTTGGCTTCTGACCCGTGAGTTGTTCTAGTACCCTGGTTGCTTTCTCAAGCAGCTCACCTGACTTACCCACGGCTATGTTTAAAGTAACCTTGCTTAATCTGACAGATGTCATAGGGTTGACCTTCTGTTGCATCACAGTTGACAATCTATTATACGCCTCCAGGCAGAGTTATCAGGGGTTTATATGTACCTACGGCAATTATGAGTTCCCTCGGCAAAATAACTTCTCCTTCTGGAAGAGATAATCTGACACTAGGTTTACTAGAAAATCTTCCCTTGTTTACTTCCACGACCTCCCCTATCTTTCCCAGTCTCTTGCCACCAGTGATTAGTGCGAGCACTCCTTTCTTAAGAGGTATAGTACTCTTTACAGTGCCTTCATTAAGGTCCAAGAGTATGGTATCACCAACAGCAAACTTTGTTCCATCTTCCACAATGAATGTTCTGCCATCATGGGTCCCTATCTGTATCTTTCCGCCTTTTACTGTCACCTTCGACGTAATCCTGCACAGTTTTACATTTTTTTCTGACTGTGGTATAGCAAATGGATGTATTGGACTGCCCTTCCAAGGAAGCATTCTAAATGCGGTTTCAGTACCTTTGAACTCTAAAACATCCATTAACCCTACGGGGAACTTTATGCTTGTCCTAGCTTTACCATCAACAACGAATTTCCCTGACTTTACTACATATTCGGCTTCCTTCTTTGTTCTTGCCACAGCCAGTAAATCTCTCAGTATAGTTATCGGGTCGTAACTCATGGACCTCGGGTGTGGACCCGGACTTTGTAATGTCAGAAATGGGTAGCTCTTTCTCGGAACAGAGTAAAACCTAGGTGCGGCTTCCCTTTTGAGTCTATTAGAGCCTGACTTTCTACCCATTCTTATCGCTCCCTCCTTTAGCTTCTAGCTTCTTTCTTCTAATCTTGTCATCCAAGTTTAGGTTTGTTATCATCACTTTAGATGCAGCTATTTTGAGCTGGACGTTTCCTCCTCCGACCTTCTCCCTTGTTACACCTTCGACTGTTACCTTTCCCTCGGCAGGGTATACCTTTTGTACCTTGCCTTCAACGCCCTTAAAGTCTCCTCGCATTATCTTCACAGTATCCCCTTTTCTCAGGCTTATCGATCTTCTCCTGTATTTCTCTCTTAGCTCCTTGTTTAGATGCGCCGATACAAATTTTCTTCTCCTGAAGGAGTCAGCCGAAAAGATAAATTTTCTCACTTTACTGGGTTGAGCAGATTGCATTCTCTCTTCCTCCTAGACTATTAAAGGTGCTACATTAGCTATGCGAGCCCATCTTTCAGCGGCTTCAGCAGCTACCGGTCCTCTTATATCCGTACCCTTGAGCTCGCCTTCCGGGGTCATTATCACTGCAGCATTGTCTTCAAAACTGATTCTGACTCCTCCAACTCTTCTGATGGGATACTTTTGTCTGACAATTACTGCATGAAATACCTGCTTTTTAAGGTCCGGTGGTCCCTTCTTGACCACTGCGAGCACCATATCACCTACACCTGCAGCTGGCATCCTCTTCAGTCTTCCTTTGAACTTGGAGACCTGTGCTATCCTCAGTGTTTTGGCTCCAGTATTGTCTGCGCAGTTAATCACTGCGTAAAAAGGAATCGCTTTAGTGATGTAGGGCTTGAATTCTTGAACCCCTTTGGCTGATACAGCTCTGGATTTTGTTGACAAACTCACTCACCTGACGTTCCTATAACAACAAAGGAGATCGTCTTTGACAAAGGTCTACACTCAACTGCAACAACCTGTTCCCCTTCCTTCGCTGATATACATGGTGGCATGTGTGCATGTATCCTGCTCTTTCTTTTCTCATATCTTGAATACTTGGCTAGATAATGATAATAGTCTCTCTCTATTATCGCTAGTCCCTTAGCCTTTTGTGATGCCAGCTTTCCATAAAGTATTTTACCACGTGTTGAAAGAGAGCCGTGCCAAGGACAATCCCTGTCTGTACAGGAGCGGCTTGGGGCCTTTACTCCCTGTATTCCTATATCCTTCAATTCTTACGCATCAACCTCTCAGCTGGTCTTCCAATCAGTTTCGAACCGTTTATTCTTCTGCCATCAGACAGAACTAAAAGACTATGACGTTTTGGATACATCTTCTTCCCTGTTTCTGTCAAAACTACAAGGGTATTCTTTGTCTCGTAGAGAAGCGTACCTGTAGCTTTATTCTCTTCCCTGACTACAGTGATTCTGGAACCTGGCAATAGGAAATCTTCTGCATCACTCATCAGGATGACACCTTTTCTCTTTGTATTGTCTTTAACATTGCCAGTGTTTTTCTAATTCGCTTTATCTTCCCTGATTCTTTGGCTATTGTACCTCTTGCAGATAAAGTCTTCAGTCTTAAGTATTCCTTTTGATATTCAGCGATTCTGTTTGAAACTTCCTCTAATGAAAGGGATCTAACATCTTTGGCTTTAAGCTGGGGCATTTTCCTTCAATCCCTCCTGTTGAACCTGTTTACTTTCTTCTGTCTTCTTGAGTTCAAATTCCGGTGGAAGAGCATCGCCATAAGCGATCTTCACATTTATACCATACAGACCCATCTTGAGTAAGACCGAGGTGACTGCACCTTTTACCATGACTTCCCTGGGATATCCACTCAACGGAACCACGCCTGCTACGTATCTTTCAAAGTGTGACCTTTCGCTTCTCAATTTACCCCGTATAGTTATAATACAGCCCATAGCTCCAGCACGCATAACGTTATTTAGCGCCATAGAAGCGGCCCTTCTGAATGCCATACCCTTCTCGGCCATAGAGCCTATCCTAGAGGCCACTATGCGAGGGTTCAGGTCGGGTTGTGTAACCTCAACAACGTTTACAGTCAGATTTTCAAGACCAAACCTTTTGGACAGAGAGTCTGTAAGCTCTCTTATACCCACACCCTTTCTACCTATTACGAGTCCGGGTCTGACTACAAGAATATTAAGCCTGTAGCCAAGTGGAAGCTTTTCAAGTTCAGCACCACCATAACCTGCTTCTTTTAGAACCTTTTCTAGATATTCATCCAGTTCTGCAAATTTATAAAATTTTGAAAGAAGAAGTTTTCCATACGGCAAAGATCAAAACACCTCTTTACCAACAAGCTCGATATGGGAAAAAACACGCATCGACGGACTAGAACGACCAAAAGCACGGGGTTTATAGCGAGGAAGCCTTCTGCCGGGATAGGCAGAAGCATGGATTATCTTCATCCTTTCTATGTTAAGGCCTTTGTGCTCTGCGTTATTCTGCAAGTTATCAAGTACGACAAGAACTGCTTCTGCAACCTTTTTGGGGTATCCACCAGCAGGAAAGCCCTGTAGCTCTTTCCTGTGCCCTCTTTTAAGCTTGTATCGTCTAAACGGAACAGGTCTCTTCATATCTGCTACTTCTTCAAGATATTTCCTAGCCTGAGGTATAAACAGACCTTTAATGGCGTTGCAAACTTCTCTTGCCTTCTTCGGGCTTATATCGACCTCTCTACCGCTAGCCCTTACATGAACAGAGCTATCGAACCCTTGGAACGAATACCCGAATTGAGGCATACACTAAGCACGCGCGTACATGTCGCCCCAACAATATCACATAAATACTTTCCTTGATATTCTATCTCGGGATTGATACCTTTTTTGCTTATTGATTCAAAAAATGATTGCACAATCTGATATTTTCAGACGTATTTGGACCATGCCTTGGAGAACTTCCGAATGGCTATAGCAGGCATCAGCGTGATTTGCCAAGGGACAACGCAAGGGAAAACAGTGAGAGAGTTATACAGAGAGACTCTTCTGTTCTTATTGTTCCGACCCCTTGCCCCTCTACCGTGTTAAGAATAAAGTGGCAATGCCTTCTTAGCTCATTCTCTTTAAACATATCGAAGAGGCCTCTTTTTGGTGAACCAAATATAATTAGCACAGATTTATTGTTCGATAAAGTATCTACCAATTGGCTCCAAACGACAGAGATAGGTGTGCCAAGCCTTGATGTAGCAACCATAAGACAATCTTTACTTGGCGCTGAGAATATATCATCTATATAGACAACTTTGTAACCCCAGTACTCGTGAATGTCGTCTCTCTGCTTCTGCCTTGCAAGCCATGAGAGGTTGTCTGTCTGCTCGATCTGTACAGTGACCCTGCTTCCAGCTGACGCTGTGCCGTAAAAAGGAACTAAAAAATCACTTCCTACAAAGACAAATTTCTGTCCTGCTTTTTCTTCCACCACTCCTTCCCTATACTCATCTGGAACAAGTGTAGAGGTCTTCATGTGAGATGGGATCTTTAAGGGAGGTAAAAGCCCTGCATACTTCAGACTTGGACGAAGACCAAAAAGTTTCTTTCTCAAGTATTGTGGTGTCTCAAGGTATTCAAGCATCTCTCGTATGAGTCTTCTATCACTCTCTCTGTCCTGTTTTGGATCTCTGTATATGTATACTCTTTCGACCTTGAATATAGCTAGGGCCCTTGCCACATGCCCAAGCTTTATTGTTTTATCCCTTAAGTCTGTATCTTCCATCAGCAGGCTCGTCGGCAGAGCGACATGTAGTATAGTCATGCAACAGTGGCATAATTGCTCAAGTATAACTATATTTATTTATTAGTAAGGCATACAGGGAACTGCCAAGCATGGGAATAGGTATGTCAGCTGAAGACACAGAATTAGAAAGGCTGATGGCTAAGAAGCTATCCGAACTGCGTAAAAAAGTAGAAACAGAATCAAAACCTAAATCTGCAAAAGAAATACTCTCAGAGCATCTTATTGATAGGGGCGTGGAAGTTCTGCAGGCCGCAGAAAAACAATACCCTAATGAAACAAGGGAGGTAGTAGACAGGTTGGCAGAGCTATACAGATCAGGAAAGATATCCAGAAACATCACAGGCGGAGAGCTGCTGTGGATCTTCCGAAGACTAGGAATAGATGTCAGAATAGAAACGTCGATTAAGGTTGAGGAAGACGGTAGACTTATAGATATCTCCGAAAAGCTAGCGAAGAAGGAGTAGTTTATTTTTCACTTAAGAGGTACGTACAGCGAGCTACGACTTGCGCCTATTCCAGGAGTACCGTGGACAACCTTTTGTATGGGATTTGCATATTCTCCCAAGTAGTGTCCTATCATTTCTGGTTTTATCTCGACTGGTGTAAATCCCTTCCCACTGTAAACTTCTATTGTGAGACCCACCATAAATGGCAGAATAACCATATCCCTCGCATGTGTTCGGATCTTGTCCTTTTTACCGCTCCTTATCCTTTCTATCAACTTCTTCTTTTCATGGCTTAATTCTCTATTTAGACTTCTTCTGTGCCTAGATGGCAAAAGCATGAGGACCTGTTCAAGAGGCATTTCCTGCAGTTGCTCTAGAGTATATCCACGGTATCTGAATTCTTTCGGCATCCATTTATCCACCTCATCACATAATATTTAATCATTGCTTTGACTGCTCCTCTTCCCTTCTAACCACTCTTCCTCTTCCTGTTTTACGAGGTGCTATATGTCCCACTTTTCTTCCTGGCGGCGCATTTCTTGATGTTGAAGTTGATTTGCCAGGGTGCTGATGTCTTCCACCACCAAATGGATGATGCACAACAGCCATTGCAACCCCTCTCACTGTTGGATAAACCTTACCTCTTGACCTCATGTACCTGAGTCTGTTACCTGCTTTAAGGAATGGTTTCTCTTCTTTGCCACCCCCGGCTATTGTGCCTATCGTAGCCCTCGACCTTGAATCTATAAACAGACTCTTGCCTGAAGGGAGTTTCACAACAGTTGTAGGGCCAGTCTGTGAGAAGACTATAGCCGATGTTCCAGCTGACCTAGCTATTTTACCACCGTCCCCAAACGATTTTTCTATATTACAAACTGCAGTTCCCTCAGGGATATACCTCAGCGGTAGAATATTACCAGGGGACGGTGGAGCGTCGGATCCAACTAATATTTCCTGCCCTACCAAAAGACCAGTTACTGCAGGAAGGTATGAAGCGATACCATTCGAAAATACTATCTTGGCCAGGGGAGCTGCCCTCCCTCTCTCATGCAGTATATTTTCCACCTTGCCCGACATTGTTGTAGTTGATCCAAAAGGCGGGTACGCTACTGCAGCAATCTTCCCTCTCTTAGGAGCTAAGAATTGAAGTCCTGCTTTTCCTCTTCTCCTTGCAAGTATTCTTTTACCCATAAAGTATCGCCTTACAAAACTCCTATTCTTGAAGCAAGCTCAGAAGCGGGTGTTTCTGGTGAAAGGGTGACATAAGCCTTCTTCCCCTTTGGTACGCGCATGACATCGACCCCAACTACTTTCACGTTATAAAGTAATTCTATAGCTTCCTTTATCTTTCTTTTCGTTGCTTTGTCGCTCACAAGGAAGACCATCTTGTTCTCCTTCTCAATAAGAGCGAAGGTCTTTTCTGTAACGTATGGAAGCTGTACTATCTTGTAGGCATCCTCAAGCAGCAATCATCATCACCTTCTTAGATGCTAGCTCGGTAATTGCAGATTCACTGAATATGCATAACCTTGCAGGCCTTCCGCCTGGTGCAAGGTCTGAAACGCTCAGATTATTTACCTGTACAGCATCTACACCCGGTATTCCTCTTGCAGCCTTTGCTATACCGTTATCTTTTGAATATACTATTAGTGGCCCTACACCAATCCTTTTACTTCTGCCTCTCCACCTAGCCTTCCCTGCCTTCTGTTTCCTTTTGACAACTCTTTCTATCTCTGCTTTTATGCCAAGCCTGTCAAACAGAACTTCAAGGTCCGAAGTATTCTTTACAGATTCCAGTTCGTCCTTAATCAATATTGGTGTTGCCATTCCGTCTGGAAGCTTATGTCCCCTTAATCTGACAAGCTCTGGGGATGATACAGCAGCTATAGCAGATAGCAGTGCAAGTCTTCTTTCCTTCTTGTTAATGTGGAGCCATAAATTCTTTTCAGCTCTTGGTGGTTTCGCAAGTCTTCCCTTGACCACACCCGCAACACCGGCTGCCTGGCCTGCTCTGGGATGCCGCTCCCCCTTTACTCTTGCAACCCTAGAAACACCTCGACCGGTATTCCATGATTGGGCACTGGTCCTTTCGCCTGCAAAAGGATCTCTTCCCTTGGGCTGTAGAGAGTGTGAAAATAAGGCCCAGAAGGCGCGTCTTATCAATCTTTCATTAACTTTCGTAGAAAATACGTCAGGAAGTTCTTTTATTCCTACCTCATTTCCCTGCAGGTCAAATAACTTTGCTTGCATCAACTCACCTTCGAACTTACAAACATTACCTGTGGTACTTTGACTTGTCTGATGTGAGGTCTTACGGGCAGGCGAACTAGTAAAGGCCTTTTAGCTGGTCCTGGAACTGAGCCTTTAACTATCATGTAATTACCTCGAAGAATTCCATAGTGTGGGAATCCTCCTTTCGGAGTTATGGGAGAGCTAGACTCATCACCAAGCATCAAGATCTTATGGTTGTACTCTATCCTCTGATGGAATCCCATCTGACCTCCTCGTGGGACTGTGTACATAACATCGTGAGGATGCCACGGGCTAAGGACTCCTACAGCTCTGACACTTTTGCGTGATTTGTGCTGCTTTCTTTTAACACCCATTCTTGTAATCGGACCCTCGAATCCTTTACCCTTCGTAATACCTGCTATATCTACAACCTTCCCAGGAGCTACCTCGCTATCGAAGGATATACTCTTGCCCAGAAGCTGTTTTGCATAGCTTATCTTCTCATCGTTGCTCCCACCTAGGACTGGTATCTCATATAATATGTGGGTCTTCTGGTCCAGACCGACATCAGCAGGTTTGACAGCAACTATTGCAGTAATCCCAGCTATATTGTTCATCTTAGCAAGGGACTCAAGTTGTTGCTGCAACGGTAGCTTATTCTTCATCTTGGAAAAGAGTTCAAAATCATAATCATAAACATCTTTGGCAACTTGTTTGTAACCATCATAAAATGAATATACACGAAGACCACAAACCCTCATCTTTGGAACGGATAATACTGTTGCTGGGTTAAATAGTGGCTTGCCAAAGTTCGGGGTCTTCTCCCTATCATCTACAGTTATAAGATGTAGCATCCCAACTTTAAACGCAAAGAAACCTGCAAGAGAAGGCTTTGGCAGCTGCCCTTCTCCCCAAAACCTGACCCTTGGAACAAGACTCTGAGCTCTAGCTCTTGGTAGAAAAGCAAGAGAACCTCTTCTTGGTGCACTGTGTTTTCTGTGGCCCATTAAACCATCTTCCTCTGGACACGCCTTTAGGGCCTGTAATTAAACCTTATCCATCGTTCATACTGCACTCTAGCATCATGCTTATACAAAAAATGATTGATCTAGACACGGCCCTAGGAAGAAGGTGTTGCCTGGGTAGAGAGTTCCTTGATCTTCTTTAACTCATCCGTTTCGTATCCACTGTGTGAACCCCAGATATAGAAGATGATTGAAACAACTATGACAGGTATGAAGTCATAGGGGAATGGGATTACTGCAGATACACTGCTAGCTAAGAAGTTTCCAGGGTACGGGGCGGATGAAGTTGGACCATAGCTGCCGAAGTAAGAAAGGATAACCATTACAATGGAGTAGATGACTATCCAAATCCCTTGCTTTATGTCACTTATCTTGTAATTACCTCTGGACCTCGCTACGGCGTATGCTATGAGCCCCAGTATTATTGCAATAAAAGCGTATAATGTGTATGGCCACCCAGTCCAGTAGACTATAAGGGTAGCCATTATGAAACCAAGTGGTGCCATTACATTTGCTGCCGGTAATCTATAGCTTCTCTTAAGCTCTGGAGCTACTCTCCGGAATGTCTGAAGCGCCGTTGCACCAGCAAGGTAGGTAAATACTGTGGTGGAGGTTACAACAGTAGCTAAAGGACCCCAGGCAGGGAATGCAAAGAGAAATATTATTCCGATAACTAGACTTAGCACCAAGGCAACCCATGGTATTCTATATTTCTGGTGAACATCACCAGTCTTCTCAGGAAGGTGACCGCCTTCAGACAGCGCAAAAAGAACTCTTGCTGAGGTTCCTGTGTAGATGCCTAGAGTACCCATGGGCGAAATTATTGCATCTATCAGTAGTATAGTAGTCCAGATCGTAAGACCCAGTATTGCGAATACTTCTGCAAGAGGTCCAGAGCTATATAGGCTGTTCCCTAAATTGGCCCAGCTGAACGGGCTCAACCCTGATTGTGCTGGTCTTACGGCTCCGACAAATCCTATTTGCAGTAATGTGTAGATAACTATCCCGGTCAGTACAGAGTATATTGTAGCTCTTGGCACATCTCTGGATGGATTCTTTGCCTCACCCGAATAATCTATTGCCTGTCTGAATCCTAAATAAGAGAAAACTATTCCTGCTGTACCAACACTTGCGAATATTGGCGAGGTACCGTATGGAGTAAAACCTCCGAAATTGCTAAAGTTAGGGGGATAGAAATAGGATATCAGAAGAATCACTGTGATTGTTGGTATAATCAGTTTCCACCAAGTAATTCCTGTATTGAACCTACCGAAGATCCTTATACCAAAATAGTTAAGCAGAAATAGCGCCACCATAAGAACAATACTTACCGCGTAACCAAGTGGAGTGAGAACGCCGTGACTTGTTAACGACGGAGCGTAGAAAGATGCGTACGTGACAACAGCTATAGCCTCTACAGGCGGCACAGTGACAGCTGAAACAAAGTAAGCCCACCCAAAATAGAAGCCAGCAAAGTAACCATGCGCATACTGGGGCACCCTAGCTAGTGAGCCAGACCCAGGTAGCATGCCACCAAGCTCAGCCCATGTAAGAGCAATAAAAAGAACGAATATCCCACCTATTATCCACGACAGAAATGCTGAAGGACCAGCGTTTTCGGCAGCGTACAATGAACCAAACAGCCAACCAGATCCTATTATTCCTCCAAGAGATAAGAAGTAGAGATCTTGCAGAGAAAGGACCTTCTTCAGTTGACCTTGACGACCGGTCATGGCCGATGCCGGAATTTCGGAAACAGAAGGAACGCTTTCAGTCGGTTTGTCTGCCATATATCGCAAGCGCTATTGCAACACTCCAATATAAATCTTATCGTTAAGGGAAAAAATTTGATGAATTAATTGCACTCATTAAACAAACTATAAAATGTTAACAAACGGGAACATATAAGGACCTATTTGAGCAAAATTCCTATGATATTGGTGCGATACTGTAGTGAGATGCACGAATTTCGCATATTCTGAAACAACGAGGGAAAAAGAATAAACATTTGTGCCATAGAACTTAATGCCTGCCCTCAGAGGACATTGCACAGGTTGCTAAAGTAAGCAATATTACAAAAATGCTAAAGACGGATTCAAGAGTGAGGCTTCTGCTTGAACTAAAGAGTGGTCGAAAAAGGGCTAGCGAAGTGTTGAGAATATCTGGCGACTAGCCAACCACAATGTAGAGAGCTATTGACCAGCTGATAGCTGCAGGTACTGTGGATAGGGTCGTTGAAAAGGATCAACTGTTCTGGAAGCTCACTCCAGCTGGAGGAAAAGCTGTGGATGTACTAGTGTCATTCGTTTCAGAGAGGGATGAGTCCAAAACGACCGATGAAAGAGACAGAATTGCATTGTACTTTGCACAATCAGCTGTTCTTCTGCTTGCTCTGATTGGAGCAGTGATTTTAAGTCAACCGCTAGGGGTAGTTGGTGGAGCTATACTTGTGGCAATTATATTCTTTGCAATCAAGAAAGCCTTGCCGTAAAAGGGCTTTAGTTACTATTTATTTACCATACGCATTCTTCGAACATAACATTATGCTGTACATCAATGGCAAGACTTTCCTCATCATCCTAGATAACAATACACGCTACATGTTTTTTCGAGCTACCATGGTCTAAACATAAGGAAAGGTTATATCATATAACCATAAGCATTGAGCTACATGTCTGTTGAATCAAAGAAAGTCAAAGCCTTAGTTATGCTGTCAGGAGGCCTTGATAGTAGTCTAGCACTAGCTATAACGAAAAAGCTAGGTATTGAAACGGTTGCTCTAAGTTTGAAGACGCCATTTTGTAACTTTGACTGTGGAGGAGGAGCCTGCGCCGGAGACGTGTCTGATGTAGCAAGACGTCTTAATGTGGAATGGATAGCGGATGAGCTGGGGGATGAGTACATCGACATGGTCAGAAGGCCAAAGCATGGGTACGGTTCTGGCATGAATCCATGCATAGACTGCAGAATAATGATGTTCAAAAAGGCGAAAGAGATTATGGAAAGAATTGGTGCAGACTTTCTTGTCACAGGAGAGGTGCTTGGGCAGAGGCCTATGTCTCAAAACCTAAAGGCGCTTCAGGCAATAGAGAAGGAATCGGGCCTGGAAGGAAAAATTCTCAGGCCTCTTTCAGCAAGGCTTCTCCAAGCAACCAAAGCAGAGGAGAATGGTATGGTAGACAGAGAGAGGTTATATTCTATAAGCGGAAGGTCAAGAAAAGAGCAGATCGCACTTGCATCTGAGTTCGGGTTAAGAAGGTATCCGAACCCTGCAGGAGGATGCATTCTTACGGAGAAGGAATTCGCAAGGAAGCTTAGGGACCTGTTTGCCCATATGGCCAAACCTGACCGAAGACAAATAGAGTTACTCAAGATAGGAAGACACTTTAGGCTTTCAGCTGACCTAAAACTTATCGTTGGAAGGAATTTAATAGAAAACAATACAATACTTACCCTAGCCGATGAAAGTGAACACTTGATGGCTGTAGAAAATTATGTTGGCCCTATATGTCTGCTCTTAGGAAATTATAAGGAAGAAGAACTAAAGCTTGCAGCCTCAATATGTGTAAGATATTCCGATGCACCAAAGTCAGATGATATATCTGTCAAACTGTTTGACAAGAAAGGAAACCTGATAAGATTGGTCCAGGCAAAGAGCGCCCAACAGAGTACTCTTGATCATTACAGAGTTTGAAGAATTTTTCCGTCTTTTGTCCTATAATTTTATATGTAACCCTCTTGATGGTTGAATAAAGGAGAAGATCAAATTGCCTATGGCATTTGTGTTACTTAACGTTGAACCGGGGGGCGAGGAGGAGGTCTTGAAGTCACTCAGAAGCATTCCCGAGGTAAAAGAGGCTTACAGGGTTTACGGCGTATACGACACAGTAGTAAAGCTTGAGGCACCCACTTCTGAAAAACTTAAGGAGCTCATAACTTGGAAGGTTAGGAGACTGAGTAAAGTAAGGTCAACCCTCACTATGCTTGCCGTTGAGTGAATCTTTGTAGCCTGTCTGTTAAGAGTTTAATTCGTATTTCATTCATGAATGTTCATTTAACTCAGCGAATGTCAAGTCCCCTAGGCAAGGGGATGAAAGCGAGCAAAATTATTTGTTGTTATGCTAATACAATGATAACTCTATCATAATACAACTTGAAAAGATCACATTATATGATGCAGCAGCAGAGCTGAATCTATCATACAGAGAACTCGTATGCCATTCTTGCAATTCTCTGATTGATGCTATGCTGCAAAAATAAAGAAGGAGGTGCTCTGGCTAGAGAATATAAACAAGATACTTGCAGAGGATTATATTATGCCTCTACAAGTAGCATGCTGAAATACATAAAATAAAAAGCATTCTGCATGTGAAAGCAAGCATTGCCTATGAAGCGAGAAGCAGCAAACAAACTGATAGGGCAGAAGCCACGTCCATAAGGGCGCGGTAGTTCGCTTCAGATAAGTATCCAAGACCACACTTAGACTACCAATTCAAAGCTTGATGTTTTGTCAAGCTTTCTCTCAGAACAAATAAAATACAAGTGGAACTTCAAACACACAAAATCTGCGTTTAGAAGGAACAGGTCATTGCCCATCATGTACACAGAATAACACAAAACTCATGCCAAATTCATTATTATTATATGTTTTCTACGTTATTTCAAACGAAATTTCAATAATGCGTATTTATGAAGATAATATGTGAAACATTTTTATATCAAAACACAATGATGATAGGATTGATATGTCAGGCACAGCACAGAAAGAATGGGCAAATCCAGCCGTAATAGGTTTGATGGGATTTGGTATGACAACAATGCTTACAGGATTAAATGTAGCTGGCTATTTCCCAGGTGGAGCAAATTTAGCACTAGCATTTATTTGGGGAGGAAGCGCACAATTCATTGCAGGATTTATAGCCTTGCATAAGGGGGAGATATTCGCTGGCTCAGCATTCGCCGGATATGGATCCTTTTGGATTGCACTCTTCTTGATAAATAATGTAGCGGCGCTAAGCACATCCAATCTGCTTGGATTTTGGTTGATGTGGACGCTTTTTACATTAACATTTACTATCAACGCACCAAAACATGGTCCGGGAATAACAGCAGTATTCGTCTTACTATTACTCGCATACATTCTGCTGGACGCAGTATCGGCTGGAGCAACTTCTATTGCCACGGCGACGGGATGGGAGATATTCATAACTGGTTTAGTTGCTTGGTATGTAGCTACGGCGATAGAAATGAACACAAACTATGGAAGGAAAATTCTCCCATCATAATAGTATAGTCATAATCATTTTTTTCATTTATAAATGCCTAGAATAATTAATACACCCAATGATGCTCTCATTCTGAGGATGATGTTGTTATGTCATACAACATGACGACAACACAGTCAAAATTTAGGAATGCGACGAGCGGGATTTGAACCCGCGTTACCAGCTTGGAGGGCTGATGTCCTAGACCAGGCTGGACGATCGTCGCATGACAGCAGAAGTCTCAATCTATCTAATATAATCTTATCTAATTCATTTAACTCAGCGAGCGAGAAGTCCCCTTGACTTGGCAAGGGGATGGAAGCGAATAAAATTTTTATAGATATGTTGAATATAGTATAATACGCTACAAACAGAAAAGAACATTAGAATACGAGAAAAAGGCAGGGAAACAAGAGCAAAGCGGAAAGGTCAGACCGCAAAAGTATATGAAATAAAACTTGATAAGAGCAAAATATCAAAGCAAAGATTAGGCATACTTCAAAGGATCTTTCTTGAGGCAAAGTGGTTTACAAACCATATAATATCAAAAGGCATATCGAATTCTGTTTCTTATACAGATTATAAAGTTAGAAAGGTAAATGTAAAGG
>JARVJU010000055.1 GCA_029775965.1 Nitrososphaeria archaeon | reverse complement strand
GCTGTCGCCTGCTGAAGTTGCTGGTCTGATCTTATCGAGGGAGAGGTTTGTAACCATAGGAGAAAAGGTGAAGACTATATATCGCTATGATGATGGGATATACAAAGCAGACGGCGACTCCTTCATTGAGCGGTTCATAGAAGAAAACTTCGACCAGAGCAGGCTGACAAAGCATTTTGTCAATGAAGTGAAAGGGCATATAGAAAGGTCTACCCAGCAGAGAGAGGACATATTTGAAAAAGATCCAGGATTGCCTGTAGAGAATGGCATACTTAACCTTGATACAGGGGAGCTGGAGCCCTTTACTCCAGATAAGCATTTTCTCTCAAAACTGCCTGTCAGCTATAAGCCAGAAGCAAGATGCGATGAATTTCTGAAGTTCATCAATGAAATTCTTTCGCCAGAGGATGTTATTGGTGTTCAAGAGGAGCTTGGTGCAATACTTGCAAGAAGATATATGACAAAGAAGTTCTCAATCTACTATGGAGATACTGATACAGGCAAAACAACCCTCATAAACGTAATAACCATGCTTCTTGGAAGAGATAATGTCAGCTCTGTAAGCATGCAGGAGATGGCCTCAGATGACAGGTTCCAGATAGCAAACCTCTTCGGGAAGATGGCGAACATAAGGGATGATATGTCAGCTGATATAGTCAGAAGCGTTGGGAAGCTGAAGGAGCTTACTGGCGGTTATAAAATAAATGCACAGTTCAAATTCAGGGAGCCTTTTTCCTTCGAGAACCATGCTTACCTTATCTTTACATGCAATGAATTACCTCCTGTGCTCTTTGATGACGATGCTTTCTTCAACAGGATATGCATAAGAAAGTTTGTCAAACGGTTTGGAGGGCATGATAAACCAGATAGAAATTTACTTGAAAAACTAACAAATCCAGATGAGCTTTCAGGGATACTTAACTGGGCTATTGAAGGGTACAGAAGGCTGAAGAATAATGGATGGCAATTCTCAAACGTAGCAACCATAGAAGAAATAAAGGAGCAGTACAAGTTCAGGAGCAACCCCGTATGGGCCTTTGCCACTCATTGCTTGGAAGAGGATGAAGATGGCTTTGTTGTGAAGGAGGAGCTTTATCAGGCATACAAGGGGTTTGCTGAGAAGAACGCATTGCAGATAGTTTCGAAGGAGAACTTTTTCAAAAGGTTACCAAGGGAAGTCAACGTATTATCTGAACGCAAAAATGTTGGAGGAGTCAGGAAGAATGTATTCACAGGCATTTCTCTGAATCGTGAAAAGATAGATACAGTGATGACGAAGCTGGATAAATTCGAAAGCAATGATAACAAAAGTAGTAGCACATCGCCTGAAGCAGCCCAGAAACCAGGTAAAGAGCAGTTGGTGCAATCTAGTGTACAGAGTACAACGGAATCAAAAAGAGAGGGTGATAAAATTGCAGAGACAAGCGGATGAATCAACAGCTGACAAGCTGGGGCGGAGTGATGATCAGGACAGTCCTTCAGCAGCTGAAGAGAAAGATAATACCATCGATCTGATGATGAAATATTCTATAGCTGAACTGCTTTCATCTGAGTACAATGGCAGATTTTATTTCTGCAAGAAGTGCGGAAAGGTGTTTGTTAACATTGATGAAGCATTAAAGCATGGGGAAGAGGAAGTCCATGCAGAGGGTGATGCAGAGAATAATGCAGAGCCCGACGTTTGAATTACTCCATGGCTTTCCGCGACGTGTCATGGCAGGGCCAAAACACTTTGTGAAGTTCAAAGGAGAAATGAAGCACGGTCAATTTCTGGTAAACAGCCTTGACGAGCTGAATAATGTGATCAAAAGTGCAAAAAATATGGATGTGTTCGTAGCTACACATTCTGAAGAGCATAAGGCTGCTGGTGTTACAGAAAATTTGATGCTTGATTTCGATGATGAAGAAGATTTAGATGCAGCATCGAAAGCAGCAGTAAGAGCAGGCAGAGCAGTAGAATCACTCTTTGAGGTCAGGCCCATGATCTACTTCTCTGGTGCAAAAGGGTATCATGTTGTTATTCCTTTCATGGAAAAGGCTCTTCCCAATGGCGGGAAGGAATTACCCCCTTTCCTGACATTTATTGCTGAGAGGATAATTTCAGATGCAAGGCTTTCAAAGAATAGAGCAATAGACTGGCAGGTTATAAACAATCCCTTGCGTTTCATGCGTGTGGTCGGTTCTCTGCATTCATTCCCAAATAAAGAAGCAAAGGAGGTGAAGCTTGTGCAGGCATGGGACCATGCGTTTGCAGACCCCAGAATAGTTTATGGAGATTTCAGTATGAATAATGTTGTCAAAATGCACAGGCAGAAGAGGAAGCGCAGGGATGATGATCATGAGCATGGAGATAAGAGGAATTACATGACAAATCCATTTTCAAAGGGATGGATAGAGGAATTACTGCAACACCCTGTAGCTGATGGAAGGCACAGACTGCTCTGGCACGTCATAGCCCCATATCTCATCAATGTAAAGCGTCTTTCTCTGCAAGATGCCTTTGAAATCGCTCAGAGATATTTTGATGAGTGCTCAAAGATCAAACCCCTTGATGCATCCTTTGGCAGAGAGATAATACGCTACCTGAAGTATGC
>JARVJU010000054.1 GCA_029775965.1 Nitrososphaeria archaeon | reverse complement strand
ACTCAAAGTCATTCACTAGGCTTTTAAAAAATCTCTCTGGAAAGCTGAAGCTTGGCTCCCGTCTTTCCCAGACTGAAATAAGGGCAAACTCGTGGCTTGTCAGGCAGACCTTTTTCTTGCTTGGAGAAATGGAGGATTCGGGAGGCGGGACGCCGAAGGAGTTTGAAACAATTCATGAATTTATAGAGAAGTTTACAGCTGCAAAGGCTATGGTTAAGGCTAGGATGAAGATATACCAGATGCTCACAATGGCAACACCTCTTGGTCTAGCCATTCTGGTATTTGTCATGTCCACATTTCTAACTTTATTCGGTGCATCTGGTGCAGCTCTCAATACAGGGATAATCAACACTTCAATCCCTCCCTCTCTGTTTTCTGCTTCATACATAATGGTTATAGTATCTGCAGCGTTCATGTCTCTGACTGCAGGTGTTGCTTCAGACTTCACAATAAAGAATGCGTGGCGTGTTTCAGTTTCTGTTCTACTTGCATCCATTACAATATTTCTGCTGACAAATTTCGGGGGTGCAATAGTTGGTCTTTTACCGCATTCCTTGTAAGGTATCGAGCTTTTAAGCTAGGCAAGTATATTCTTTCATGCGTAGAGCCGTATCTGAGATGCTTGGAGGACTGCTTGTAGTTCTTGTAGGGATAGCTGCTATTCTCGCTTCAACTGCCATTGCCTTCAACATATTCAGCGGTCTTTACAGAGAGCAGCAGATCACAAATTACCTTCACTACAAGGATGCCGAATATTTGTCAATGACTATCAACGGCTCGAACCTGATAGTTACAAACGGAGGGCAATATGCTACAAAGATAACTCAAATACTTATCATCCCGCCGAGCGGGCAGCCCTCCTTCATCAGTTTTACAAACCCTATTGTACTCTATTCTGGTGCAAGTTATAATTTCAGCAACCTGCTGCATAAGCCTTACAGGTATGCAATAATTACCTCTTATGGTAATGAATGGTATGTTCCCTTTGACATCAACAACCCTGCCCTCGATGTCTATGCTTTGACCATCGCATCAACCCCAGGTGGAACGACTTCACCAGCTCCTGGCACCTATTATTACACATATGGTAAAGAGGTCACAATTTCTGCTTCACCAAATAGCTATTATACATGGGGTGGCTGGACAGGCTCTGGTCAATACAGCTATACTGGAAATAGTCAAACAGCTACACTTTACATGTGGTCAAACATGACTGAGACAGCCACTTTTAATCCAATCTATGTCACAGTAACCTTTTACCAGAATGGACTTCCTTCCAATGCAGAAGGCACAATACTTACTGTGAATGGTGTTAATTATAATTACAACCAGCTTCCTGTTTCATTCAGATGGGTGGTAGGTAGTTATCAGTCATTTGCTTGGGCCTCACCAATTAATACTGGGTCTGGGGTTCAGTATATATGGCAGTCTACAACTGGCTTGTCAAGTTCACAATCAGGCTGGGTGTATGTTAGTGGCCCAGGAAGTATAACTGGAAATTATGCAACTTCTAATTCTGGCAGTACATATACCATAACCTTCTCAGCAAATGGTCTTTCTTTAAGTGCTTCAGGCACAGTGCTTACTGTTGATGGTGTTAATTATGGTTATAGTCAGCTCCCTGCTACATTCTCGTGGCAGGGTGGCACTTCTCATACATTCTCATGGGCCTCGCCGATTAGTGGAGGGTCAGGCATCCAGTATGTATGGCAATCTACAACTGGTTTATCCAATGCCCAATCGGGCACTATAACCGTTACAGGTTCAGGAAGTATAACTGGAAATTATGCAACTTCTAACTCTGGCAGTACATATACCATAACCTTCTCCGCAAATGGTCTTTCTTCAAGTGCTTCTGGTACAGTGCTGACTGTTGATGGCGTTAGTTATAATTACAACCAGCTCCCAATTTCATTCTCGTGGCAGAGCGGTTCACAACATTCATTCTCATGGGCCTCACCAATTAATGGAGGGCAAGGTACGCAATTTATATGGCAGTCTACAAGTGGATTATCTACTGCTCAGTCAGCTACAATAACTGTTACAGGCTCAGGAAGCATAACTGGAAATTACGGCACACAGTATTATCTCACAATGAGTGCAAGTCCCTCTTCTGATGGTTCAGTATCCCCAGCTTCAGGCTGGTATAATGCAGGATCTAAGGTTACGATAACAGCAACACCGAATTCAGGTTATAATTTTGCAGGCTGGTCAGGCTCTGGTAGTGGCTCCTACTCAGGAAGCAATAATCCTGCAACAATAACTTTGAATGGGCCGATAAGCGAAACTGCAAACTTTGGTTCCAGTAGTAGTAATACATATACCATAACCTTCTCAGCAAATGGTCTTTCTTCAAGTGCTTCTGGTACAGTGCTGACTGTTGATGGAAACAGCTATACCTATTCTCAACTCCCAGTTTCATTCTCATGGGCAGCTGGTTCACAGCACTTCTTCGCGTGGTCTTCACCTGTAAGCGGTGGGAGTGGCACTAGATATGTATGGCAATCTACAACTGGCTTATCAAGTTCACAATCGGGTAGTGTAACTGTTACAGGTTCAGGAAGCATAACAGCAAACTATGGCACACAATATTACCTCAACGTTTACGTTAATTCTGGCTCTGGCTCTGTTTCGGGTAGCGGGTGGTATAATGCTGGATCTACGGCTACAGCAAGCGAAACGCCAGCCACAGGCTACCATTTCATAGATTGGACAAACGGCAATACAGGTTCGACGTATTCATTCATAATGAACGGTCCTAACTCGATTGGTGCGAACTTTGGCATCAACTCGTATACTATAACATTTCAATCATCACCAATAGAAGGGGTACAGGTAACTGTTAACGGCAACACCTATACAACACCATATACCATAACTGTGCCATATGGTTCTACTGTCCAGTATTCTTATGAATCTACATATTATACTTCATTATACACACGATATGCTAATCCATCCCCCGCAAGTGGTTCGTTTACTGTTACACAATCAACCACAATAACAGCTTCGTACACAACACAGTATTACCTGAATCTCTAT
>JARVJU010000053.1 GCA_029775965.1 Nitrososphaeria archaeon | reverse complement strand
GGATGATTATTTTTTATGGGCAGAATAACCCCTACCTTCAGGCAGCTTTATTTCAAGTATCTGCATAAACTATCAAAACACTTTGTCCCATTCCTGAGGGATAAGCAAAAAGTTGCTGCTTTTAACATATTTGTGAGCAAGACATGGGACTATGATAATGCAGCAATGGCCAATTCTGAAGTACCATCAACACTTGATATAATGAACCTGACTGCTGAGGTTGACAATAGGGCAGAGATAGAGTTGTTAAGTAGGAAACTTGATGAACTGAAGAGTATGTACAATAAAAACTAAAAATGTAACTTGTAAATAACTAAGGCAAGGTTGCAGAAGTAGAACCTTTACTTACTTCATCCATACCTACAACACTGAGAATAATTTATCTGTGTGACAGCTCTCTCCATATAGAATAGGCAAATATATGAACTATCCTGAAATACAGGCTCCGTAACTTCAGACAAGTCGAAAATACTTTGTGAATAGAGGTTATCTTATCCTTTTTCTGTACACCGAATATATAATTATATTATATAATATCTTGGTAAGTCCTCCAGCTATTATCGGCAGACTTACAAGCTCTATCGATAGCAGAAAACCTATTGAGCTCGTCAGGCTATTATAAAAATAAACCAAAAGACCTATTTATAATTAGGGGAAGTTTTCCAAGTCGAAGCTTTACCTGTTTGTTTCTGAGGGTTTTGGCTAATACCGCTTGACGATTGCAACTAGAGCATTATAGACACTTCAATTGTCTACTCCAATAAGACCTTAAATCATAATATATCAAAGTGATCTGGATACCGTACTGTAACACATATATTTGTTTTAAACTTAACTAATAAGGACTATCACAAAACTCACAGTTAATCAAGAGCTGCCAAGCTATGCATTTTAGTTCGAGTTTAAATAACACAGCATAGTATCATCTTTTGTAAGTAGCATGCCTGTTCTAAGACAAAAGAACAGACCACTTGTGGTTGCTCACCGTGGCGCATCCGGTTATGCACCGGAAAATACTATGTCTTCATTTGACCTCGCAATAAAAATGAAGTCAGACATGATAGAACTTGATGTGCATCCTACATTAGATGGCAAGTTGGTGGTCATTCATGATGATACGGTAGATAGAACTACAAACGGACATGGATCGGTTAGTAAGATGTCTTGGAATGATCTGAAGAATCTAAATGCTGCAGCTCGTTTTCCGGACGCGGAGCAAGAAAGCATCCCTTTGTTTTCAGACGTACTTTCTAGATATGCAGACCAAATTCCTTTGATGGTAGAAGTTAAGCACGGCTCAAGCATATATCCAGGTGTAGAAAAGCTAGTAGTGAAAGAAATTATTGAACAAAACGCAGCAGACAAGGTTGAGCTTATATCGTTTGACATGCAAGCTTTGTTGAATTTAAGAAAGATTTCAAATAGCTTCGATCTTGGCTACATATTCATTGGTAATATGGCTTGGTATGCAGATATCTGCAAGGGGGTTGTAAAGGCATTACACGGGGCTTGGGAGTTCCTATCAAGGAGTCAGGTCAGGCATGCTGAACACGAAGGATTCGCGACATTTGCTTGGACAGTAAACTCTGAAACAGAGATCCGAAGATGTATTTCACTTGGGGTTAATGGTATTGTGGGAAACTACCCTGACAGAATACGGAGTATGTTAGAACAAAAAAGGAGCTTAATGATAGGAAAATAGGGTACATATGGACAGATGAACGTTAAGCTAGAAGTTGTTTAACTACCTATCGAAGATCTTTTGCAGATCTGTGAACCAAGTGCAGTTACCTGCTCTTAAATATTAGTTGCTACTCAATTTCGTTCCTTCCTCCAATTCTTTGAGTATACAATGTACTGCCATGCTATATTTAGTTGATTACTCTGCCAGCTTCATATCATGTTAGACTCCGGATTCTACGATTATTATAAAATACGCACAAGGTATTTGACACGTTAATCAAGAAATATCTGGGTATGCAAGAATAATCGGTTCTTATTAGTACAAAAGAGTCGTGATGATAGTGTCACCACTAACTGAACTTTATCATCCTTTGTCTTAATTCTAAAAGGGATAAACAGAATATATGTCTGCACATATGAGAAAAAAGTTACATCAAATATATAATATTCTGACATCCTTTACCTTCAACTTTGCGCTTGTTTATTGTTCTGATCCTATAAAAAAACCTGTAGCTATTATACGTGTACTTGGTCTGCATGGCTTGCATTTATCATGGCTTCTCTGTTGATCTTTTTGCATATATGTTACCTAACCATATAATAATCAAGAGTAATATGTATCATAAAAAAATTTATGTAGAGGCTTAAGACGCTCCCTAGTATGGAGAAGTATGGAGGGGGCGTATTCAAGGCCCTCGACGAATCAAAGGCCACGCCAAAACACTTTGAAATTACAATCCTTTCGGCTATGGGAACATTCTTGGACGGTTATGATATTTCGATAATCGGTGTGGCACTTACTATAATAACTACAATATCCAGCTTTCAATACGCCGCCACTCCAATCGGAAAAGGTTTGATGGCTGCTTCCACAACCATAGGTATGCTAATAGCCGGGTTGGCTGGTGGTTACCTTGCAGACCTGCGAGGGAGAAGGTTTCTATACCTATGGGATATGGTAGTATTCATCTTATTTACAGCCTTGATATCACTAGCCAGTGGGTTCTGGGACCTATTCGCTTACAGGTTGATACTGGGTCTTGCTATAGGAGCGGATTATGCGATAAGTCCAACAATAATCTCAGAGATTTCGCCTGTAAAACCAAGAGGAAAACTACTAGCGATAAATACATTGATGTGGTGGGTGGGAGCAGCGGTAGCTTATGCTATCGGCTTCGCACTTTTACCAATGGGAACAAACTCTTGGCGATACATGTTTGCCATAGGACTGATCCCTGCCGTAGTGGTGTTAATTCTTAGAAGGACAGTCCCAGAGTCTGCTAGGTGGCTTGCGATGCGCGGCAACCTAGAAAAGGCGAAAGATTCTGAAGAAATCATTGTTGGCAAGTCTGACGACCTAAAGAGTGTTAAAGGAGAGAAGGTATCATTGCTAAAGCTCTTCAGCGATAAGTATATCAAAGCGACAACCTTC
>JARVJU010000052.1 GCA_029775965.1 Nitrososphaeria archaeon | reverse complement strand
TCTTACTTTGGTTTGAGTGCTTTGAATGCTTTAACTAGTTCTTGATGAGGACGTAGGGACGTAGACGCTAAGAACAACACTACTGCAAGATCCGCCCCGATTAGGATCGGGCCAATTAGGAATAGTATTATCCCAAGCCCTAATTCTTCAAGAAATGCTAATGTGTAACCTGCGATGACCCCTGACATCACTAGCCCGACTATTAGATCGACAATGATATCAGATATTTCTCGCGTCCACTCAAAAATCCATGTTACTGCTGCGAGCGGTATCAGAGATATTGCCGCCATTAGAATAGCGTATCTTAGATATACCAATGCAATGAAGAGGAGATAGAAGAATATTACATCTGTATCAAGCTTTGCTAAAGCTTTTCCAAATCCCAGTGAGATCACGTTCGTAACAGCCCATGAGTTCAGATACGTAATAAGGGAATTGAATAATTCTCCTGCGATAGCATTTAATTGAGTAGATATTGTCTGTTGGATCAAGAAGTTGATCCAACCGGCTGCATATTCATATATGGTAAGTCCTGCTCCAGCAAATAGCGCAAATACTCCTAGCTTATACAACACGTCTCCAGCCAGATCTACGATATCATAGTAGTTTCCCTGCAGCGCATTGTATACTACGCTAAAGGCGATCATTAACCCTGCTATCCCAAAAACGATACCCTGGATTTGATAAAATAGCGTGGTTGCGAACGTGTCGGGTAGAGGGGCATAGACTATTTGATTTATCGGGACTATTCCAACCTGGGCTATAAAACCAACTTTCCCATATCCTTGTACTAAATATTGAATTATACTTTGAATTGCTGATTCAATAGCACCTTCAATCCAGCCGAGTGGCGAAGGAGGATTTTGAGCATCTACGACGAGTACACCGTACCCATAGATACTTACATTAGAGGTCTGTACATATGTTGCAATTATAGCATACCTCCCTGGCGATGGTGGTGCCCAGCGTATTGTAGTGCCTGAACCTGAAGCTACGACATTTGCTGTACTTGTATTAATTATTTTCCAGGATGGTGTATAACCACCGGATTGTATAGTCCAAGTATACGACTGATGGGTGTAAACGGTTGTTGGCCCCGTAATGTTAAACTCTATGTACTGTGTTGCCCCGGGCACATACAAATTTGCTGAAAATGAAGCATGAGACAGTAGTATTGCTGAGAGTAGTGCGGCCCCAAAAAGCGTCAGTGCGTATCGTTGGTCATATCGATTTGCAAGAATAGCAAGTAATATGAGAGCTGTGGGTAGAGCTAGTTGTAACGTGGTGATGAAATTGCTTGAAGGAGGGTTTGGAGTTGCAGCAAGTGCTGTAATAGTAACGCCAGGAATAAGCAGTAGTACTACCATTAATACTAGCGCTTTCTTCATTCTTACCCTACAAATACAGGCCTTTTAAAAACTGCAATTAGTGAAATGAGCTTCCTTAATTCCCTTCTAAAAAAACAAGTACCGCAGCAACAAGCAAAAATGAAATACTACAGCCTTAGTGGTGTACCCTACCTTTTGCTCGACGTGAATGAGAGGGACAACAAGCTAAGGGAGTTGGCGAGTCTATTATCTCAAGCTGAGCGGGGGTATATCTATGCTAAGAGGTTTAGGTCAGACTACAATTTCCTAGGTGAACACTTTGATATAGTACAGTCAAGTTATGTTCTTGCTACAGAAAAAGAAACGAACTTAGAGCTTACCGATGAGCCCCAAAGACCTAGGTTAGTTAGAGAGCATGAGAACTATGTAGAGACTGACCAGGGACTTGCAAGGGTCTTCACAGCATATTCATACTCCACAAAAATACGTGAAGCAGCACTGAGTCTTTTCCCAGAGAAAACCAGGCCCAAGCTTCTCGAAGTCTTCTTGCAATTTCATAAAATCTCTACTGCTTCAGTAAGAAACTACCTAACGTCGTTAGAGGTAAAGAAAGCGAGAATGCAGAGATACGCCAGTTCGTCCACAGCCATAGAGGAGATGTTGACTAGATCTGAAAGGCTGAAGAAAGACATTGATGAGTTATCATCTGATACATTTAGATTTAGGGTTGTAGTTATTGTGCACACAGACACTAAGCAAGAACTGGAGAGTGTAACTAAAGAGATTCTGCAAAAAACACAAGAGAATGGGATATTGCTAGACGTACCATGTTGTGTGCAGGGTGATTTATACCATCTAAAGTCAAACATCTCTTACCGAATATCGTCTGGCATCAGCATAGCGAAACTGTACCCGCTTTCAGGAACGTCACTCATAGAGGACGGTGGCATCTACCTAGGGGTCGATGATAAGGGTAATCCCATATCACTAAACTTTTACTCCCCAGTAAACGGTCGCCAGAATTGGCACTGGGTAATTACAGGTACTACAGGCGCAGGGAAAACCACAACTGGGGCTGTACTGATTGATCGTTCGAGAAAAGTGTATGACGATATTCATATCTATGTTATTGACCCGATGGGAAATTATAACAAGTTCTTCCCAGACGCTGGGATTAACAAAGTGTTCACTGACAATGACTACCTGGGACTTGATCCAGTTCGTCTTGTTGCTGATGGTACTATTGCGTCAGGGAACATGGCAGATTTCATTATTGAAAACTATGGAATCACCTCGGAACTTAGAGGACTTCTAGTAGCAGAATTAGAACAAGCAAAAGATCTTCACGAGCTGATTGACAATATTGAAGATAAAGCGAAACAAAAGAATGCTGCTGAGTACAGGAAGTTACATAATTTCTTATTGAACATGAAGCATGGAGCGGACAAATTCATTTATCAAGGCAGCCCCTTAGACCTAAGTGCTAAAAAGTTCGCGGTCATAGGTCTTAAGACTGAGGATAATAGAAAGAAAAGGATTGCTTCATCCTTATTCATGCTTTATGCTTACTCACAGATTAACAGACTAGATAGAAGCATAAGAAAGATGCTTCTAATTGACGAGGCTCACTTCTTGTTCGAGAACGAGTCTATCGCTCAAATTATTGCGATAATCTACCGAACCGCAAGGGCACTCAAAACGAGCATGATCACGATGACCCAGTTAATTCAACATTATCAAATGAACAAATATAGCAGAGAAGCTTTTCAGTTAGCAAATAATAGACTGATCTTAAAACAAGAGCGTGAAGCGACAAACGATATGAAAGATCTAGCAAAACTGACAGACGAAGAAATCGACTTTATCCTCAAAGGTTCAAGAGGGAAAGGGATACTCTTCAGCGGTAACATAAGGACAACTATACAAGTGCAACTAACGGAAGATGAAAAGGAGAAATGGAGGACTGAGTAAGGTGCCTAATATTGTTAGTCTACTGAAGAAAATCGCAAAGGAAAGAGGCATAAAATATGAGGAACTTCCATCAGGCGTGGTGATATTGATCAATAACCACAATCAAGCATTTTTGCAAATAACTGTCGTGAAAGATGCCTATTATGTTCGCTATCTCTTGAAAGACTCTGCATACTTAGTTCGTAGGCTAAATCGAAGGATACTGGATGATAT
>JARVJU010000051.1 GCA_029775965.1 Nitrososphaeria archaeon | reverse complement strand
TTTTTAAAAGCCTAGTGAATGACTTTGAGTAGTTCCCTTCTGAAGCAAGCTTTTCTATCGCCCTTGTAATATCATAGCCAGACTTTCTGTACTCTGTAATATCCCTTATGAAACCTTCAAGAGACCTTTCCTCATCATCAGCACTTCTCTTCTGTACATAGACAGGTATGCTGAAGGCAAGGGAGCCAGCAGCGAGGCCAGCAGCAAGAGGTGCCCAGATTGGTAAATGCAAGAATGCTGTCGCTATGATACTAGCTATGCCTGCTATGATTCCATTTATCATATTGCCCTCGAAGTAATCCCCTGTTTTTGGCTGTGCGGAGCGTATCATGAATATTATCACAACTGCTAGTACAGGAATTACAAGGGCTGACATAAGCCATACAAGTGCTATTGAGGCAGCGGGGGAGAGAAAGGATGAAGTGAGAACAAGGGTTGGGAGGATGAAGAAAATAGCTACCATCGTTTCACCTAGATCGCTTACAGATTCTCCGTATTTTGAAAAACGAAATTCAAGCCATCTCAGCAGCTGCTCTGCCCTTGAAGAGAAATAGCCAGCTATATCACCTCCAGACCTGAGCTCTGAGGAATAGCCATAAAGCAAGTCTCTCATCGATTTTGAAGGGTGCGATCTAGCAATGATATCGACAGCAGAAAGCTGATCTTGCCCAAGAAACTCGACAGCCCTCCTCAGATACACAGCATCCCTTTCAATAAACCTGAATACATTGCGGTTTATCAGCCTCTTCATACCATCATAAAGCGATACACCTGCATCGGAGAGGATTGACATGTAAAGAGCAAAAAATGGCAGTTCATCATCAACAGCTCTTTTTCTGTCAGAGGCTGATGATGATAGTGATATGGAAGGAAGTGCAAAGATGAAGAAAGGAGGAGCAGCAAGCATCAATAGAGGAAGAGGGTTTTTCAAAAGGAAGGATAAGATAAAGGATGCAGGAATGCAAATAATGAATGCCCAGATGCTGTATGCAACCCATCTGTAGTAAAACGCATGGGGTGTTGTGCTTATCCCTGCTCTGAGTATATCTTCAGGGGATCTTTTTGCAAGGTAAACAGCTATTCTATCAAGATGCTTATTCCTCTTTGTCTCTTTAACAAATTGTATCTTCGGCCTTGCAACATGCAAGCTGCTTGCTCTCATCTCATCAAGGTAATACCCAAAGCCGCCTATCAGAAGACCTATGCTGATGCCTATCAGAAGAGATGAAGTAAGGTCTATGTATACAGACCTGCTAAAGTGTAAAATATACAGCCCAAAAAAGATTACAAACATCAAGGGTATTATGGAGGCAAAATAGAGCTTCCATCCGTGCAGGTTAGGAAGGTTCATACAGAAGCATAATTGATTGATTGACTTAAAAGCGGGTTCAAACCAAAATTGCTCCTTTACCCGATTCTATAATTTCAAAGAGCTGGGGGTCCTTCTCCTTTATTGTTTCAAGCCTCCATGGAGGGTATCCATCTTTCTCCGCATACTTCAGGTAGCGTATTATCTCTCTGCCAAAGGATGCATCAAGAGGTTTGATCTTTGAGCACTCATCAAAATATCTCTGAGCGATTTCAAAGGCATCCTGCAGAGAAAGACGCTTTACATTGATGAGATATGGGGCTATGACATGCCAGAGCAATCTGTGCCTTCCATCAGCTACAGGGTGCTGCAGTAATTCCTCTATCCATCCCTTTGAAAATGGATTTGTCATGTAATTCCTCTTATATTGATCATCATTTCTACGCTTCCTCTTCTGCCTGTGCATTTTGACAATATTATTCATACTGAAATCTCCATATACTATTCTGGGGTCTGCAAACGCATGGTCCCATGCCTGTACAAGCTTCACCTCTTTTGCTTCTTTATCTGGGAAATAATGCAGAGAACCAACCACACGCATGAAGCGCAAGGGATTGTTTATAACCTGCCAATCAATTGCTCTATTCTTTGAAAGCCTTGCATCTGAAATTATCTTCTCAGCAATAAATGTCAGGAAAGAGGGTAATTCCTTCCCGCCATTGGGAAGAGCCTTTTCCATGAAAGGGATAACAACATGATACCCCTTTGCACCAGAGAAGTAGATCATGGGCCTGACCTCAAAGAGTGATTCTACTGCTCTCCCTGCTCTTACTGCTGCTTCTGATGCTACATCTAAATCTTCTTCATCGTCGAAATCAAGCATCAAATTTTCTGTAACACCAGCAGCCTTATGCTCTTCAGAATGAGTAGCTACGAACACATCCATATTTTCTGCACTTTTGATCACATCATTCAGCTCATCAAGGCTGTTTACCAGAAATTGACCGTGCTTCATTTCTCCTTTGAACTTCACAAAATGTTTTGGCCCTGCCATGACACGTCGCGGAAAGCCACGTAGTAATTCAAACGTCGGGCTCTGCATGGGCTTCCTCTTCCCCATGCTTTAATGCATCATCAATGTCAACAAACACCGTTCCGCACTTCTTGCAGAAATAAAATCTACCATTGTACTCAGATGAAAGCAGTTCAGCTATAGAATATTTCATCATCAGATCAATTCTATTATCTTTCTCTCCAGCTGCTGAAGGACTGTCCTGATCATCACTCCGCCCCAGCTGGTTAGCTGTTGATTCATCCTCTTGTCTATGCAATTTTATCACCCTCTCTTTTTGATTCCGTTTCACTCACACTAGATTGCACCAACTGCTCTTTATCTGGCCTCTGGGCTCCTTCAGAGGTTTGTGAAGGTTCTGGATCCAGCAATGATATTGTTTCAGCTGTTGCCCTATCATCTGCTTTAGTCGCTGGTTTCTGGGCTGCTTCAGGCGATGTGCTTTTATTCTCATTGCTTTCGAATTTATCCAGCTTCGTCATCACTGTATCTATCTTTTCACGATTCAGAGAAATGCCTGTGAATACATTCTTCCTGACTCCTCCAACATTTCTGCGTTCAGATAATACGTTGACTTCCCTTGGTAACCTTTTGAAAAAGTTCTCCTTCGAAACTATCTGCAATGCGTTCTTCTCAGCAAACTCCTTGTATGCCTGATAAAGCTCCTCCTTCACAACAAAGCCATCTTCATCCTCTTCTAGGCAATGAGTGGCAAAGGCCCATACGGGATTGCTCCTGAACTTGTACTGCTCCTTTATTTCTTCTATGGTTGCCACATTTGAGAACTGCCATCCATTATTCTTCAGCCTTCTGTACCCTTCAACAGCCCAGTTAAGTATCCCTGAAAGCTCATCTGGATTTGTTAGTTTTTCAAGTAAATTTCTATCTGGTTTATTATGCCCTCCAAATCGTTTGACAAACTTTCTTATGCATATCCTGTTGAAGAAAGCATCGTCATCAAAGAGCACAGGAGGTAATTCGTTGCATGTAAAGATAAGGTAAGCGTGGTTCTCGAAGGAAAAAGGCTCCCTGAATTTGAACTGTGCATTTATCTTGTAACCGCCAGTAAGCTCCTTCAGTTTCCCAACACTTCTGACAATATCAGCTGACATATCATCCCTTATGTTCGCCATCTTCCCGAAGAGGTTTGCTATCTGGAACCTATCATCTGAGGCCATCTCCTGCATGCTTACAGAGCTGACATTATCTCTTCCAAGAAGCATTGTAATTACGTTTATGAGGGTTGTTTTGCCTGTATCAGTATCTCCATAGTAGATTGAGAACTTCTTTGTCATATATCTTCTTGCAAGTATTGCACCAAGCTCCT
>JARVJU010000050.1 GCA_029775965.1 Nitrososphaeria archaeon | reverse complement strand
AAATCCCATTGGGCCAGAAGAATAGATAAGGGACCTTTCTACGCATTTCCACTAAGGCCGGGATTAACTTTTACTTATCTTGGGCTGAAGGTTGATCAAGAGGGCAGAGTTCAAAACCGCGATGGAGAATTTGAAAATATCTACGCTGCAGGTGAAGTTATGTCTGGAAATATCCTAACATATGGCTATCTAGCTGGTTTTGGCCTAACCATAGGAACTGTCTTCGGAATCAGAGTTGGTAATGTTGCAACAGGGAAAAGACATTATAGCTGAAGCAGCTAGGCAACTCACTATCTGCAATGCCTGTCGGTATTGCGAAGGCTACTGCGATGTCTGGGATGCAATAGAAACTAGAAGAGAATTCTCTCATGATGATGTAGTGCATCTTGCGAATCTATGCCATGATTGCAGGGATTGTTTCTATGCCTGCCCATATATACCTCCTCATGAATTCGCCATAAACATTCCAAGGATAATGAGTGAATCAAGGAAGATTAGCTATAAGCAATTTGTTTTTCCCAAAGCTTTTCGCTGGATATTGGATCGCTATGCACAAACATACTTTATTCTTACTTCTTTGATCTTCTTAGCATTAATGACATATGTTGTCTTTTTGCATGGTGCTACGATATTTTACAAGAGTTATCTGCCGATGCAATTACTCTTTCCTCCACATATTTTTCTTTTGCTCGAGTATTCCATGTATGCTTATGTTTTCATACTCTGGTACATAGAAGGGTCAAAATACTGGAAATATATCTCAAAAGGTGCGAAAGTAGAGATCAAGTCTGTTCTCAAAGCATTAGGAGATGTATTTCTGCACAAGAATTTCAGGGGTGGAGGGGCAGGCTGCACTTACCCTTACGATAAAGGAAATTATTCCAGGCTTGCTGCTCATGCTTTGGTGATGTTTGGGTTCATAATCGATTGGCTTGCTGTTTTATTCTATCCTTTTGTAAGTCTTTCTACCATTCTTTTATATTTACTGGGCTCGTTAATGATGTCTGCAGGCTCAGCTGCTATGTTAATTATGGCAGGTCAAGCAGATAAAAATGTTGATACGGCAAGAATGTCTTCTTTCATAGGAGCCTTCCTGCTTGCAGGTGTAAGCGGTATACTTTTCATTCTGTTCCTCCCTACACCGACCTGGGCTATCTTCTTTCTGATCAGGGATTCTTCCATAGGATCTATCTTTCTACTTGCACCTTTCAGCAAGTTCATACATCCTATTTTCAGATTCCTTTCTTTGGTTTGGAATAGGCAAGAATGGGCTATGCAGCAGGAAGTCATGCAAGCTCCATGATTCATCAGTTTGTCTATCTCTTTACTTGGATTATTAGTTAAAGAAGAGAAAGTGTGTTAAGCTTTTGTTTAACTTTTTCCTTGCAATATGATCTGTTTTGCTTTGTTTAATGTCACACTATCTGCTTGTTGATACTTATAATAATCTATAAGATTGTAAATTTCCTCTCTAGGCATAAGTTCAGATAAAATACCAGCCTGAGTACCTTTTTTGCTAAGTTCAGCATATACATCACTGCATGTCTTCAGTGTAGCTCTAAACGCTGTCATTGGGAATATGACGATTTTGTATCCTAATTCGGCGAACCTATGAGCTGCAATGTATGGTGTTTTACCGAACTCTGTCATATTTGCGAGCAAAGGTGCCTTTACCTTTGCAGCGAATTCTTTGAATTCCTCTTCACTCTGTAATGCCTCCGGAAATATAATATCGGCACCTGCCTTGATGTAGATTCGGGCTCTCTCGATCGAAGAATCAAGTCCTTCCACTGACCTTGCATCAGTTCTAGCTATGATAAGCATCTTGTTCCTTGCTTCATTTGCAGCTATCAGTTTCTTCACCATCTCCTCAACTGGAACGATCAACTTGCCTTCAAGATGACCGCAGCGTTTGGGCATCACTTGATCTTCTATATGCAAAGCTGCTGCCCCTATTCTTTCCAGCTGCTTTACAGTTCTTTCAACGTTTACAGTCTCTCCAAAGCCAGTATCAGCATCAATGATAAGAGGGATGTGAATGACATTTGTTATCCTTTGCACTTCGTAAGATAACTCTGAAAGTGTGATCACACCAAGGTCAGGAAGGCCGAGCGTGTTTGAGAGAGCTCCTCCAGAAAAATAAACAGTCTTGAAACCTGTTTTTTCAGCTATGATTGCTGATATGGGAGAGAATACACCTGGTGCTACTATCACTTTCTCTTTTTTCAAAAGATTTCTTAATGAACTGTTATCCCTGTCATTCATAGCTGTAGTTGGAAGCTGGGCTTGACAGCTTAATATTGTTTGTCGAAGAAGAAATTAAAAAATATGATAAAGCAACAGCTTATGGTTATGTCTGCATCTCTGCTAGCTGTATATCCTTTGTTTCGCGAAGTGTCAGGACACCTGCTATAGCTATCACGCCATATAACGCTATAAGAACTACAAGATAAGGCCACGCAAACTTTGCGCCATGTAAAGCGCTGACAATGTATGTGGCCAGGATTGGCGCCAAGCCTCCCCCGTAGACCTGAGATATCTGGTATGCACTGTTAACCCCCGATGCCCTATACTTTGTTGGAAAGTGTTCAGCAAAGAAAGCAGGCTGAGCAGGGTATGCTATTCCTACAGTCAAGGAGAAGAATAAAATCTGCGCTGCGACAGCCAGACTGTATATCCCAGATCCGACTGCAAGGACGTAAGGATAGGCTAGCACCACCATTAATACCATACCCGTCAGAATAACATATCTTCTGCCGATTCTGTCAGCGAGTATACCTCCGGCGTACATAAAGAACATAGCAACGATTGCGGCGTAGACATTCGCCAAGGATGCATTCGTGCTCGGGATACCAGTCAATGACATATATGATACGCCGAATACCTGATTTAGCCAGAACGCCGCACCAATACCTGCATTAAGCATAGAGAGGTGCAATATGAGTGAGGTCTTCTCTTTCCATACCCTAGAAGCTGGATAGTTGATAATCTTCTTTTCTTTCTCTAATTGCTCGAAGAGAGGACTGTCACGCAACCGTAACCTTATGAGTACTCCCGCGACCGCAGCAAGAAAGCCTATCACAAATAATATTCTCCAGCCATAACTGACTACAGCTGCGAAGGGAAGTACGTGAGTGATTACGGCTACGCTACCTGAGCCTGCTATTATGCCCATAGGAAGAGACTGTCCGACCCAGCTCCCCCAGAACCCTCTCCGTTTTGTATTTGCGGCGCCTTCAATAAGCCAAGTTGACGCGCTACCAAATTCACCGCCGAAGGAGAAACCCTGAACAAGTCTGAAGACTGAAAGAAGTATAAGTCCAGCGGCACCAAGGACTGCAAAGCCCGGAGTTAAGCCCATCGCAAGAGTACCTATACCCATAACCACAAGCGCCCAAACCATGGCGTTTCTGCGACCTAGTCTGTCGCCGATATGTCCCCAAGCGTAGGCACCCACTGGTCTAATTATGAGACCAAGACCGTATATCGCAACTGATGTGAAGATTGCAGTAGCAAGAGCTGTGCCAGGTCCAAAGAATACATGTGGCCAGATTAGTGCAGCAACTGTACCTGTCACAAGGAAATCGTACTGTTCTATAATACTTCCTATCAGAACACCTACTGTCAGAAGGCCCAGATTTGCTTGGGATTCTGCCATGCTACTCGCAATCTCTTTTTGGTATTTAAGATTTTTTTGATGCCTAATTGCATGTATGTTATCGACAAATTATTTCGCATGATAGTCAACAGAACTGCTTCATCTGACTTTTGGGAGAACATGTTAAGAGACCACGAAAACACAGTAAAACTTGAT
>JARVJU010000004.1 GCA_029775965.1 Nitrososphaeria archaeon | reverse complement strand
CCTTGCCTTTTTCTCGTATTCTAATGTTCTTTGCTATTTGTAGCGTATTATACTATATTCAACATATCTATAAAAATTTTATTCGCTTCCATCCCCTTGCCAAGTCAAGGGGACTTCCCGCTCGCTGAGTTAAATCATTATGGCTAGGCTATGCTTGAAACTTGTTTGGTATGATAAAATACATATAATTTCTAATCGCAAGAAAACTAATCGATCCAGCTCAGCATAATCACACATGCAGCTAAACAAAAACATAGAAACGTCTTGCTTTATTTCTGCTGATGGTAAGATCAATAAAAAGGATTCCGCAAACTGGTTATATTGCTCCTTGTTCTCATACAATGCTATGAAATATCGTGTTGAACATGATTACTTGGGCGATAT
The DNA here is from genome assembly GCA_029775965.1 of Nitrososphaeria archaeon. GTDB lineage: Archaea > Thermoproteota > Nitrososphaeria > Conexivisphaerales > DTJL01 > JAKAPW01. The sequence goes on along the minus strand of JARVJU010000004.1, from coordinate 91,698 downwards.
AGAAGTTCCAGAAGATGCGTACTGGGGTGTGCAGACCCAAAGGGCAGTGCATAATTTCCCTGTTTCAGGTATAAAACCATTCAAGGAATACATAACAGCTACTGCAACTGTAAAAAGAGCTGCAGCTGAAGCGAACTGGAAGGCTGGGATGCTTGATGAGAAAAGGGCAAAGGCGATAATGAAGGCTGCGGATGAGATCAGGCAAGGGAAACTTCACGATCAGTTTGTCGTCGATGTCTACCAAGCAGGAGCAGGGACTTCGCACAATATGAATGCAAACGAAGTTATAGCCAACAGAGCTCTAGAAATAATTGGTGAGAAGAAGGGCTCTTATAACGTCATCAGCCCGAACGACCATGTGAACATGGGTCAATCTACTAACGACGTAATACCTACAATAATAAGAGTGACATCATTGGGTCTTGTGAAGGATCTGCTGCAGCAGATGTCTCATCTGGAAAATGTGCTGCACACAAAGGCAGTGGAGTTCGATGATATAATAAAGAGCGGTAGAACACATCTTATGGATGCTGCGCCGATAAGGCTTGGACAGGAGTTTGAGGCATGGGCAAGAATGATAGCTAGGGATGCAGAAAGGATTAAGTCTATCATTCCTAGGTTATCTGAAATGAACATTGGGGCTACAGCCGTAGGAACAGGATTAAACGCGGATCCCAAGTATGTAAAATATGTTGTCCGCATACTTTCCAGACTTACTGGGTTTAAACTTAAAAATGCCGAGCATCTGCCTGAGATGACCCAGTCCGCTACAGACTTTGTCGAACTATCTGCAGCTCTCAGAAACCTTGCCGTAGATCTCATAAAGATATCAAACGATCTTAGATTGATGGCTTCAGGTCCAAAGACAGGTTTTGCGGAGATAGAATTACCAGCTGTACAGCCAGGTTCATCCATAATGCCAGGAAAGGTAAACCCGAGCATACCGGAGATGGTGGATATGGTCGGCTTTCAGGTTATAGGAAATGATGCTGCAATTACACTTGCTGGACAAGCAGGACAGCTAGAGCTGAATGTTATGCTTCCGTTGATAGCCTACTGCCTGACTCATAGTCTAATAATCCTCAAAAATACGTGCACTATATTGGCAGATAAATGCATTGCTGGTATAAAAGCAAACAGGGAAAGAATGGAGAGGCTTTTGCATGAATCACCCGGAGTTGCTCTTGCCTTGAACCCTTACATAGGCTATATGAAGGCAGCGGAGGTTGTTAAGAAGGCACTTGCAGAGAATAAGACAATAAAGGACGTCGCGCTTGAGATGAGACTTCTTCCTAAGGAGCAGCTGGATAAGATATTTGATCCCTACGAGTTGACCAGAATGGGAATAGCAGGGTCTGCTAAAGACGGTAATGAAAAAAATAAACCATTAACTAAATAGCTTGCAACTGTTCCTTTGGCGATTTCTTTAATGTTCTTATGTAATCATCGTATATCTGCCTTACTTTATCTGCACTCGGGCCTGTACCTTCAACCACCCCACTTTCTGTAACCTTTATCTTATCCATTACAATTATTGCGCCTATATCTTCTCTGTACCTTACAAGTCCAGGAAAAGTTCTGCTTATAGAATCTGCAAGAGCTCTCAGGTCAAAAGGTTTCTCTACAAGTCTGATCTCTTTTACTGCATGTCCTCCGATAGCTATCTTGTATGCTCTTTCCTCACCCTCTAAGCTTCCGAGTATTATGGACAGATTTTCTTGTATGCCAAGGGCTATCCCTTCGTAGCGTTTTCCGTCGACTGTTTCCACAGTTACCTTCTTTCCGCCAAAGGACGCTAGCTCCTCCGCGAATCTTCTCGCCGGAGCTGCAGACATCTTCTCTCCGGCGTGACAATAATTTCGAAAGTATTAAAGTATCTCGGTCATACAGAAGATTGACATTATCCACCCTACACCCTAGATTAGCCCAAATCAACAGATACATAATGTATCAGATAATAGGAGAGAAACTTGCTACAGCCATATCCGGCATGCTAAATTGATTATCCCATGTCAAAGCAAACTGTCGTCTGTAAAAATGTGAGGTGAAGTTACAGTATGCGATGAGGGACTGGTTTGTAAGACATGCGGAGTTCTACAACAAGGAGTAAACACTCAGGAAACTTATCAAAGTCTTATCGACCTTAGGCCTAAAGATGCAGAGTTGTGCAGTTTTATTGGATCACAGGATCCATATGACCTTCTAGCCTTCAGACAGCTCAGGTTTGCGTCTTTTACACCGCAATATATGAAGATAATATCAGATTATGGAATCAGGTCTGCTGCATCCAGAAGCAGAGGATATATCTTTGATATGATAGAAAGAGTTTCTGAAGCAATAGAAATAGCTTATGCCATAGCACGAGATGCATAGATTCTTGCACTTAGAGCTCTCAAGAATACAGAAATAAGAATAGTTCATAGAACTGCATGGAGCAGTGACATCAGATACTAGCTGATGCAATGAACCTAAACGAGCATCAGACAAAATACCTCTCTGAGCTTAGAGCTGGGGAAGCTGTAATTAATGTTGCAAGAATGAGGAGTTCTATACTTGCAGCCATAGATGCAGAAATTGTAAAGCGCTCGTCAAAGAAGCAGCCTTAGCAGATTCTGATCTCTGCTTGCTAGTTCAAGCCAGTCTATCGACGATGGATTATCAAATTTACCCCCAAGTATCCTATCTACTATTCTTTCTAAGCTTTCATATGTGACATCTATGACCTCTACCATAGGGCCGAAGCTTTTCAAGCATTCATGGTATACAAGACCTATTGCTTCGGCCACAACATTATCTTTGCTTTTTTCCTCATCATACCCTCTCCGCCTATATCTCTGATACAAAACTAAGGGGTTGCATCTGAGAACAACAACAATATCTATTAGATCTTTCTGCACTACTTCCCAAGCAAGGTTTCCGTAGATAACATAAGAGTTGATTCCAGATACCTCTGACCTAAGTCTCCTTTTTACAGCACTTCGATTCAGAACAATTTCGTTTTTATAAGTCACGTGTGGGACAGCACTAGCTATTTCGTTTATAGAAATACATTTACACATTGTCCTTTTACAGATTAACGATGCCACTGACCTCTTGCCCGTAGCTGGAGAACCTGTAATAAGAATCTTTACTTGCTTTGGCATGTCAGATCATGCAACCTGTTAATAGCCAGCAAGCCTCAGGTTTTAAATCATGCCTAGACTTATTCAGTTCCAGATTACTTATCCTACACATCACTACAAGCTATAATAGAATTCGCGCACTATCTAACAACCTTGTGAAACTATTAGATTTCACAAAGACAAGAAGGATCATTGAGGATGATATCATGTTAGGTCAGATCACTTTGCTGGGATTAACCAAGGCAAAGTGAAAGAGAATCTCTCCTTTGCTAGGATGTATTTCAACTGTCTCTTTGCTATTGGAATTATGTGAACTACCTACGACTGAAGTCATAGGCTTCTTGCTTCACAGGAACAAACTTGCTTATCCTTCTTTTGATAAGTAGAGGCTGTTCCTCAGCATCGGTCCAGCCCGGTCCCGCAGCATCATGTCTGCTGTGATGGTACAGGTATTTATCCCTCATCTACCGCCGGAAGCAAACAGCACGCACGGCAAAACGATTACTCGAAGAGGCGAAGAGTATGGTAGAGATTTGAAAGACTGGCGAGCCTGTCCCTGCAGTAGTCAACGCCGCATTTGATGCATTTGCTCATAGTCCATGCTTAGCGCTCTAGTCTTCCACCGCTAACAGGACAATTGCTCGAGGTCCCCAGTGGGCTGACATAGATTGTGCGTTTTGTTGATTTGTACTCAATCATAGACTGGTACATCCTGTATGGCCACCTGTTGAGATACATGCGAAGCTTCTTGCTTCTCTTCGCCTCCTTGCTGGTCTTCCTTGTCCCATTCAGCTCCTCGAAGACGAACGGTGCACTATGTTGCTCTTTCACCATCCTTGTTCATAATTTGTGCAATGCGTCCTTGATCCTCTCTGCCCTGCCTGCCCCAGACCAGTATCATATGGGTAATCATGTCACGCACCTTCCCTTCTTCTTTCGGGCTGTAGTTGCGCTCCAAGCTGTTTCAGTATCTAAATACACATTAATGCATGTCATTGATCACCTGCTATGAACCCCTTTGAAGATGAATGCATTATATGTAACACAAGGCCGATAGATTTTGGCTTCCCGTCAAAAAGATTAGTCCTTCCGGTATATCAAACCAACCCTATCATCGAAGAGCATGGCTCAGGCAAAGGCTACAATCGTTGGAGAAGTTCTTCAGGTAAGGATGGGAAGGAAGAGAATAGAGTTGATAATAGCGCCCCAGGATGACAGACCGGAACCGAAACAGAAGAGAGGTAGAATAGTCTATTCTGATGGAGAGATAGAATCTGAGCTCATTGAACAGGAAACAGCTAGCCATCTTGAACCTGTTTGGTCATTTTACGTAAGCAAAAGCGTATTCGAGGCTCTCGGAAGACCAACAGTTGAATCAGAAGTATTGATAACACTTACAAGACTACACTGAGCAAGCGTGCGCATATATGATGAGCGTGCTGATTGTAGGGCACGTTACCCTTGATAAGATACAGCTTCCTAGCAAAGAATACACAAGCCTTGGGGGACCACCAATCTATATGGGCCTTCTCATGATGAAAATGGGTGTAGAGCCGAAGGTGCTGACAAGGTTTGGAGCTGATATAGGAGACGAGAGGATAAGATGGATTCTTCAGAATGGATTAAAGTTCATAGATAAGCCGATGGTGAAGTCCCCAACTACAAAGTTCAGAATTCGAATTGAAGAAGATAGCAGAGAGCTAGAGATAATTGATATCTGTGATGAGATTTATCCATCAAATTTGAACAACTTCGATGCTGTGCTTATCGCGCCTGTGGTTGGGGAATTATCTGTATCAACAGCTATAGAACTTACAAAAAAAGGAAGATTCGTCTATCTGGATCCCCAGGGCTTTCTGAGACAGGCAAAGAAAGGAAAGGTACTGCTCACAAAGAACGACGGATTGAACGAACTTCTTCCTCATGTAGATGCTATGAAGGTTGACATGGAAGAGGGCTATATAATCACGCAGAGATCCGACCCGAAACTGATAGCCGAAGAACTTCTCAGAAAAGGGGTAAAGGAGGTCATAATAACAATGGGAAGGCATGGTGCCAAGCTTTATACAGCCGATGCCAGCTATTATGCGCGTCAACCCCACACCAATGTCATGGATGCAGTAGGTGCAGGAGACCTGCTGGGGGCTGCTTATACCTTCGCAAGATACAACATGCAGCTGTATGATGCTCTTATATTTGCTCTGAGTTGCTCTACTGTTTACATTGATAGGCCGGCTCTTGAGAAGATACCCGACGCTTCTTCTGCAGAAAGACAGTTTGCAATGCTCAAGAATTATCAATAAGCGTTTGCCATAGGTAACAGTCTGGGGAGCTGCTACACCATCACTAAACAACCTTCACAGCTGATGTTATATATGCAGTGTGGCCTATCATCATGCTGGATGGCCTTGTTTTCCCCAGCCTTGCCTCTATACCTCTTAAGAATACTTCAAAACTTTGAACCCTGACCAGACCGGCATTCTTCATCTCTTCTGCAACCTTTTCCGTCTGATTCATTGTGGGTGTGATACATATAATTGATCCTGATTCTTTTAATGCTGTAACAGCTTTTGGGATAAGTTGCCATGGGTCGCCAACATCTATTATTACAGCGTCAACATCTTCCTCATCAAACCCTTGGCTTGCATCCTTCAGTTTGAATTCTACATACTGGTCTAGTCCTGCCCTCTTTACGTTTCTGCGGGCTATCTTCTGAAATTCCTCCCTTATCTCATATGAATAAACCCTTCCCTCCTTTTTGACAAGATGGGCCAAAAACATCGTTAGAGCACCACTTCCAGAGCCAGCTTCTATGACCCTTGCCCCGGAGGCTAAATTTGCCCTTATAGCTATTAATCCCAGATCCTTGGGGTAGACTATCTGTGTCTGCCTCTCACATTTCATCACAAAATCTTCTATAGTTGGTTTCAAGGCATATAGTATGTTTCCTGAGTCAGTACTTATCGCTTTCCCATATGGCTCCCCTATCAGCCTTCCTAGCTCAAGCCTCCCTAAATGTGTGTGAAAATCCTTTGATTCCTGCACCTTCACAAGCCATGTCTTCCCTTTACTATACAACAATACGTAGTCGCCGTCAGAAATCTTCTCCTTCATTCATGCCGCATCGCTGCAATCCCCTTTTAACCGTATTGCAGTACATGGCTATACCAACTTCAAGATTTATATAGCACTCCTTAGGAACACATTGTAAAGGGGTTATACCACAGTTGGAAGATACGACTCCAAATCAGCAAGGGCAAGCTGAGAGTAGAAGACTTCCTCGCTCCTACTTCAAACCAAAACCTGTCAAAGTTGGAGATGAGCTCGAAGTGGATATCACGGAGGTCAGCAAAAAGGGGGATGGATTGACCAGAGTGCAAGGGTACGTGATCTTTGTACCCAATACAAAGCAGGGTGACAAAGTAAAGATCAGGATATCTCAGATAAGGCCAAGCTTTGCCCTTGGGGAAGTAGTGTCAAAACAGTAGAAATAGTATGCGATAGCAGCTAGCGTTAAGCATGGATGGATAGAGTTTTGAGTAAGATGTTTCTGTAGAGATGGGATGGCTGAAGATCCGATCGACGAAACTTTCAGAATGATCAGAGATATGAGGATTAGAGGTGCGGGAAGAATAGCTAGGGCTGCTGTAAAGGCGCTCAAAGACTACGTAAGCACTACAGATTTCTCTTCAAACCAAGAACTGTATGATAAGATACTCAGGGCAGGTATGAAGTTGAAGTCTGCAAGACCTACAGCTGTTTCTTTGCCAAACGCTGTAAACTTGGTCCTTTCAGTCGCAAAGAAGAATAGGGAGCGCAACATATCCGTGAAGGAGCTTAAGGAGCTGATATCAGAGTCATGTAACCATTTTATCAGGACGAGTGAAAGAGCCATACAGGCTATAGCAAACATAGGTTCAAAGAGGATTGTAGACGGAGATATTATACTTACGCATTGTAACAGCGAAGCTGTTACTGCAATCTTCACTAATGCAAAGAAATCGGGGAAGAATTTTGAAGTATATGTCACTGAGACGAGACCAAGATACCAAGGAAGACTTACAGCTTCTGTGTTAGCTAAGAGGGGAATAACTGTCTATCTTATTCCTGACTCTGCAGCTAGACTCTATATGCATAAGGTGGATAAGGTGCTTGTTGGGGCAGATGCTATTGCATCCAACGGAGCTGTAGTGAACAAAATAGGCACTTCGCAGATAGCGCTTGTCGCACATGAAAGTAGGTCAAGGTTTTACGTTGCGGCGGAGACGTATAAACTTCATCCAACAACAATGCTTGGAGAACTTGTAGAGATAGAGCAAAGATCTCCATTTGAAGTGGTGCCGCGCTCTTGGATAAAGGAGAACCCGAAGGTGCAGGTCAAGAATCCTGCCTTCGACGTAACGCCACCAGAGTATATTGATATAATAATAACGGAGCAGGGTATATACCCACCTCAGGGAATAGTCTTCCTTATGAGGGAGCTCTACCCAGAGCCTTAATAACTATAGGCTTTTTCATCTTCAATCGACAGACAAGTTGTTCTGAAAGACAAATTGTTCTAACAATTCAAATCCTTTAAGAGCTAGGGAGCAAATCTGTATTTTTATTCTGGCAAATATAGATGCATCAGCTTATCTCATGCCTCGATTTATGCTTTGTTGACATTAACCTGCCTAAAGTCTGGCGTTTCCTTTGGATCCTTTTAGTAAAAGCGCATTTTTCGAGTATCTTGCAGAATCGGAAAATTCATTTAGCTAGGGATGTTATCCTTTCCACCAGTCGAACGATATATATTGAGGAATTCTTCCAACTGAAGCTATCACGAACTGTTTTCTAACTGTAGTTGCCAGTCTGCCTGACAGTACCATGCTAGTAGCAGTGACATAATCGTTGGGCTTCATAACATCTACTAGGAAAGGTGCATGATCTATCCCAGGCCCTTTTTTGTACACTGCAAAATCACAGCCGAATTTGATACCAGGAGCTACAACATATCCAAGGTCTCTCAGGTTCTGGTAAACTATGAATTTCTCCTTAAAACCAACATATTCCTTTTCGCATCTTTTTACAAGCTCTTTATAGCTAACATTCAATTTTTTATGGTAAATAACTATCTTTTTCTTTTTCAGCAGGTACAGCGCTTCGATCAGGTCAAGGATAAGTGGTGAGTCGAAATTTGTTCCCTTTGGCTTTGGTACACCCAGTGGCTTGCCATAGAAGCCCTCGGAGTAGAGCCTTCTAGAATCTTCAATATTCCATACGACAACCCTGTTCTCTATCAGCTCAGCTCTGATCAACTTCTTCACTACATTCCAAGGGATATTATCATTACTAGGTCAGCAAGCGACAAAGATAGGTCCGAAACTGTTTCTATCCTCTCCAAGACGTCTTTGACGAGCATCAATTCCTTGAAGTCATTTATCTCTTTGATCGCTTTTGTGATGGAGGACCTGTACTTTTCATCCATCTGTCTTTCTGCCTTTTCAACTGATTGAATGAGATCATTCACCTTTGACGGGTTAAAATGAAGAGCTCTTACTGTTTCATTTGTCTTGCTAACTATGTCTATTATCTGGTCAAAAAGTATTCTGAAATCATCAGTGATACCCGATTTCTTCAGTGATGACATCTTCAGCTGCGAGATTCTGAATGATATGCTTTCTATGTAACTTGCAACTGTTTCTATTGTGTATGCTGCTCTTAGCATATCCTCTCTGTTCATCAGCATGCTTCCTACTTCAGCAAGCTGCCTGCTAAGAGAGCGTCTGAATGCCTCCACGTCGCTTATAGCTAGATGCAGACTTTCAAGTGCCTTTGTGACTCCCTCTTGATCGTTGACTACCAAGGCAGAGTTTAGGTTTGCAAGCTCTCTAGCTGCATCTAGCACTCTTCTACTCTCATCCAAGAGCACAGCTAGCATTCTGCGTCTGGCTTGGATTTCAGCTTCTCCTGTATACATACTAGACCTGCGGACGTATTAGTCACAAGCAGATGTTATAAATCTTTCATGTAAAAAAAGAGTCCCGTAACTTTTTGCCAAGTTTTACTGCAAATATATGCTCACCTCGCAACGTAATGTTATACATGTTTTATGCATCAATGCATATATAAGATAGTAGTGTTGCAGTTGTAAATAATCTTATTTATTTCTTCATCTTTGAAGTTCTTCAGGAGATGCTTCCACCTTCTTCAGTTGCGAATTGTACATTTCTACCAGCTCATTCACAGTAGTAGCATCCTCTGCAGCCTTATCCCTCCTTATGTTTCCTGTGAATTTAGGAAAACGCAATGCTAGCCCAGAATCCTGTCTTATCCTTCCTCTACCTGCTGTATGGATAGGGCTTAGCGTTATTTCTGATGCTATAACTTCTATGACTAGCGCAGGCTGGAACCATACATCCGCTTCCATCTCAGATAAGACCCTAGGGCTTCTGTGTGGGAGTTTATATTGCTCAAGTTCATTTGTGATAGTCTTCAGGTCGTCATCGGAGAAGCCTGTCCCCACCTTTGAGGTTGTCTTGAATGTATCATCCTCACTGTCATAGGCAGCCAGCAGAAAGGCGCCATATACACCCGTCCTTCTCCCTCGTCCATGGAATGCTCCAACTATAGCTAGGTCTATGGTATCTGTCAGTTCACTTCTGTACTCCCTTTTGAGCTTTATCCAGGAGAATGCCCTTGCACCTGCTTTGTAGCTACTGTGCAGGTCCTTGACTACGAGACCTTCACAACCATCCTGAATAGCCTGCTGCATGAATCTCTCCAATTCTTCTGGGTGATTGGTAACTATATTAGGCGCAACCTTCACCCTTTCTCCTACCTCTATTATTTCCTGAAGCTTCTTTCTCCTTTCTGTATACGGTCTTATAGTGTAATCTTTGTCATCAACCATAAGAATATCGAAGAAGAAAAGAGAAACAGGAATATCCTCCATGGCTCTCTCAACACCGTACTTTCTTCGTCTGTGCATAAGCTGCTGGAATGGCAGCAGTTCGCCAGTCTGCAGATCCACAGCTACAGCCTCACACTCAAGTATAGCTCTGTCTGCCTTTATCGAAGATTGTACCAGCTTTACCGCATCTGGATAGTTGTGAGTTATCACTTCTAATCTTCTTGAAAATATACTCACATTTTCATCATTCTTATGAATCTGCATTCTTTCCCCGTCATACTTGTATTCTGCGCTACATTGCCCCCCGATCTTTTCTATTATTTCCTTTGCACTTGATAGTCTTTCTGCAAGCATTGGTCTAACTGGCCTACCTATGGTTATCTTGATGGAGCGGACGGCCTTTAATCCACCAGAAGCTATTGCTTCTGCCACTTCACCAAGGTCGCTAGAGAGATTGTATGCCCTTTCAAGATCTTCTCTGTATTCTTTTTCTCCGGCAAAGGCTATCGCCAGAGCATCCAGAACTGTATAATCAGCTATACCTAGTCTGAGCTTTCCTATAGCAGTTCTAACTATGTATTTCGCTTCAGCTGGATCCGCGTTGCTCAGAAGACCTGATAGGAGGTTCAGCTTTTCGTCGACTGAACCTTCGCCAGATGTCTTAGCTATCTGGTCCAGTGTATCATAGACCTTAGAAATGGTTAGAGTTTCCTTGTACAAAGAGTACTGTTTTTTTGACTCTAGTGCCTGCTGTGCTGCGCTGCCCAAATCCCCGAGTTTGCGGTACAGCTGCCTTACAGCTTCTACAGACAGGCCTGAAGCGATGCTAATAGCACGCTCTGTAAGTCTTTCTCCCACACCTATTTCTATTCCTAAGTAATCGGGGTACAGCTTTCCCTGATTGAGGTAGGTAGCTTTCTTTAAAACTTTGATCGGTGTCTTTTTGTAGAAAGAAACAAGAGCTTCCGTAAGCTCTGTCCTTCTAGTAGTATTAGACATGGTCTCGTAGCACTTTACAAGCTCTGAATAGGGCAGGTCCTCCATATGTGAAACTAGCTCGCAGCAATTAATAGCTGTTTCTATCATCGCCTTAATCGTTGAGCCTTTTACAGTAGAATTGAAGGAACAAAGCTAGCATTTTTATGGTCTCATCATACAACACCTGAAAGCTTGGTGATATCTGTGCTCAGACGATTCAAAGGTACGCTCAACAGCATTAGAGGTATTTATTTATCCTGTCTACTCAGTATGCCACTTTTTTGCAAGAATATCGTATAAAATTCATGGATAAACTTTGCACAGTCTACCCAAATAAAACGCCTATCAACGAAGTCTTAAATCGCATATGCACTGCAAGGATAGCATGGATGAAGGTTTAGCATTAATTTTGCAGAGAAGAACAATAAGGCGATTTGAAGCAAAGAAGGTGGATCGCAATAAAATCATAGGTATACTGAAGGCCGCGTTGAGTGCTCCTTCAGCACATAATCTTCAAGCGTGGAGGATACTCGTAATTGATGATGCATCAAAGAAAGAACAACTTGCAGACTTGGCATCGAAGCTCTACTACAAATCACTCATTGCAAGAAATATAGCTGGAGCAACAGTAAAAGCTGGAAAAGCTAGAGAAAGGATTGTTTCTGCTCCAGTAATACTGATTCTCTTCCTTGCAAGAGATGAGCTGCGAAAAGAAGCATCTTGGCGAAGAATTCGTAACGAATGGATAATGGGCACCCAATCCTTAGCTGCCATGGCTCAAAATATTCTGCTTGCTGCATCCGCATTAGGACTGGGAGCATGCTGGAGGGGTGTTGCTCTGTTTATGGCGAACCATATAAACAGAGAGTTCAACATTCCGCATAGTATGGAGCCTCAGGCATTGATAGAATTAGGATATCCCATGCAGAAACCGAAGCCTAAGAAGGTAAGGGATATGAAAGAGGTGGTGCATTTCAATGAATGGTAAAAGAATAACATGCCTCAGCGGGGGTGTAGGAGGATCAAAGCTGGTAGAAGGTCTATACAGAAACAGAAACGGAGAGAAACTTCAACTTAGAGCAATAGTCAACGTCGGGGATGATTCAGATATACTTGGTCTAAGGCTTTGTCCTGATATAGATATCCTTACTTATACTCTAGCTGGTATTGTAGATGAATTGAAGGGATGGGGAATAAAAAATGATACATTCAACTTTATGAGTTTTTCCGAAAGGTTGAACGCTAAACCTTATCTTATGCTGGGGGATGCTGACCTAGCAGTAAGCATCTACAGAACTTGGAGGCTTTCACAGGGAGCCACCCTTTCTAGCATCACAAAAGAGGTAGCAAGATTGCTTGGTGTAGATATGGACATAGCACCTGCAACCAACGGGAAGATGACTACTATGATTTTTACATCTTCTGGGTGGATACCGTTCGAGGAATATTTTGTGAAGTACAATTCCCAACCCGATGTTTTAGCTATAAGGTATGAGGGATCAGGCAGTGCTGAAATTACAGAAGAAGCTAAGTCGTATCTTGATACTTCCGATGCATTGATCATCTGTCCGAGCAATCCTATAGCTAGTATCGGACCAATACTTGCAATAGGAGATTTTTACAGAAGGTTGACAGCTGCAAGGGCTTTCAGAATAGCTGTTACACCCATAGTAGGAGGGAGAGCGATAAAGGGCCCTGCTGACAGAATGATGAGATCTCTAGGTATTGATCCAAGCCCAGTAGGTGTATGCAGATTTTATCTCCCTTTCATAGATGCGTTTGTGCTTGATGTTAGAGATGAAGAGCTAAGAAATGAAATAGAGTCCCTTGGCGTCAAATGCATCGTTCTTGATACACTTATGCATACCGCAGAGGAAAAGGAAAAATTTGCATTGAAAATTCTGAAAAGGATAGAGCAGTATCTACCTGAATAGGTCACGTGTTATCCTTCTCAGCAGCTTCTTTGAGCCATCTTCCCTTTCGAAGCTGTACCCTTTCATGAGCACAACGGGAATAGACCTCGCCTTTCCCATCAGTAGCTCTGCTGCAGCAGCTATTTCGTCAACCTGAGCTATTCTGGTCACTCTCAGTACTCTATCGTACATATCCCTCTTTCCTCTGTAATCTCTGAAACAGGAGATACCTGAAACTCCTATAGCAAAGTCAACTTGTCCTTCGCGCCAAGGCCGGCCAAAGGTATCAGATATTATAACAGCAAGCATTTTGCCAGTAAGCTTCTCAAGTCTTTTCCTTATCTTCAACGCAGACCTATCAGGGTTTTCAGGCAAGAGAAGAGCAGAGTCATCTCCCATTACGTTTGACCTGTCTATTCCAGCGTTGGCGCAGACTATGCCTCTTTTTGTTTCAGTTATCAGGATTCCACGCCTAGCCCTGACTACTGACTTGCTCTCCCTGAGTATGAGTTCGACTTCCCTTGGATCCTTAGACAAAAATTTTGCAAATTCAGAGGAAAATACAGAGGGAGCTATGCTATTAATTTTGGCCACTCTGCCTTCAGCCTTTGATACTACTTTCTGAGCTATCACATATATATCTCCGTCTTCGAAATCTATAGCTAGCTTCTTCTGCGCCTTAAAGATCTCAGAGGCGATATCGTCACCCTGTTTTATTTCAGGTAAGCCAGATAAGGCTATCAGCGTCAGTTCTTTTGAAATTGGATCTGGTGGATCGTTCATTCCTGTCGGGTTGAACTTTTCGCATATTTTAACGATGCTAGCTAATAACCTGAATACAACCTAAGGCCAAACTGTCTTGGCAAACCCGCTTCAAATATCTTCTTGGCTGCTGATTCTATATCATAATTTACTCTGTAATTCTGTACTTTCGCCTCATTATCCTTTATTTCTAGTATGGAATAGCTTGCCTTCGGTATCCCATCTCTCGGCTGACCTACACTCCCTGGGTTAAAGATCAACCCATGTATCATCTTCGCAGCAAAAGGGACATGGGTATGCCCGAGAACTATTATGTCAGCATCGTATTTTGAAAGGTAGTAGTCGAAAAGATTTTCATGAGTCTGAGGAAATACGTATTCATGCAGTGGATCTTCTGGGCTACCATGAACAAGAAGAACTTTGAGCCCATCTAGGACAAGTCTTCGCGATAATGGTAGGGAAGAAAGGTAGCTGAAAGATGGACCACTCAATCTTCCTCTTGTCCATTCTATGGCCATTGCAGCTGAGGAATTGAACCAGCTCGTATCGCCAGTAACAGTAGCATCGTCATGATTCCCCCTAACGGCTGCTTTACAACGAGAAGCAACCCATTGTACCACTGCGTCTGGCTCGGACCCATAACCTACAATATCACCTACAACAAAGATATCCATACCTTCTAGGTCTTTTGCAACCTGCTTAAGAGCATCGAAATTTGAATGAATATCCGATACGAATGCATAACGGGTCAATTTAAAGTCTACTCCTCCTTTCCTTTCCATCTTTTTACAAGCTGATGCTCCACGCCAAAGAGGTCAAGGATTCTGCCTACCGTCTGGTCTACCATCTGCTCTATAGTTTTTGGTTTGCTGTAAAAGGAAGGAGAAGCAGGCATGATTATTGCTCCTGCCTCCGCAGCTGCAAGCATATTTTTTATATGGATTATAGTAAGAGGTGTTTCCCTCAATAAAAGCAACAGCCTTCGTCTCTCCTTAAGTGTAACCATGGCAGCTCTGGAAGTAAGGTTGATCTCAAGTCCATGCGCTATTGAAGCTAAAGATTTTGTACTGCATGGAGCTATTATCATGCCTTCGGTCTTAAAGGACCCGCTACTTATTGGTGCATCTATTTCTGATTCATCATAGTATCTCGAGGCCAGCTCCTTTATGCTGGAGGAGTCCATGCCTGTCTCATACTTCAGAGTCATTTCACCTGCCTTTGATAAAATCACATGCCTTTCGATCCCTAGAGTTTTCAATGCATAAAGTAGCCTTACACCATATATGGCACCGCTTGCGCCTGTTATAGCTACTACTAATTTCACAACGCAAAGAGTGCAAATATGAATTAAAAAGGGTTTTATCTAATCTCGCAAGAAGACCCCGTCCTCAAGGGCGGGGTAGTTCACTGTAAGGAATGATGATTTATGCTACGATAAGTTTTGTATTGTTGCTCCAGAATTCTTCTTCTCTGCCTTATGGTTGGAGTCAGCTCAACTGTATTTCAGGATTTGATATGCTTGCAGACAATGTAAAGTAAAATACGGTGCCTTTGAAGAGGAAGTTTCTTGGTGTTCTTCTTTGCTTTGCATGTCTATAATACAGCAGGTTTATGATGCTTTACCTGCCTAGGAAGTCTGTCCTAAAGTGTTCATAGCTCTTTAAAGCTAGTGCTCAGCAATGGCTTATCATAGCAGCATCAAACAACAAATAAGAATGCTTATAATATATTACAAAAGGGATGCCTGTAATAGGAGCTGTAAATGGCGAAGTCTGACGTAGCTGTGTGGTCGGCTGCTCTAGAGGACAAGTATGAACCGATGAAGATTGAAGAGTACGTTAGGCAGTACTGGGAGAGAATAAACATTAAAGATAGACTTAGGAATATGGATTCTAAAAATATAGTAGGCTTTGTGGAGGGACCGCCTACTCTTAACGGAAGGCCACATATCGGGCATCTAAGGGGAAGACTGCTTAAAGACTTATGGCATAGGCATGAAACGATGACCGGGAGCAAGGTTCTGTTCAGAGGGGGATGGGATACCCAAGGCCTGCCTGTGGAGTTGGAAGCCGAAAAGGAGCTTGGACTGAAGGGAAGCAAATACGAAAATCTGAAACAGGTTGGGGAGGAAAGGCTTGTTGAAGAGTGCAAGAAATTAATACAAAAGTACCATGAGTTGTGGCTGAAAGCTGACAGACTATTGGGTTTGCAGATGGATGATGAACATGCATATTGGACATACAGGGATGACTACATAGAAAGAGAGTGGCAGTACCTGAAGGCTGCATACGAGAAAGGTCTGCTCGGAGAAGGCTACAAGGTAGTCCCGTACTGCCCTAGCTGTCAGACTTCTTTGAGCCATGCAGAAGTTGGCCTAGGGTATGATATGGTTGACGATCCATCGCTGTATTATAAAGCCAAGCTGGAAGGTAGGGAGGAGTTTCTTATAGTATGGACAACAATGCCTTTTACTGTGATAACGGATGAGCTTGTGGCTGTTAATCCTGAGGAGAGGTATGCTATAGTCAAAGTGGGAAATGAAAAATGGATTATGGGCAACACGAGACTTGATGCTGTGCTTAACGAAGCGAGGATAAAGGATTGGAAAGTTGAGAACATAATAAAAGGAAAGGAAATGCAGGGATGGAAGTACGTACCTCCTCTACTTGAGGAAGTAACTGGCCAAATGGAATTGTACAAGGGTGGAAAGGTGCATCAGGTTGTGGCTGAGGATTTCGTAGACCCGACCACCGGATCAGGGATAGTGCATCTATCTCCAGCTAATGGTGAGGAGGATTATGAAGTTGCAAATAAAAGGTCTTTACCTGTCTTTAGTCCTTTTGATGATAGGGTGTACTTCACAGCAGAGGCAGGCACCTTCAACGGTCTTTTTGCAAGGGATGCTGACGAAAAGGTTATAGAAATATTAAGAAAAAAGGGACTACTAGTTTTTAACGGTAAGATTCGCCATGAGTATCCATTATGCTGGCGCTCCGGGCATAAGCTTGTTTACCTGCTCAGGAGGGAATACTTTTACTGGGTTGATAGGATTACAGATGTTGCAATAAGAGCAGCAGAAGGTGTGGAATATTTTTACGAGCAACCCAAAAACAGGTTCCTCGGTATAATAAAGGAAGCCAGACCATGGAATATTTCAAGGGAAAGGGTCTGGGGCGCTCCTTTGCCTGTATGGGTCTGCAGTAGATGCAGAAATAAAACATTCTTATGGAGCAGAAAAGAAATTGTAAAGAATGCTGTAAAACTACCTGACGGTGAGAATTTTGAACTGCACAGGCCTTGGATAGATAGAGTAGTTATAAGATGTCCGAAATGCGGAGGAGAGTCCTTTAGGGAACCTTTTGTGCTAGACACATGGCATAATAGTGGTGCAGCACCTTATGCATCCATGGGGGAGGATCAGTATAGTAGGCTTATACCTGTGCCATACCTAACAGAAGGAATAGACCAGACTAGGGGCTGGGCATACACACTCCTAGTGGAGAATGTCATAAAAAAGGATGCACCACAGGCACCTTACCAATCTTTCCTCTTTCAGGGACTTGTCCTAGATGAAAAAGGGGAGAAGATGAGTAAGAGCAAAGGTAACACTGTAGATTGGCTTGATCTACTCTCTAGCAACTCGACAGACCTCGTTAGATTCTACCTTCTTTGGAAGGCAAGTCCGATAGATGCATTGAGCTTTGACCAGAAAGAAATGTACAAGAGGCCATTTCAGGTCTTGAATACGCTGTATAATCTCCATCTTTATTATAAAACAAACTCTTCTTATGATTCATACACTTATTCCAGTAAATGGATAAAGGAGTTAAAGGATAAGTCAAGGAGGCTGGAGCTGCATAAAGAAGACCTTTGGGTCCTATCAAAGCTGAACAGTCTTGTGACAAGCATACAGACAAGCATGATACAAAGGAGATATCACGAAGCCACAAGGCTGCTTGAGCAATTCATAATAGAAACCTTAAGCCAGCAGTATATTCCTATGACTAGGAACTCACTCTGGGATGATTCTGAAGAAGGAAAGCCAAGGAGATTTGCAATTTATACTGTGCTTGCACATTCACTTGAGAGCATCGATAGACTCCTCCACCCTCTTACCCCTTTCATAACTGAATATCTGCATAAGTGTGTATTCTATTCCAAAGAGCCATTAATCCTCATGCAGTATCCAAATGCTGATCAATCTGCGATTGATAAGCATCTTGAGTTTGCATTCGATAAAGTCTGGGTGGCTGTATCTCTCATAAATGCCACTAGAATGAAATCTAGAATCAAAAGAAGGTGGCCTTTACCGAAGGCGATTTTATATGGATTAGACCTATCTGAGGAATATCTCTCAATGATAGCTGGGCTTGTTAACGTCAGAGATGTCATCAGAGAAGTTGATCTTTCGAAGCTTCCTCTGCATATAGAGGTAAGGCTCTCTCCACAGGGGATGCATAAGGTTGGCAGGTATTCAAAAGATGTAATCGATCTGATAAATAAACTAAGCAAAGAACTGTACAGAAAGATAATAGAAAAAAGGTCTTTTGCACTGACTGTTGAGGGTAGAGAGTACACGCTGAGTCAGGAAGACCTTACATTTTCGTTCCATGCAGATAAAGACTACGAGGTAGCAGAGGAAAAGGGAGTCATTGCTATTATACATACAAAGAGAGATGCTGAACTTGCTGCAGAGGGGGTTATTAGAGACGTTGCAAGAAGGCTTCAGGCATTGAGGAAGGATAAAGGATATAAGCCAACAGAGATTCTTGAAAAGGCAAAGGTTGCACAAGTAGATGAGGAAACCTATGCAGCACTTCTCAAGAACAAAGACAGACTGATGTATCTTGTAAGAGTTAAGTCTCTAGATATATACAAAGAGAAACCTGATGATGGTGAATGGTTTGAATCTGAATTAGATGGTAAAAAGATCTACCTCTATATCTGATCTTAAAACGGCTTACAAGATAAATGAGATAAGTTACAAGAGATTTACTTTAAGTAGATCAGTTAAAGATGTCAGACACAATATGTCTTATAACAGCATGTATGTTTGCTAAGTGGGGGAAACTTGCAGAGTCTGACAGAGTATCTGGAATTTTTGCATGACGCCCTTATGTCAGCTCGGAGAGCTGTTATGGGCAGCAGGAGAAAAGGAGATACAAACGTCTCTCTTGGTAGAGGGTACTATGGTGATGAGACATTCCAGATAGACAAGGATGCAGAGGATGCAGTAATAGAACAGGCTTACAGATACTACAAGAAACCAGTCATTATAACAGAAGAGAGAGGCGTGATAAATGGGGATTCTCCATACATCCTAGTGGACCCTGTTGATGGAAGTACCAATGCACGAAGAGATATTTCTGTGTACGCAACAGCTATTGCTGTCGCAGAGGACGACAGATTCGATAGAATAAAGGTTGCAGGCGTGATAGATCATGTTACTGGCAGGATCATCTGGGGGAGTAGAGAGGCTGTATATGAAGACTGGAGGGCAGCAAAGCCAAGCAAGGTAGCCAATCTGCAGGACGCTGTTGTAGCCTTTGATTCAAAGCTGTACATACTCCCAGAGAAAACCAAGGAAAGAGTATTTTCATTGGTGTCTTCTACCAAGTATCCAAGGATTTTGAGTACTGCTGCTTTGGAAACGGCATACGTGGCAACAGGTAGATTGGATGCCTATGTGGCGGTTGAAGCAAAACTTAGAACGTTTGACTGCTTACCTTCATTGTTTCTTCTGAAAGAAGCAAGGGGATATGTGAATATTGGCTGGGAAAGGCTTGAGGACATAAGGTTAACGACAAAAGATAAGTTTGGGTACATAGCTGCTGCGAACGAAAAGATGCTAAGAATATTATCTGAAGCCTTCAATGAATGAGGTATCAAGGAGGAGGAAAAGCTGTCTATTTAGGCTCTTCCTATTACTCCTTTGTCTATAACTCTTTTATCCAGCTTGTCTTTATATTTCTGCAGAAAGAATTCGTCATCTTT
Organism: Nitrososphaeria archaeon; assembly: GCA_029775965.1. GTDB lineage: Archaea > Thermoproteota > Nitrososphaeria > Conexivisphaerales > DTJL01 > JAKAPW01. Next base: position 72,037 of record JARVJU010000004.1, on the reverse strand, counting down.
TTTGGAGCGAAGTTCATCAGGTAACATTCTTGGTATGGAGTCCATTACAGGATACCACCTTCCGCATCTGCTGCAAAGCAGAACTGCTTCTCTAACATCTATGCCAAGGCATTCCTGACAGTATTTTACCCATTCTTCCCCTGGATTCTGTAGCATAGTCTTCTTATAAGAGCAGTAGAGCTCGCATGCTACCTTTTCTCTCTTTACATTCTCACCTCTCTGCTCATCAAGAACATGCAACTCAAGGGGAAAGGCCTTGTCTATTGGACATGCAAGAACATCAAGCAGTCTATACTTCATACCTAAGGTAAAGAAGAACTCATCTAAAAGTCTTACATTATATATGAAGAATTGATTTTGCCATTTCAACTGAGCTATTGCTTCCCGGCAGTGGTAGTATGTAGGCGCCTATCCTTATATTCTTTAAGGATTCTGACACTTCTCTGAACAATTCAACGTTCCTCTTCACAGAGAAGCTTTCCAGGTCTTGAGCAGACTTAAAGGAGTTTACTATACCATCAGGCATATACACGCCAGGCATTTTGGCCATCCTCTCAAGCGAAGACAGTTTGTGGACTATAGGAAGTGTGACAAAGATAGGCTTTTCCATCTTTACACCCTCGCTCCTCAGCCTATCGATAAAAGAGAATAGGCTTTCTGCCTCAAAGAGGGCTTGAGTTATAAAAAAACTTGCCCCCAAAGCTAACTTCTGCCGAGTAAGCTCCACTTCTCCTTGTCGCGAAGGAACTAAAGCTCCTCCTGCGAAAAAATTAAAGGGCTGGGCAAACCTGTACAACCTTCCGTTTATCCTCAGAAACCCTCTCCTCAGCGAAGCTATCGCTTCGAGCAGTGATGTTGCGCCCGTTATCTGGTATTTCGCATTGCTTGGTGAAGAGCTCGGTGTAGAATCACCCATGACGGCATAAACGCTTCTTACACCTATAGACCAAAGGCCCAGCAGCTTTGCTATGCTCGCTTCCATGCTCCTGTGCCTTGTGCTTATCGCTGCTACAACATCTAGGCTTGTCTGCTGTATGATATGCTGACAGACTATAAGCGAGTCTACCCTTATTCTACCTGTAGGTATATCTGTTGCAAGAACGGCATCATAAACATTCTCTCCTTCCTTGGCAAAGTTCACTTCATTTTGCGCTTCAACACTACCTGAGCCAGGCAGTTCGGCTATTATAGGGTGTTTTTTCTTGCTCGCAACATCCTGTAGCAAAATATTCATCTGTTTGAATTCTCCACTCAGAACAAAGAGTATTTTCTTGTGATTAAGCCTCTCCAGAGTTCTGGTATCTCTTTTAGTGTCTGCTCTACTATAGGTGTTGCAACTCGAGATAGTCTATCCTCTGAAAAATCGCCTATAGCCTCAACGTGTGTGCTCTGTGGCTCGTTTATTGGTCTACCTATCTGGCTCAGCATATAGCAATGAACCTGCTTTATCGCTGGTAGCTCTTCTACTACTCTTGACACGATCAGCTGGCATGCAACGTTGTATATCTTGCCTACATGGGAGGTTGGATTCTTACCTGCTGTTGCCTCTAGGGTCATCGGTCTGAAGGGAGTTATTAGCCCATTAGCCCTATTACCTCTGCCAACTTGCCCATCATCTCCATGCTCCGCGCTGAGCCCTGTAACAGTAATATAGTAAGAGTCGTGTTTTGGATCGTCTGCTGCATTTATATGTACTTCAACGTCCTTGCTTGTTATCTTTGAAGCTCTGTCCAGAACCCTCTCCGTTATTTCATTCTTCAGTTGCATGTACTCATTTGCATCTTTTACATACTTTGAAATTATCGCTGCTGCTACTGTAAGTCTTATACTCTTATCAACTCTCAACCCCATCACCTTAATATCTGGCCCGACGGCTGGGTACCTTTCCTTGAACTGGGTGGAGTTAAGGTACCTTTCTGTCTGGTAAACAAGATTTTCTGTCTCTGTCAAAGGCGCAAAAGCTACTGCGAAGCTTGTGTCATTAGCCCTTGGTACATCATCCTTGCTGTTGTAGTTCGTTACAAGGTCATTACTGCCTGGCTTGATCCTGTAGTCTATTATTATGTCAGAGTCTATGTTCAGCTCCTTGAATTCTCTAGCCATCCACTGCCTTGTCCTGCCAGCTGCCAGAGAACCCACAGGCACCTGCTTTGATGTATTAGTGCCAAAACGAACAGCTGCTCTGCCTACCAGCAAGAGGTATATTGGCTCTATAATCTCTCCTCCGCCAAAGTAAACCTTGGCCTGCCCTCCAGCAAGAACGCATTTATCCACATTATGATGCAGTATATTCCCATAATTTTCAAGGTAGTATTCTGACAGTGCTATACTGAGCTCCTCCGATGCTCTATCGCATATTGTATCGGGATGTCCTACACCTTTTCTTTCCACAAACTCTGCCGGTCCTTCAGCAACAGGAATTACATTACTTTTTTGAATTGTTACCTTTGTAAACATAGGATTTACACCTTTTTTAGCAGGTCTGTCCTTGTGATTATGCCAACAGGCTTTCCATTATCATAGACAAGTACAGCATTGTAGTAATTCAGAACCTTTGCAACAAGGTCTAGAGGAGCTTCCCTTGATACTGTTGGGAAAGGCTCCTGCATAACCTCATGCACCTTTCTTTTCAGCACAGCATCTAAGGAATTTCCTGATGCCACTCTGCTTACAAGAACCTTATCTGTGATTCCTCCTACAACATCTCCATTCTTTATGACAGGTAGCTGACTTACTGCCTTTTCATTCATTATTTTAACAGCATCTTCAACAGAGGCATCATAAGCTATTGTTATCAAGTCTTTTACCATTATATCGCCAGCCTTTTTCCCTTGCCTCTTTGAATACTGATCAAGGGCTGCAAAGATCTTCCTTGCCCTCGTATAGCTTGGGTCAACCTTACCTGCTTCTATTTTTGCAAGAAGCGACTGACTTATCCCAGCCATCTTGGCAAGCTGCACCTGGGTCAAGCCGAGCACTTTTCTCATCTTGCTTATCTCCCTCAGCTCATACATTCCGCTGTATCAGCTTTTAAATTAAGGCATATAAGAATTTCCAACCTCTACCCGTAGTCTTTAGTGAATAATAGCATCTGTTGCTATTGCATCATTTGTTTGACAAAAAGAAAATTTTCTGTGTGATTGTTTTTTATTCTTACTTCTTGCCTATAACTATCTCTATAGTTGAAACGTTTCTGGCTTCAGCGCCCTCTCCTATCGTCTCTGTCCCTATTGTTATTGATTTTGATTCGAACTGGCCATTCCCGAGACGCCTTATTACCACTTGAGCAACGTCTACAGCTGTTGATATAGCCCTTCCCCTTGCTCTTAGAACAACTGTGTCGTACTGAGTTAATTGCATAACTGCAGAAAGTGCATATCCCATAACAGGCTTCTTGCCTACGAAAATATGGTTAGGTGGAACACTTCGTCTTTGTTCCTCCGTAACCTGTTTCTGAGGTTCACTCTGCTGTTGCACGGGCGCTTCCTTCTTTTCTTCATTTTCTTTGGCTTGTTCTTTAATCGGTTTTGGATCTTTTGTCTTCTCAGAATTTGTCTTCTTTGCTGACTTCCTTGGCATGTTCCAGCACGCTGACGCCTGTCAATCTACGCAGAGTTTTAAGCGTTGCGTGCTCTTCAGCCAAGTAGATTCTTCAAAGGTATATTCTGATATTCGCCTGTAGGCAGGATTCGCCTTATCGAAATGGGCAATGCACCGGTTTCCAACTCAAGCTTTGCTATAGATATCGGGTCCCTCGCAGAATCATCAAGAGGCACAAGAGGAGGTGCACCATAACTTAGCTGTAGAGCTCTAGCTCCAAGAATTCTTGCTTTTTCAAACCTTGTCAGATGGTTAGGACCTATTGCACCCTGACTTATCTCTTCTTCTTTCATAACCCTTTTCAGCGTGCTCTTGGTTGTACGAGCAGGCCTAACTGCTTTGCCAGTTGGTGCTTTTTGCCTCTTCACAGTCCTTCTGCCTGAAGCTCTTGGCTTTGAAACAGTATGGGGACGTGCCCTAGCAACTTCGGGCATATTATAACCACGTAGGATACATAGGCCTGAAAAATTGCAGTAATAAGCTTTTAGCTTATATTTTAAGCCTTTTTACTGCTTTTATATACGTAGAGCAAAAAGGATATGGATGCATACCAACATAAGAAAAGGATTATTGCTTGTGATTATGGGTCCTATGTTCTCTGGCAAAACTTCAAGGCTGCTTGAATTGCTGGAGAGGGATATGATAGCAGGAAGAAAGATATCTCTTTTCAAGCCAAGAATAGATAACAGGTATAGCCAAGGAGAGGTTGTTACACACAAAGGTATTAAACTTCCTGCTACTGTCGTATCGATAGATTCTGATGGTGTAAGTAAAATAGAGAATGACTCGGCAGATTCTCAGGTTATAGGTGTTGATGAAGCTCAGTTCTGGCCACTGGATTCATGTCTTCCAGAAACGCTGGATAGGCTGGCCTTTAAAGGAAAGATAGTTTATGTTTCTTTATTGAACAGGGATCATAGGGGAGAACCGTTTGGCTCAGCCATGGAACTTTTGGCAAGGGCAGACGAAGTGCAGAGCCTAAACGCTGTATGCGCAAGATGTGGGGACGAAGCCTATTTTACACAGAGACTTTACAAAGGTAAAGAGACATTTGGCGAGCAGGTACAGATAGGAGGAAAAGAGCTCTATGAACCCAGATGCAGGACGTGCTATGTAAGGCCATCTGAACTGTCTATCAATCTATAGAAGGCAAACTTGTTTCCTGAACGTTCTTTCCCCTTTGCTTTTGTACAGTATTGTAGACTGCAGTCAACCAGTCTTTATGCCCTGGCAGCTGACCAGTTACTGCTTTAGAGTATAAGTCCATCATCTTCCTCGTTATTTGACCAGGAGAGCCGGAGCCTATTACCCTTTTATCGATGGACAGTATTGGTGTGATTTCTGCTGCCGTACCGGCGAAGAATGCCTCATCGCAATTGTACAACTCAGAACGAGTTACATCTCTCTCAACTACCTCTATTCCATGCTCATAAGCAAGCTCCATAACCGTCCTTCTTGTTATACCTTCGAGTATTCCTGAAGCAACGGTTGGTGTCACAAGCCTGCCATTCTTAACTATGAATATATTTTCTCCTGTACCTTCGCTTACTCTGCCTGTTATGTCCAGCATTATAGCTTCGTTGTATCCATTTGTCAGAGCATCCATCTTCCCAAGGACAGAATTGGCATAATGTCCCGTTATCTTTGCTGAAGGCGGAAGGCTCTGCTCTGGTATTCTCCTCCAGCTTGAAACTAAGGTATCAACACCCCCCTTCTTTGGGAAATAGCTTTCAAACGGCACAGCAGCTATAGCAACCCCTACAGGCTGGTTGGTAAAACCTATGCCTATTCCCACCCCAGCTACATACACCAGAGGCCTGATGTATATCTTCTCATGAAAGTTGTTCGTTTTAGCCACGTCAATACATGCCTGAATTATCTGCTGGTGTGTATAGCCTATCTGAAATCCGTATATCTTTGCCGATTCAAAAAGTCTTTTGATATGATCAGCAAGCCTGAAGACGAACAGCTCATCGCCGTATGGGTAAGCTCTTATACCTTCGAAGGCTGCTGTACCATAGTTGAACGCATGAGTTAAAACATGTACCTTTGCCTCATTCCAAGGCACAATCTTCCCGTTAAACCAAACATACTCCGCTCTTTGTGTTGACACAAAGACACCTTTATTGGTTATAGCACAGTCTATTATTTAAATGAAAGGGAAATATTGGCTCCTACATCATACCAGTAAAGGCTAAGTATGCAGTTTATAGAATAAAGCAAAGGGAATGAAAGGACAAAATCCACCCATAGGAGCTGTAGAATCATATTTTAAGAGAAATATAACAGCCTAAAGACTAAATGAAGTATCAAGAGATGCAAAGCCTGTGCATGAAAGTTAATTCATCAAAGAAGAGTTAACGGAACCATGAAGAGAGCCTGAGTACTGCTCTGTCTGGTCTTCCCAGAGTTTCAGCCTTTCCATTTTTGCCTTTGTCCTTTCCCTCTGTAGCTCTGCATAAACCACTTTGTGCTCGCTTCCTGAAGCAAGCTGTCTGAGAGAAAGATCAGCTAACCTGAGCTGGTCCTTTGAGCCTATTACGGCTGCGCTATGCCCATATACAGATATATATGCCCCTGTCAGCTCCTCAATAACCCTTCTCGCCTTTCCCTGCATACCTATCAGTCTTCCCTTTATTCTCTCCAGAGAATTTCTTGATTTTCCTGCATATTCTCTAAGATCTATAACCTGAAGGTAGATTTCGGGCTGCCTTAGCTTCAAAGCTCTTTTGGGAGAGAATCCCCTGCCTATAGCCTCCACTATCTGACGTGCTTTGGAAGGATCAGATTCAGACAGACTTTTTGCGTTTTTAATGATTATGTCCCCACTCCTGCTATCCACATCTATCTTTACACCAAATTCCTCCTCTATACTCTTCTTTGTCTCTCCGCTTTTCCCGATCAGCACACCTAATCTTTCTTTTGGTATTCTTATTGCCTGTTCGAAGCTCATAGCAGACCAACCTTCCTTAACAGGGTTTCCGGTTCATAAACCTCTATGTCAAACTTCTTAAAGAACCTGTTTATTGTTTTGATATCCCTAACTAGAAACTCTTCAGCCATAGGGTGTGCAATATCTACCGCTGAGCCAAAATCAAACAAAATAATCTGTTTTTTGAACTTAAAGATATTATACTCTGACAGGTCGCTGTGCACTATTTTAGCATAATTATACAGCTTCTCGATACTGTTGATCACCGCCCTGTAATCCTTTTGCGTTATGTTTGATAGCTCAGAGAGTGTCTTTGCAGGGATACCTTTCTCACCTATGAACTCCATGACAAGAATATTTCGCTCACAATAAACAGGATGTGGAACCCTTACGCCCCCATCTTCAGCCTGCTTGAGATTTTTGAATTCTTTTCTAACCCAAGCCATAAGCATTGCTCTACCAAAACTTTTTATCCCTTTGAACCTTGGATCTGCTGTTATGTAGATTGCTCTTCTCTTAAAAGGGGCGGTGGATGTGTAAAATATCTTCACGGCTAGGTCAGAATCTCCCTTTACACCCCAGTACACTCTGGCTTCTTTCCCCGCTCTGACAACCCCATTAAGGTAGTCTATTATGCCCCTGTTTATCATCGAGTAGAGGGTGAACAAAGTCTGTCTGTCGAATACAGCTTCAAGAGCTTCTTCCTCTTCTGATCTCTTTATCAGATATCTTGACTCTTTCTCTATTCTAAAAAGGTCTCTAGCTGTCCTTTCTTCTATTTTTGCTCTATCATTCAACAGATTAAAGCTCCTTAGGGAGGTAACCTTTATCCCTTAGGTAATCCACCTGCGCAACAGTGTATCTCCATAGGATATCGCATCTCTCATCAGTCTTAAAGTCCCAAGGAGCAACAAGCACTACATCCCCTTCCCTTATCCAAATTCTTCTCTTCAGCTTTCCTCTTATTCTTCCAAGTCTAGCCTTTCCATCTGCACATTGCACCATAATATGGTCACTTCCCATGAGCTTGGCTACTCTACCAAGCATCTCACCCTTCTCCGGTAGGACGAGCTCTTTTAGTGCTTCCTCACTCAGAACCTTTCTTTTCCCCATCAGTATCGGTATGTTTACTTATTTGTCATGTAATAAACTTAACTGAAGTTAAGCGCTGAATTTATAGATCATAAGGAAAGGTACTCCGTCTATGAACCTCACAGCTCTAGGATCCGCAAGATTCTCTTTCACAGCTTTAGATATAATTCTCTGACCAACCAGGTTTGCTATATCACAGCTCTTTAGCATTCTTACAGCTGCCTGTTCGTTCACTACTTCGCCGTTGAAATACCTGCCATCAATGGTTATGCTCAGCCTCCCCTCGACCAGCCTCTTTCCTACTAATTCTTCGTCGCAGACGTTAACCATCAGTGCTCCTTCAAATTTCATGGATCGCATTATGTAGTTCTGAGCCATAATCTGCTAACCCTTTATAGGACTCTTTGCACCACATGCTTCACAGACAAGCATTGTCACTTTCTTGACTTTCTCAATATGTGTATCCGGGCTACCACATACAGGACAGATAACATTATCCATAACATATCTCTCTATCAGAACTCTGAACGAATCTTTGCTCTTCCTGCCTATGAATATTGCTCTTCCTTCCTGATCCATAGAAGCAGCAGTAGCTAATTCCCTAGCTAGGTACATCAGTACTTTATCTGGATTCCTTCTTATAGCATCAGTAATCTGCTTAAAGTTGTACAGATATGTTCTGTTACCTACGAATCTGACGTCCGGTTCAGGCAGGACAAGCCTACTCACCCTTTTTGTAGCTTCCCTTTGCAACTGATCCTTTACTCTGTCCAGCAGCTCCTTGTAGCTAAGCATAGCCTATGCTATGGCATTTCGACAATGCTTTAAAACCTTTTTTTATATAATTCGTAAGAGTTCTTAGATTTCTGGTTGCTGTATTCATGCCATCTTTTATCCCCGTCAGAGAGGAGTCTCCTTGGCGAGGGGATGAAAGAGAGCATCTCCATTGAAGCGAGAAGCTCCAAACAAACGGATGTGGCAGAAGCCACATCTGCAAGGGCGGTGTAGTTCACTTGTACATCACTAAGGCATCATTCAACATAAGTATTACCTGCCATGAAGAACCCGCAAGCAAGAAGTCAGTTTGCACTATTGCTAGTTCAATTATAAGAAGTTTAGAAATATTCTGCCAAGGTAAGCTTAAAAATCCAGAAGACAATGTTATGCATAATGTCATCTGTATTTCCATTCGAAGAATTTCAGAAACTGGATATTAGGATAGGAAGGATAGTTGATGCAAAACAGGTTACGGGTTCAAAGAAGCTTCTCGAGCTTAGAATAAACTTAGGAGAGAAGATAAGTACGGCTATTTCAGGCATAGCTGAATTTTACAATCCGGAAGAACTAAAAGGAAAGGAGATAGCTGTGATCACCAACCTCCCGCCAAGAAAGATATTCGGTTTGCAGTCAGAGGTGATGATTCTAGCTGCTTATGATAATAAAAATCTGGCTTATCTAAGACCCGAGAAGGATGTGCCAGAGGGTACCAAAGTTTCTTGATTTAGTCTATTCGTTCTATCATTAGAGGAATATGAAACCCGCTTTCTGGGTCATCATCTATGGACTTATCGCCCAGGATCTCGTCCACAGGGTCATAGACTCGGAGCTTTATACCCCCTTGTGAATGGGCGAGCACAGCTATTAAGGATTCGTGGTTCTGCTGTGCTGCGTTGATATATCTTACCTTTGCATTTTGGGACACAAGGCTTCTGAAACCGTTCAAAAGATACTTGGATCCACCTAATGTAGTCGGTCTATTACCACTAGATACAACTAGTAAATTGTCAGTATCATCTTTTATCTGTTCTACTACCCTCCTTGTTATCGATGAAACTGCTTTAGAAAATCCTTCTCCAGCATCCTTGATCTCAAGGATCGTCTCCCCGCCCATTAATGATTCAAAAATTCTGCTATCCTCTTTGAGGAGAGATGCCACAATATTCGCTATTTTTGAGTTTATCCCTTCGTAAACCTTCTCCAATGGAAGTTCATCGAAACTTTCCTCCACAAACTGCTGCCTATCTATTATGATAAGAGAACTCGCCTTCTTTCTAATCCTGGCAAGAGACGCACCTGCTGTATATTCCATATCTGACTGATGTTCAAAGGGGAGAAGCACAATTGCACAGCAGTTTATTTCAAGGCCTCTTACAGCTGATACAACCCGAGGAATGAGCAATGACCCCGACCTGCCACCAAGCCCTCCAAAGACGACGACCTGATTTGTTCCATCTAAGATGTTTGCAAAGATACCCCTGATAGAGTCCTCATCGAGCCTCCTCCAATCAAGAAAATCGTTTTTTGATGGTAGATATTTCTGCTCTGTTGTAACATAATACGTATCAACCTCTGTATTATACTGCTTTATTTCCTGAACTATCTTGCACCCCGACCTGCCTACACCAACGAGCAGAGTCTTCCCCTCCATGGACGACAAACCATTGGTCACTTGCAGACATCTGGTTTATCAACCCAATGATTTAACAACAAACACTCATAACTAGTTAACAAGCAATGTAAAATTTTTGACCCAGTAGAATTATTCTTTGCCTGCTATCTTCTTCCAGTTTAGAGCTATGGTAAGTGGATGAGACGCCTTTGCTTCATCGAGGCTTGCCACAGCTGTATTTTTAGGAGCATCATCAAGCCTTGAAGGATCACGAGACAGTGTATCGCCTATTTCGTTCATTACCATAGCGTACTCATCCAAGTTTTCAACAGGCTCGGACTCAGAGGGCTCTACCATAAGTGCTTCATTTACTATCAGCGGAAAGTATACGGTGGGTGAGTGAAGGCCATAGTCAAGTATAGCTTTTGACACCTTCAGAGCGCTGCCACCTTTATCAACAAGGGGTCTTGCGGAAACAACAAACTCGTGCTTCCTTGGCACATCCTTTGCGAATGGTAAGCTATAGTGTGTAGGGTCAAGTTTCTTCATCAGGTAGTTCGATGAGAGCACTGCCTGGGAAGAAACATCTAGAAGACCTTTAGGACCTAGGGTGAGTAGATAGGCAAAGGCACGAACCAAAACACCTATGTTGCCATAACATCCTTTGATAAATCCTATTGTATTGGGAGAATCATAGACCCATGTGTAGGTATTTTCTTTTTTTACAAGCCGGGGGACAGGCAGGTAATCTGCAAGGAATGACTTTACTCCTACAGGACCAGAGCCTGGGCCTCCACCGCCATGCGGTGTAGAGAATGTTTTATGTATATTCATATGAACTATGTCGAACCCAAGGTCTCCAGGCCTTACACGACCCAGTATTGCATTCATATTTGCACCATCATAGTACATCAATCCTCCGTTGTCATGTATGAGCTTTGATATAGCAAGAACGTCCTTCTCGAACAGACCAAGAGTATTAGGAACCGTCATCATCATACCTGCCGTTTTAGGCCCTACCAATCCTTTTAGCTTCTCCATGTCAACCAGTCCGTTTGCATTGCTAGGTACTGTCACCACATCAAATCCTGCCATTGCGGCACTAGCTGGATTTGTGCCATGAGCAGAATCGGGTATAATGATTTGGGTCTTATCGCTTCTTCCGTTAGCTTGGTGGTACTTTCTAATCATGAGCACCCCTACGAATTCCCCATGAGCTCCTGCAGCAGGAAGAAGGCTGACTTTGTCCGTTCCAGATATCTCAGCCAGCCAGTTCGAAAGGTCGAATAAGATTGAAAGTATCCCCTGGACAGTAGAATGATGCTGATAAGGATGGGCGTCATTTATCTTCGGATCTGATGCTATTTTTTCATTGAGTTTTGGGTTATACTTCATCGTGCAGCTGCCAAGAGGATACATTCCTGTGTCTACCGAATAATTCATCTGGGAAAGTCTGACAAAGTGCCTAATGACCTGCAATTCTGTCAAAGATGGCAGCTCTACATCATCCCTCTTCAATTCCTTTGGTATAGATAATTCTACTTCCTCGCCGATTGGGTCAGGTGGAACAAATCCTGTCCTTCCTTTACTTGAGTATTCTTTTAGAAGCTTTTCATCCCAAGCCGCCTGTCTGTAGACCAATTTACTATTCTGCCTCCACTAGACAATTCAGTAGCCTATTGACATCCTCCTTGAGGTGCACTTCAGTGACAGAGATCATTGAAACATCCTTCAATTCCTCGTAGAACCAATCCAAAGGGAGAGCGGCGTTTACCCCCCTTTTTGTAAGATATTCATACAGTGCTCTTCCCCTTGTCTTTTTTGTGGTTGGAAGAATAGTAAAATCGCTGTAGAATTCTGATTCAAAGTAAGGAGCTTCATACTCTTTAGTTTCTCGAATTAGTTTGGCAGTATAATGGGAGTTTGATGTTATAACTTGGCTTAACCTTCTAAACCCCAGTGGACCCAGAAGCGCCATATAAGCAGCAGCTCTAACAGCCATAAGAGCTTGGTTCGTGCATATATTAGATGTTGCCTTCTCTCTACGAATGTGCTGCTCTCTTGATTGGAGTACCATGACATACCCTTTTCTCTCTGACTTCTTTTCAGTGGTAATCCCTATAATCCTCCCTGGCATCTGCCTTATGAAAGAGATATCGCCCTTAACTGCAAATATTCCTAAAGAAGGGCCTCCATAATTCATGGGGATACCTAAAGGCTGCCCTTCCCCTACCACTATATCCGCACCATAATCACCGGGGGGCTTGAGTAGACCAAGACTCGTAGGCTCTACCCCCACAATCAGCAAACCTGCTCTAGAGTGCACAAGCTCGGAGATTTCCTTTATTGAAGTTTCTATCGCCCCGAAGAAGTTCGGTTGCTCCACATATACTGCTGCCACATCTGCACTTTTTATCAGCCTATCTGCCTCTTTCATATCGATACGCCCTGTCCTCTTATCGTATGGAATCTGTAATATGCGAGATGCTATAGGCTCGAGGTATGTCTGAATCACTCTCCTTCTTTCATATCCTGCATTCATAGCTACAAGAAGGTCTTTTCTTTTAGTAACTCTGATAGCCATACGAGCAGCCTCTGCCGCTGCTGTCGCCCAATCATACATGGATGCATTAGCAGCGTCCATATGAGTAAGATCACATATCATACTCTGGTATTCAAACAGAGCCTGAAGTATACCCTGACTAACCTCAGGCTGGTAGGGAGTGTAAGATGTATAAAACTCTGACCTAGACGATATCGCATCTACGGCTGGAGGTATGTAGTGAGGCCATATACCACCGCCAAGAAAGCATGGCGAATCAGGATGAACACTCACATTCTTTAATACATTCTTCGTTAATCTTTCTATCTCCATCTGGCTAAAAGGACCTGGTATCTTCGGTAGCTCCTTCAGAAGTGATTGTTGCGGCACATCTTCGTAAAGACTTTCTATCTTATTTATACCAAGAATTTTCATCATATCTTCAACCTTGAGCTCATTCGGCAAAAGATGGGAATACTTTTTCATACTTTTATAGTCGCACGCAATCCCTTTTAAGGCTTAGCTAAAGGTCTCTGTAATGATAAGGCTACTTGAACCCCCAATATGTATAAATAATGTTTCGTTCGTGCGGGCTGAGAGAGACGTTTGAGGCATACATTGCTGCTGCTTTTCATAAACATATTGATCGTTGCTTCATCATTTTCCACCTTAGCTGCAGCTCAGCAACAGCCCATATCTGGCTCTGGACAGTTTGGATTCTCAGTTAGTCAGAGCATAGCAATAGATAGATTTGGATGGGTTTTCCTAAATACCACTTTGACATTCTCAAATTCTTCTGCTGTCTCTATACCACCAGCTGTACCAGTAAGCATAGTCTATCCAGGATATGTATACAGCTCGTTATGGTCTTACAACGAGACAGGAATGGACGTAAAACCCTCCTATAACAATAATGGGACAGTCTTCACTGGCACTGTCTTTACTGTTGGGCATCCAAGCCTTTCGATTAGGCTGAATGGTGCTATTCAGGAGACGATTACAGGGGTCTATAACATTCAGGTATTCTCGATACCGGATGTGAAGGTCACAGGTGGAAATGAGACAAAAGCAACAAGTATGATAACTTTGCCTTCTTCCCAATTCGTCTCTGTAATTAACCCAGCAACTTTAGCTTCATACAACTTTACCAGTCAGCCATCTGTCAATCAGTTGTGGAGCTATACGTACGGAAATGTAACAAAGTTCGTACCATTTTCATTCAATCTTTCTTTCGTGTCGCAGGGTACATCTGACTTCGCTATATACAGGATACTGAGCGTAGAAAGAACAGTCGAATTTACATCAAACGGCGGGTTTATGGTTACAGACAGTGTGACAATTATGAACTTGGACACAACAGAGCTTTCTTCAATATATCTTACACAACCTCTGACTGGAACATTTTATGTTGGACAGGGGCTTATACATCCATCACCTACTTCTTTAAGCCAAGGAGTGCTTAATCTTCCTTCTCCCATACCTTACAATAGCGTTTCAACACTGGTTATACAGTACACATTACCTAAAGATGATCTGAGTTATTCATCAGGAAGGGTTAGGATATCATTAGACCAAGGAATTCCTAGCTACGTCAATTATATACAAAAGTATAGCGTAGACTATAGCTTTCCAAAGGGTTCCAGTGCAGAGTTCTTAACTCCAAGCAGCTTTTACAATATAACAGCTCTGCCTTCTGTTGAATTGACAGCATCTATCCCTTGGTCATGGGGAATCAGACCTACACTTGCCGTCGCTTTTGGGGCAGCTATAATATTTATAGCTGTGTACCTAGTCCTGGTCCGAAAGAAAAAAGGAAGTGAAGTTGAGGAGATCATATCTAGGAAGAAGGCGATTATACTTGGCTTGCTGGACGATATAAGGTTAAGAGGAGAAGGTTTCATACCTTATGCATATTACAGTGACCAGAGAAAGCTCTTGGAATCAGAGAGAAGTGAAATCTCTTCGAAAATAAATGACTTCAGGAACAGGGCAAAAAAGGATAAATCTCTTAGGCAGGCTACTGACAAGTTAACCAACGAAGATGCGAAGATTGAACAGGCCTACAAAGAGGCTCGTCTTTTGCTGGAAGAGAGAGTAGCCGGAAGAGTAACAGTAGAGCAGTTCAGGCAGAAGGTCGATTCTCTGAAAAAGTCTTTAGGAATGGAAGAATAGCTATATTGCAATATTTTCTTCCCTTCTGACTGTTATGACATACAGTAAGCAACTAATGTGATATTTTTGTTGGCTGAATTCGATTATCTTCTACCTTATTCTTTATAAATCTAATAATCGCTCGAGTCTGATATATGGCTTCACAAATAGCTCTCGACGATGTTGACAGAGGTTTGCTTCATGAGTTGCTTATGGATGCAAGACAGAGTTATCACAAACTGGCATCTAAGCTTGGAATAGCTGTAGGTACAGTAAGAGCAAGAATACAGAGGCTGGAGAAGTCAGGAGTGATTATTGATTATTCTGTAAGATTGAACCATGAGATTATAGGCTACACACTTACAGCTGTGACAGAAGTTACTGTGTCAAAAGGAAAGCTGCTTGAAACAGAAAAGGAAATAGCCACTTGGCCCTTTGTCTGTGCTGTGTATGATATAACAGGTTTGACCGATGTCCTCGTTATAGCCAAGTTCAGAACGAGAGAAGACCTGAGCTCATTCACAAAACGCCTTCTTTCTCTTCCCTTTGTTGAGAGAACAAACACTCATGTGGTGCTCAGCTCTGCAAAAGAGGATTTTAGACTTTTGTGAGTTTTACTATTGAACATTTGTTCTTGATTCTTCTGTAAGAATGATTTTTACTATACATTTTGCCAATCTCTTGCAACTTTCCAGTAAGTTCGTTTTTTATTCCAAAGGAAAATCTTATATTTGTCCATATAAGCCGGCAATTGCTATATGTTTGGTGATTCAGTTGCCCTACGTCCTTGATGAAGGGAGATTCAAAGAATTCCAGATGACACCTGAGGATGTAATCGAGTCCATAAGGAAAAACAAGATAGAATTCATTGATCTTCAGATGGTCGATGTGCCGGGTAAACTAAATCATGTAACTGTTCCTTGGTATGAACTGAGTGTAGATAGCTTTGAAAGTGGTTTTGACAAGGTTGACGGGTCTAGTCTTAGGGGTTTCACAGACATACAGGATTCAGATATGCTTGTAAGGCCGGACCCCAATACATTCGCATTCATCCCTTGGAGCACAAATTCAACACGTATGGCCAGAATGATAGGTGATATATACATGAGCTCGGGAAGGGGCAGGTTTGAAAAAGACCCACGGTACATAGCACAGAGAGCTGAAGCATATATTCATGAAAAGGGCTACAAGTCGTACTGGGGACCAGAGGTTGAATTCTTCGTGTTAGACGGTGCAAACTGGGACGTTCTAGAGCCGTACAGAGGGCAATCATATGAGATAAGATCAAAAGAGGCACCTTGGAGCAAAGATGGTGAGTATCCTATACGCTTTAAAGAAGGATATTATCCTGTTTCCCCTCAGGATACATTGCTGGACTACAGAAATGAGCTCAGCTCCATACTCTTCGAATATTTCCATCTGCCTGTAGAAGCCCATCACCATGAAGTTGCAGCTGCCGGGCAGGTGGAGGTTAACATAATGCGAGACTCACTGACAAATATGGCTGATGCCATATCTTCTCTTAAATTTGTAGCAAAGAATCTGGCGCATTTAAAAGGAAAGGTTGCTACTATGATGGCAAAACCTGTTGCTATGGATAACGGGTCAGGAATGCATACGCACGTAAGCCTTTGGAGCAACGACCCTCCTGGGCAAGTACAGACTCTCGAAAACGTAAACCTCTTTTACGACCCGAATGATGAATATGCGGAGATAAGCCAGCTTTGTAGATACTTCATAGGAGGACTCCTTGAGCATAGCAGAAGCCTTTCTGCTATTGTTGCCCCGACGGTCAATTCTTACAGGCGAATAGTGCCAGGATTTGAGGCTCCAACATACATAGCTTGGAGTAAAGGCAACAGAAGTGCGATAGTCAGGGTTCCCTCGTACAGAAAGGGGTCTCCACAGAGTAAGAGAATTGAATTCAGAGCTCCTGACCCAAGCTGCAATCCTTATCTCTGCTTCGCTGCTATTCTTATGGCCGGGCTAGATGGTATAGACAAAAAGATCGATAGCGGTGAACCTATAAACGAGAATATATATCACTTAACAGCTCAAAGAAGAAGGCAGCTGGGCATAAAGGAGCTACCTTCTAGCCTTGAAGAGGCTGTAGCAGAGCTTCAGTGCGATAAAGATTACCTAAAGCCAGTTTTCGGAGAAGATATAATAGATGCGATAGTAGAAAAGGAAATGAATGACTGCAAGCAGGTGCAAATGAGACCTCATCCTTACGAATTCTATTTGTACTTCGATGTTTGACAATTTTTCCCAAAAGCAAAAAATATGCCTTTAACATTACTTAGCCTTGTTGGTTAGTATGGAATTTAGGAATGAAGCGACTTATCTGAGAATGAGTAAAGAAAAAGAAGAAGATTTTCACAAGAAATATGAGCAAGCTCTTAATACAGTGCAGAGCGAGCTCGGTAGACATCTGCCTCTCTATATAGGTGGGGAGGAAGTTAAGGGAGACAGAGAATTTGTCCGCACTTCCCCTATCGATAACCGTATTGTACTAGCTTATCTGCAGTTGGGCGAAAAGAAACACGTTGACATGGCTGTAGAAGCGGCTATGAAAGCATTTGATGAGTGGAAAGTAACTGACTACAGAAAGAGAAGTTCCATAATGGTAAAAGCTGCAAAGATAATGTCTCGTGAGAAATTTAAGCTTGCTGCACTGATGACTCTCGATAACGGTAAGAACAGGTTCGAAGCCGTAGGGGATGTTGATGAAGCAATAGACTATCTTAATTACTATTCCTTTGAAATCATCCGAAACAAAGGATATTCAAGAAGTATCAAAGGTGTGTATCCGGGTGAAAAGGTAAGAGGTGTGATGAAGCCTTATGGTGTGTGGGGTGTCATACCTCCCTTCAACTTCCCTCTTGCAATAACAGTAGGCATGACAGTGGGAGCACTAGTAACTGGAAATACTGTTGTACTGAAACCAGCCAGCGATGCACCCCTTATGGCGCTTGAATTTTACAGGATTATGCATATGGCTGGTTTGCCTGAGGGTGTTCTGAATGTACTTACAGGCTCGGGTGCTTCTGTAGGCCAACCTATAATCGAAAATCCATTCGTCATGGGAATAGCTTTCACCGGATCCTTCGCTGTTGGTTCTAAGGGCTATACTGACTTCAGCAGGTACGGACCAAAACCCTTCATCTCAGAGATGGGAGGAAAGAACGCTGCTATAGTCACAGAAAAGGCTGACTTGCAGAAAGCAGTGGAAGGTATAGTCAGAGGGGCGTTTGGCTTCGGCGGTCAAAAATGTAGCGCAACATCAAGAGCTATAGTCTTTAGCAGCATAAAAGAAGAATTTCTCGACAGGCTGGTGAAGAGAACCTCTGAGTTGAAAATTGGGGACCCGAGAAATAAGGAAGTTTTCCTAGGACCCGTGATAAATGAGGCAGCGTATATGAAGTACGAAAGGGCAGTGGAAGATGCAAAGAGGGATGGCAGGATACTGATAGGAGGAAGAAGAATCACAGGCGACTATATGAGCTATGGATACTATGTCGAGCCTACAATAGTAGATAGATTGCCAAAAGGGCATAGAGTAACTGTGGAAGAATTATTTGTGCCATTCCTAGCTGTAATTGAAGCTCAAAATCTTAAAGAAGCTGTTGATATAGCAAATGAAGTAGAGTATGGTTTAACTGCTGCTATATTCAGCGAAGACCAGAAGGAAATCCAGTACTTCTTTGACCATATCCAAGCTGGGGTTGTATATGCGAACAGAACAGTAGGGGCTACAACGGGAGCCATGGTAGGTGTGCAGCCATTCGTAGGTTGGAAGCATAGCGGTTCTACGGGCAAAGGAGCAGGAAGCATATTTTATCTGCCACAGTTCATGCACGAGCAAGCACAATCCATATACACGTAATCATCTGATATAGTCTCCACCGAGCAACTCTCTCGCAACTATATGTTGCATCACATTCTGTGCTCCTTCCGCACCAACGACATAGGATAGCAAGCCAAGCATAGATCTCTGGACAGGATGCGATGATACAAAACTGGCTGCACCGTACCACTTCATAACTTCCTGTGCAACTTCCAGTCCCACCTGCGGGCCCCACATCTTTGCCAAGGCAACAGGTCCGTTCAGTTCTTTCTTCGAGAACACTGCATCTTTAGCTATGTAAATCTTGTCAAAAAGCTTCGCTGCCCTGTATACCATCATTCTCGCAGCTTCATACTTGCCAGCCAACTCGGCGAACTTGAAGGCAACAGACTGGTAGCTGGACAGCCTTTTACCTCCTATCTCTCTTTCCTTTATCCATTCTGCAGCTTTCTCTAATAGCCATCTCGTCGCTCCCACACAGGCTGCCGCAACAAGTATTCTTGCACAGTTGAAACCTTCCATTGCGACATAGAATCCCTTTCCTTCTTGGCCTACAAGATTACTCTTCGGTAGAACAAATTTATCGAATGTGATGGATCCTGTACTTAATGCATGCCTTCCTGCCCCGTGGAAAAGAGAATGTGTCAAGCCTGCCTTTTCCTTTCCATTCTCCCTAGCTATTGCAGCAAATGCGCTGATACCTTTGTACCCTTCTCCGCCTGTCCTAGCAAGAAGAAGCCACCCTCCACCCCAGCTTAGGTTGAAGACTTCATTCACACCGCTTATAAATGACTTGGTACCAGAGATATTGAATGAATTTCCTTCTTGGTATGCTCTGGTCTTAAGGTTTGCTATGTCTGAACCTCCTTGTGATTCTGTAGAGGCTATACCGAAAAAAGCTTCACCTCTTGATACACTTTCAATTATTGTGCCTGACACTTCCTCCTTTGCATACATCTCCAGTATGAATGGCCAGCCTATATTCAGAAGAGTGTATACTGCCGTTGCAACTGAGGGGTCAGCGTAGGCAAGCTCTTCTATAGCTATTGTAGCCATAGTTTCAGTTGCTCCTTGCCCTCCGTGCTTCGGGCTACACATAAGAGCTAGCAATCCTTGCTGTCCTAGCTTCGATATCATGTCTTTGTGAACGACTGCTCTTTCTGATGATGCCTGATCCATAGCTTCCCATACAGGAGATATGTTCTTCGAAGCAAAATCTTGGACACTTTCCCGAAATAGCTCTTCTTCTTGTGAAAACTCTATCAACGGATTCATAAAGAAGTTTACACTCACACTATAAGTAAGACAAGACTGATTAAAAAAGTTGAGTTAACTAAACAGCAAAGCGATCGAATAGTGGAGTTAAATCTACAGCTGGGTCTCCATTGTCGTTATGAATTGCGAGCTTTACAGGAGGCTTCTTCAAGTAGACAGGAATTCTTGTCTCCGCAATTCTTTCCTCGAATGTTGGCACGAACGGATTCTGGTAGAATACTCCTATTGGTATTTTGTCTCCCCACTCAGAGGATTTTACCATTGCCTGGGTAATCTTTTGCAATACTTCGCCCTCGTCGTCCTTATGAACCAAAGGATCATAACCTGTTTCCTCCAGCTTGTATATTCTTGGGATCGCCTTCCCTGCATTAGTTGCTCTATCCTCTCCTGCGTACCATTCTTTGGTATGTATATCGTCATAGGTCGGACATGGTTGTAAAACGTTGATAAAGGCTGATCCTTTGTGCTGTATCCCCTTCTTGATTATCTCCTTCAGATGCCTTGTGTCAAAAGCATACCCTCTTGCTACGAAAGTATAACCTGCAACTAGAGCAAGCATTATAGGATTCAGGTCCTGCTGGATATTAGGTTTTGCCAACCCTTTTGTCTTGACACCCAAGCCTAGAGTAGGTGCTGCCTGCCCCTTGGTCAACCCATACACGAAGTTATCATGCACTATCACAGTCAGGTCTATGTTTCTTCTTCCTGCATGCAGGGTATGATTACCTCCGATGCCCAATGAGTCACCATCTCCAGCTGTTAGTATCACCTCAAGCTCTGGGTTCGCAAGCTTTGCGCCTTCCGCAAAAGCTAGACCCCTACCGTGGAGCGTATGAATACCATAGGCATTGATATAGTGAGGCGTCTTTCCTGAGCATCCTATCCCGGAAAAAACTGCTGCCTTATGAGGCGGTATCTGGAGCTCCTGCAGTGCCATCTGTATAGCACTAAGGATACCAAAGTCGCCGCAACCTGGACACCAGTTATTGTGAACCTCTGTTCTGTAGTCTGTCAGCTTAAGCGCCAATTACGAGCACCTCTCTGCTATCTTGTGGATCATTAAACATTTTAACAAGTGTATCATGCAATTCATCTTGAGCTATAGGCCTGCCTGTGTATTTGTGCACGCTTCTCTTTATTATAATGCCTGTCTTCTGCGCTATCAGCTGCTTTAGCTGGCCACTATAATTGCTCTCAACAGCTATTACATCTTTTGCATTACCCAGTATGTTGCTAACATCTTCTGAAGGGAAGGGTGACATAAGCTTTACCTGTAGAAAAGCAGTACTATACCCTTCATCACCCAATCTTTCTATGGCATCTAGCGCTGCTCCTTTGGTAGCGCCCCATCCTACTATCAGAAAGTCTGGGTTCTTGGGACCATAATATCTAAGCTTATCCTGCACAGGTATATCTTTAGCTGCTACCTGTAGCTTTTTCATACGCTTCTCCATCATTCTCCTTCTTTCTTCAGGGTCCTCTGTTATGTGCCCTTGTTCATCGTGCTCATCACCAGTATACCACGAAATACCACCTTCCTGCCCTAGGAAGCTTCTCGGGGATATCCCGTCATCTGTAAAGGCGAATCTCTTATAGTGGTCTATCTGCCCTTCAAACAGCTTACCTCTCTCGATTCTTACTCGTGACATGTCAAATAACGGTACTGTTGAAGTTGAATTTGCTATTGTCTTGTCTATAAGATGTATTACTGGCACTTGATATTTTTCGGCGTAGTTGTAAGCTTTTACAGCATCGTAGAAGCACTCTTCTATATCCCCTGATGCCAGTACTATTCTTGGCATATCCCCATGACCTGCATTAAGCGCAAAGAGAAGGTCTGCCTGCTCGCTTCTTGTTGGCAAGCCTGTGCTTGGCCCTCCTCTCTGGTATAATGTTACAACAAGCGGTACTTCGTTCATAGCAGCCCATCCTATTCCTTCCATCATCAATGAGAAACCAGGACCAGATGTTGCCGTAGAAGCCCTGAGCCCTGCTAGAGCAGCACCTATCGCCATGGTAACACTTGCGATTTCATCCTCAACCTGAAGCACCAAGAAATAGTTATCTGGATCACTATCCTTGCCCAATGTTTCGTACTCCTCCAAAAAGAAGCTCTCATCAGATGCAGGAGTTATCGGATAGTATGTCTGGAACCTGCCTCCGCCAGCTATCTTCCCCAGAGCAACAGCCTGAGTACCTTGGAGCAAAAGTCTCTGCTCGTTACTCTTTGAGTCGATTAGAGTAAAACCAACTTCATCTTTATACCTTGATGCAAAATCATATGCAACTTTTCCAGCTACTACGTTTTGCTGTATGGCGGAGCTTTTGCCCCTGAATACAGAATTTATCGCACTTTCAATATGAATATATGGAAACTTAAGCAAGGAAAGCGAGGCAGAGACTGCCATAACGTTAGTGGCCCTTGATAGTTTTGTGGCTTCTATTGAAAGCTGTTTTGCAGCTTCTGCCATAAGGTCTTGATAGGGCAATGGTAGCAGTACAACACCTCTTTGTCTGGCCACATTAAGAATATCACTGACAGAAGCATCAGTAGAGCTAGAGCCCATGCGATCCAGAATGCTTTTCCTTGCATTCTTCTCAAGTAAAGGCATTCGCGACAGAGTCACGTCAGAAATAGCAGGATCATAAACTATTGCTCCGCTTGGCAGGACTTCCAACGCATGCCTTGCAACAGTTTCCTCTTCAAAGCTTGCAAGCACGTGTATGCTTGACAGCCTAGACCTAATTCTTCTTGTAGAAGCCATTACTACGTAATAACTATGCTCTCCTTTGATGTTTGAATAATATTCTCTTTCCCCGTATATATGCAGATTACCAGCAGCTACAGCCCTAGCGTATATCGTGGCGGCCGAATCAACACCGCTACCTTGCGGACCCCCTACAACCCATGTGAGAAGTTGATCTTCCATTTCTGGTAATGGTCGAAACCTTATGTTATTTATATATATTGCACAGTTTTTTTAACTATTTACAATACTAAAGGTTGGTGCACGATGCCCTATTGTGCTGTAGTCTATAGTCAGCTTGTAACCGAATTCAGTCTCTGCTGAAAACGAATCATCGATCCTTCGTATGGCGTGAAGTATTATGTCGCTCTTCTCATAAAGTGGAGCTATATCCTTGCGTATGAAGAAATCAAATGTACGCACCTTTCCTAAATAGATGAAGTTATCATCAGGCATATCTAGTCTCACAAAGACGTTACTGAAGGCACAACAGCCATCTTCGACAAGCGTAACATAAGGTTCACCTCTTTCTCGCCTGATAAGTTCAAGCACTTCTGCAGCTTCATCTTCAACCTCAATGGAAGTCATGATATAATAGCAGTAATGAGAGGGATAAATATCTAGCTGTATTAACAGAAAGTTCAAGGTCAGGCATTGTTTAGGACAAAGAATATGTATCCCTTAAAGAAACAACTGTCTTATCATACGACATACTCAGTCGGATGGATAAGACTTCATTATTCCAGCGTATGAATTACAACATAACTTACCATTACACCATGCACAACATACATGGTACAAATTTTACCATGCGATATTGCAGCTGATGGACATTAATCTTTGTGCATCTGCAAGAAGAGCGTCATAGAAGGTAAGACTCAGGGACCTGTCTTAGATTAGCCTTGACAGCGTCTATACTCTTCATGAACTTGGCTTTCTGATCTTGGCTAAGCTCTACCTCGATAATCTTCTCTATCCCTTTTTTCCCGAGGACTACTGGTACTTCAGCAAATACCCCTCTTACACCGTATTCCCCGTCAAGATATGCACTCGCTTCCACGACTGATTTGCTGTCTTTTTTTATTGCCTCAACCATCTGAAGCAGACCTGCCGCAGGTCCCCAATTGCTGCTGAACTTCCTCAGATTTGTAATCTGAGCTCCAGCTTCTATCGTATCTTTGACAACCTTTTCATACTGCTCTTGAGTAAGAAAACTCTTCAGGCTCTTGCCATATACCATGGATAGCTCCGGTACAGGATACATATTCTCACCGTGCTGCCCCAGCACAAGAGGGGTTATAGAAGAGGGGGCTACACCAATAAACATTGATGCATAGTAAGCCATTCTTCTCGAATCTAGGACACCACTGAATCCTATCACTCTACTCTTAGGGAAGTTGAGTCTCTTATAAAGCACTAAGACCATAACATCTAGAGGGTTTGTTGTCAGAATTACTATGGAGTTTGGAGCGTATCTCTTTATCTGATCAGCTACAGCAGTAACTATTTCTGCATTTTTTCCAGCGAGCTCTTCTCTGGTCATCCCTGGCTTTCTTGCCAGACCAGCTGTCACTATAACTATCTCGCTCCCCTGTATATCTTCGTACTTATTTGATCCCCGCACATTTACAGACTTGCCTAAAATTGAGGCTGCATGGTTCATGTCTAATGCTTCTCCCTGAGGTAAACCCTCAATTATATCGACCAAGGAGATTTCTCTATCTGCTTCTGCTAGCATCAGCAGTGCTGCTGTGGTAGCACCAACTCTTCCTGCGCCTATAACGGATATCATTTACACCACCCATGTACAGGGAAGCTAACTAGATATATATTTGCAAAATTTTATCAGGAGAAGAGGGGAAGTATGAAAAACCCTTTATCGTTTGGTAACTATTCGCCTCTTACATAATGACTAAGCACAGGCCGAAAGCCGAGTTTTGTATAGAAGTTTACAGCTATCTGGTTGGCTGTAGGAAACTCAACAGTAATTATGTTTACCCTTTGCTTCAATGTTGAGATAATATACCCTATGATCTTCTCACCGAGAGCCTTCCTTCTGTATTCTGGCATAATGTACAGATCAACTATGTGTCCTTCTACAGCTGGTGTGTAAAATATTCTGTTTTTGATATCTACTTTTGCCATACCTACTATTCTTCCAGATTCCTCCGCTACAACCACAAGGCAGTTCTCAGACGAGATTGCACTTCTAAGATACTTTTCGCCCTCTATATCAGCATCGTCCCTAACTTTGAATAGAGGGTCAAATTCTTCGTTTAATTTCTTTAGCCTTATAACCAGCTTGAGCAATGACGATATGTCCTTTTCTGTCGCCTTTCTCATGATAATAGATGACTTTGCCAACTCTACCACCTTCAAGTTTGTATTGGGGGGATGATCCCCTCTTTCATCAGCACGCTAAGTTGCTTCCTTGAGCGCTCGATGACGTAAGTTGCTTCCTCCAAAAGTGTCTTCTTATCCTTCTTCACCCTGCTGAGACCAAGCTCCATTGCTTTTGTGGCTACTGCAACAGCTACTCTTGGAAAAACCTCCCATTCTTCCATGCTAGGGATGATATATTTCTCGTTTAAACCTTTTTCGTTTGCAAATTTCGCAAGTTCTCTTGCTGCCTCAAGACACATTTCGTCTGTTATGGCCTTGGACCTTACATCGAGTGTGCCTCTATAAACAGCAGGAAATATAAGTGAATTATTTACTTGATTTGGAAAGTCCGACCTACCTGTTGCAACAACCTTCGCACCAGCCTCTGTCGCTTCCCAAGGCCAAATTTCCGGAACTGGATTGGCAAGTGCGAATACTATGCTTTGATCATTCATCGCAGAAATCCATTCCTTCTTTATCACATTGGGTCCTGGAGTAGAAAGAGCTATACAGACATCAGCTCCCTGCAAGGCTTCCTTTATACCGCCAGTCTTTCTTTCTGCATTTGTGTTAATCGCAAGTTCATATTTCCAGGGATTAGTGAACTGAAATTTGTCTACATCTTCTCTCTCAGGATGTAGTATCCCTTTTGAGTCAACCATAACAACATTGCCTAACTTCAGTCCAGCTTTTGACAGCAATTTCGCCGTAGCTATGCTGGCGGCCCCTGCACCTATCACAGCAACAGACACCTCTCCCAACTTCTTACCAACTAGATCAAGTGCATTAAAGAGCGCTGCAGTAGTAACGGTGGCTGTTCCCTGCTGATCATCATGCCAGACAGGTATTGAGCTTTTTTGTCTTAGACCCTCGAGCACCGCAAAACACTTGGGTGCTTCTATGTCCTCAAGATTTATACCACCAAACGCAGGTTCTACATTCAGAACAGTATTGATAAAGTCTTCAGCAGATGATGACCTTATTACTAGTGGGAACGCATCCACACCACCAAGATATTTGTAGATAAGCGCCTTCCCCTCCATCACAGGTAGCCCAGCCTCTGGCCCTATCTTTCCTAGGCCGAGAACCCTTGTTCCGTCACTTACTATAGCTATGAGATTTCCCCTGTTTGTATACTCAAACGACAGGTCTGAATTTGAAGCTATTTTCCTGCATGGTTCCGCGACACCGGGGGTGTACCATATTGAGAAATCATCAAGGGTCCTTACCGGACACTTCGGTGTTATCTCAATCTTTCCCTTATAATACCTATGATATTTCGCAGCCAAGTCAGAGTAGATCGCCGTTTTATCTGTCTGACTTATGGAACTTACCATGTTTTAATCTACTTCTTCCCCCCTCTTAACCTTAATCTCTGATCGATGAAGTCGCTCCTTTCGAATAACTGCATAAACATGCGAATCTATACGTAATGAAATGACACAGTAAAAACTTCAGTCAAGTCAAAAATTACCATCAATATCCTTAAAACCATTCCATTCGGCAGGTGCCGTATAGGTGAAAGAGTTGCTTATCATAGTCTTGCTCAAAGGAGTTCCAGAGAGAACCACCCAAGCTATGACTGTGACAGGAATACTTAACAGGGAATCAATGAACCTTGTACTGAACCCTCATGACTATAAGGCAGTTGAGGCAGCTGGTTATGTGAAGCAAGCTGTTGGAGGGAAGATAATAGGGCTTACGATGGGCCCGGAAGTAAAGCTGTCACCCATTCTTAAGCAACTATATTTCGAGCACCTTTATGGAATAGAGGAATCTGTGATTCTTAGCGATAGAAAGATGGCCGGGGCTGATACACTAGCCACAGCATATGCTATCGCACTCGGGGTAAATACCATAGTTCGATGGCATACAAAGCCAATAAATCAGTTAATCGAAATGATAAAGCTTGATAAGCCCAAGGATCAGATAAAGAGTGAAGCAGAAAAATATTATAATGATAACTTGATCCCGAACAACGTATTTTCAGACCTCAAACCCATCAAGGACAGCATCATACAAAGGTATGTAGATGGTTATATCACTAAAGATGAAGCTATAAAACAGCTACAATCAGAGCAAGAATCAATTCAGAAGTTCATTATAATAGCAGGAATTAAAACAACTGATGGAGAAACGGGAAGTGTTGGTCCACAAGTTGCCGAGGGTCTTTCCGAGTTAATCGGCAGAACAGTTCCACATGCAACTTACGTAGAAGATTTCTTTTTTGATAATTACTTTTTAGTTACAGAAAGGAGACTTGGGCTCCTTGTTCAGAAGGTTAGAATGGAGCTTCCGGCGCTTATAACAATTGCTGATGAATATATCCAACGACCTATAGACCCGAAAAGACAAATTATGGTAAGAAGCAACAACTTCAAAGGAAGAACACTGAAACCCATAGTATGGAGCTCTCAGGAAATAGGTGCAGACGAGAACAGACTGGGTCTGAAAGGGTCACCCACCATAGTCGGCCCAGGGGTTGATGTTGGGAAGCCTCCTGCACAAAAAATTGTGGGCAAAACGAGAGTCTTTCTCGAAAATATTGAATCGGTGGAGTATGATGGAAGAAAATTCGGGCCTTTTGGTAGAGGAGATATTGCAGATGGCTTACCTGATGAGCTTGTGAATAAGCTCCAGAATGAGAATAAGATAGGTATATTTGGCATAGACATGCTTTTGGAGGAACTGTTCAGATGATCAACGGGTACAATGATATATGGGTATACTTGGAAAGTGAAGACTCTTCTTTAAGCAAGGATTCGCTTGAGGTTCTTTCAGCAGGAAGAAAGGTTGCAGACAAACTTGGACAGAAGCTTGTTGGGATATTGCTTGGATCCGGAAACAAAGAGCTACTCCAACAAGCTATTTGGTATGGTGCAGATAAGGTGCTATACTGTGACGATAAAACACTCAACACCTATTTTAATTTAGCATATATAGATGCTCTGACTGAGCTAGCTAGGGATAGAAGGCCGTACGCTTTTATCTTTGTGGAAAATGAAATAGGTAAAGACCTTGCTCCAAGGATTGCCTATAGACTCAAGACGGGTCTGGCTACAGGAACTATAGAGCTTGATATAGGGAACTTTTACAATCCTATGCTAAAGCAGAATTATGATAATTTACTAGTTCAGATAAGGCCCGATTTTGGCACAAGAATAGCAAAGATATTCACCCCTACCTGTAGGCCTCAGATGGCAACTATAAGACCAGGTAACTTCAAACCCTTGGAGGCAAATTACAACAAGCAAGGGGAGATAGAGAGATTTGATGCTACATTTTCGCACAGCTACCCAGCTACAATAACAGAGATGAAACAGCTTGAAAAACCAAAGCTGGACCTTAAGGCTGCGAACGTCATCATCAGCTTGGGTCTTGGTATACTTCATGACGCAAAGGGAAACTCCAGAAATCCAAAGGAAGCATATGAGTATGCATTTAAGCTAAAACAAGCAATAGAAAAGAAATATGCGTTCAAGGTTGAAATTGGAGCAAGTCGAGCGCTAATAAACGCACGACTTAAAGAGCTTGAAGGTCTGATATCTCATGATAATCAGGTCGGCCAAACAGGAACTACGGTCAGTCCAGATGTGTATATAGCTCTTG
Organism: Nitrososphaeria archaeon; assembly: GCA_029775965.1. Taxonomy (GTDB): domain Archaea; phylum Thermoproteota; class Nitrososphaeria; order Conexivisphaerales; family DTJL01; genus JAKAPW01. The sequence continues at coordinate 43,471 of JARVJU010000004.1, read as the reverse complement.
GAATTAGCGGGGCCATACAACATAGAGTTGGTATGCAAAAATCAAAGAAGATAGTCGCAGTAAATACAGACCCAAGGGCACCCATATTTCAAATAGCCCACTACCCTATAGTACAGGACTTGTACGAGTTTTTACCCATGATGATTAGTAAGATAGAGGGGAGCGACCATACAGCCTGAGTTCGATGCAGTAATAGTTGGGGCTGGTCCAGCAGGGTCAGCATGCGCAATAACCCTAGCCCGTAACGGGCTGAATGTCCTAATGCTTGAGAAGGCAAAGATACCAGGTGAAAAGAACGTAACAGGTGGCGTGCTTTATGGGAATTTTATACCCCCCTATGGCTTGACGGACCTAATTCCAGAATTTGAGAAAGAAGCGCCGCTTGAGCGAAAGATAATGAAGCACGAAATCTATGTCGTTTCCACTGATAAAAAAGGAGAACTTACAAAATACTACAGAATGACAAAAAGCTCTCTATGGTCAAAGTTGGGCCTAGCTAAAATACCCAGCGAGTCAGGTCATGATTATACAGTTCTTAGGAGAAAGTTCGACAGATGGTTTTCTCTAAAAGCAGTCGAGGCTGGAGCTATGCTCTCTACTCAATCAACTGTAACCGACCTCATCGTAGAACAAGGAAGAGTAGCAGGTGTTTCAACTCAAAGAGGAGATGTCATTTCTAGGGTTGTAGTTGATTGCTCAGGAGTCACTTCAAACCTTCTTGAGAAGGCTGGACTCAGAGAAAGGTTAAAACCCGAAGACCTGTATCATGGGATAAAGAGAGTTTACAAGCTTGACAGCTCTACAATAGAGAAAAGATTTGGACTGAATCAGGGAGAAGGCTCTGCCATCTTTTTGATGGGAGACTTTATGTACGGAATACATGGTGGCGCCTTTGTATATACAAATTATGACACTCTTTCTGTGGGAATAGTTGCTTCTATGACATCTATGATAGAGACAACTACAACAAGATTTAATGAGATAGGTAAGCTGCTGGACGCTCAGGACAGACTTGAATCAACTTCGCTAGTTGGCTCGATGATTGATGGTGCACAGCTGGTAGAATACTCGGCTCATAATATACCGAAAGGATACAGAACAATGCTCTCAACACCTTACACAGATGGTTTTCTTGTCGCTGGAGATGCTTTGGGAACTTTTGTGAAGGTCGGTTCACTAATAGATGGTATGCGCAGGGCCATAGCATCGGGAATAATGGCCGCTGAAACTATAATGCATGCGTATAGGCAGAATTCTTTTGACAAGAAGGTTCTATCACTCTACAAACAATCCCTAGCACCCATCTATAGAGATATTAATTATTCGAGAAGAGATAGCATCATGTCCGAGAGTTTTCTCGCATATAGACTCTTTCCTAAATTAGTTATCTCCTTCGGTAAAGGTGTACAAAAGGAAAAGAATCAATATAAACAGAATGCAAACCTAGATGCCATCCAGCGAGTGCAGTCAGGAACAGGTCTACTCACCTATGACGAAGATAAGTATTATTCTCACATAAAGGTGAATACAGATCTATGTAGTAAGTCCGTTCTTAAACCGTGGGTACCGGCCTGCCCCATGAACTGCTATACAATATTCAGTAAAAAAGGGGTCTTCGCTTCGTACAGAGACCTCTTTCTTCATAACCTTTCATCGCTCGGCAGCAAGGCAGGTGATAAAGGATATCAGCTAGCTATGAGCGAGACATTCAAGGATATAGCAGAATCTGAGCTGAGATTCGACCATGTGGCCTGTGTAGCGTGTGGTACATGTGGCGTCATAGGACCTGAGGAGATGGTTACATTTACGCACGAACTTGATGGTCACGGAGTAAGGTACAGGTACGGTTGACCTTATCAGGGGCGTAAACTTGGCTTGCGTTCGTGATCAGGCGAACTATTTTAAGAGTCTCGAATGCAAGCATATGGAATTCTTTTTTGAGTGAATAAGACGTCAAAACGAAAAAGGGTTCTTTTCAAAATTGGCAAGCAGGTTCGAGTTAATTCAATTCTCCAAAAATGGAAAGTGAAATGAGTAGCAAGAATTCTTACATACGTCAACCTGTTATGAAGATTTACTACCTTCTTGCCTTAGAAAGCCTTGACTCAACATCCGACCAATTTACAACATTCCACCAGTTTTCTACATATTTCGCCCTATCAGGACCATAGTCTATGTAATATGCATGTTCCCACACGTCAAGTCCAAGCAGTATTGGTAATTCTGCAAGATGCATAAAGTTCTGTTTTTCAACCTGAGTCAGGACTAGCTCGTCAAGCTCTGGCTCGTACAGAAGAAGAGCCCAGCCTGAACCCTCAACCTGCTTTGCAGCATCGCTAAATTGTGTTTTGAACTTATCAAAATCTGAGAAGCTCTTCTGGATTAGATCGGCTACTGCACCTCCTGGCTTTCCACCCCCTTTACCTGGAGGGGCCATGTTCGGCCAGAAGAGGGAATGCAGTTTATGGCCATCAACGTTGAAGCTATAATCCCTCAAGACAGCCCTTATGTCTACCTGTAGCTGACCTGCTCTCGCTTTTTCGAGCTTTTCCAGAGCTGCGTTTGCACCATTGACATAACCTGCATGGTGTCTATCATGGTGGAACTGCATTATTTTTTCAGAAATATAAGGTTCCAGTGCGTTATACTTATACGGTAACGGAGGAAGTTCATATTTTTTTGGCATGGACTCTCTCGGCCCAGTATCTTACTTAAAACTTTTCCTAAATTATTTTTCAACCATATTTTCGAATGATCTGATATGTACAGATAGTTTTATTTCCATGTTTTTTGTAAGCAAAAACAATTGAGACAGGAAGACAAAAAAGAGCTAAAGATAGAGCGGAAAATTGCATCCGTTTTGAAGCAGCCTAGCTCAGCGCCCAAGGGTGCAGGACCTGATGATGCAGCTGTCTTGATATTGATCCGCAGGAATGATGGGAAGCATCTTACTCTGCTAGAAAAAAGAGCAACAAGCTCATCCGATCCATGGTCAGGACAGGTTGCCTTTCCTGGGGGAAGATTCAAAACAGAAGATATAACACTAGATGCAACTGCATGCAGAGAATTCTTTGAAGAGACAAGAGTCAATATATGCCAGATGGTGAAGATAATTGGATATCTTGACCCTGTCTCTCCCGGGAATCATCCAGAAGTCAAGGTAGTTCCTTTTGTAGCCTTCATAGATAGAGAGATATTCCCGTCGCCAACTGATGAAGTTCAAAAATTTTTTTGGGTACCACTGGAAGAACTGATAAAGTCTGAGTTCTTACTGAGTTCGGGAGAAAGTGCTGTGAAGAGAACTGGGTATATCTATCAAGGAGAAATAATCTGGGGAATGACACAAAGGCTGATAGATCAGCTTATGAAGTTCTTATTTAGCGATTACGAAGAGGAAGCAAACTCTTGAATTGTGTATGCGACCCATTTTGTTCCGTTAACAAAGGTATCTATCCTTTTACTCTCGTTAGGTGAGTGCTGTGCATCATCCGGATGGCCTGTTCCTATACCTACGCAAGGTACAGCTAATTCCTTTGAGAATATGTACATAGGCCCTGTGCCTGCAGAAGATACAGAAAGTATGGACTCTACTCCGTACGCCTTCTTTCCTGCTTTGGCTGCAGCTATAGCTATGCGTTCCTTGTGACTTATCCTTGCAGCAGGCTCTCCTTCCTTATAGACTATCTGCACATCACTGAACCCATTTTCGTCAAGATGTTTCCTCAGCAGCAAGGAGAGCTCTTCGGGATCCTGGTCTGGGACCAACCTGAAGTCAAGTTTTGCATGTGCTTCGCTCGGAAGAACAGTTTTTGAACCAGGACCCTGGTAGCCGGACCAGATACCACATATATTGCATGTTGGCTGAGTATACAGTTTCTCCTTCAATGCGTATCCGGAAAGGTCATTTATGAAACTAGCTATACCATAGCTCTTTTTAACTTCCTCCTCATCATAGGGAAAGGTGTCAAGTAGTCTCTTCTCATCTTCTGTCAACTTCCTTATTCTGTCATTCCAGCCCTTGATAGATATGTTATCCTTGTGATCCTTGAATGAAGATATAGCCCTAACAAGCCTCCAAGCAGGATTCTCTACTATTGCAGAAAGAGAGGAATGAAGATCCCTTGCAGGTCCTTTTGCCAATAATTCTACATAAAGTATCCCCTTCATACCTAGCGAAACTATGGGCCTACCTCTATTATCTATGCCTCCAAATTCCCAGATACCAGAATCAGCTTGGAAGAGGTCTCTGTATTTTTCTGCATATCTTGGTAGGTTTATGCTACCTATCTCTTCTTCTCCCTCTATCACAAACTTGAAGCTGCAAGGCGGATCCTTACCTGAAGCAAGGTATGCATCAACAGCTGCAAGTCTTGATAGTATTTCGCCCTTATCATCTGCTGCACCCCTCCCATAGATTCTTCCATCGATTAATGTAGCTGAAAAAGGAGGGTATCTCCAGAGCTCAACTGGTTCAGCAGGCTGTACATCATAATGGTTGTAAAAGAGTAGTGTCTTTGAGCTTCCTCTAACCCTCACCTCGCCGTACACAACAGGGTTAGCGTTAGGTATTTCCAAGAGTCTTGTGGTTATTCCATGCTCTTCCATAATCTCTTTCAGCAATAGTGCGCAATCTCTAATTCCTTCGTTCTTTGCCGATACACTTGGTTGCCTAACAAGTCTCTGAAGCTGAGTAATATAATATTCCTTTCTTTTCTGTATCCTTTCTTCTAGAGAGTCGTATTCTGTCATACACTAGGGAAGAAGTATTACCATCAAAAGCATTACGTTAGATTGTTTATTTAATCGCTACTGCAGACATGATGCAAGGGAAATAGTCAATTGCCCGAAATTTGGATGCCTTATGGAAATGTAGAAGTAGTGATAAACGTTAAGGCAGAACAGCTTGGGGAAATTATAGATATAGATAATCAAGCTATAGAAAAGGAGAGTCTAAGATCAAAACTAGCTGCTGTTAGTGTACCTGATATAATAGTTCATGATCAATTTGAATACTCCAAGAAGATTGTTCATGAGCTAATATCAACGTGGGGCGAGGCAGGAAAGACGGTGAAAATATTTTCAGGTTATGATATTGAGAATGCATGGAATGATGCCCAAAGCGTAGAAGTTGGCCCGGTTGACGGTAGCATGATAAGGTTTCCCTCACCCCTTATCGATCAGAGCATACTGGTTGTATCTATGGGATCTTTTCATCCTATTTACGGGTATTATGGCACAATTCCATTCATCGCAGAGACGATTGGACTGAGAGAACAAATGATCAGACGATGGAGAAAGACAGTGGAATCAGGCAAAGACACTGATGCGTTTTGGTTCGCAGAGAAGGTTGTTTCCAACCTAAAAAAATTAGTATCATTTGAATATGTGCCTTCTCCGTCAGGAATAGCTCATCTTGCATATGGAGATGCATCCAGTGTAAGGTCATCTATAAAGGAATTTATCGATAATAAAAGGCAGATCAAGGCCAAAGGGTCAAGACTTGTAATTTTGGGGTGCGGTGGCTTGGGCCTAGATTCTACCCTTTCAAGTGCTCTAATTACTGCAGGCAATAATATGTCAATCATACCAAAGGATGCAGAGATTGTAGTAGTTGCTGAATGCGGTAAAGGTCTTGGCTCGCAGGAGCTCAGAGCTGCAGCTGACAATATGGCACCTCAAAGAAGCAGCTCTGAAGGATTTATTCTAGAATCTTTGAGGTCTACTGCAAACGTACACTTGGTTTCTATACTGCCGAAGAGCATAGTTGAAAGACGACTTGGTTTTATAGCACATTCCTCGTTGAAGGAGGCGTTTGAATCAATAGAATCAAAACATGGATGGAGGCTCAAATCCACTATTTTACCACATGCGTCGTTTATGATGACAACTAGGGTCAGCTAATGTATGGAGGGTATAAGAATAAGTAAAAGGTTATGACAGCTACAGCTAAAACAATGAACAGAATTATCTTCCTTTTTGGCGAGATAGGTGAAACTTCATCTAGCGGTCTAACATCCCTTACGTTCCAGGAAAACACCAAGACGGCGAAGGCAAGCCAATAATACTGCATAAGAAGGAATGCTAACACAGCTATCCATGTGATACTAAACCTGTACCTAGGATTAAGCAACGGAGCTGCAGCTCTTTCGCCGTCAAAATTCCAGAGCGGTATAATATTAAGAAAAGATATCAGAAACCCAAAGCTGGCTGCAGAAAGTAAAGGGGATAAGAGCTGCACTTGACCAGGCCCAGCGGGAAAGAAATGGTTTAGCAGATAGACAACCCCTATGGGCAGTTGTACGTTGTGTATTGTTGAGCCGAACAAAGAACTTGCCATCTCTGTAGTCATAACTCTCGTATCAAATATCCCTACAAAGAGCGCTACAATAGATGCAAGAAGACAAAAAAGAGCACCTACTACAGACGAATCAAATTGTGAATTCCAATTCGTATACCGTTCATGAAGAAAGTCTATGTGCCCAAGCGTAGGAAAGACCATGGGTACACCAGGGATAAAGTATGGAAGATTTGTCTTCACACCCCAGAATCTATTTGAAATATAGTGTCCAAGCATATGCGATCCTAATATTCCGAGAAGAAGAATTCCATAGATTGCGGTATCCGTAATGACTATGCGGATGGAGCCAAGAGGATATAGGAACTGTGACCTGAACCACCCATCTATGATTATCGTTAGTATGGCTACTGGCAAGAGTAGTACGCGTAGCAGATAGAGGTTTCCATCTTTTTGAGGTTGAACTTTAAATACGCTGAGAGTCACGGAAGAATTAGATTTCCGTAGGACAGCTAGATATCCTCTTTTTTTCAACTCCGATATGAGAATGCTAAAACGTGAAGAATAATCTTCCTCTTCTGTCAAACTAAACTCCAGCATACCGCTAGGTGTGTAATAGGTATTTGATACATTGAATATTTTCTTTGTCGTTTCCTCTATGGATTCGAGCTCTGAAGCCATGCATCTAGAAGTTAGATACTCACTAACTTAAACAGTTCGCTGGAATGTTAGAGTTATGCAAATTAAGTATCTCAGGAAGAAATGTCTTCTTGCATAGAAGCATCAAGATGAAAAACAACTATATAGTAAGCATATGTTTATTGCATACATTCTAGTAGCATAACAACATTCAAAAGCTAGGATTGTAGGCGATGTATGCTATTGAAACTGTTACTCCCCAATATTTAAAATGGTGAGCTGGGTATACAGCTGGATAAAGTGACAAGTATTGCAATCGGCTGTATTACGGAGCATAGATGGCTATGAAATAAGAAGATGCATGCCAGAGCAGATGGGACAGGTTATTGATATAAACTTAAGAGCATTACCCGAACATTACTCAAATGATTTTTACTACGAACTACTTGAAGGCTTCCCTGAAGGATTCCTTGTGGCTACTAAGGGAGAAAGTGTAGTAGGATACATCATAAACAGGATAGAATTCGGCTTCTCTAATATCAAGGGTTTCAGTCTTGTCAAAAAGGGTCATGTCGTCTCTGTAGCTGTGTTGGAGGAGCACAGGAATAAGGGTCTCGGTAGGATTTTAATGGAGGAAGGAATGAAGGCGATGAAGGAAAAGGGGTGCAAAGAAGTGTTCCTTGAGGTGCGCATAACCAACTCTAATGCCATCGCATTATATAATTCATTAGGCTTTAAGGTATCAGACAGACTAAGGCACTATTATAGGGACGGGGAAGATGCGTATCTGATGGTTAGATCTTTAGAGCAGTCAACTACCCATGAATGAAGTTCATGGGCTTGCCCCTTCCCAGGACTGGTTTATGCACAGCCTCCAGTCCATGTGCATAGGAGCCATGCATAAGCTAGTTGACTGTCCTCTTCTGGTGTTAATCTAGAACCATTTCTTGTTAGGAATCGATTCCGCAACACCAGAGTCTTGATAGCTACAGCCAGGCTTGCCTTCCGGTTGGATTGACGACCTGGTCGCATTCTTTGTATCTGAACAGGAAATAGATGCTTCCATCATGTCCATTCCCAACAGCACCGCAGCGGGAACACCGCTTGGACGTGTGGTAGGCGTCCTCCTTGTTCAGCGTAATCCTGTGGTATTGGACTATATAAACAGCCTGCAGCAATTCCTCCCACCTCTAAAGAGTGTGGGCTTTGCGGCTCTTTAGGGTGAGTTATTTGAAACTTCAATTGGAACTTCAATAGCAGTATCTTATATCAATGCTTTCTGTTTCAAGTATCATTTCTGCTCCAATGGATGAAATATTGCCAAAAGATTGTACGCGGGGAAAATACGCAAGCTGTCGATTGCTGTACATCATAGCTATTAGTCCATACCTTTGAAAGGTATGCTAGTTAGCAACATGGTCCGCAATTACACAGTCTATTAAAGCTCCACCTTGTTCTTACCACCTATATTGCAACCCAAGCATCTCTATTTCTATCGCCTGCAGGTCTATGCCTAGCAATAACCACTTATATAATGCAGAAGCATACATGCATAATTGCATGACTGAAGGGTATGAAGAGTTTAGCATCTTTTGTGAAACGCTTGATAAGGTAGCTTCTACCTCAAGCAAAAATGAAAAGATAGAAATCCTTTCAGATCATATGAGAAGAATACCAAAGCATCTTCTGCCATCGACATGCAGATTCATACTTGGCATCGCTAGTACAAAGGGAAAGCTCAACGTAGGCTGGTCTCTTATTGTCTCAGCTTTGAAAGAGGTGACAGGTTTAGACGAAAAAAAATTCAGAAATTTATACTTGAAGTTCGGAGACTTGGGTGACGTAGTTGAGGAAGCACTTGCTGGCAAAGGGAGATATCTTTCTCTTAAAGAAGAAAGATTAACCTTGCCTGCTGTGCAATCCTCTTTTGACAGCCTAGCTGAAATACAAGGCGAAAAGAGTGTAATCTATAAAAGAAGAATTTTGCAAGGACTTTTGATTCAAAGCTCAGCTCTCGAAGCCAAGTACTTGGTAAAGATAATTCTTGGAGACTTGAGAATAGGGGCTACGGAGGGGATAGTCCTTGATTCCTTGGCTAAGACATTCAATTTGAGCTCTATTAGAGATTGGTATCTCATCCTTGGTAATGTAGGGAGGCTAGCTGAAAAGCTTGCCTCAGGTGATATGGGTGCGCCTTCTCCTGAACCATTCATTCCCGTAGCCTTTATGCTTCCTCTTCCTGTTCAAGATGTAAGTGAAGCCTACCATCATTTTGCTAAGCAGGTATTCGCTGAGTATAAGTATGATGGAATCAGACTGCAGGCACATATATTCGATAATAAAACGAAATTGTTTACAAGACGAATGGAAGATATTACAGGATCCTTCCCAGAAATAGCAAGCGCACTTTCTTCAATGAATATGAACGCAATACTTGATGGAGAGGCTGTTGCAGCACAAGGCGATATACAGCTTCCTTTTCACAAACTACAGCTAAGGTTGCACAGGCGCAAAGTGGTAAAGGAGATTCTATCGGAAGTGCCCATGAAGTACTTCGTTTTTGACATTCTCTATGCTAATTGCAGGGGGTTGATAGATCAAAAGCTTAGCTATAGAAAGATATTTCTTAGTAATTTTTCATTTCCTGATATAGTCAGAATGGCAGCAAGTATTCCAGTTAAATCCGAAGAGGAGATCAAAAATATTTTTGCAAAGAGCTTGAATTTAGGATATGAAGGGTTGGTTCTTAAGGACCCGGAATCTGTCTATACACCAGGAAGAAGAGGAGGAGCATGGATCAAGCTAAAAAAAGAAATGGAAACTATCGATGCTGTAATAGTCTTTGCAGAATGGGGGAATGGTAAAAGAGCCGGGCTTTTGTCCGATTATACATTTGCCGTTTGGGACGGTGATGAATTAAAGACGATAGGCAAAGCCTACAGTGGGTTGACAGACGAGGAAATTAAAGACATGACCCTGAGACTTAAACAGCTAGGCATAAGGGAAACATGGAATGGAATACAGGTCAGACCTGCCATAGTCTTGGAGGTTTCGTTTGATTCAATACAAATAAGTAATAGACATACAAGTGGATTTGCACTTCGTTTTCCTCGCATAAAGAGGATCAGGGAAGATAAAAAGCCAGAAGATGCAGATACCCTTGACAAGGTAATCAGACTGTACCAATTGCAAGTAAAAAAGTGAATCATGAATAGTATTAAGTCATGAACTGATGGGTGGATATCTTTATTATTTGGCTTAGAAAGCTTTATGGTTGGCTCTTGATCGCGGAGGCCCTTGCTTCGATTACTTTTGCAATTGTGATTTATCAGGACTTTAAGGAAAGGATGGTTTCAGACTTGGCATGGATACCTGCAGTAGTCTCTTTACCTGTTTTATTTTATGAGTCAGCTAATGATTGGCGTTTAACTGTCTTCAAGTTGATTGTAGTTGCAATTGTGGCTGGAGTTAGTTGGCTGATAGGTGCATTTGGACAGGCAGATTCTATAGCTTTAGCTTTTATGGGTATAAGTACCTATGCTTTATCACCACTACCACAGTTCATTCTCATGAGTGTAGCTGCATTAGTACATATATCATGGCTTATGATAAAGAATCGTTCCTTCAGGATTGAAAGGACAATGAGCGTGGAGCAAGCTCTGGAACAATCTGTTTGGATACCTAAACGTTTAAGATTTGAAGACAAGGAAATTCAACTATCCACAAATCCTGAAGAGGCATGGCAGGCGCTTGATGAATACAAGGGTAAAAAAGGGGAAGTAATAGCTACGTACGGAGTACCATTGGCAGCATACATGGGTATAGGCTATATATTAGCGTTTATCATGTCTATAGCCAGTCAGTTAACTTTTCATTTATAGCTACAAGTATCTTCTACTGCAACAAAACACTTTTTGCTTCTTCCTGTCATCTTTTCGAGAGAATATATGGAATTAACTTAAAAGCGGAGCTTTTGTCATAGCTATGTCTTTTGGGTATAGCTCCATATTATAACCATAGCAAGAGACAGAAATGATGTAGCCAAGCCTACTATTGATGCCTGAACCAATTGAGCATTACCTAAAACAGCAAGAAGAGCTAGATAAAGACCCTGAAGAATGTTAGTTTTATAAAAGAGTAGGAAACCTATGAAGCCTAAAGCATAGCCAACTATCCAGAAGCCAAACAAAATAGTCCTTCTTCCCATGCCTTCTCGCCTCTGCAAAAAGATTCTATTGTATCATTATTTAGCTGGGTGGAAAAGAAAAATTGACATTGTTGTGTAACTATTTGTTAGACAAAACAAGCGAAAGAAAGTATTTGTGAAATCTAAGGTCACGTGACAGTTCTGGATGAAAGCTTGTTGCAAGTATATTCCTCTGTTGCACAGCTACTATACCTTCCTTTACTCTGGATAATACTTCTACTTGCTCCCCTACAGAGGATATTATTGGAGCGCGAATAAACACGGCGGGGAATGGCTCCGCTCCAAGCTTTGGAATTGAAACTGCTTCTTCGAAAGATTCTCTCTGCCTTCCAAACGCATTACGTTTTACTGTAGCATCAAGCACACCTAGCAGTTTCTGCCTTGTCCTGCCTATTACTCTATCTTCAGCTTCCCTAGATAACAGTATTGCACCTGCGCAAGTGCCAAGCACAGGAAGTCCTTTGACTATTCTCTCCTCTAATCTTCCGAGTGTGCCGTTTATGCTCGATAGACTTCCTATCACGGTGCTTTCTCCACCAGGTATTATCACTCCGTCTACAATTTCAACTGCCTCCGGTGTCTTAACCAGCATTGTTTCACCATGCAGCTTTTCCTGTTCCATTGCGGAATTAACAGCCTTTACGTGCTCCTCAATATCCCCCTGAATACCGAACACTCCAATCCTTAGGGTTGTCAAAGGTTCGCACCTCTCTCTTGCATCTTGAGTTCAATCTGCCTTGTATCCATACCCATCATAGATTTTCTTTCATCTATCATTCTTTGCGCTTCACTGACAGTCTTGGGGTCATCCCAGTAAGTCGTGGCAAGCACTATTGCTCTGGCCCTTTCGGCTGGGTCCTCACTCTTAAATATGCCTGAGCCAACAAATATACCATCACAGCCTATCTGCATCATCATTGCTGCGTCAGCTGGTGTAGCTATTCCTCCTGCAGCGAAGTTTACCACTGGCAACTTTCCTAGCTTTGCTGTTTCAAGTACCAATTCATAAGATGCTCTCATTTCTCTAGCTATCTTTATCAGCTCCTGAGTATCGCCGGAGAGATATAGCCCCCTTATCTTTGCTATCTCTGTGTTTACTACTTTTATGTGTTTAATAGCTTCAGCAACATTTCCAGTACCGGGCTCGCCTTTTGTCCTTATCATGGCTGCACCTTCTTCTATACGCCTAAGAGCTTCTCCAAGATCTCTTGCGCCGTTAACGAATGGAGTGGTAAATTCCCATTTCCATATATGTCTCTCCTCATCTGCTGGTGTCAGAACTTCTGATTCGTCTATCATATCTACGCCAGCTTCTTCCAGTATTCTTGCCTCGTAAGTATGTCCTATCCTGCACTTGGCCATCACTGGAATAGTAACTGCCTTTAAAATCTCATCTACAGCCTTCAGGCTTGCAGTTCTTGCTACCCCTCCAGCCTTTCTCACATCATAAGGTAGCTTGTCTAGCACCATTACAGCTACCGCACCTGCATCCTCAGCTATCTGAGCCTCCTCAGGCTTTGTAACATCCATTATTACCCCATGCTTAAACATGTGAGCAAAACCTCTCTTGAGTAAAGTTGTGCCGGTTATTCGTTTCTCTACCTGAGGCATGCCAAGCACCTTTGCCCTGTACTCCTCAGGCGAACCCACTAGAGATATCATACCCAAGTCTCATACCACGAGACGTATATATATCATTTTAGATAAAAGTATGGCTAGATGGATATAGGACCTGACGTAATAGTATAATTGTATACCTGCCTCACACCTGAAACTGTGAGAAGCTGAATTGAAATGCTTAATCCTTTCACAAGAGGAATTGCAAGTTGAATAGCATAACTATCAGACAAAAGACCATATTTGTAGGAATAGACTTCTACATTTAAACCATTGACAAAAATGCCCTTCAAGTAGCTATTTGAGGGAAACGGGGAAGCCTTTGATACGGAGATATCCATGGTAGCTGGAAAGATGTTATACAATCCCACATCATCCAGATAGCATATTATGTCGTTTGGGTGCACGTAGAATCCCATTACGAAGTAGTAGGAAAGAGACGGCAAGGCATTTATGCCGTATTGCTGGTGCAAGAATTCCTGATAAAGTTGAATCATTCGTGGTGTACCAAGCTGAAGTATAAAGGTCTGCCAAGAACTCTCAGGTGTTATCCCTCGAACTAAGCTTATACCAAGTGTTGTCATCCGTATTTCTGTACCGTTAGTCGGGCCTGAAGTCGTTACGAATACCAGAAGCGATATGTTATATCTGCCTTGATAGGATATAGTTATCACAGAATCCAATGCACTAGATTGTGCTGTTTCCCCCGAACCATTATAATACACACTGAATGAATATACTATTGAATCACTCAAAACTATGGGTAAGGTTGAAGAATTACCATATATTATAGCAGTCCCTGTGTCCTGTGGCGCTGCATTAATGAAAAGAGAATGCACCCCAGATAGAGCTTGACCACTGCTTACAGCAACATAGGAAGAATTGAAAAGACGCACAGACCAGGATGCCAGACCATTCTCAAAGCTAGGGTTGGATGTTAGGGCAATGTCAGGATTTCCTTTGAGTGAAATTGAACTTATAGCTATCCCGCTTGGGATTATTAATGGGAGTGAATATAGAACGAGAATAATAAAAACTATAGTAATTGCAAATATAGTCCTAGTCCTTTTTGATCTTTGCACGGCATATAAGCTTTCCACTAGTCTTTTAATATTACTTTACCCTGAATAACATCAACTTTGAGAAGAGTCTTTACTCTGATACCTGTCTCTTTTTCAACAACCTCTACACCATGCAGACCTACCCTTTCTATAACAACACCGCAGTCTATTACCTTGCATCCTGCTGAAGAAATTGCCTTTATTATTGCAGAAAGAGTACCGCCTGTAGCTATTATCGAATCTACTAACACTATTTTTTCTCTTTTTTGTAATCCATTTATGTACATATAGGACTTCTCATAAGCTGTCGATTTCTCCACCTTTATTTCTCCTTCAAGAAAATATGGTCTTTTCCTAATCATAAGCAAGGGTAGACCTGTAACCATGCTAAGAGCTGCACCTATGTGAAATCCCATAGCTTCAGGGGCCATTATTTTGTCCGCAGACCTTATGTCCAGAAGCCTTCCTATTTCATAAGCACAACCCCATAGTGCTTCACTAGGTATAGCAGGGACACCGGAACTTAGAGGATTCACAATGTAATCGTAGGACCTTCCATCCTGTTTTATTTTAACAATTTTTGCCTTTAGAAGGTCCTCTTTAACAAGCCTAAGCCAATCCATATGCCACGCAATGCTGTACACTCTTATATATGCACCATGCCCCAATAATGGCATGGTTACGGATGGTGGCATTGCTGTCCTCGATTTTGGTGGCCAGTATGCACACCTCATAGTAAGAAGAATCAGAGAACTAGGAGTTAGTGCTGAATTGATGCCATACAATACGCCAGTCTCGGACCTTAAAAACAAAGACGGAGTAATTCTTTCAGGTGGACCTAGAAGCACCTTATCAAAGGATGCTCTCACCATAGACAAAAATGTCTGGGATTTAGGTAGACCAATACTGGGTATCTGTTATGGACACCAGCTGATAGCTAAAGAACTAGGCGGTAAAGTCACTGCTTCAAAATTGAAGGAGTACGGGAGAACAAAAATAGTAGTTCTGCGAAATTCAAGAATTCTAAAAGGTTCTGGTGACAGACTAACTGTATGGATGAGTCATGGCGATACCGTCAAGGCAGCCCCTCCAGGATTCAAGGAGATTGCCAAATCACAGGACAATGCACTTGCAGCTATGGAGGATACTGACAGACAAATCTTTGGACTGCAATTCCATCCTGAAGTAACACATACACAGAAGGGAAGACGGATGCTTTCAAATTTTGTCTTCGATATATGCAATTGCAAGGCATCTTGGTCGCCGGATGACTTTATACAAAAGCAGATAGCAGAAATTAAGAAGGTAGCAGGTAACGATAGATTACTATGTGCTGTAAGTGGCGGAATAGATTCCACCACTGCAGCTGTGCTAACAGCTAGGGCTCTGGGTGATAGATTGCAATGCCTTTTTGTAAATCATGGATTGCTAAGAGCTGGAGAGGCGGAATCAGTTCTTTCTATGTTAAAGAAACTTGGGTTAAATGTAGCATATGTGGATGCTAGTGATCGTTTCTTAGCGTCGGTCAGAGGGGTGGAAGACCCTGAGGAAAAAAGAAGAATAATAGGGAAGGAATTTGCTGAAGTCTTCAAAGAATTTAGCAAGCGCAACGGACCTTTCCAGTGGCTTGTACAGGGAACCCTGTATCCAGATATAATAGAGAGTGGTTCTCCAAATATTCATGCCGCAAGAATAAAGTCCCATCACAACGTGGCAGCACTTCCTACAGACATTCCTCTAAAGGTTCTGGAACCGCTGAAGGATCTTTACAAGGATCAAGTACGGATTATAGCCTTAAAGCTAGGAATACCCCAAGAATTCGTAAAAAGACATCCATTTCCAGGTCCTGGCCTTGCCGTCAGGATCATGGGAAGGATAACCAGGGATAAACTCGAAATTTGCAGAAAGGCGAGCTACATATTTGAACAGGAGCTCAAAAGGTCTAACCTTTACTATAAGATATGGCAAGGATTCGCTATAGTAGGCGATGATAAGGCTGTAGGTGTGTCAGGGGATCAGAGATCCTATGGACATATTGTAATTCTAAAGGCAGTAAAGTCAGAGGATGGTATGACTGCTGAATGGGCTAAGTTGCCATATTCTTTACTCGAAAGAGTAAGTAGAAGAATAACAAACGAGGTAAAAGGTGTATCTATGGTTGCGTATGGTATATCAGATAAACCACCAGCAACTATAGAGCCACAATAGAATATGTTGTGACGAATTTTTGTATTAATCTTTTCTCTTGTCAGCCGTCATAATAAGGAAATTTGTTCTAAAACTATTCAGATAAATAAAAATTAGATTAAATTTATAAATTACTTTCCGGGTAGACGCTGTAGGCGACGAAAACCTTATGAATAAATTTGATGAACTTGATATGAAGATACTGAAGGAGCTCGTAAACGAGGCAAATCTTTCTGTCCCGAAGCTGAGCAAGAAGATACAGGTCAATCCATCTGTTGCATACAGCAGAATAAAGAGACTTATGCGTAAGGGTCTGATAAAAAGGTTTACCGTTGAAGTTAACGAAGAGCTGTTGGGATACAAAGTGCAGGCCTTCATTGGAGTAAATACAGACGCTAAGATGAGAGATTCTGTCCTAAAAGAGCTTATGAACCTAGATGAGGCTAGGTATATCGCAGAAGTTACTGGTAGGTTCGATTTTCTTGTATCTGTTAAAACCAAGTCATTAGATGAATTACACAACGCTGTATCGACAAAGATAGGGAATATACAGGGAGTTGAACATACAGAGACGTTCATTGCAATGAGAACCGGGGCCCGTACGCCTAAATACGAGAATTTCTAGATCAATCTGGCACAACATGTGTTCCATCTCCATGCATTAGCGCTTCCTTGACTGACTTCAGGTGAGCTATTATGGCTTCTGCCCCACCTTCTTCTATAAATTTCAGAGACGCCTTTACTTTGGGCCCCATACTTCCTGACCTGAAGTGACCTTCATCATAGTACTTCTTCATCTCTGAATACTTCACAAAGTTAAGTCTGCTCTGCGATGGGCTTCCAAAGTTCAGATAAGCGGCATCTACATCGGTCAGCATTATAAATTTTGAGGCACCGAGTAAAGATCCAAGCTTTTGACCGGCAAGGTCTTTGTCTATGACTGCATCTAATCCTGAGGCTTCAACCTTTCCCATTACAGGTATCCCACCTCCCCCTGTTGATATAACAAGAAACCCTGCATCTACGAGCAGCTTTATGGCATCTTTCTCCTTAATATCCACAGGAAGCGGTGAAGGAACAACTCTTCTCCACCCGCGCCCGGAATCCTCAGCATATGTGAACTCTGGATTTTCAGACATTAGCCTCCTCACCTCTTCTTGAGTATAGTATGGGCCTACAGGTTTTGAAGGATTTTTGAAAGCCGGGTCATTAGGGTCAACTTCAACCCTAGTTATCACTGTGACAGCATTTGACCTTATCCCCCTTTTGTTCAGTTCATTCTGAACAGCCTGCTGTATTATATATCCGATGAATCCCTGTGTCTCCGCACCGCACGCATGCATAGGAAAAGGAGGAATATCATATACTCTGTATCCTGCCTCATGTCTGAGAAGAGTGGAGCCAACCTGTGGCCCGTTTCCATGAGTTATGACTATTTTGTAACCTAGTTCAAGAAGGTCGACCAAATTCGATGAAGCTTCCTTGATGTTTCTATACTGTTCTTCAAAAGTACCTTTTTGACCCTTTGATAGGAGTGCATTGCCACCTAGTGCTATAACCAATAGGTCCTTATTCATAGCCAAAGCCATTGAATTCAGTTTTATAAAGAAAAAGGAATAGTAACTATTTGAACAGCAAGATAAGTAAACATGCAGACCCCAGCAATATGAAAATACATGACAAGAGATATACAGCTATGCATTCTTCTCTCTCCCAAAGATAGAAAGACTTTTTTCGCCGTACGTTATCTCTAATTGCAGGATGGAGATTCTCAAAATAGACAAACTCGGCAAAGTTCGTGAATCCGTAAGAGAGGGAAAGCTGAGAGAGGATATAGCAAGGCAGATAGAGTCCAGACTCCCTTTACTTGAAGAAGCGATAAGCAGAATCGAGGCTGCTTCTAAGCTGAACTATCCTCCATACTACATTATGCCCCTCCTTATAATCGTAAAGAGTGAAGTTGAATACACCACAGGCATATACTACGCAAGAAACGTAGCTGCAGTAGTAAACGGAAGGCTTAACCTTCTCATAGAATTCACAGCTCCTCTTTTACTATATGCCTCGAGGGAAACTCTTCAAGCTGTTGCTGCACATGAATTTACCCATTACCTCGAGCTCATAAGAAGGTTCACTACTGC
This sequence comes from Nitrososphaeria archaeon, assembly GCA_029775965.1. Taxonomy (GTDB): domain Archaea; phylum Thermoproteota; class Nitrososphaeria; order Conexivisphaerales; family DTJL01; genus JAKAPW01. The sequence goes on along the minus strand of JARVJU010000004.1, from coordinate 25,324 downwards.
ACTTGTCACTTCTCCATCGCCGTCTACTATATTTGAAGCAACCTACAAGGACATGCAGGAGGCTTTCCCTCCTGCAAAGATATTTGGGAAATACAGAAGCCTGGTTACTCTTATTGAAAAAAAATTCCCGAGCGGTTTTGTTGATGAACCTTTGAACAAAAGAACGATAAAGAACTGGCTGGATATGAAGCTCCCTTATGCTGTAGTCCGACCTGATGATAATGCTGTAAGTATTCCCGTACAGGCAATAGCAAACGCGAACCTTGACCCAGTAGCAGTAGAGAAGATTAAGTCGCTTGGTGACGGGTTGAACTAACACTTGGCTGTTTCACTTTCGGCAGAAATAGCAGAGAAGCTTGTAAATGCATCTAGGATAGCAGCCAAGAAGAGCAATGTAATAGCTGTGGCTGTTTATGGTTCAAGGATATCAGGCTATGCTAGGCAGGATAGCGATTATGATCTACTGGTAATAGTGGATAAGCAAAGACCAAAGGCAAAGTATGTGTATGGGGAGCATGAAGGTACATACTATTCTGCTCTACTTGTTCAAAAAGATTCTTTTGAGAAGGATTGCTCGCAAGCATCCTTGGGAGAATTCGCAGCTGGAAGAATTCTTAACAGATATGAAGAGATCTTAGGCCAAGGTTATTTTAGCCTTGAAGAAAGAATCCTCAAAAGAAGAATCATCATAGAGGAGATTCAGGAGATTGTGGAGAAATATGGTCCTTTTTCGGCATACATCACAGTTCGACCGGAGTATTTTCTCTTTAGTAAATTGAAAAAAAGAGGTATGATTTATCCACCAGTAGTGTACAGCTATATCAGAACTTATTCTCCGCCAGTCAGGGAGGAGAATCTGTCCCTCGCAGTCAGGATATTTAGAGAAGAGCTTGAGAAGCTTTGTGATCAAGGTCTCTTAGAAAAGGATGGCGATGGTTTTAAGCTTACAAAGCATACAGAAGAGAAACTGAAAACAAGACCTTTTCTGCCAATCATACGCATCGCCAGAAGAGGAATAAAGCAATATCTCGTTCACGGACTGGCAGGAAATGTAGGGTTCGATGTAGCATTTAGAGAACTTTTCTCGAAGATAAACAGAAGGAAACTGCAACTTACAGTACCAAGAGAGCTTAAAGAACCAAGACAGCTGCTTTCAATACCTGAGGGAAAGCTGGCATTTGACACTGACTGGCTTGAAGAAATCCTGTCGTTCCTATCTATTGAAAGGCCCTACAAGGTTTTCAAAAGACAGATGGGTGATTTTTTCTCCACAGTGACAACTCTGACAATATCAAAGGATTCAAAGCAGTTTAAGATGGTTTCCAAAAAGTACAAAGACATATGGTCTGTAAAATGGGTTGTCGCAAACATAGCCGCAATATCAGCCAAATCATTCGAATTCAGACCAATGCACAGACTCGCAATGGAGTACAATGGTATTCTTAGTCTTAGAAGACTGGGATTGCGAACCCCTACTGTTTACGGTCTGCAGCTTGATGACAGAATAATGGTTAGGGAACATATGGATGGAGTGGCGCTGGAAGAACTTATGAAAAGGGACGGAATTAGGAGTGAGAAAGTTATGTTTTATCTACACCAGTTTGCCTCTTTGCTTGCTAAAGTGCATAATTCGGGTATGAGCATAGGAGATACAAAACCAAGTAATATATTGTGCATGAACAATGATATAACACTGATCGATTTGGAGCAATTTAAGGAAGGCGGAGATAAAGCATGGGATATAGCTGAGTTTGTTTATTACTGCTGTATAGGCGTACATGAAGAAAGAATAGCTTCGGCATTTGCCAGGGAATTTGCAAGGGCGTACTCATACGAGGGAAGCCGGTCAATCCTAGAGACTGCACAGGAACAGAAGTATCTCATGCCTTTTCAAGTTCTTGTTTTGCCTAACGTGCTGAGAGCAGCTAGGGATGGCCTAGTGTCCTTTTGATTTTGCTATCCACTCTGTATACCCGCATTTACCACAGTGATATCTATCTTTATGCTGGGCCATGAAGACTCCTCTTCCACACCTAGGACATTCTCTCTTCAACCTTACTACCCTTCCTTCTTTAATCTGGTAAAAACTGTATACCTTCGGACTGATTTTCTTTTTTTTCGGCCTCCTTGCTGCACGGGGCTTGACCTCTTCAACAGCTTCTGTCGCTTCAGACATGTAGGTCACTTCTTCTGCGCAGCCACCTTCGGGGCTTTCTTCTTTTTCATTTCATCCAATATCTTTTTTCTTTCGTCTTTAGTTAGATTCCTCAGGAATATGTACTTTTGAAGCTGGACATTTGCTAACTTTGGGTCATCATACACGTAGAATGTTCCTTCTACGTCCCTTGTTCCGTGTGAAGCGTGAAGATTCAGAACAAAGACTTGACTTACTTCGACACCAAGGTCAGATGCAACCATCTTCGCGGCTTCGACTCTGGAAAGCTTACCCGAGGCGTTCTCGAATATGTATCTAACCTCCTTTCTGCCTAGAACTTTGTTTTCCACGAGTTTTGCCCTCTTCATTGATAGACAAGACGCGAAAAGAAGGCTTTATAAGAGTAATGGTTGAGTATTCCTTCAGTTTTCCTAGTCAACCATTTGATCAAGGCTTGCAAAGAGCAACTTGCCTGCAGAGAACAATTTGCAGAAAGAACAAATACTCGGTCAAAAAATGAAGGCTTGATATCTTTCAAGATTACTAAGGCTGTGCTTCTATCTTGACAAACAAAAGTAATCAGATACTCTCAGCCTTGGTCACCCAATCTATTAAGCTGGGTGAAGAGGTGGGAGGCATAGATTTTGAACTTTTGAAGACCATAACTCTGCTGCTGGTAAAAGGATTACACAGGTGTTCAAAGATCAAATTTTTCAGTTCGTTGCAACCCATCCTATTTCTTGCATAATCTTTTCTACTTTTTTACGATTTCTTTTGTTAACAACTATCTCCACAAGACCCTTGTCCGGCTGCCCGTACAGCACCCTAGCTCCGTCAGGTGCGAAAAGAACGCAGGGAAGCACCAGCAGATCCTCTTCCCCATCTACAACTATTCTTGACCTTTTGTTGCTTTTTAGCAAGTTTTGTATGGTTTTTACAGCTTCCAGGCTGATATGACCTGGTGGATTAACGGCCCTAATTTCCTGGGAACCATCATAGGGCAGTGTATCTACTGGATTTCTCTTCTCTCTATTATCAATGATCTCAAGTCTGGGAGCAAGCCCAGCAGAGATGCAGTTTTTGGTGGTTCTATCGCCAACTGATATCAAGAAATCATCTTTAGAAATTTGCAGAAGAAAAGAGGTAACTCGAGAATTTTCTATCAGCTTTCCAAAGGGTTCCTTGAGTTTTTTGCGTAAAGACTCTTTGATAGGAAAGGTTTGCATTGCTAACTCACCTGCAAGGCATACCTTCCCGGCTTCTTCAGGTTAAGCACAGATGCAACATCAGAGTTTTGAGGATCAAAAAGGATCACTAGACCTTTCCAGTTTTCACTCAAATCTTCTGAACCGCATACAGGGCACACTTTACCCTGTGTTAACGCTGAACATTTTCTGCATGCGAGCTCTTTAGGCATTCTCCTTCTTCACCGCTTCTTCCTTCTTCTTTGTATCTTCCTCTATCCATTCAAGAGCGCCTAGAAATGGTTGTCTGCATGTGACACCTATCTTACCCATAGAAATACCTCTTGTCAAACTGACTGCGGTTATTCTAACTCTTACCTTTGAACCGACTGCAAGCTTTCTACCGCTATTTGTCCCTGATATTATTCCTTGCTTAAGGTCTACAGAAATATAATCATCCATTATTTGGGATATATGAAGCAGGCAGTCAGCAGGGCCTATCCTTATAAAAGCACCGAATTCCGTCACTTCTACCACCTCGCCTTCAACAATCTCCTGTAATTTTGGCTCGAAGGCAAGAACTTTGAAGGTAGCTCTATGATAAGTTCCTCCATCACCCTGTATCAGCTTGCCGACAGGTTCTACCGATACATCACTAACAAGAATTATGTACCCAAATTCTGGGGTCAAAGTGCTTTCGTATCTAGCCTTCAAAATCTCTTCCGCAACCTGTACAAGTGGACCCTTAAGTTTGTCCGGTGGTATCCTTACAACATCGCTTAAAGAGACTAGTTGGAACACTTTAATTTTGTACCCCCTTGAATAAGCCTCACGTAAAAAGCCTCTGCCATTATGTGTTTTTTTAACGTTTTTTAAACCTTTTTGGCTTATTATCTGCTGACTAGTATGAACCTGTCCTTGCTTAGTGTTAACACTGTTATCCCAGCTCTTTTGAGCCTTCTAATCAGCTCATCATCCATCGTTGCTACAGCCGCATTATATTCCTTTGCCAAAGTGATTAGTGAAGTGTCTGCGTCTTCGGACGTATTCACCTTCTGTAGAGTGGATGCAAAAGAAAGCGCAGCCTTGGCAAGCTTCCCTTTTTTCCCATTTCTTGATGAGATGACTTCCAGCTCCTCTAATACAGAGGTTGGTACAGCGAATTCATAGCTACCAAGAATTTCATGAATCGCTTGTAAGTTGATATGCTTCTGCTCTAAGATAAGTAATATGCTTGTATCCAGCAGAACAATCATATTTACGCATCAACTTTGAAGCATACCTGATCCTATAAGACGCCACCTGTCAGCTATTCTTCTGCTTATAGCTACCCTAGCGTTCGGAGGCGGGCAGACTGGCTTTGCGAGTTTTATTGTAGCAATGTTACCCCGTATGCTGGTTACCGCTCCTGCAGTTGTCGCTGTGGCGATGTTTAGCCTGAGGACTTCATTCATCTTCAAGGGTTCGACCTTTGTATTTTGCAAAATACCTACGACAGAATCGAAGAGAGAGACCGTCATAACTATATCGTTCAGTTCTTCTGGAAGAGTACCCGGAGCCCCGACAAGATTGCCTACCAAAGAATCGCTCTTGGTAAAGTATGGGTCGATGGATGTTCCAACAGCAACGAGGCCTCCTGGAAAGACTTTATCTACCAGCCCAGCACTTGTTCCGAGAGATACAATTTTGGTAGTAATCGGTATATACTTTCCCTTGGATGAATCATAAATACCTGGCTTCATCTCTATTTCGTCGCCCACACTGAAAGAACCCTTTAAGAGAGTCCCGCCCACTACACCACCCCTAAGATTTGAAACAGGGGTGCCTGGAAGGTTGACATCGAACGATCTAAGAACAGACATAAGTGGAGTGGCACTGGCGTCTCTTTTTGGAGTAGGTATAAATTCTTCCATAGCTTGAATAAGTGCATCTATGTTCAACCTTTTCTGAGCTGAAACGGGTATGACAGGAATATCTTTGAACCCGTATGATTGCATAAATGCGTTTATCTTTTCCATATTATCTAAAGCCTGTGTATAGGTGACTAGATCTATCTTATTCTGAACGATGACCAGATTCTTGACACCTATCATCTGCAGTGCTTGGACATGCTCCTTTGTTTGTGGCTGAGGAACTGGTTCATTTGCTGCTATAACCACCAATGCACCGTCCATCAGTGCAGCGCCACTGAGCATGTTGGCCATTAAGCTTTCATGACCCGGGCTGTCAACTATACTTATCACACGCTGTAGCTCTGCCTCTCCTCCGCATGAAGAGCATTCGCCGTCTGTGTTGTAGCATAAAGGTGGGGAGCATCCACTGCATTTATACACCGCTGCATCAGCATATCCGACTCTAATTGTTATCCCCCTTCTCAGTTCCTCACTATGTGCAGAAGTCCACTTGCCTGTAATAGCTTCTGTAAGAGTCGTGTTATGGCACACGATTCCCCCAGCAGCCTCAATAAAATTATGATAAGAGGGAATCATTAGGTCGAAGATTTTGCCTTGATATTGCTGAACCCTTATAGCTAGTACACTATCAGTTGTTAGTTTGTTGCTATCAAACGCAGTTACGCTATCATCTGCAACGATATTCTTTGCCTTCACCCATTGATATTTACCATGCCTATAGCATAAAACAGGATGTTCTGGAGTTACCCTTAGCACCCTTCCAGACGATGTGCTAAAAGATATTATTGCACCTTTATATGATTGAATGTAGAGATAAGGGTGTGTGTAGACAATACTTAGCCTTTCATTTAAGGAGAGTGTCCTGTGCTGCACAAGAGAGTAAACATAGCCTTCTCCAGATCTACCTTGATATAATTCATTTGATATTGCTAACTTTTCCAGTTGCTCTCCTGTAAATTCTGAGTCATCAAGTATGACCTTTTCATATATGGCCAGACATTTGCCGTGGTCCACATGCCCTGCTGTTCCTATGTTTACCTCGGACTGCCTCGGAATCCTTCTTTTGGGTGACGAAGACATAAATGGCAACGTATCCATTGGTATTATTGATAAAGGTTAGGCTTTGGTAGGTTGCTTCTGTTCAGTCGTTACCTGCTCCGGCATTTCGCCCTCCACAAGGACAGCATTTATCTGATATATTTCGTCTGTAATTGTGTTTCCTCTAACCATCTTTCTCTTTCTAAAGCCACCTTCTGCGCTTTTTAGACCTGGTCTATCAGCCAGAAGCACGTATCTTTTCGCCCCACCCTGAACATCTGGTCTCATGGGAAAACCAGACCTATCGCTTCCTCCTGTTATGCGAATCTTACCTTTTATTCCTATACTGCTTGCGTCTACTACATCACCTATCTTAAGACCAATGAAGAATTGCGACCTAGTATCTTTAATATCCTGTTTAACGGATTTCCTCGCCTTTGGGTCTGAAAGAATTAGAAGAAAATTAGCCAAGATCCTTCTGCCATGGGCTGCCTAGTCTTATAGATATAACGTTTTCCTGAATAGGACCCAGCCAATACATGCCTGTTTGCCTGACATTATTCTCTTGCCTTATGGATGTGGATGAAGTTCTCTCTGCCCGTGGCATTAGAAAATTGCAAGATATGAAATGGGGCAGGGTACAACCATACTTGTCTTCTAAAGCAAGGAAGGGAGGCTCTCCAGCAGAGAAGCACTCAGCAAAACTTGCTACGCGGCGCAGATATTCTTTGCTTGCGTTAATACCTTCAGGAGGATCGACTCTAATGTGACAGACTGGCGTAGTTCATGGGGTTAGTACACAGCATGCAGTCTAATCTTCATTGGGTAGGAATCAAGATGAGTTCATAGCTTTGCTAGTAAGCATATAGTGTATGGACTCTTCTTCTTATGGTTATTAGCTCATCCAGCAGTGCTTTTTCACCTGGTGTGAGTCTATCCGAGAACTTTGTAAGCAATAATCTGGCATCTTCACTTCTAGGCAGTGTATAGAGTACTTCTCCCTCTCTTATCTGTCTACCCATTACAGGCTCCTTCATGGAGACTGCAACTTTGCTACCCGAATCTGCCTCTTCAATATCTACACCTTCGTTTTGTATCTGCTGAATAGTTCCAACCTCTTCACCCCGAATGTTCATGACGGATGCCCTCTTTCGTAATTTTCCCTCAATAACTTCAACTCCAAATATAGCAGGATTGCTTCTTCTGAATATATGCCCCCTCAGAACAGAAAACTTTGCGGGTAGTGTGATTGTGGAGAAAATAGCTCTTGCCTCTGATTCAGATTCCTTTTCTTTCCAACCCCTGTATGAGTCGATCAGGTTGTAGATTACTTTGTCTTCGAATATCTTGACGCCTTTAGCATCTGCATCCCTCCTAGCCTCCTCTAGTATTCTGACATTGAATGCAAGTATCACCCCTAGGTACCTGTCCGAACTCTTTACCAGTTGAGCTTGTATTACATCTCTTTTAGTTACAGGCCCAACATCAGCTATTCGTATAGGAATTTCCATCTTCTTGATAAGAGCAGTCAGTGCCTCTAGGGTTCCTAGGGTATCTGCTTTTACAACTATCCCAAGTTGATCTCTTTCAATAAGAGCGCTTTTTACTTCCCCATACACAGATGATTTGGCCATGTTTTCATCAACTCCCTCTTCAATCTCTAGAAGTGGAGAGCCGGCAAGAACTCCATCCAAGTCTGGTGCCACAAGCTTTACACCTGCAGCTGCTACTATGCTGTTCACAGATTCGAATCTATCTCTTGGGTCTCTCATTTCGTCCAAAGGTTTAGGCATCAGCAACGCCCTAACTCTGAGTACTTGTGCACCTTCTCTCTTTGCCAATACTACTCTCGAACCAACTCTCAGAATGCCATCTGTTAGTATTATATTTGCAGTTGCTCCAAGCCCTTCTTCCTCCTTTACTTCAAGCACTATGCCTCTTGCAGGTCCTTTAGTTACGTACAGCTTCTTTAGCATGAATTGCTGAGTCAAACCGACAAGTATTGCTAAGAGTTCTGGGATACCTTCTCCCGTTGTAGCGCTTACAGGCACTATGCTTATTTCCTTGGTAAAATCCTTAACCCTGTAGTATGCCTCGCTGCTGAACCCCAGTTGTGAGAGCTGCCCTACAACCCTATAGATTGCTTGGTCAAGAAAATCTATCGCAACCTTATCAAGCTCTTTAAGGGCGATGCTGAGCTGTCTGTTCGGTTTGGATTTCCATCCAGGCAGGAGGTCTATCTTGTTCAGGGCAATTACAAATGGAACTTTGCGGGATTTCAGTATCTCAATCGATTCGTAGCTCTGGGGTTCGAGTCCCTTTGTGCTGTCAACGACCAAGATAGCTATATCTGCAGCAGAACCTCCTCGCTGTCTTAGATTCGTAAAAGCTTCATGACCTGGAGTATCAATTACCAGCAACCCTGGTATCTTAATTTGACGACCGAACATATTTACGAGGGGGCCGCATATCTTCAAGAGTGTTTCTACCGGGAAGAAGCTTGCTCCGATATGCTGTGTTATTCCTCCTGCTTCTCTAACCTGAACCGCTGTACCCCTTATTTTATCAAGTAATGATGTATTATGGGCAACAAGGCAATTCGCAATAAAGTTATTCGTTTTCTGAATAGTAAAATCATAAACAAATGTAGGACCTTCGATTCTCTCAACTGATCTAACACTTGCGTATGCCATATCGTTTGAATACTTTTCTTTGATTAAAGCAACCTGACCTGACCTGCTTACGTGCTCTGCAAAGGATCCTCTATTCGGTATAACTTCATGAATTTTGACACCTGATCCGAGCCTTGGAATTAGCAAAGGGAGACAAGGAGGAGATCTTTCTGTGCTTAACTTGGTTGCATCAGCCATAAGCCCATTAATAAATGATTCAAGTAGCTCACCATCAGCGATCTGTAGCAGTAGGGGTATCTCGGTAAAATCAAAGATCAATTTTGCAAGCAAAGCTTGTGCCTCATGAGCTTCTAGTATCGACTTGTTTCCAGTATACAGAGCTCCTGCCACGAAAAATAAGAGCTTTAGATCATTCTTTGTCTTGGGAAAAGATATTTCTTTGCCTTCTATTTTGAGTTTTCTAATATGCCTCAGTATTTCTTCATCTGAAGTTGTGGCTCGTACCTTGGAAAGCGACAACCAAGTTCCGTCATGAAGACTTACTAGTGTATCTTCGCTCAGACATCTAAGAATGTAGGATTTTAGGCGTGTTAACTTTGCTCTTATATTTCTAATAGGGATTGCTAGTTTATCCCCTACGGCTAGCTTATCTGCCATTACGTAGCTAATCTCTCCATCCCTCAACGAAAGGAAGGGATGTTCCGGGGTAACTTCTATTCCAATACCCCAGTCTGTAACTATCCTGATAGTCTCTTTAGCTACTCTTCTCCATACATACGAAACCTTGGCAGCCTTGACTTTCATATCATTATCTAGCGATAACAGACGAAGACCATGTGCCTTGTATACCTCCTCGTTGCTGATTAATCTTTTACCCGTCTTGTATCTATTAAATGTATATTCGGCTGAAATAAAAGTTCCGTCAGGAAGCTCAAGTATAGTATCAGCGCCAACACATTTGCCTGCATCTACGTGGCCCAGGACTACCACTATGGGCTGACGTATAGTTGATTGCATCCCAAATCAAGCCGATCCATTCAGAAACTACCCAAATATAACCTTAAACTCTCTATCGAAACTTTCTTCGGAATCAGAAGCATGAATGCAGTTGTCGGTAAGACCCAGGGCTAAATCACCCCTGATCGTGCCTGGCGCTGCTTTAACGGAATCTGTGCTTCCGATCATACTCCTTACTACTGTTATTGCCTCTCTTCCTTCAAGCACAGCAGCTACAACAGGCCCCGATGTTATAAAGCGAACTAGCTCATCAAAGAAGCTCTTTTCTCTATGAACAGAATAGAATGCCTCTGCCATCTCTCTGTTCATATGCAGCATTCTGAGCGAAATCACTTTAAACCCCTTGACTTCAAACCTTTTCAGTACCTCACCAATCATTCCTTTACCCACGCAATCTGGCTTGACTACAATCAAAGTTCTATTCATCAGATGCCTTTTCCTCCTTTGACGTATTTCATAGTCCACTTTAGTCTGCGAGGGTCCCTGTGTAGCTTAAGGTGATTAACTTTACACTTAGAACTGCAGTAAGTTAGCACAGACCCGTCGTTCTTAACCAAGGTTATACCCATTCCTGGGGTTATATCTTTACCACAGAATGAACATTTCTTCTGGCTGAGCAAGGTTTCACTTCACCCTTTGAGCTACCATGCAAGCCTACATTTTGGCCCAGATATAAACGGTTAGCTCAGATCTACTTTATCTTTCTGGCTTCACGTTCCGTTTCCCTTAGCATCAGTATATCGCCTGTTCGGACAGGCCCTTTTACATTTCTTGTAAGAATTCTTCCTTTATCTTTACCTTCCATTATTTTAACTCTGACCTGTGTTATCTCTCCCGCAACACCTGTTCTGCCAACCACCTGAATTACCTCTGCAGGTGTTGTCTTCTCTTCTGAAGCGGCTCCCATGCAGCATCATCCATGCCTTACTTTGGAGAGAGATGTGAGTATTTGCTCCATCAGCGGCTGAGCCTCGCCCGGCTCAACTATTGCGCATGCAGCTGAAGGTACGTCTATTCCAAGACTTTCCCCTAGCTGTTTCTTTGAGTTTACATACAGGTACGGCGTCTTTCGTTCGTCGGCAAGTAGAGGCAGGTGTGCTACGACCTCCGGAGGGTCTACGTCTTCTGCAATCACCACAAGCTTCGCGATACCTCTTTCTATAGCCTTTGTGGCTTCGTTGGTTCCCTTTCTAACCTTGCCGGACTGCCTTGCCTGTCTTACCGCTTCATAAGCAGCTTCAACTAGCTCCTTTGGCGTTTGGAATTTAACGTAACTAACCTTGCTTAATGGACCTGAATCAGGGCTCATCTTTGAACTTTCACCCTAGAGGCTCTCCTTTAGGTCAGTGGTTTTAAACTTTTCATTCTTTTTATCCTGATGTACAGCAGGAAAGTAAACATTTAGAGCTTGGGTAGCAATCCGGAGGTAAAGTACAGTGTAAATTCCGGCTGCTTAGAATCTATCCTAGCAAAGAACATCCTTTCAAACTGAACAACTACTCCTACCTCTTCCTCAAGTAGTTGAGTATCACCAAGACCCTTAACACTACTGGCATCTGGAAGTACTACAGATATCTGTATATTGCTATCTACAGGAAGCCATTGCAAAGCGCTCATCTGTCTCTTGCGTGCGTCTTCCAGAGAATAACTGTAGAATTTAGCACTTGCATCTTCTTTAAAATGTATATCTGATATATTGAACAGACCCATCAATCTTGCACTCTTGAGTTTTTGAATTTCAGTTCTCGGTACATACACCCTAGCTTTGCCGTCTATTGCCCTGACTTCATAAACTCTTTTTCCCATGCCAGGATTATCTGGATGTCTGGGAAGCTCTATTTTGAGAAATTCATCAGGTATGCCTGCTATTTCCAGCATAACAGGGCCGAATACTGCAAAGTGTCTTGGAGACTTCCTATCTATCAACTGTCTGTTTATAGCTAAGAGATTATCCCAGCTTATCTCTACATCTACAGGCTTTGGCCCGATCTGGTATATGAGCCGCCTTATCGCTTCTGATTCAATCCCCCTCCTTCTTAGGGCTCTCAGTGTGGCTAATCTGGGGTCATCATAGCCATAGTATCTTCCTTCTCTTATGCCGAGCTCTATTTTGGATTTGCTAAGCTCAGAACCTTCTATCTTCAGTCTTCCATAGTGGATTGATTCAGGGTAATTCCATCCAAACGTATCATAAAAATACTTCTGTCTTATCGCATTTGTCAGATGATCCTTACCCCGTATGATGTGAGTTACACCCATGAGATGGTCATCAAGACCAGCGCTCCAGTTATACAACGGCCAGACTATGTACTTTGAGCCTACTCTGGGATGTTTATACTTTTGAGTGTCTATTATTCTCATCGCAGGCCAGTCTCTGACAGCCGGGTTAGGATGAGTCAGGTCTGTCTTTACCCTGAGCACTGCTTCCCCTTCCTTATAACCTCCCGAGAGCATTTTTTTCCATCTATTCAGGTGCTCCAGTACAGTAAGGTTCCTGCAGGGACATGACTGTCCTGCCAGGATATGTGAGCGAAATGTTTCACTGCTGCAGGTACAGACATAAGCTCCTCCGAGCTGAATCAACCTTTCTGCATAAGTGTAGTATATTTCAAGCCTATCACTCTGAAAATATATTTCATCCGGTTCGCATCCCATCCACCTCATATCCTCTATGATGTAGTCATAGAATTTCAGGGACGATTTTTTTAGTCTTGGGTCTGTGTCCTCAAACCTTAAGATGAATCTTCCAGAATACATTCTTGCATAATCATGGCTCAGTATAAGCGCTCTTGTAGAGCCGATATGTAGCACGCTATCTGGATTTGGAGCGAATCGCGTTACCACCCTATCATATCTTTGCACGTTGGGCAAAGCAGGAAGCTCTTTGTGACTTTCTTCCTTCTTTCCTGCATGCACTTCAGCTTTTTCTGAGATATGCATTTTACCCTGCACGGATATGAGCTCCTCTCTTTGCTGAAGCTCTGTCATAGATGATACTTCTTTACATATTTTCTGCACTATACCAACCAGTTTTCTGGCTTCGGCTCGAAATTCCGGATACTCTGATAGTACCTTCCCAAGTACTGCGTTTACATCTGCTTTTCCGTGATGTCTTGTAGCATTAAGCAGCGCTGCCATTCTTATCGATAATTCTAGCTCTCTGTCCAAGGAAGAGTCCATGCTAGTATCACATCCTTCTGTCTATAACAAACTTTGCAAGTGCTTCAAGATACTTTCTAGACTCACAGTCTGGAAACTGAGATAGTGCAAGCAACGAATTTTCAATATGCTTCTTTGCCAATTCTTTGACCTTAGTGTCAACCTTCATAGAACGAATAATACCTACTACTCTGAGTAATTCATCATTATCTGCTCTGTCATTACCCCACACATGCAAAATTGCTTCCCTTTCATTCCGACCAGCATTTTGCACGGCCATCATTATCGGTATAGTTCTCTTACCCTCTCTAAGGTCGTTACCTACTGGCTTTCCTGTTACCTCTGTCTCGCCTGCTACGCCCAGAAGGTCATCTATAAGCTGAAACGCAAGGCCGATATGTCTTGCGTAGATTCTCGCATTATCCTTCTCCTTTTCAGAGCAACCTGCGGCTATGCATCCTAACAGGGCTGACGTTTGGAACAGTGCTGATGTCTTTTTCTCTATGGTAGAATAGTAAAGTTCTTCTGAAAGAGTCCCAATCTGGGGCATCTTCATATCTAAGGCCTGCCCCTCACAGAGTGTCACTAGGGAATTGGCCACGCTACTTACCGCCTCTGTCATTTTCACGTCGCTCCCTCTTAATGCTGGGGTCTTTGTCAGCATAGCAAAGACTTTTGCAAAGAGCACGTCACCTGCTAGTATAGCTAGAGGCTCCCCATACTTTTTGTGCACTGTGGGAACACCATGCCTGTATTCATCCCTGTCCATTATGTCATCATGTATGAGGGTAAAGTTATGTATGAACTCAACAGCAGCTGCTGTAGGTAAAATATCATTTTCGTTTCCTTTGAACATGGAGTAGAACTTCACCACTATGAATGGTCTAAGTCTTTTGCCGCCTGCAAGTATAAGGTGCGCAGAAGCGTCATACAGCTCTTTAGGTTCTCCCTTCAGTTCATTTATTAAATAGGAGTTAACCAGTAAAGCTATCCTCTTGAGTTCACTTTGTAATTCCTTCAAGCCAGAGACTTCACCCATTCTTGCAGCTCACCAGTTATAACAAACTTTGTGCTTTGCAAGCTGTTGATGTTCGGCGATCCTGTCAAAAACATAGAGAGTTTCAGCTCTGATGCTACTGACCTTATAAGGTCTAATACGCCTTCTTTCCCCTTTCTGGAAGCTGCTAGTAGGAATGGTCTTGCCATTGCACAAATGCTTGCCCCAAGTGCAATGCATTTAGCTACATCGAGACCTGTTCTTATACCGCCTGATGCAATAACAGGTAACTTAACCTTTCTAACTACATCTATGAGTGCTACAGCTGTGGGTATACCCCAGTCCCAAAATGCTTCCCCCAGAGCGGCGGTTACATCGTTATTAGCCCTCTTTGCTCGAATCGATTCTACTCCTGACCAACTTGTCCCTCCAACGCCTGATACATTTATCGCCTTGGCGCCTGCCATCTCGAGAGATTTTGCTACATCACCGGAGATTCCTGCACCCACTTCCTTAACTATGATTGGCACATCGAGAGACTCTGCCAGCTCTCTTATTCTAGCAATTGCCCCCTTGTACTGTGGATCACCACCCATCTGCACGGCCTCCTGCAATGGATTAAGGTGAATCGCTAGAGCATCTGCATCAATCATCTCAACAGCCTTCTTTGCTTCAGCTATAGTTAGACCCTTGACAAGCTGAGCAGCTCCGAGGTTTCCAAATACGAAAGTAGTAGGGGCTGACTTTCTAACTATCCTGTAGGTCTCTGCTACTTCGGGTCTAGTTAATCCTGCTCTCTGGCTCCCCACACCTATCCCTATATGAGCTTCTTCTGCTGCGGAAGCTAAGGCCTGATTTATCTCATACGACATCTGTGTTCCACCTGTCATAGAGTCGATAAAAAGGGGGAGGGAAAGCTCATGGCCAAAAATTTCCGTTTCAACTGAGACATCTTCCAAATTCAATTCTGGAAGTGCGTTATGAATCAAATGAACATCCTCTAAAAGGGTTGTCTGCTTTCTGGAATTTACATCTTCTTTAATGCATATTTCCAGATGGTCCCTCTTTCTATCTGAGATTGTCATTTCTTACCTTTCACCAGAGTACCTGCGCCTCTCTCGCCATGCAAGGACCTAATAAGGGCATCCTTATCAAAACCGTTTACGAAGAAGACATCTATCCCATTTTCTGCTATCATTCTGGCATAGCTCACCTTTGCCTTGAAACCACCAGTTGCGTCCTTTTCGCTAGCATGCACAAATTGGTTTATCTGCTTGAATTCCAGCTCTTCTATGGCAGAAGTGGGATCATCTAGGTTTCTCAAGATACCCTGCTTGTCTATTGTGAATATTACTCTTTCCGCTCTTATAGCGGAAGATAAAACATATGACAAATAGTCTCCGCTAACTATCCTAAATCCCTTTCTGAACACGGCTACATCGCCATATGTAAGTGGTGTTAGTCCTGAGTTCAGAATATTCTTAATTAAAAATGCCAAATCCCTTCTAGGATCTCCCTCCATGGTTAGAAGAGAGACTGCTGGCAAGGTATACGTTTTTACGCCATGCTGCCCTAAATAGTGGGAGACCATAGATGACAACTGCTGCATTGCTTCCCTTGTTTCAAAGATACCCTCTCCAGACCTCTTATACTTCGTACTAGATAGTTTATACTTCATTGCTGTAGGATGGCCAAATGACCCGCCACCGTGCACAACGATCAGCCTACCACTCCACTCAGCGATCGATGAAGAGATTGAGTCCAAGACTTCTGTTCTTGCAGAATATGGCTTTTTTTTGTCAGTGATCACAGAGCCGCCGAGCTTTATTACCACTACTCCTTCCAAGAATGAACACCTCTGGTTGAAACATTAGCCAGAAAAGCATTGTCATAAATGGCGGAGAATTTTTTGAAGGCAGCTTTAGGCTGACTGATAGCAAGAGCAATTATGCAACCCCCGCCTCCTGCCCCGGTTAGTTTTGCTCCGTTATAACCTGCACTTCTTGCTTCTATGACCATTTTATCAAGCAAAGGTGTTGAAGCTCCTATTATCCTTAAGGCTTCGTGGTTAAGGTTCATTGCGTTCGCTAGCAAAGCCAGCTGTGAACGCCTTCTGATAGACTCAACCATACCAACCAATGAGTCGACTGCTGTCTGTAATGCTTTGAAGACATCACCATTCTGATTCTTGAATTCTGATACCTTCTCTACCATGCTTCCTGTGTTTCTCTTAACTTTGCTATCACATACCATAAGCTGGAAACTAGGAAAATCATCAACTCTAAACCTCTTACCCTGCTTGATTTTGACAGCACCACCAGATATGGACACGAAAACATCGAGGCCTGATGGTCTTTTGTGAACTATTTGTTCTGCTATTATAGCATGATCATACAGCTCTGAATCGGATAACCTTATTCCAAAAAGCTCTGCTGCAGCGGCAATGGCTGCGACAGATGAGGCAGCTGAAGAACCAAGCCCTGCAGAAGAAGGAATATTGCTCTTCAGCACAAGCCTAATGC
The DNA here is from genome assembly GCA_029775965.1 of Nitrososphaeria archaeon. Classification (GTDB taxonomy): domain Archaea; phylum Thermoproteota; class Nitrososphaeria; order Conexivisphaerales; family DTJL01; genus JAKAPW01. The sequence goes on along the minus strand of JARVJU010000004.1, from coordinate 8,706 downwards.
CTCTTAAGGAATACTCTTTCATAAAATGGTCTAAGGCGAGGGATACTGGTTCGAGAAAATTCTTTTCTTGGGAAGATTCAAGTTGGAGTTTAGAATCGATTAACATGATGCTATTTTTTTGATCGATGCTTGCCTCGGCTATTACACCTTTGTCTATAGCTACTGCAATGGCCTGGCCACCGTAAACGACGAAATGCTCCCCAAGCAGAATCACTTTGCCCGGAGCACTGGCAATAGCCTTTAAAGGGTATCACCTGAAGAAGATAGCAGAAGAGTAGCCTACTACAGATGAACGCTCTCCTGATATATCTCCACTTGTTGCGTACCTTAGAAGCTTGCTCTTATCAGCCCCTAGCATCTTTGCAGCAACAATCACTGCAGCTACTGGGCCATAGCCACACATACTGATGGAGCTCCTCTCTATATAACCGTAAAAACCTGCAACATCATAAGCCAAAATGTATTCCAGCGCCTTGCTATCCTTTGCTTTAGCGGTTTCATGGGGTTCATAATGAGTAAAGTCACTCGAAGCTATCAGTATTACATTTTTACCCCTTGCAAGCCTAGCCACGGCTTCTCCCAGCTCTATCGATGTCTTATGATCTTGCAGCGCCATACTGATAGGTAGTATCTTAACAAATTCCCCAAAGACAAACTGTATGAAAGGTAGCTGAACCTCAATACTGTGCTCTCTCCAATGCGCTGCATCATCCATGTCTACTATACCTGATGTCTTCATCAACTCTCTTGCAGCATAAACATCTATCTTTAAATTGCCTAGAGGTGTCTCCCATCCATCACTCTGGGGAACAGCAACTCCGCTTCCTATCCCATAGTGGTTTGGGCCTATTATTATTATCAGGTCAGGCCTAAGCCTGCTTATGGCATAAAAACTGTGAGCCGCAACAGGACCCGAATACATATATCCTGCGTGAGGGTTCAGGGTGGCAAGAATTTCTTGTTTAGTATCAGGAGCTGGGGGTAGCGACCCCGGACCTACAGGATGCATAAAACAGTTTTTAATTTCTTCTATCAGAGAATTCTTTTCTGCTTGGTAAAATTGCCCTGCAACTGCTGGCTTTCTATTCCTCAGCCTCCCCCTCCTCCTCGATAAGTTTTGTCTCGAACTCCTCTATTGTGTACTTCATAGGCTGATCAGCTGTAATTGTGGAAGTGTATATAAGAACGGACCTAGCGAGTAGCCAGAAGAGAGCTGCCAAAGACCTTCTGCCCCTGTTATTGGCCGGGATTACGACATCTACATCTTCTGTAGAGTTGTCAGTATCAGCTATCGCCGCAACTGGTATTCCTATGCTAGACGCTTCTACAATAGCCTGCCTATCCAGAGCTGGATCAACAACGATTAGCAGATCTGTATCGGTATAGAATGGAAGCTGTGGATTTGTAAAGGTACCAGGCATAAATCTGCCTGTAATTCTTTTGCACCCCGTCAGCTCAGAGAACTTCTCAATCGGTGTCTTTGCAAAGTCTCTTGCTGAATAGACCACTACATGGGAAGGTGTGAATCTTGAAATGAATTTACCCAAGACTTCTATTCTTGACGTTGTTTGGTTTATGTCTATGATATGAAGCCCGTCAGCCCTTGTCCTTGAAATGTATCTTTGCATATACTTTGTCTTTACCGTGGTCCCTATTCTTATTCCGGTAGAGACCAGAGTCTTCTCTGAGAGTTGAGAAGTAATCATCTTCTCCGCGCTACCTTCGTCATCCTCCGTCTCCTTTGAACTCAAACATATTCACCCAAATAACTTGTACTATGGCCAGATAATGTCATACCTTTAATGTTTATGCTTGCTATGAGCCTAGTAACTCTTTCCTTCTTCTCTCAATCGCTTCGTAATATGGTATCTCATAATCAACTATCTCAAAAGCAGATAGTAGCATTCTTCTGCAGCAGTATCTCTTGACACCCAGTGAATCCAGGACTTTGGATGGGTCTTCGCCGGTCTCAACCCTTGCCTTGAAGTCCTCATACTTATCTCCAACCAGCGAACCGCATGTAAAACATCTGACAGGGATAAGCATTTAGTTCTCTACACTTGCTTCGAACTGCCTTCTTATTAAGTCTGCCTTTATTCTTTAGCTTATCGGTCTGCAGCCACAGGCCAATAGTCAAGACTCCAATGCACTACAGGCACATCAGCCACTCTTACGCCCTGAAGCACCCTTCTCATTATTGCTAAATTCCTGGAGTCTGCTGTATTGACCCTGACTCTGTATGGATAGACTTGCCCATCTGATATTATGTAGTATGAGTTCATGCCTCTTGCACCCTCTACCCTAGCATATGCATCCCCTATCTTTCCTCTTATTTGCCCTCTGAGAGGTATCTTTACAGGACCCGGCTTCATCTTGCCGACTACCTGCCTAATTATTGCGATACTCTGCTGTATTTCTTCGATATGAACTTTCGTTCTGGCCATTGCATCTCCCTCGGGGTATGAGGGAACATCGAACTCAACTGTGTCATACAACAGGTATGGCTCATCCTTTCTAACATCAGACTTCACACCCGAGCCTCTTAAAGTGGGGCCAGCAAGGCCAAAGGCTATTGCATCCTCTTTTTTGATTATGCCTACATTCTCCATTCTCATCCTTGCAAATGGGTTTTCGAGTAGGTAATCCTTGTAAGTCTTCACTCTGCTTTCTAGATAATCACAACTCTTCAGCAGTCTTTCCTCGAAACCGTGCGGGGTATCAGTTCTTACTCCTCCTGGCACAATAAAACTGAATGTAACCCTAGCTCCTGTCATCATGGCAGCTGTTTCAATAAGAAGCTCTCTATCCCCCATCCCCCATGTTGTCACTGTAGAGTGCCCCATAAATATGCCAAGTATGCCCAGAAAGTAAAAGTGGTTGATCATTCTATTCATTTCTGCAAGCAGCATTCTGATGTACTGTGCCCTTTCGGGGACTTTCTCAGACAGGTCAAGAAGCTTCTCTGTAGCTAAAATGTATGGTAAGGTTGTCCCTGCTGAATCATGTATGGCTGGTCTTTCGATATGTGGTATGTTCTGTATATAGGTTTTGTATTCACACATCTTTTCGACTCCTCTATGCACATACCCAACATCAGGTATCGCATCTTCAACTATATCTCCATTTATAGTTAGTATTATTCTCATGTGCCCTGAGCCTGGGTGCTGGGGACCAAAGCTCACCCTAAGCTTACCTTCCGGTGAAACTTCTTCTTCGAAGACGCCGGGAAGACCTTGGAGATTAGTGCTCGTGTTCAACCTTCTCTATCACCAATCCGTGCCTGTTTCTCTCCTCATCCACCCATCTCTTCAGTTTGTACTCTTTAAGAAGGGGAGGTATTTCATTCCAATCTTCAGGGAGATACAGTTTCTGTAGCTCATCATTACCCAAGAAGTTCACCCCAAGCATCTCGAATTCCTCCCTTTCTTCAAGTTTTGCCGCCTTCCATACATCCGAAACAGTGCGTAAGGATGGGTTTGACTTGGGTATTCTGGTTACTAGCATAATAATATTATTTCTCTTGTCATCATCCATGCTGCCAACTATATAGTTAAGTTCAAACTCCTGTTTATCAGGATAGTCTGTAGCACAGATGGTATGCAGATAGTTAAACCCTATTGAGAAAATCTTTTCTGCTACATCATGCAGAGTTTCAGCTTGAAGAGATATCTTTATTCTATTCTTATCAACTTTCACAGGCGAGTATGCAGAAAGCGAATCTTTTAGGATCCGCAGAAGATCTTCATCTTTCATCGTAGACACCCCTCTTGATATCTATTTTCTCCTTTGCTCTTGGAGTAGGGTTGACTGCAGGAGGCTTTGAAAGTTCATAAGGCGAATAGTATAAATCATTTCTATCATATTCACTCAGTTCTGCAACTGGTGTCATGTAAAGAGCGTAGAATGGACATGCATCTACACAGAAGCCACAGAACACACATCGTCCATAGTCTACAGCCGGGAATATCTTCTTCTTATTCTGAGGATAGTTGGTTTCAGGAAGAGGTACCATCTCTATTGCTTCAGATATGTTCTCGCAAGCGATATAACAGAGCTGGCAGCCTGTGCACTTCGTCATATCTAGGTAATGCCTTCCCCTCCATCCACTAACAGCGATTCCTTTTCTTGGATCATAAGCATACATGTCAAGTGTAGGATAATTCTGTGTTTCAGGGTACATAGTAGTCATTCTTTTTCTGAAAAGGTGTTGAATTCCAGTATTGACAGAAATCATAAAGCCTTTAACAAACTCCGTAATCTTCATGCTTTTGTCTTTACCTCCTCCTTAGCTTGAATTAGAGCATGAACGTCTTCTTCAGATGTTCCAGCAGGATAGTGCCCTTTGAGATCGCTCCTTCTTATCTTCTCCATCAGGAGCATTATACCGTCTATTATGGCATATGTGCTTGGCGGACACCCTGGAACCTTGACATCAACAGGTATGTACTGGTCTATCCCCTGCATCACATTATAGCTGTCAAGATAAAGGCCTCCTGAGATAGAGCATGCTCCTATAGCTATGCACCATTTTGGCTCAGGCATCTGTTCCCAGACGACCCTAAGTCTAGGCATCATCTTCCTTGTTACAGTTCCTAACACTATGAGAAGGTCACACTGCCTTAGTGAACCGAATGCTTCCAGAACACCGAATCTCTCTATATCCCACCTAGATCCAGAGGCTGCCCCAAGCTCCACGCTACAGCAACCAGTCTCCATATGAACAGGCCATAGCGAATACAGTCTTCCCCAATTAACAACGTAACCCAAAGGATTCTCTACAGACCTTTTCACCACGTCCTTCAGCTTCCCTACTAACGCGTAACTAGTGCTATCGCCAACGCTGTAGACCAACTTTTTTCTCCCTTCAGAAGATTCTGACGTTCCCATCTAGGCCATCAGTATTTACTCGCCATTGAGTCATTAATAAAACCTTTGACGATAACAGAAGGAATCTGTCCTGCTACTGAAAACTTGATACAGATAAGAGCAGTTGATGAGCTGAAATCAATCCTGTATCCTTTTGAAACGGATCTTGTTGATGAAATCGAGTTCGAATGAGGTTACTGTCTGGAGCACAAGAAGCATCAACCCATGATCAATTGGAAGTGACGAATTTGCGAGTGCAAGCCCCTGCTTTAGCGGTGAAAGTGTCAAGTCAGACTGGTTTATTACAAACTTTGCCGAAGCTATGATGGGGGCAATGATATTGTCTGGGGTAACTGAATTGATGATGAGTTCCCCAGCTCACTTTGAGCTCCTTACCTGTAGGATTTCTGTCTTCGCCTTCTAGCTCCAGGCCCACCGAACTTTTTCGGCTCAGTCTGCCTGGGGTCTCCTGTGAGTAGATGCTTGTCGTATTTGATTATCTTCTTCTTAAGGTCCGAGCTTTTGGTATAAGCAACTAAGGCTCTAGCTATAGCCATAGCCGCAGCATAGGCCTGACCCATATATCCGCCCCCCTTGCAAGTGACGTCTATGTCTACTTTGTACCTGTATTCTCCAGCCAAGCGTAAAGGAGCAAGTATCACTTCTCTCTGTAGCTCATTCGGCAGAGATTCTACTAAGAATCCGTTAAACCTTATTCTTCCTATGCCAGGCATGATGGAGGCAGTAGCTCTGGCTGATTTCCTTGAGCCTGCGAATAGTCTTATCTTCTTTGTAGTCGTTAAACTCATTCGCCCATCCCCTTCCACCCTAGCTCCTTTGCAAGCTCCCCTAAACTAAGGTAAAAACTGATTGGTTTTGTGGCCTTAACAGCAGGAAGGTCGTCAAGCTTTATCTTTTTAAGCGATTCAGGATAACCATGGTATGCTTTCAGCCTCTTGTAGGCATCCTTCCCACTCGGCTTTCTCCAAGGAAGCATGCCCCTTACTACTCGCTTGAATATTCTGTCAGGTCTTCTATAGTGGACCGGTCCATGCTCAGGGTTAATAACTGAGCCAACCTCCAAGAACTCTTTCCAATCCTTGATTATTTTCTTTTTGTTCCCCGATATGAGTATCTTCTCCACGTTAACCACATGCACCTTCTTACCCTGAAGAACAAGCTTAGCTGACATGCTAGCCACACGACCAAGTATGGAGTTTGTGGCGTCTATGACAACTTCTTCAACCGCCGACAAAGAGAACACCACTCCCCTGTCTATATCTAGTTGCAAACTCTTCTATGTAAAGAGCCTCTCCTCCTGCCGAAATTATCTTCTTTCTTGCAGTAGCTGAGAAGTCAAACGCACCTACAATGACCTTCTTTCTTAGTCTCCCTGCCCCCAGCACTTTGCCGGGGACAAGTATAGGCATACCTTCTTTAGAGAGAAGTTCTATCTTACCAACGTTCACAACTGCCATTCTTTTCCTTGATGACTTCGCGATTTCAAAGACTACCTTCCATACCTGAGATTCTCTTGAAAGTTTTGATAAAGAATCAATGATCTGATACCTGTTCAGCATCAAACTTCGCCTACCGCTTCTGATATAGTTTTTATCTGCTTCTGCAGAAGTTGGATAGATTTTGTAAGCAGAGTACTTGCTTTGTAAGAGCCGTTTGTTTCTAGCTTAAGCTCATACATTCCCTTACCATTCTTCGCTTCTAGAAGGACAGCAATGTTGGCTGCTTGCCACTTTGCGTGGTCCTTTCCCCTTCCCATTCTTGCATATGCTTCAACCTTCACTTTTTGGTTAGGCGCTAGTTTGACTATAGGTATCCTGTCACTAACAGGCTTCACATCCTTGTCCTCAGGGCAGATAAGCTCGCCGGAATAGACTGTCCTGGGACTCTCACCAGCGCTTGCATCAAGTACAATCATAACTCTGCACTTAGGACAGCCTGACGGGTTGTTACAGTCGCATTCTGAAGGGAGAGAATATCGATCCACTGGTGTAACAAGCGGGATCATACCAAGTCTGTGCGCTAGTACTTCATCATAGACCGGCGAAGTGTTTTCAAGTATTACAACGTCATCTATAGCTAACACGGGAACTTCACTAAGTGACAACCTTCTAACAGAGTTGAGATAGGCAATATCAAAATTCTCAACTACTATGTCGACATCTTTATCACTGATTTGTTTTATCTTCACTGCAGACAACTCTTACGCCCTCCTACCCCTTCGCCCTCCGGGTTTTCTCGTGCTGTCATGGGGGATTGGCGTGACATCTTCTATCCTTCCTATTCTGAATCCTGCTCGTGCTATAGCTCGAATTGCGGCCTGAGCACCTGGACCGGGAGTCCTGGGACCAGTTCCGCCTATAGCTCTGACCTTTATGTGAAGTGCTGTTATTCCTCTTGTCTTTGCAATTTCTGCGCACTTGGCAGCAGATTTCATAGCTGCGTAAGGTGATGATTCTAGCCTATCAGCCTTCACATGTTGCCCTCCGCTACTTATCGCTATAGTCTCAGCTCCAGAGAGGTCAGTTATGTGTACAAGGGTGTTGTTAAAGCTGCTGTAAATATGCACTACACCCCATACATCTTCCTTCTGTTCGCTCGGTCCACTCATTGCACTGCTCCCTCTACTTGGGCAGCTTTATTTACAGATAGTGTTTCTTCTTCTGCCCTTTGAACCAAATATCCTGGTTTTGTAACAATTCTGTCAGCGACGGACACCTTTCTATGTGTTATGAGCTGCCTTGCCTCATACACAGACCTAGCCATGCCTTTCCTCCAGACAAGTGTCTGGAGTCTGCGTTCCAGTATATCTTCTACCTTGAGGCTGAGTATATCATCGATTGAAGCCCCCTCACGCGCCAACCCGAGTCTATAAAGGCGATTTATCAAAAAGGTCCCCCGTTTTTCACGAACCTCTGTGGTAGCCGCAAGAAGTGCTCTTGCCTGTTTCCTTATCCTTGATAATTCTGTCTGAACCCTCCATAACTCTCTCTTGTTCCTAAGACCATACGTACCTAGAAGAAAGAGTTCCTTAGAAAGCTCTTCTGCACTCCAAGGGTTCCTCGGGGTGCTGTACTTATTTTTTGGCTTCTTAGGATCCCCCATCAGATATCACTCCTTCTTCTCCTCTTCTTTTGATGCAGCGGCCTGCACCGCCGCCTTTCTTACACCAACTGTCTGTCCCTTTCTTCCGGTTGTTCTGGTCCTCTGTCCTCTAACCTTCAAACCAAGACTATGTCTGATGCCCCGCCAACTATTCAAAAGCTTCTCTCTTTCTATGTCGTTTTTTATAACAAAAGCTAAATCAGATTCAAAAAGGTGGCTGTTTTCACCTGTTTCGATGTCCTTCCTTCTGTTAAAAAGGAATGGGGGAAGGTTTACTATTCTTAGATCCTTCAAGACCTTTTCCAACTCCATAAGCTGTGCATCACTCAGCTGACCTAAGCGCATTCTAGGGTCCAGCTTGAGCGAGTTAACCAGAGCTGACGAAAGAGTTACGTTCAAACCCTTTATGTCCTTTAGGGCATAGACTATTCTCTTCGTTCCATCCAAGTCCCTTCCTGCTAGTCTTACTATTCCTCTGAACTCCGTAGACAAATATGCTCACTTACTTACTTGTGCTTCCTTGCCTTATTCCAGAGCTCTTATATGTCTTACCATGAACCATTCTGTTAACTTAACTTAAGCTTGAACAGGTGAACTACCCCTCGCTATCGCAAGTGGCTTCCTGCTTCAACGACAGAGCTTGCTGGTATTTCTACCAGTATGGGTTCCATCTCAGCAGGCGAATCAGGGCTGCCTCAGCCCTCTTTTTTATCCTAT
>JARVJU010000049.1 GCA_029775965.1 Nitrososphaeria archaeon | reverse complement strand
TTGCCTAGGGAACCTAGGCGAGACGCTCGCAGAGGATTATGCCTCTACAAGTAGCATGCTCGAATACATAAAAAGTATTCCACATGTGAAAGCAAGCATTGCCTATGAAGCGAGAAGCTCCAAACAAGCAGTGTGGCAGAAGCCACATCTGCAAGGGCGGGGTAGTTCACTTCAGGTTTACAAGGCAAAGGATGAAGACCCTATTTACATCTTCCAGCTGTTCCGTACTGGTTTGAAAATATTTCGTTTACAGGTATGTTGCCAAGTAGAGCGGTCATGAGCACTGTATCTACTTGGTATGGATTACCTGGAGCTTGAACTTGATAGCCTGTCTGCCTTTCGTACTGCAGTACAGCCTGCTCATTATAATAGTTGCAGTATATTTCCTTATTACTGAGCTGCACTATGTAACCATGTACATCTATGGCCAGAGAAGCATCGGGTATACCTCCTTCGTAGACTGCAATTTTTGATTTTGCAGGCACAATGAATATGAAGCAGTTAAGGAGCCTGTTTCTGTTCCCAGTATTCAACTCAGCAAGATAATAGACTCCCTGCGGGTTAGGGGGAATAGGGGCTATAAGATTCAGTTTATCATAATAGACAGCTGCCTGTTGGGATTGTCCATCTGCTGTAATCTTGCCGTAGTATGCAGCATAAAATGCGTTTCCAAAATAATAAGGCGGGGCAAGGCCCTGCACACCCCTGTATAGTACGCAAGCCTGAGGCACAGATGAAGGGTTTGTAAAACTCCATTCAACTATGCTTGATCCCAGATCCGGTCTATTCCTAGCAGCTACAGGAAGCTCCTGCTCGCTAGTAGCATGCAATTCAAACCTGCTCGGAATTCTGCCGAGCATGCTAGCCACAGCATCAACTTCATTTACTATGAAACGAATTCTATCTGACATACTGCAATCTGTTGATATGAATTGAGTGGTTAATATCTATTCCATTCCATTCCATTCTATGAATCTCTAAGTGACTTGACAGCAAACTCTATCCCCTCAACCCCTTTTTCTTCTCTTCCGAATTCTGCCATTCTCAACACCTTTCTCCTTATCTTGCCAGATATTGTCTTGACAGGGTCAAGGGATTCTACGAATTCTATTCTCCTTGGGTATTTATACGGTGCTGTCTCCTTTGCAACATGCATAGCTAGCTCGTCTGCAAGTTCCTGACTCGGTGTGTAATTTTTTCTCAGTACAACATATGCCTTTACTATGCTTCCTCTTATTGCATCAGGAGAAGGGACCACTGCTGCTTCTACAACTGCTGGATGTTTAATGAGAGCACTTTCAACTTCGAAGGGCCCTATCCTGTAAGCAGAGCTCTTTATAACATCGTCTGCCCTTCCTATGTACCAAAAATATCCATCTTCATCTTTGTATGCTCTGTCGCCGGTAAAGTACCAGCCATACCTAAAAGCCTCCTTATTTCTTTCTGGGTCATTAGCATACTCCTTCAGCAATGCAAAAGGCCTTTCCGGTGTTACCCTAATTGCTATATTGCCCTCCTGATTCTCTGCAAGCCTGTTGCCATAATCATCAACAACATCTATATCGTAGAATGGATTAGCAATTCCCATCGATCCAGGCTTTATCTTTATTCCTGGGAAGTTTCCTATCGCCAAAACCGTCTCTGTCTGGCCGTATCCATCCCTTATAGTAATGCCTGTTGCATTCATGAATCTCGATATAACTTCTGGGTTTAGAGGCTCTCCTGCGCTTGCTGCGCTCTTCAGGCTAGAAAGGTCATACTTGCTCAGGTCTTCAAGCAGGAACATCCTCCATATGGTAGGAGCGGCACATACGCTGTTGATCCTGAATTTCTCTATTATGTTCAGATGCTTTGAAGCATTGAATCTGGCTGCAGTGTTATATGCAAAGGTTGTTGCACCTACATTCCAAGGAGCAAATATGCTGCTCCATGCATGCTTTGCCCAGCCCGGGGAAGAAATATTCCAGTGAAGATATCCTTCCTTCAAGCCTAGCCATAGTGCTGTTGCCTTATGTCCAAGGGGGTAGCTGACATGTGTGTGCAGGACCATCTTCGGTGGACCTTCTGTGCCAGAGGTAAAATAGATCAGGCATGTGTCGTCAGATTTATTTTCCTCTGTACTGTGGAAAACAGTTGATTCTCTTTCTGCTTCAGCCAAAGTAAACCATCCCTTTCTCTCACTTTCTTTTTCTTCTTCTCTGACATCTGCCAATGCTGCAAAAGACAGCTGCTGCCTGTACTTGCTTAAAATGGTAGAAAACTTATCCGACTGCATAGAATCAGTTATTATGCCTCTGATATGGGCTGCTTCTATTCTGTACTCCAGGTCTTTTTCTGTCAGTAATGACGCACAAGGTACTATAACAGCCCCTACCTTTATCAGAGCAACGACAAGGAACCACAGGCTTGCGATGTTGGGTAGCATAACCAGTATGGCATCACCTTTTTTGATACCTTTTGCTTTAAGGAAGTTCGCTATCTGATTAGAAATCATGCTTACATCCTTAAAGGTAAAGCGCTGAACATTGCCTGCATCATCAGTATAAACAAGAGCCTGCAACCCTGGCTTTTCTTTTGCCCAGTGGTCTATAACGTCAAAACCCCAGTTAAAATACTTGGGAACTTCAACTAAAAAGTTAGCCATATCTGGCGCAGACGTCTTTCCTCCTGCAGCCATCGATAAAAAAGCAGGAAGCTTAAGGATATAAGAATTTCTCATTGTGCATTAAAGCATGGAAGGATCTCTCTTCTCTTTTCCCAGTATATTATCTGCTTTCTACCTTCAATTTAAAATATGCATATAATGCATCATACAAAGGAAACTGCTTTGCCAGGTTATCGTAATCATCCTTGCTGATTAGTCTGAAGCCTTCAGCTATAGAATTAAGGCCTGCAGATTCAGGCGTTAGACTTCTATTTGGTGTGTCCGCTCCCCGAACCACAAGCGCTAATTGCTTGAGTGCAGGATCCTCTAGCTTGTATTTTTTGATTATTGCATCGAAGGTACATTCATCACCATGATGCCCAAGCTCTACACCCTTTACATCAAATGGTATCGCACCTTCTTTTACAGCAACTTCCATAACTTTATCTTCCGGGACGAAGAGGAACTCTGCTTCTCTGTCTACAAATTTCTTTATCAGCCATGGACAGGCAACTCTATCTACCTTTGCCTTCTCTCTTGTTATCCATTTCATATCATAGTGATACCTTATCCAGCTTAAAACATTTACCATACTCAATTATACACTGACATCGTTTCACTCATTTGCATACAGCTATATTTATATATCTGATAAATGAGGGTTTCGCTTCATGCAGACACAGTTGAAGAAAGATGCACTTGTCTTCAGGGAGGTGCTATTGCAAGGAATTGCAGTTTGAGCTCCTGCTGGTGCAGCAGTTGCAACACTAACAGGTTCAGCAACATTTGCACTTGGTTCACTACCACTTGCAACAGTTTTGGCTTTTGTGCTTGTCCTTCTAAATGCCATTGTGATAAACAGAATATCTGAGCATGTAGCTGGGGCTGGTGGTTACTATGAATACACCAAGCAGGGCTTTGGAGTATCTATGGGATCTTTTGTTGGCTGGGTATACATAATCTATCAGGTCTTCGCACTTGCTTTTATAGGGCTCAGCAACGCTATCTTTGTACCAGCTCTGCTGTCTTCTGTCTTTAACATAAACGTTCCAGGTTGGCTTTGGATACCCTTACTGGTAGCAACTGAGGCCTTTGGTTTTGCTATATCTTATCTCGGCGTCAAGGGTTGTTCAACAGTCTCTGAATAGATAATTTTTATAGATTGTCATACGATGCTAAGAACACTTCCAGAAGATGCCCGATATGTGGCGAATTGAATAAGCCGAATGGGCATGTCTTCAAGTGTAGAAGATGCTACTTCCAAGCTGACAGGCATCTTGTTGCTGCCTGGAACATAGCAATGAAACGTTCAATGTG
>JARVJU010000048.1 GCA_029775965.1 Nitrososphaeria archaeon | reverse complement strand
TAAATGCAACATCCGATACATTAGTGCCTCTGTTCGGAGACCAGGAGGATAATGCCTTAGCTAACAATTCCATGCTTGTCCTGAAGCCAGGACAATCAGTGAACCTGACATTCTACGGCATAATACAACTTGTTCATCAACCAGATGATTCAAAGAATTCTGTGATGGAGATACCAAGCATGATAATAACCCCAATACCAGGTCAAACATACCAGATAAGGCTGATGGGAGAGGGCTTCGAGACAATAACTGTAGTAGCAAGCTAGATTCACTTACTTTGCTTTATTTTTTGTTTTTTACTAAAATATCGCTACTGTAAAGGCTGAGCCCAGCTCCTAGAATTTATCAATGTAACAAAGGCACAGAAGCCTTGCAGAGCGGTCTGCAAACCGCTGATCCATCATACCTAAGACTTTCGGAGATAGAAATATCATTTTAATTTGTTTCATTAGAAAGGTATTAGCAGAGTCACGATACATGTAGCAATAGCACAGATATATGCTACTGTATATCCTGATTAGGGCATAATTCAATTCATACTCTGTCTCTCTGGCTCTTAAACATCAGCACACCAGCAATGATCATAAGTGCGAATAAAGCTGTAGCATTACCCAAATGTGCTGCTGTTATGATAGCATTTAGGCTACTATTCACAACTACAGCGCCTAGAAATATCTGAACAATAAGTAACCCGAGAGATATGGCTAAACAAAGCAATGCTGAAGGTGGTCTTTCTTTCATTCTCCAAACTGATGCTGTGGTTGCAACAAGAAGAAAAGTAACCACAACGCTCAGTGTTCTGTGGATATACTCGACGAGAGCAGGGTAATTTCCAATCGGGATGGCATAGCTTCCATTACATGCTGGCCAGTCGGAGGCAGTACCCACTCCACACGCACCTCCCCAATTACCAGCAGTGAGATATGCGCCCCAGACTATGAGCACATATGTGGCTATTATCGTGCCGAGTAGAAGATACTTCTGATACATGGCAAGGAAATCTAAAACATCTGGTTCATGAACGTTGTTATATCTCCTAATTTCTTAATTCTCTCATGCCTACTCCTGAGTAAACCCTTCTAGATCCCAATAATAGATAGTAATTCAATGATGCAGAATCGAGGCATATTGCATAAGAGGTTAGCTATATATCGCAGAATGCTGTGTCAGATGCAGAGTGCTTGTTTATATAAGCTCCCTAGCATAAGGTCTTTTACATAGTTGACTATCCAAGCGTCGCTTCCCTCCAGCTAGCAAGTCCAATGGCACTAAGCATTTTGCTGGATGATAAGCAATGAAGATGGGTATATCTGTCGTTTTAGTCTGATGCTGTATAAGCTGCCAGCTTATGCTCTTAACTACGTGGTTCCAGATACATCTAGAAAAGGTCAGAGCATACTCGATACGCTCATACCCTGTGGCTAATTCAGGATTTTAGCAGGTACAGGTATGAACCTGCTACAGGATTCGCGAGTACGGATGCTGGCAGGTCAAGAATTTGGAAAATTTTATAGGCAGCTTATAGAAACATTCAACACAATTTGGGTTACTTGTTCAATATCTAGATAGCTGATCTATAGGTGGGGCTATGTTTATAAACTATATGCGTCATAAATAATGGGGTCTGATTTGCCAGGCGAGGCTATCGCCTCTTTTGTTCGATTACTCTACGAAGTTGGTCCGAACTTTTCGGAGATTTCACGAAGAATAAATGTACCCAAGGAGACAATAAGGTATTGGTATCATAAGAAGATTCTGGCGCATGGCTTCGGTGTCTATGCGTCAATCGATATGGAGAAGCTGGGATTAAAAAGAGTTGCGATGATCGTAGACTTTGGTAAAGAGTACAGACATCATGCCCAGGCTATTCTTATAGCTATGAATCAACTTTGCTACGTAACCTACTTTGAAAGAATAATGCCTGAGGATACATACTTGGTTCATTCAAGTGTCCCTGAACAGTACCTGCAATCCTACCTTGGACTTTTTACTCAACTAAAGGAGATCGGTCTCTTTTCCTCCGTAGAAAGCTATGTGTTTGACACGTTCAGAACAATGCCAATGAAAGGAGAATTCTATGACTTTGACACTGGTAGATGGTTTTACGACTGGAAAGCTTTGGATAATTTTCAGCTACCTACCATAAGTAAAAAGGAAGATTTTGACTACACAGACCTGCTGATAATAAAAGAGCTACAGAAGGATGCTTCAAGAAGCTTTTCAGTTATAGCAAAGGAGCTTACTATGAATTACAGAACACTTAACTGGCATTATACCAATCATATAATGAAGAGACAGCTAGTAAAGGGATACATTCTCCGCTGGATGGGGACGAGTTACGACTATAAGGCAGAGAAAGCATTGCAAAGGGCACACAGATATTTTAACGTATCAGTATTCATAAAGAAACCATTAAGTGCATCATTGCTATCAAGAATCAATGAATTGCCGTTTCTTTGGAGCGAAGGATTAGCCCAAAACTACTATGAGTTTGACTTCTTCTTTCCTGTTGATGTAATAAACGAATGTTTTCAATACCTTACAGATGTTCTTATCCCTGTAAAGGAAGCAGTTAAAGTGCTTATTTTGGATCAGACAAATGCTCTGAGTTTCTCTATACCATATCACCTATATGACCCTGATAGACGTAGATGGTCCTTCCAGCCAGAGATTCTTTTGGAGAGGTTCAGAGAGCTACAAATAAAGATAAGTCACCCTGCGAACAGCTAAGCAAAAAAATGAAAATGTATAATTTTCTTTATGCTGGCCCCGCTCCACCTATTATGTCCAGAGGGCCAACTAAACCTAGGTGTGCAAGAATAAGACTTGCTCCAGCTATAGCTAGTATGCTACCTATTCTTACCTTCTGCTCTATGGTCATCATAGCAAGGTAATTTGCAATTAATAGTATTTTAAGGAGTAATGGCAAAGTATATTGACTATAATTGCAACTTTTATCACATCTTGTCAGTTTTGCACTAGGAATCCCTTTTTTGTAAAAAAATCAATTATCCTTCAATCATAGCATAATATTTCCATGTTAAGGGGAGTTAGACCAAGCACTCTTACCATTGCTTACCATTTACTCATTTACTGTCTGTAAAGAATAACAAACGCAAGAAGATGGCGGCCTTCTGCAACCCGCGCAGACGAGCATACCGTCATCTCCTCTAATGAGCAATCGCCCACATGAGCATTTAGCTAACGACATCTGCCAGATCTAAATGTATCTATCCTATATCCTTTTTTAGCTTCTTAGAGTTCTGTAATATCTTATCTTCGATAAAGTCTAAAATATTGTAAAACCTGCATATTTCCTCGCATAAATGGATAAATTATGTACCTGCAAATATCAGTCAAAAAAAGAGGAGTGAAAAGAGCACTGCTAAATATCCAAGATCAATTTTCTCCTATCTACTGTACACAGCATTTAATATGTTATCATCAGTTATGTGACATGCTGATATCATTCAAGGAATTCTATCCATATACCATTAGGATCCTGTATGTATACCCATCTGCTTTTCCGTGTCTTTATCTCTGCTAATAGATTGTTGCCTTGTTTCTTCGCTTCATTAATCGCCTCGGCTAGGTTGGAAACCCTAAAAGCCAGATGATCCAGAGCCTCGCCAACTATATATTCAGAATAAAATTGGCTATCCCTATCATAATGATTTAGTTCCAGATAAAAATCTCCATTGTCAGTAGACAAAGTAGCCAGCTCCCCCTTATTCTCTTCTACCCTTTTTCTAGAAAGTAGCTTCATTCCTAAAAGCTCCGTATAGAATTTTATTGACTCATCCAGATTCTTGACCCTTATACCAGTGTATTGAAATTTCGTCTTCATATTGTCTTTATTTTTGTTCCTGTTATTAAGTTTATAAAAATTTGATTTAGGTAGATGGACCCCTCCCCCTTAACATGCTATACTTGCTAAATATTTTAAGCGGATGATTATTTTTTATGGGCAGAATAACCCCTACCTTCAGGCAGCTTTATTTCAAGTATCTGCATAAACTATCAAAACACTTTGTCCCATTCCTGAGGGATAAGCAAAAAGTTGCTGCTTTTAACA
>JARVJU010000047.1 GCA_029775965.1 Nitrososphaeria archaeon | reverse complement strand
TATAAAGCAAACGATTAGACATTTATTATATTGCATATACGCCTACATACAAATGTTCTGTCGCATTCATCCAAGGACTGAACGTCCTTGGCTTTCTGCGGATTTCATCGTAAGCTTATTTGAACAGTATCAATTATTGTAAAAGAGATATAAATAAAAGAAGATACAGGCAGACTGTCATAATGCCTCCGTTAGCTGATACTATTGCAGAGGCTCGAAGGATTCTTGATACTGCTAGAGCAAAAGGAATAATCATCAGGCTATTTGGGGGTCTGTCATTTTATTTTAGATGCCCATCTGCAAAACATAGAGCTCTGCAGAGGAACTATGTGGATATAGATGTGATGGCTTATGCAAGGCAGGCAAAGGAGATAAGGCAGCTCTTTAATGAGCTTGGCTATACTCCAAGGGAAAGGTTTAACGCGATGCAAGGATACAAGAGACTGATCTTTAATGACCTAGAAAATGGGCGCAGAGTCGATATCTTTCTTGATGTTTTCGAAATGTGTCATAAGATTAATCTGAAAGACAGACTGAAAATTGATGAAGATACTATACCATTAGCAGATATGCTTGCCACAAAGCTGCAGATAATAGAGCTGAATGAAAAAGATGCGAAGGATATTATAGCATTACTGAGAGATTATGAGATAGGCGATAATGATAACAATATGATAAACGGTTCTTACTTAGCTAAACTATGCAGTCAGGACTGGGGGCTCTACAAGACCTTCATGATGAACCTTACAAGAATCAGAGGCATATTATCCAGCATAGATATAGCCGATAAGCAAGAGATAGAAGACAGAATGAAGGTTCTGCAGGAGATGATAGAGAAAGAGCCTAAAAGCCTAAAATGGAGGATGAGAGAAAAGATAGGTGAGAAGGTAAGATGGTACGAGCTACCAGAACCTGACACTGCTGTAGTCGATTCTGCTATAAAGACAAATAATACAATCAAGTAAAAGCTTTTAATCGAAAAATTCATTGTGATTGATATTGACAAAGAGCAGAGTATTCTTCGTGACAGATGTACATGGCTCAGATGTATGCTTTCGCAAGTTCATAAATGCTGGAAAGTTCTACAAAGCTGATGTGCTCATACTTGGAGGGGATATCACAGGAAAGATGATAGTGCCTATAATAAATCAGAGTGATGGAAGCTACAGATGTAGCTATGAGGGGAAGGAATATCTTTTAAAATCTAAAGAAGAGCTGAACTCTATAGTTAAGAGCATAAGGGATTCCGGCTATTATGTATACTTTGCAGAGCCCAGAGAAGTAGAAGAGCTATCATCAAAGCCTGAACTTGTGGAGGAGTTATTCAAAAGGTTGATGAAGGAGAGTCTGGAGGGATGGATGAGGCTTGCTGAAGAAAGGTTGCAAGGAACAGGGATAAGATGCTATGTCTCTCCAGGAAATGATGATTTCTTTGAGATAGATGAGGTCCTTAATAATGCGAGCTATGTAGTAAATCCTGAAGAGAAGGTGGTCAGCATAGATTCGCAACATGAAATGATAACATTAGGCTATGCAAACCGTACCCCATGGAATAGCCCTAGAGAAGTTGATGAAGAAGTTTTGGCTGAGAAGATAGAGGGAATGGCTTCTCAGGTAAAGGATATGAGAACAGCTATATTCAACATCCATGTACCCCCTATTGATACTATTATAGATAAAGCGCCGAAGATTGATGGGAACTTTAAACCAGTTATCTCCGGCGGGCAGCTTGTTATGATATCAGCAGGAAGTATTGCTGTAAGAAAGGCTATAGAAAAATATCAGCCTCTAATCGGTCTCCATGGACATATACATGAGTCCAGAGGCATGGTGAAGATAGGAAGAACAATATGCCTTAACCCTGGAAGCGAATACAATACAGGAATACTAAAAGGTGCACTGTGCGAATTGGAGGATGATAAAGTAAAGTCATATATTTTGACATCAGGCTGATGCTTATGCCAAGACATACAGCTTCATTTTTATGATAAATTATCTACAGCTTAAGGTAAAAGTTACAGAAGCAGTAATACTTGAGAAGCAGAAAACTTGTCATGCCTTTTAAAGCATTAAAGCAGCTAAAAAATTACTTTTGCAAAAGAAGAGCAGTTAGACTGTAAAGGAATAAATAACCTGTAAGCTTACCAGGCTATAGCAATTTAGAGCTACTTGTGAATAGTTGAATATTATCTCTACAAAGAACACTGAACATCTGCAGATATTTCGAATTCACAATAGCTATCCCCTGCTGCTCTACATTTATTTTCTGAGCATTTTGCCTTTATACCGAATATTGTTTCTGCTAGGCCAGAGATAAAACCTCTGATGAATTGACTGTATGGCCTATCACTTTGCACAGAGCATTCAAAGCTGTCATAAAACCTGATAATTCCTTTGAATGGTTGCATGTTAAAGCTTACAAGTTCAGCCTTTCCCCATCCGAAAGCACCAAATATTCTCAAAAGGTATTGTACATTGTTTATCAGTCTTTCCTCTCCAAGCACCTTTATCAGCCATAGAGCTTCATTCTTTCCCGAAGCTTTACCCTGCTGGTAAACTATAACTTCTCCACCTGAACCGAACGCATCCCTTGTACTTTTCAGCATACTAGCTATTAGTTCCTTCCTCAGAATAACAGCGCTTTGACCTGAAGAAAGCATAACAGGATACGAATCTGAGTCCACTATAAGACCTTGATCAGCTTGTTTTATATTCGCCTTATTTACACTGTGCAGGGATTCCAGTTTCTGTTGAACAGAAATTATGTCACAATCTTTTCTCTGTTCAGCTATAATGTCAGCAAAACCATGCTCATTTGCTGCATATGCAGAGCAGTAGAGAATGTTGAGTCCCCAAGAGCTTATAGAAACTGTAGCTTCTGCCAGTGCTCCTGGCTCATTCTTCAGGTTAAGTATTATCTGAACAAGTTTTCTATCAGGCATGTATCTGAATACTTCAACATGCTTTACTATATGCTCAATTTCTTCACTTTGAGTCATTGTTTGGGCCAATAAGCAAAAATAGTATTGCTTGCTTGATAAAAGTTATGAAGTCTGAATACGTATTTAAGATTCATATAACTAAACAACTCAGAGGCATACGTGAATGAAGTTAAAGGAATAGTGGCATCCAGCAAGAGCAACAACGGCAAGAGGAATAAGCAGAGGGCATATGTTCAACTTTCATTCACTTTTAAAGAGAATGTACTCTAATATAACTATAAGAATAGCTACAGAACTCTCAGATGAAAATAGCGATTACTTGATAAAGTTAAATGAATTTGCGGTGGTTAGGCATGTGCTCAGGATAAAATTCGAGGCTATGGCATGCGATGGTAGATAGCGTATCTTTGTCCACGCTTTGACGATAGCTTAAATCCGCTTTATAAATACCATTTTGTCTTTTAGGACATTCGAACTGCTCAAACTATATACTATCTGTTATATCAGGTTCGGAGCATAGGCAGGCATGTATCGAATTGTTTCAAATCATAAATACAGTTTGTGCATGTATATTTTCACTACACACCCTGCTTAATACAGGACGTAAAAATTCAGATGCGCACCATGTTAGCTGTAGACTATGACACATATTGCATCCCAAAAGGGATGCTTTCCACACTAAAGTCAATAGGAGGTTTGGGTGGCTATTATAAAATAGACAGGCAGGACGAAGAGATGGCATTTGCATTCTCAACGGGAGGAGTAAGGCCTGTCTTTCAAGGTGATTATGATTTTACACTGAGGCGCTCGATATTTAAATATGCAGAGATCGATGTTCAGCCTGTTTTATGTGAGCAGCAGTATGGCGGATGCACGTACATTCGATTTAATACTAATGTCAGGCTCTACGAACTTTATAATGATGCTATATCAAAGATTCAGAAGGAATCCTCAAACTACATAGGTTCTGCCGAGGCACCTTGAAACAGGTCAAAGGTTCTGGAAGGTGAACTTCAGATACGGAAGGTCCTATCTGACATACTCCCACCGCTGAAGCGTGTGGGGTTCTGGCGTCTCTAGGATTCATAGAGTTGCGCCTTTGGGGTATCAGTGCTCCCCTTGCACACATCTCTGTCTGCGTGCAATCGACCTATGCTCT
>JARVJU010000046.1:2457-4195 GCA_029775965.1 Nitrososphaeria archaeon | reverse complement strand
CCCAATGCTAATAGTTCAACATTATTCTTGGTTATCTTCTTAACGCTACTCATTTTATTCTATCTTTTATATTATATCAGAGTAGCCTTCCCTACTACTTTGACTGAAACCCTTACTGAGGCGCCGGGTAGATAAGGCATAGATACCTCATCTACATCTCTCACTTCGATGGTAGAAGGGTCTGCACCTGCTTCTATAGCAGCCTTTTTTGCTTCTTCTACAGTTTCCTGAATTGCTTTTTGCCTCGGTGTCAGGTCGTAGGAAAATGTCTTCTCTGCAGAGCCTCCTACCTTTGCCAGCGCAGCACCTATAGCATTTGCGAATTGGGCATCTTTCGGCCTTATTATTTCTGAGATCCCGTTCATTTTATCAGGTAACATAAAGCTACCTCCGCCAACAACTATAAGAGTGACATCTTCCTTGGAAGTCTTCATCCTATCCACGCTATCTGTCCACATTCTTACCATGTTAGAGTATATTTCTTCAAGTTTCTGGCGTGGCATAATATCCAGCACCCTACGAGGCTCAGCAGAAGCAAAGCTCTCACCTCTGATCCCAAGGACTACATCTGAAGCAGAAAGGTATTTTCCTCCCCAGCTGATTCCTTTACTTGTTAATTCATACCCAAGACTTAGGTTGCTTATACTTCCATTCTCATCTATAATGGTTCCTCCAGCAAGAGGTATGCTGTATATGTCAGGCATTCTAAAGTTTGTTCTTACTCCAGCCAAGTAGACTGCCTCTGAAGACTCTCTCGGGAAACCCTTCGATAAAACACCTATGTTTGTAGTCGTACCTCCTACATCAGCTACTATTGCATTTTCTCTATGTGTAAGTAGATGCGCACCTCTAATACTGTTAGATATTGGCCCCAAGACAGTGAATACAGGGTATTTTATTGCAAATGCAGCATTAGCTACAGTACCATCATTCTGAGCAAAGAATAATTTGATATAATCAAGTCTGAGTTTAGAGAGTAAAGATGAGATACTTACAACTACTCTTTCCATTACAGGTATTAGTGCTGCATTAAGAATGGTAGAATTCTCCCTTTCAATCAGACCAAGTGTACTGATTTTATGAGAAAGTATTATGTTCCCTCTATAGCCCATACCTTCTAAAGTTTCTGCGGCTTCTAGCTCATGGCTTGGATTTACGAAGGAAAAGATAGAAACTATTGCTACAGAATCAACACCAGATTCAATTATCTCCTTTGCAACTCTTTTGAGCCCCGAATAGTCAAGCTCAACAATCTCGTCTCCTGTGTATTCGTGACCTCCTCTCACCATTCTTATAACAGGCCTAAGTGTTTTCTTGAGCCTTAATGGCCAATCCATCATTGGCGGTATTCCTTCGCCTGCAGGAAGACCTATTCTTATTACACCTACACGTGCCAGATTCTTTCCTTGGAGAAGAGCGTTTAACCCATGAGTTGTGCCGAGCATCAATGCGTTCACATAACTCTTCTGCTCCCCGAGTTTCGCTATTATGTCATTTACAGCATTTTCTATACCAGTAGTAACATCAGGGGTAGTTTGAACCTTTGTTGCTGTTATCAGATTTTCCTTTTCATCAATTGCTACAGCATCAGTGTGTGTACTACCCACATCTATGCCAAGTCTAATTTTCATAAGCAGCTCTCTTCTCTATAGGAATATAGTCGACATCATACCCAAAATACCTTGGGCCTGCAACCTTAAGTCCCTGCTTGGTCCTCCATATCTTTTCACATCGCCTG
>JARVJU010000046.1:1519-2447 GCA_029775965.1 Nitrososphaeria archaeon | reverse complement strand
GACGTTCAGTCGTTATAGGCTTGAATGTTTCTATGTCCAGTATAACTATGAGGTCGGGTACTGTTGCTAAATAGTGGTTATCAACCCTAGCGACAAGATTCTCGTTCTGAAAATCAATCTGCATTTGCCTTTGTTGATAGCTATCCAATCCTTGGAAGCTTACAGTACCTCTCGCGAACCCTTTCTCTATCCTTCTGTTTACATCTACTATCTTACCCCTGAATAACTCATAGCCTTTTGTCAGATCAAGAAGCTCGTCCAGTACATTTTTTCCGGACTTGCGTTTGTCAAGTAATCGCCTTCCTATCTCTATTGCTTTTGATACCGAACCTCTTACCAATGAATTCTTGTATTGAGCACCTCTCATTTTGTAAAGAGCTATGTATGCACTCCCTCCGAACCTCCCAGTTACAGCCCTAGCTATTTTTTCTGCCCAGAAATCATCCACAGAGTTTACTATATTCAGATTTCCCCTCTCGTCGAACATTATTACTGGGGAGGCGTTTATTCCCTTAAGGTGGAAGCTGACCATCTGAAGTTCAGGGAAAGCTCTGCCCATGCCATCCCCATCAGGTAGTGGAAGTCTTGTCTTCGCAGCTACCATTAGAGGGATTGTAGAGTTTATCCCACCGATCTCTATGGTTGAGATGTAATCAACATGCTCTTCGTAAATAGTTTCGTACGCTTTTAGAGCCCTGACCACTTCGGAACCGCCTGGTAACTTTTCAATCATAACCACAGGTGCACCCATCATAGCTACCGGCAAAACAAGGGAATCTCTTTCTACATGCTTTGGATCTATTAACTCTACCGGACCTTTGTCTGCTATCGCCTTCTTAAGCATCAGAGAGCCTATGTACGGGTCACCTCCACCCCCAGTGCCAAGGATGGCGGAGCCGAAGGCTAGCTCGTCAACTTCCTTTAGTCC
>JARVJU010000046.1:0-1509 GCA_029775965.1 Nitrososphaeria archaeon | reverse complement strand
GATATGCATAGGAAGCCTCCCATCAGATTCTGACTATGGATACCCTTCTAGTATAGGCTACGTAAAGAAGTGATACCCAGACTAAGGTAAGTAATGACGCTGATGCTAAGCCTAAAGGTTGATATTCACTAGCAAAGAAGCTTGAAATATCTATGGAAAGGAAAGCTGTGGTTATGCTTATTATGAGCCATGCGTCAGCGATTAGTTTATGCTCATCCTTCTTTGTTGAAAAGAAGGAGCCAAGCAATCCAGTTATAAGTAAAAAGATACCTAGCGCTAAGTTATGGTATCCTGAATATGCATTGCTTGTAAAAAATGAAGTAGGTATAAGAACGAGAGAAAGGATTATTTGAAGAATGGAATAATATAGTCCCATTCTCAAATGTGGAAGAGTAGTAGTCACTTGAGCTCCTCTCCTATAAACCTGTATTCCCCTAATTCATACTTAATCCTACCCGCATTGAAAACATATATCAACAAAATGTACAACACAAAGGAGATGATTAATGCGTTTACTGCTGCGATTCCAAAGTTTGGAAGAAGAATTCCTAACGACTGCAGTATTCCAAACGTACCGCCTATGGCTACAGATAATATCCCTACCACGTTAATCTCAGGATAACTCTTTCCGGGTTCGAAGCTGAACCGTTTAAACGGATCTTTGATATGCTTCAGTCTTGGTGAAACAACGAAAAATTCTGCAAAAACTGCTCCTCCGGCAGCTGGTAGTAAAGAGCCTAGAATTGTTATAAACTGTTCAAAGGGAGTTAGAGATGTCCCAGCAACAAAACCCCAGTAGCCGGCTAGAATGGTACCTATAATGCCTACTATAAGTGAGCTTTTATCCCTAGATATGTTTGTAAAGTTCGTAAAGCTTAAGCTTCCACTATAAAGATTCACAGTATTTATTATCCACTGACCCAGTAGTATTATAAGCAGAACACCTATTCCCATTCCCAGCTTTAACATATCCTCCGTTATTATTACGCTACCAGAAAGTAGTACTATAGCAATAGCGCCAAGTATAAGGAAGGGATAGAAGACAAACATATGTAGCGACCAGCTGGCAACAGCATCTCTAGGTCGTCTTGCAAACCTAGTTATATCGGGAGCAATTAAAGAGCCTGCTATGTATAATCCAACAGTTGCAGTAATAGCAGACAAAAGAGAAACAGGTTGTACAGGAATAGCAGTAAGAACCTTATTCCAACCCCCATGCAAAGAAACACTGATCAATACACCAGCTGCTACTAACCACACGTGCTGAGGTAGTATCAGATAGCTAAGCAAAGACAGGGCTCTGTACCCTATATATGTTGAAATTATGAAGAGTATGCCTCCCCATAGTGCAGCTGCTCCGACCGAGAAGAATGGGCTATTAGGATATATTTCGTTCATAACAACACCAAAAAACCAGCTCTCTACAGCGAACCATCCTATTCCTGTAGTTACTGTAATAAGAGCGAACCCTAATAATTTTCCGCCCCATCTACCAAAAGGATGACGCCA
>JARVJU010000045.1 GCA_029775965.1 Nitrososphaeria archaeon | reverse complement strand
CCTAGTTCATCGACAGCCTTCTGAATAGCATTGACTGAAGGTATACCAGATGTGTCAAGGAATATGTTTTTATTCTCCTTAGCAACGCGAATCGCGTCTTTCCAGTAAAAATTGCCACCCATATGCGCCATTATTATTATTGCATCGGAGCATTCTCTGCCTGCCTTTTCTACGTGATGTGGTAGAGCATTAGGCTCATCACCAGTATGAACAAGTGTAGGAGCCCCATGCCTAGAAGCTTCTTTAATCAGGTCAATTACCAAGGGAGAGCTTGGTGCTGCAACGATACTTACCGGATGAATCTTAAGCCCTATTATGTTATGCCCTGCAATTGCTTCTCTGAATAGCGATATAGCCTTCTCTTTGAACCAGGGATTAGCCCTGAAGTATCCTCCCAGTATTCTTGCTTTGTTTGTATCAACAGCATTCAAAAACCTTTGCAGCGAATCAGGGTCATCTGCGCAAGGCAGGTCTGCATAAGAAGTCACCAGAGATTTATCAATATTGCATGAATCCATCATCGATAGAAGAACTTCTGGAGTATGAACCCATCCGAACCTTATGTCAACATGGCAGTGTGCGTCTATTATCATGAAGTTATGACTCGAATCAACCCTATTATATCTTTTGAAAACAAGCTTCTTTTTAGTCCTACTAAATTCCACATTTGATGCTGAAGCAAAAAACATTTTCTGAGAGCAAAAGAATGGAGTGAAACCAAAGATTAATTAGCTTAATGTAGAAGAGTTAGCGACTTGCCTGCAAGAAAATTTCTGGCCAGTAGCCTAGAATTGATAGGCAATACTCCTCTCATTAAGCTTCGGAATGTTGCATCGAACACAGATGCAGAAATTTATGTTAAGGCAGAATATCTGAATCCAAGTGGAAGCATCAAAGATAGGATAGCGTTACAGATGATTCTCGACGCAGAATCTCAAGGAAAGATAAAAAGAGGAAAGACTACCATAGTAGAAGCAAGTACAGGAAACACTGGTATAGCACTGTCTTATGTGGGAACTATGCTGGGGTATAAGGTAAGGATATACATTCCAGAAGGAGTAAGCAGAGAAGGAAAGGAGATTATGGAGAAGTACGGTGCTGAAGTTGTTATCATGACAAAGCAGGAGGAGCAATCTCTTAAAGAGAGAAGTATTAGCGGTGGATTGGTGGAAATACCAGGCAGACTAAAATGTCTTGAGGTAGAAAAAAATGAAAAAGATACCTTCTGGATAAGACAGTTCAGCAATCCATCGAACAGTATTGCCCACGAAAAGACAGGAAAAGAAATTCTTGATGCACTTGATAGCATAGATGGCTTCACAGCTTCGATAGGCACAGGTGGAACATTGCTCGGCATAACAAGAACGCTTAGAAAATCTAATGCGTCGCTTAAAGTATATGCAGCAGAGCCTGCTGCAACTAAAATTCCTTTGCTTTCACAGTTCAAACAGCAAGGAAAGATAATACGGACCGAGGTTAGTGGGGGTATTATATCAGACATAATAGAAGAAGAGATTGTAGATAAAGTTCTGAAGATAAACGATCAGGAAGCAGTGGAGATGGCTGGAAGACTTGTTAAAGAGGAGGGTCTCTTTTGTGGTATCTCAAGCGGTGCAAACGTTTATGCTGCTATTCAGCTTGCAAAGGAATTAGGAAAAGGTAGCAGAATAGTTACCGTACTTCCAGACAGTATGGATAGATATCTGTCAGAGCAACATTATACAACCTGATCTATTCTTTGGTAGAGATAGTTCCAGTCTGAGTCACTTGTCTCCTCCAGTTCTTTGCCATCTGCGGGATAGATATCAAAAGGTAAATCAGAAACGCTGGCAAGGGAGTAGAATGCCATAAGGAATCCTTAAGATAAAGGCCCAAGTAAACATTAAGAGCTATAGTGACAATAAATGCAGCAACCGCCCTCCAGTTGACTGACGGCAATCCTTCAAGTCCACTTGGATAATGCATCTTTTGCACAATGTAGTAGTCGGCTATAATTATTCCAGGCAATGCAGGAAGGGCATATCCTACGTAGCCTATAAATGTAAGGAAGCTCTGAATTATCCCTTGGCTTACGCCATAATAGCCTATTGCTATTCCTATTATACCTACAGCCAAGTTTGTTACGAACCTCTTCACATTCACAGTATTACTGACCGCAAGGCTGGCAGCATATAACTCGTTCATTTCGACAGCTATGCTCTGCACTATAAACGCAACTAGAGCTAAAGAAGTTATTCCTATAATGCTGAAGGCTCTGCCAAGGTCAGATACACCAAGACCCAGACCGAGCACCAAGCCAAGCAGATTGAAGCCGAAGTTACCCACCAGGAATTCAGCAAGAGTGCTTGTTATTACAGCCTTACCATTTCTCCCGAACCTCATAAGGTCAGGAGTCACTGTAGCACCTCCCAGCCATTTCGCTACACCGAGCCCTATTATAGTAGGCAACGCGAGTTTACCTGCAAGCTTTGGTGTTGCGCCAACTATAGCCCCCCAGCCCCCTGCATGCATTATCACAGCATAGTCAGCTACAAGTACAAGGAGAATCATAATTGGTACACCTATTCTTCCAACCCATTTCAGACCCCTCTTGAATCCAAGCGTAGAGATAGCTAGAAAGACCAGACCTAGAATAACACTGTACACTATTTCTGTTGTGCTGTTCAGGTTCGGAAAGATGTCGACAGTTATTCCCAAGATGTATCCATAGAAACCTGCTATTATTACTGCCATAATAAGAGAAGCAAGCCTGCTTCCGTTTCTTCCAAAAGCAAATCTGGAAGAAAGAGCAAACGAGGTTCTCTCTCTTAATCCTATGAAACCCATCAGGATAGAAATCACGGATATAATTAACGAATATGAAAAAGCTATTCCTATCGCCTGCCAGAAGCCAAAATATAGTCCTATAGTGTATCCGAAGAGCAGGTCAGAAGCAGACACTGTAAAGCCCATTCTTACTAAAGCTATATCTGCTGTGCTTTGTGTAGCCGTCTCTGGCACTCGCTTTAGAGAGTAATCGTCTACACTATCGGAAAAAGAAGAGCTCTCTTTGTCATGAGGGGCATCCGATTTTCCATCACCCAATTATTTAACAATCTCCTTTCGCACATTCCCTGCCTTCATGTATATTAACTTTTTTATATGGATAAATACTTATCAAGAGATACCATCTGCTCAGTTTCTTATCTCTTTAATAAAATAATTATACATGTTGATCTTACACTATATCCTTGAGTCTGGCAGAGTCTCTGCAGTGCATAAGATGCGGGGAAGAATATGAACTTGCAACACTATTTGAAGGCTGCATCAAATGCCTTGAGAAAGGATTCTACTCCAACCTGACTGTTAAGTACGAGTATTCATCTTTTACAAATGTATTCGATAACGACCTAAGAGGTATCTGGCGTTTCTTCACCCTGCTGCCTGTAAAAGAGAGAAACAACATAGTTTCTTTGGGTGAGGGTAACACGCCCATTGTAAAATCGATTAACTATGCAAACAGAATAGGATTGAAGAACCTATTTCTGAAGAACGAGTCCCTCAATCCGACTTGGTCTTTTAAAGATAGGTTTGCTTCTGTAGCTTTGTCCAAGGCAAAAGAGCATGGAGCCAAAGCTGTAGTTGCCTCCAGTTCTGGAAATCATGGCTCTTCAATAGCTGCATATGCTGCAAGAGCTTCTATACCATGCATTATATTCGCATTAGACAACTCTCCCGAACAGATGCTCAAGCAGATTACAGCTTACAATGCTAAGGTTATTACATCGCCTTCAGTTGAATCGAGATGGAGCATGATGAAAAGATGCGTTACAGAGCTTGGATTATACCCTCTAACAACCTATACACCATTCCCTACTGGGAACCCATACGGTGTAGAAGGCTATAAGACTATAGCTTATGAGATATTCTTCCAGCTCAAATCTGTACCAGATTATATTTGTATGCCTGTTGGTTATGGAGAAGGCTTGTATGGTGTCTGGAAAGGGTTCAAGGAGCTGAATATTTTGGGATTATCCGATAAGCTGCCCAGGATGATATCAGCAGAGTCTGTCTACGGCGCTCCGTTGTATAATTCTTACAGTAAAGGACTAGATAGGGTCGAGAGAGTAAGCTATAGAGGACCGTATACGTCCTTTTCGATCGCCACTACAGTTACAGGGCTTCAGTCTCTTGTAGCGATGAGAGAATCAGATGGCATAGCAACAGTTGTCAATGAAGAATCTATGCTTTCAGCTGAAAAGGAGCTTGCCTCATATGAAGGCATGTTTGTCGAACCGTCATCAGCTGTAGCTCCAGCTTCGATTGCTTCCCTTGTTAACTCTGGAGAAATAGCTGAAGACTCTACCGTTGTCTGTATATTAACCTCCTCCGGCTTAAAGCAGACAGAAGTTATACAGAAGGCAACAGCCCAGCTTCACGATATGGACTGCAGCGATATAAAGCAATTTTTGGAAGGTTGA
>JARVJU010000044.1:1755-4723 GCA_029775965.1 Nitrososphaeria archaeon | reverse complement strand
GATGTCAAACAACTCCTTGATCAGTGTAGCTGTTCTATCATATCTTACATCAACACTAACCCATCCTCAATTTGTAGCCTATGGCTGGAGAATCATGTTTCTCATAGGGATAGTTATAGCGCTCGCAGGACTCATACTCAGGCTCTGGCTCGTTGAAACACCAGTGTTTGAGGTTGCTAAGGATAAAGGAGATATAGCAAGAATACCAATAGGAGAAGTCTTAAAGAATAACTGGAGGCAGGTAATACAGGCTATAGGATTCTCCATAGCTGCTACTGTATCTATATACACTGTATCTGTCTTTGCAGTTTCATATCTTGCAACTTTCATACATGTAAGTACATTGACAGCCTCAAACGTAGTGCTGATAGGCTCTGTTGTTCTTCTTGTGCTTACTCCTATAACAGGAATAGTTGCTGATAGAGTAGGGAGAAAACCTCTTCTGATAGCATGTTGGGGGAGCTTATTGGTCTGGACATATCCATTCTTCAAGCTGATATCGACTGGTAACTTCACTGATATGGTTCTAGGGTTCGTAGTTTACTATGCTCTTTTCAGCCTTAGCTCCGCTGCCGGTGTAACTGCTGTCACAGAACTCTTTCCAACAAGGGTAAGATACACTGCAGTATCGTTCGTCTATCATCTTAATACAGGTCTGTTTGGCGGATTGACGCCTTTGCTTGCTACTTATCTCATTGTAGCAACTCACTATAACCTTGCACCTATGTACTGGCTTCTCACTGCAATAGCGATCTCTTTTATAGCTTCAATTACATTGAAGGAGAGTAAGGGTAGAGTCTTCACTCCATAAATTTACTGATATTTTTTAAGAAGGTAGCTGCCCAGCGACAAGCTTGCCTCTGCATACTACTGCAACAACATTCTCTGGCCTTAACTCATCAATATTCTTCCATGGCTTACCCTTAACTACAACAAAGTCTGCAGCATAGCCTGCAGCTACTTTGCCAAGCTTATCTTCTCTTCTTATCACTTTTGCTGCAAGTGATGTGGCACCTTTCAATGCCTGCTCAGGCGTTAGGGCAAGCTCATTGACCATAGCCCTTATTTCATCCAGCTGGAGGCCGAAGGGCATTATCTGACCCCCTGAATCTGTGCCAAGAACAACTGTCGGACCATCTCTTAGAGCATCCTTCATTCTTTCTGTCCTTACTTTATGCAAGTTTCTCGCTTTTACCAGATTCTCTTCCTTTATCGGAAGCTTGCCACTAACTATCCTGTCAAGTATTGTAAGTGTAGGAGCTACTGTAATACCTTTCTTTTTTGCCTTCTGAGCAAGTTCATATGTGATAGAAGTAGCATGCTCCAAAGAATCTACACCTCCATCTATTGCAGCTTCTATGCTAGCCTCTGTATGGCAATGGGCTGCTACTGGCATGGATAGAGCATGAGCTTCATCAACTATAGTGCTTATTTCCTCCTTAGTGTAGTTTCTCCATTCATTCTTATCACCCGTAGAAAGCACGCCTCCGCTTGTTGTAATCTTTATACCATCACTTCCCATCCTTGCCCAGTATCTTACAAGCTTCCTGCATTCATCCGGACCATCTGCTGTGGGCCTTCTATCCTTGATTGTTGGAGGAGTAAATAGGTCTCCGTGTCCTGCTGTCATGCCTACCGGACAATGAACAAGGATTCTAGGGCCATCAAGCACACCAATGTCCAGTGCGTTTCTTATCCCTATCTGAAGCTCTTCCGCCGCAAGGTCCCTTAGAGTAGTTACACCGACCTTCAGCGCTTTGTATGCATGAGCTAGACCATGTATAACCTGCTCATACTTAGAGGTAACGAGCGGCCATGTTAGATAATCAACATACCCAGCACCTGCATAGTGTATCAGGTGAACATGTGTGTCTATGATTCCCGGGATAACTGAATAGTTTTGCTTTGTGTCCTTTGGAGCAGAAGATACCTCTTTAATTTTATCTCCATCCCATTCTATGTTGCTCGGCCCAAGCTCTTCAGAGCCATCCCAAAGAGTGATACCTGAAACCTTCATGAACCCTTAGGTTAGTAACATGGTATTTAAAAATGTAAAAGACCAGCTTGAGAGAATTCAAAAATTTAAAAATGAGTAATGCGAGCCCCCTTGGGTAAAATTGCACGAAGACCTCAAGTATATAACTCTTAGGAGAAAGCCTTTGCCTGATGTTGTAGAATCCATAAAGGAAGAAGTCATAGAGCTATCTAGGTTCATCTATACGCACCCTGAACTTGGTTCTGAAGAGTACCAGGCATATGAGGCATTCACTTCAAGGTTGAAGAAGAACGGTATAGAAGTTACGGAGAAATTCCTTGACATGGATACAGCATTCCTAGCAAAAGTTGGTAAGGGTGAACCAAAGATTGCAGTCTTTGCAGAGTATGACGCCTTACCTATAGGCCATGCATGTGGCCATAACCTCTTAGGTGCATGGGCATATGGAGTTACACTTGCTTTTGCGAAAGCTCCTCCAAAGACTGGCACTTTATACTTGGTAGGCTCTCCAGCTGAAGAAGGGAGAGGTAAGTATGCGAGCTCAAAAGTCATCATAGCACCAAAGCTAAAAGAGATGGGGGTAGAAGCAGTATTTACAGTTCATCCACAGGGTGAATGGGGGGTAGGAGGAGGTCTTCTTGCCACCCAGAGACATCAGTTTATCTTCCATGGCAAAGATGCTCATGCTGCATCGTCAGCATATCAGGCTCTTAACGCACTTGATGCTGCGGTGCAATTCTACATTCAGGCAAGGATGCTTAGAAATCAGGTGAAGAGGGATAAGGATGTTATAATAAGCGCTATAATAAAAGATGGAGGTACAGCACCCAATATAATACCAGGCAGAGCTGAAGTTTGGCTTGATATCAGGTCAAACGACTCAGATTATCTACCCGAATTAGCAAAGAAGATACAGCTGATAGCAGAAGGAGCAGCACAGATGACAGGCTGCACAGTGGAGTACAGACTTCT
>JARVJU010000044.1:366-1686 GCA_029775965.1 Nitrososphaeria archaeon | reverse complement strand
GCAAAAGAATACCTTGTCAATTTTCTCACTCCAGATGAGGCTTGGGCCAGGCCTCCTATAGCTTCAGCTGATACAGCCACAGTTTCACAGTATATACCTACTGTGCACCTGAGCATGAAGATAGGCAGAGAAGGAATGCCTGGACATTCAGAAGAGTGGAAGCAAGCAGCCGGCACAAGAGAAGCAGAAGAGGCTTTGATGACCGCAATAGCAATAGGTTATGATGCAGTGATAGATTATTGCAGTTCAAGGCGAGCCTGAATGAGTAGAAACAGTGCAAGACTTTTAGAGCTTGATAGGAACTGGCCTGTGCAGCCACCAGATCCCAAGCCACTGTGGATGAACCCAAAGGAAAAGTTGGCCAATATAAACCAGCAGAAGGAGAAGGTCTTTGCGATCATCGACTCGATGAGAGATGAAGCAATAAGTTTCTTCCAGGATCTGATAAAGATACCAAGCGTTAATCCTAGTGAAGCATTCGAAAAAGAACTTGCAGATTTTGTAGCTTCCAAGATGAAGAATCTTGGTATGGAGGTTCGGCAGATCGAGCCAGTAAAAAATAGGGTTTCTGACTGGTCTCTGTTAAAAGGTTCGACCTCTGACAGAACCCTTGTGTTCTACAGCCACCTTGATACAGTTCCTGTAGGGGACATAAATGCCTGGAAATATCCACCATTCGATGCAAGGATAGCTGATGGCAAGATAATAGGGAGAGGAAGCAAAGATTGCAAGCTTGGGATAGCATCATCTCTTATGGCTATAGAAGCTATACAAAGAGCAGGTATCAGGCTTGCTGGGGATGCAATGGTAATAACTTGTGCCGATGAAGAGACAGGAGGGCAGCTAGGGATAGCAAAGATGATAGAAACAGGATGGGTAAGAGGTGACTTTTGCATATACGGGGAAGGTGTTCCGGACAGGCTAACCATAGGTGCTAGAGGATTCTGCCAACTAAGAATAACAACAAAAGGAAAGAGTACTCATACTGCAAGAAAGGAGCTTGGCGTTAATGCAATTGTCAAGATGGCGAAGATAATTCCTGCAATAGATGGAATGACGTTTACTCAATGGTCCCCGCATTCGATCGTGCCTGGAAGCCCTGTAGCATCTGTCAACATGATAAACGGTGGTATGAAAGAGAATGTAGTCGCTGATAGCTGTAGCATAGTTGTAGACATAAGGTTCCCGCCAGGCATGACTATACAAGGAGTGTTGAATGATGTTCAGAGGGTTTTGGATTCATTAAAGGCTTCAGACCCTTATGTAGGAGGTCTTGATGTCTCTGTAGAACCTATAAGCGTTGGAAGGCCCGTTTGCATA
>JARVJU010000044.1:0-333 GCA_029775965.1 Nitrososphaeria archaeon | reverse complement strand
GAATGCTCAGTCAATGAAGTTCTGAAGATAGAACCTCAGGCTGTAGGTATGACGGCGTCAAGTGATTCGAGATGGATAGTTCATGATGCAGGTATACCAACTGTAAATTACTCTATGGGCAACGAATCAGGTCATCAGCCTAATGAGTATGTCATAGTTGACCAATATATTCAGAATATCAAAATTTATGCATTAACAGCACTTCTTTGCTTACTTTAGTAAAGTATGAAGATCATCACTTCGAAATGTATAAATACGCTAATGCTTTCTCTCAGCAAGAATGATTATCAAGCGTGCGATATTCTTAGCGATAGTAGCATCTTTGCTGATGCT
>JARVJU010000043.1 GCA_029775965.1 Nitrososphaeria archaeon | reverse complement strand
GAATAGGATAGCAATGCAATATGCAGGTAAAGCAGTGGCAACTGTCGGCAAAATAAACGTCTGGCCTAATGCTTCTAACGTAATTCCAGGCACTGCGTTGCTAGGAGTGGATTTCAGGTCTTCATCTATCTCGTTGATGAAAGACCTCAGAAACAATATCATAAATGCAGCTAAAGTCACAGGTAAAAAGGAGGGAATGAAAATTCTATCCGATCTGAAGCTCTTTGCAGAACCGGCCAAGATGTCTAAGCATATTATGTCTGTCATAAAAAGAAAAGCGGAAAGGTTGGGATATTCTTATTCTGTAATGCCTAGTGGAGCAGGACACGATTGTCAGAACATGTCCAAAATAACTAAAACTGGGATGATCTTTGTACCAAGCCATCTCGGGCTCAGTCATTGTAAAGAAGAGTATACACCTCCTGCAAAGCTTGCTGCTGGAGCTGATGTGCTTGTCAACTCCCTCATAGAACTTGCTTCATAGCTATAGACCGCTATGTGATTATGGATGAGGGTCGCTTTAGGTATACTGGGTGACGAGGGAATCGATGAAATCCTTCAGGAAGTATTGCTTGCAGAAAAATACAACTTTGATTCTGTATGGATGTCCGAAACCAGGTTCGTCAAAGATTCATTTTCTATGCTTGGTGCCTTTGCTGCTTTAACGAGAAAAACAAAGCTCGCTACAGCCGTTATAAACCCCTATACAAGAAATGTGGTACTTACAGCTCTATCTCTGGCAACACTTGATCATCTATCTAGAGGGAGAGCTATATTCGGAATAGGAGCTGGATCTCCAAAAATTCTGGAGAAACAGGGAATTAAATTTAGAAGACCATTAACGACAGTTGAAGAGTATATTAAAGGTGTTCATCTTATACTTGGCGGGGATTCTGCAAGCCTACAGGGCAAATTTGTTAAGTTCAGAGATGTGAAATTAGATATTAAGCCATTGCGTAAAAAGATCCCTACGTATATAGGAGCCACAGGACAAAAGATGCTCCAGCTTGCTGGGTCGATTGCTGATGGTGTTCTGTTAAATTCTCCTACCAGTCAGGATTATGTAAGGGATGCAGTGCAGCTTGTAAAGCAGGGTGCAGAGAATGCTGGAAGGAGATTAAATGATTTTGATATAGCATCATGCATAGATCTTTCGGTATCCGATGACCCTCAAAAGGCAAGAGATGTTGTTAGACCATTTGTTGCTACCTACCTTGCTTACTTTCCAGCCATAGCTAGGGTGAGCGGTCTTAAAGAGAGCTTTATTTCAGAGGTCAGAGATCAGGTTCAGAAAAAAGGTGTACAGCAAGCTGCTTATCTTATCGATGATTCGATTTTGAGTAGATTAACAGTATGCGGAACAGAAGATGAGTGCATAACTGGGCTTAAGAGGTATTTAAAGTCTGGTGTTACGCTACCAGTAATCTTTCCGCACGGTTCCAAAGAAGATATAGAAAGAGCGATCAAAACGGTAGGAATTTTTCAGCTAGATCAACCCAGATAATATCATTATTAGCTTATTTAGTGCAGATTCATTATTTGAGCTAGCCAGAAGGATTAGACTGATACTGAATCTTCCATCAGCTTATCAAATCCTTTTAGGGGTTTTGCAGCAGGTTTTCTGTATGTTAGGACCTTGCTAGTCTTAATTCCATAATCCAGAATACCCTCCATCAATTTTACAGCAGCTACAACACCGTCAATCACTGGAACATGCAAGGCATTCTGAAATTCCTTGTCCATACCTGCTAGACCTGCACATCCAAGCACAATTACCTCCGCGTTATCTTCCTTGATAGCCTTACTTCCTTCTTTCAGCAATTCCTTCTTTACAGATTGCTTATTGTTTTCCAGTTCAGAGACGGATACATCTACAAGGCGAATTGAAGCGCATCTTTGCTCTAAACCATACCTTCTAACCTGCTCTTGTATAGAATTCAAACTACTCTTGGGCATAGAAAGGACTGAAAATTTGGCTCCTACCAGACAAGCCAAATGCATAGCAGCTTCTCCTATTCCTACAACAGGTATATCACAGTATTCCAGACTTGCCTGGAGAGCTGGGTCATCGAAACATGCAATGATAACTCCATGAAAGCCTTCGTTCACACTCTTTGAGACTTCTTTCAGCACCCCGATGGATGCAAATGCCTGATCGTAGTAACAGTCAATTGAAGAAGGACCGATCTGGGAAGAGACTGTAACTATCTCTGTATCCTTCCTCTTATACATCTTTGCAATCAGGTCAATATTTTTGCTCATTTCTATGCTCGTGTTTGGATTTATAATTTTGATACGCATACTACTATCGCACCAACTCTATGTGCATAACCAGCATTATAACCCAAGATAAACTGTTCATGCTTGGTCGATTCTGGAGACGAACCTGCCAAACCCCTGCTTACCTGTTATATCTCCATTCTCCATTACAGTGCTACCTCTAACTAGAGTCATGACAACCTTCCCCTGCACTCTGGTTCCGTCGTATACTGTCCATCCACACTTGGACTTTGTATTTTCGTTTGAGATAATAAAGCTTGCCTTCGGGTCTACTATAGCGATATCAGCATCTGACCCAACCTGCAGTGCCCCCTTTCGAGGGTAAAGACCGAAGAGTCTTGCAGGATTCTCGCATGCTATCTGAATGAACATACGCAAACTTATTCTGCCCTTATTGACTGCGTCGATCATAAGAGGCAGTGTAGCCTCTATATCAGCTACACCATTCCCAGTATTCCATATATTTTCATACCCTGCCATTTTTTCTTCCTTGGTGTATGGGGCATGGTCTGAACCCAGTGTATCGACATAACCCTTTTCAACCATCTTCCACAACCTTGCAACTCTCTCTTTATCCCTCGGTGGAGGAGCGCACTTTGCCCAGGGTCCCTTTTTTATTACATCCTCTTCCGTCATGAAAAGAAAGTGTGGGCATGTTTCTACGTAAATCTGGTATCCCTCATCTTTAGCTTTTTTAACATCCTCAACCCCTTCAGGCACGCTTGTGTGCACTATCAGCCCTTTAGCCCTTGTCTCTTTGAGGAAGAATATCATCCTGTGAATTGCTTCTATTTCAGCTATGGGTGTCCTCCATTCAAGATGGGCCCGTATATCTTTTCTTCCTTCCTTCTCAAGTTTAGCCTTGTTCTTTGAAAGAATGAAGTCATTTTCTGCATGCAGTAGAGTAACAGCTCCAACCTTGGATATCACCTTCATGGCTTCGTACAAATCTCCGTCATAGCATGGTGGCCACTCAGGAATTGAGAAGCACGTGAAGGTTTTGAGTCCTGTGAGACCAAAATCATAAAGGCCCTTTATATTTCGTTCGAAATCTTCACCACCAATAAAACCACCATGCAATCCAAAGTCCACATAAGCCTTTGGTTTAATTACCTGCATTTTTGCCTTCGCAACTTCAACGGTCGTAACCAAAGGTATGGTATCTGGCATCTCTATTACTGTAGTTACACCTCCAGCTGCAGCAGCCATTGTGCCAGATGCAAAATCTTCTCTTCTGGCAGCTATCTCCCCTCCAGGTCCTTCGTAAGGGTCTCCGAAGTGAACGTGCTCATCTATAAGGCCTGGCAGAACTAGGTTCTGCTTTGCATCTATCAATCGGTCATAGGAGGAAGGAAGCTGGCTTTTGGTGATTCCAACCACTCTGCCTTGGTCTATGAACAATGAGCCTTCTACCAGCTGAGCTTCTGTAAATATCCTTGCGTTTTTGATTACGAGATCTACACCTGGCAATTTAAATCATCCGCATAGCCTTTATTCAGGTGGAATCTCGCTGTACGCTAACGAAATGTCTATCCCTCTCCTCTTGCGTACAGCTTTTGCAATAGCGTATATTACCAATCCCCCAACGTAAATTCCACCCACAGCCAAGAGAGAATACAGGTTATTAGCTCCGTAAGCTCCATCTATACCATACATAAGAGCAACCCAGCCCAGGAAGATGGCTCCTAGCACACCTGCTATAGAGACAAGTGGTATCTTGCCTATTTTTAGCTTTGCAAGCTTTGGAGCATTCTCGAATATTGCTTTTGTCTTCTTCCTGAAGGGGAAGAAGGCTGCTGCTATACATGCTACCATGAACGTAGCTGCTATGTTTGCAAAGGCTGCACTTATAGTAGCAAGTACGTTTGCATAAAGTGTGTAGATTATCAGCATGATCTCAGACCCTATAGCCATGACAAGTATACCTATCTTAGGCGTTCCGTAACGACTGATGTCAGCTAGCTTGGAAGGGAGCACACCGTCAAATGACATTGCCAACAGCCACCTTGGAACCTGGACGCAGTTTATCAAAGGAATCCCTATGGTCCAGCAGACAAAACCTATCCCCATAATGGCTTGAAGAAAAACGTTTTTGGTAGCTAGGGCTGCAAATAATGTAATGTAAGGTGGAGTTGGCAAAGCATAGGATAACCCATTGTTGAAGACATAGTCAACTGATGCGAGGAAGTTATATCCTACAGTGTTTGTCATAACCCAAACCGCGGCAGTGAATAAAGTAGCTGATATCAGAAGGTTTGATAGAAGCCCCCTGAAGAAACTTCTTCCAGGATCTTTTACTTCGCCTCCTACTGCACTCTGAGCAGCAAGGTAAGGATAGACGTACATAGCTGAGGGGATCATAAAGAGTGTTGCAAGAATAGAAGAAGTGGCAGTTAAGCTAAAGCCTGAATTCTTAGCTGTGGTAATTATATCCTGATAATAATTGTTTGAATTGACATAATGGGAGCTGTACGAATTAAAATCTGCCACAAAAGCTGCATGGCTTGTTGTTGCAAGTACAACTATCCAAGTGACTACACCTAAAATTCCAAGTATAATAAGTACGTCGAGTATTTTAAAAAGCACCCTTGTGCTTCTGTACGCTATAAAGCATACACCAATTATCAGTATTGAGCCAAAGAATAGAATATATGGAGTTTCGAAAGTTGCACTTGCCATATTGATTAATGTATTATTGTTCAGAACACTTCCTATAACTTGAAGAGCGGTTGATGCACCTATTGTCAGGGACCAATTTGAAAATGCACCAGTCCAGAAGAAGAACCATACCACCATGCTCGTAGAAGATGCAACGGCTAGTGCGGGGTGCAATATCCTGCTTATGAAGACATAGTCTCCACCGCTTCTCGGCATTGCTGTTGACATAGATGCATAAGACAGTGCAACAGGGACGCACATGAGTGCTGCTGCAACAGATGCCGCGGTC
>JARVJU010000042.1 GCA_029775965.1 Nitrososphaeria archaeon | reverse complement strand
TGCCTCAAGAAAGATCCTTTGAAGTATGCCTAATCTTTGCTTTGATATTTTGCTCTTATCAAGTTTTATTTCATATACTTTTGCGGTCTGACCTTTACGCCTTGCTCTTGTTTCCCTGCCTTTTTCTCGTATTCTAGTGTTCTTTGCTATTTGTAGCGTATTATACTATATTCAACATATCTATAAAAATTTTATTCGCTTACATCCCCTTGCCAGGTCAAGGGGACTTCCCGCTCGCTGAGTTAAAGTTTTATTCTGGAGTAATGGTAAAGATTTTGAATACACCTCGAGGCGTAATTTGAATTGACAGCCCATTCAGAAACATTTGCTGCAGCTGGTTGTACCTTTGCTGTGCGAAAATGCTTTTCTGAACATAACGACCGATATGGCAGGTTCATATTATAGCATCTGGAATGATGAATCAAGTGCATTATAGGAGAATGGAGACCTGTCCATTTATCAGAAGGTACATCTGAGAAATAGTATGAAAGGTCATCTGAACTGCAGAAAAGGTTGTTGAGAAACTGCAATGTATTTATAATACAATAACTTTAAGGAAATCCTATTTGAATCCGAGAATACTAGCTATCATACCAACCTTGGATGACGACCCATCGGAGACAATAAAAAGTTTAATGAATCAAACTGTCAGAGTTTCAAAAATTCTCGTCATAACAGGCACCAGAAGTCTGTACAAGAAACTTACTTCAAATAATTCTAGTGATGTTTTGCAAATTTTTTATGATAAACCGAATTTGCAATATTTGGTTGGGAAAAGGATTGCCATAGGCATTAACCGCGCCTTGTCAACCGTGAACTTAAATGATTATGACTATCTTGTAAGAGCAGATGCAGATGCAATTTTGCCACAGGACTTTATCGAAGAAAATATGAAACTAGA
Source organism: Nitrososphaeria archaeon (assembly GCA_029775965.1). Classification (GTDB taxonomy): domain Archaea; phylum Thermoproteota; class Nitrososphaeria; order Conexivisphaerales; family DTJL01; genus JAKAPW01. Next base: position 4,530 of record JARVJU010000042.1, on the reverse strand, counting down.
TGCAGATTATGTTGGTAAAGCTGGGTACGCAATGCTTCTGAAGATGAGTTGCTTTCTCAAAGTTTTCGGAGGACGATTTGCAGAAGTCGGAGTTGAGGATTCATATATAGGACTCAAGCTCCTCAGCCAAGGGTATTCTGTCCGTACCTGGGCTTTACCACCAAGGTTAAAAAGAAAGAGTGGTGTTCATCATACATGGAGATACTATTTTACTCGAGGAATCGAGGTGTACAGAATTGGTTATGAGCCGATTCATGTCACAGAATTCTTACGCAATGGTATAAAAAATATATTCACTCTTTTAGCCTACTACATCAGTATAATTAAAAGGACCGAACGTTATGATATAGCAGGCTGGGTTTTTAGAGAACAATGGAGAAGAATCGTTTATGGAAAGCAGAGAAAAGATAGGCAAATTAGATAAAATAAAACAAAAAGAATTGCAAAGGCTAGGAAAGAGAATAAAAAATAATGCAAATTCGATCCTAGATGCCCCTAATTGCCATAATAAACAGATATTAAAAACTCTGATAATTTCAATCTTAAGATTGTTTATTTATCCTCGAAATACTCATAGCTGCTATCATACTCCTGACACTCTGCCAAGAGACATACAACTCTCAAATTAGGATGTCTCCTAGCTATTCTCACCTTTGCACAGATTGCTGTAACGACTCTTAACCATGATTTGTCTCTTTTCCAGGCATTCACTACATTGCATTATCTTCAGCGATTTCACTGCTTTACTGTAATCATTCCTTGTTTGTGATTATTTTCATATGTTTATCTGCCGTAGAATGCTGTAAAAAGTTCTCAATTTCTGGTCTCAGAGTTTTTGAACCAGAGCCAAAAGAGCGCTATGGAGACTATGTACAGGGCAGAGGCTATGTAGAAGGGCATATTTAGAAAACCTGCTCTCATCAGAGCAGACCCAGGATACGTGCTTATTGAATTAGGCATTCTCCAGAATGTAGCACTTATGCCTGATGCAGCTCCTCTTTCCTCATCTGGTACCATACCCATTATCAATGATGACGACAATGGATTTGAAACATTCATTAAAAATGCTCTAACAACGTAAATTGTTCCGGACAGAGTAAAAGAAGATGGCAGAGGTGTAGCGAACATGAAGATAGTACTTGCTGCCTGCGTGATAACTATAGACCTGACTATCCCAAGCCTTTTTGCTGCAGCTGGGGCTGTCAGGCTTGCAGCAGCTATCAACACGTTTGAAATGCCAAGAACTGGTCCGCTCACAGAGTCTGGAACTCCATACTTGTAAGCGAACCACTGACTCATAAGAGGTACAACAAGCCCTGCACCGAATGCAACAAAGATGTTAGCGCCAATGTACTTCAGTAATAGCCTTCTTGTTCTTGACGACAGTATACCGTATTTAACTGTATGAGATTCCCTTTTACTTTCATTCAGCTTCACGAGAAGAACTGTGGAGAGGAATGTGCATGCAGCCAAAGCAATGTACAGCATAAAATGGGACTGAAGGGGGTTCAATCCAAGATTCTCCAGAGGCTGGACAAGGTAAAGCAGGAAACCTCCAGCCCCCCATGCAAGATTTCCGGCTAGTGCTGCAAGTGAGAAGATCGCTGTTCTGTTCTCTGTGCTAGAATACTGAGCAAGCAGAGCACCTGTTGATGATGTAAATGCAGCTTCGCTGACTCCTCCCAGAGCACCTGCTAAAACAATAACAAGCTCATTTTTAAAGAGCGCAAAGAGCACAATGCTAAAACCGATCAACATATTTCCTGCTAGGACGAATATCTTTCTGCCATACCTATCCGAAAGAACTCCAAGCGGTAGGCTGAGTGCTACTGATGTCAGACCCTCAACTGTGAATATCAGGCCTGCGAAAGTTGCTGGTAGCTCCCTTATGCTCGTAAGGTAATATGCAAGGTCTGTAAGCACCAATCCTATCCCAAGCTGGGAGAAGACAGTACCAAAAACAAGTAACTTTGCCTGACTTGGTATCATGCCAAAATCTTTTAGCAAGAAGCTTCCCCCATAGATTACGTAACCATGCTATGCTTTTGAATGTCTGTTTCTGAATTGTTCATTCAGGATAAGCATCTTCCCATCAGTGTCTGATTTGCTTGCCTTTTTGAGCTTTCCATATATCCAGTCCTACTTTGTTTTTTCATGTTGAATACTCATAGCTCTCTTCTGCATCCATGTTGCTGATTTTTTATCTTTGGCCATAACTAGATATTTTCTCTTTCCCGACAGCTGTTTTGCACTTACATTACTTTTCAAATTCTACACTTACAAGACTGGCATCAAGCCCAGTACAGCAAGAATGCTTACCAATTCATCAGCCTGCAATACTTTAGCAGTCCATTGTATGAAATGCTTCACAAACTGTTTGATAAATATGTTCGACAACTCATCCTTTCTCAGCATCAAATAAAGGGATCTCAGGCACTCATGATTCCTGTTGATGACTGGGTTCTTCTTTCCTTTGTTCAGAGCTGCTGCAATAATTCTTCATCTGCATCCAAGCACAATACAGTGAACTACCCCGCCCTTGCGGACGGGGTCTTCTTGCGAGATTAGATAAATACTTCACCAGCCCTCAACCTGATGCTCCATCATTGCTAGCGAAAAAGTTCATCGTATGTGGTAGGGTGAACCATTGGCGGATAGTTAGCCCTTTATAACTATCCGTTCCATCTCTGCCTTAAAGGCTTCAGACACTTATGTAGGAGGTCTTGATGCCTCTGTAGAACCTGTAAGCGTTGGAAGGCCTGTTTGCATATCTCCTGCTGAGCCGATAGTCAAAATTCTGGAATGCTCGGTCAATGAAGTTCTGAAGATAGAACCTCAGGCTGTAGGTATGATGGCGTCAAGTCAACTACCCATGAATGAAGTTCATGGGCTTGCCCCTTCCCAGGGCTGGTTAATGGCACAGTAACTTTTTTTTAGAATTCATTCTAGTGTAAAGTATGCAGATCAACCTATGGGTTAAAGTTTCAAATATGCTGTTAATGTAGCTTTTACCATGAAGCTTGGTGTTGCTCTGAGGCCTACTGTTTTTACACCTAAAGAAATAGTAAAGATTGTGGCAGCTCTTGATAACAGAGCAAAGGTGTTGACAACTGTATTTATTCCAGATGTAGCCGCAGGGGCAGAGCCAATAGAGCTGAGCATTGCATCTTTGGCTGCAAGTAAAAGACTGCATGTGGGTAGTGGTGTGATAAGAATTACAGAACATGACACGGAGCAACTTGCAAGGAGAATACTTACTGCGCAGTCTGTATCTGATGGAAGGTTCATCCTAGGTGTAGGGACAGGAGCTGTAGGTAAGGACCCTGCTACAAAGATTAACGCAATGTTTGGGAAGCTTTCAGAGTTGAAAGATAAAATTCTGCAGAGAAAATCAGCTACGATGCCTAAGGTGTATATTGCAACATTGAGAAGAGGTATAGCTAGGGTATCTGCGGGTAGATGTCAACTACCCATGAATGAAGTTCATGGGCTTGCCCCTTCCCAGGACTGGTTCATGCACAGCCTCCAGTCCAGGTGCATCGGAGCCATGCAGGAGCCCGTTGACAGGGACTCTTCTGGTGTTAATCTGGAACCATTTCTTGTTAGGAATTCTGTTCCGCAACACCAGAGTTTTGATAGCTACAGCTAGGCTTGCCTTTCTATCTGCATTTACAACTTGGCCACATTCTTTGCATCTGAACAGGGAATAGATGCTACCATCATGTCCATTCCCAACAGCACCGCAGTGGGAGCACCACTTGCTTGTATGGTAAGCATCAACTCTGTTCAGCATAATCCCATGATCAAAGCATCTCTCTTCAAGTATTCTTCTGAAGAGAGTAAATGGTATGGTCATAACCTTCCTGTTGAATATTCTGCCCTTTGGCTTGAACCTCTTTAACTTCTCCATGGAGATGTCAGCACTATATCTTTCAGCCAGAAGAATTATATCATGAACCAGTTGCCCAATGTTAGCTTTGATATAGTTTCTCTGCTTGTGCCTCATCCTCTTCAATCGCTTCAGGTTGTTAAAGTGCTGTAAGATAGCTCTTCGCTCTTCAAAATGCCTCTTCTTAATCCATATTTGTTGACCTAGATATCCCTGTTTGAGGACATTGCCTTCTGGGTTCAAGATGGTATAGGCGAAGTTCTTGGCGTTGATATCTATACCTAGGATGTTCTTTCTTGGGGCCAGTGGTTCGTCTTTCTTCGACAGATAAGCAACTATATCCAGAGAAGGAGTTAAACCAAACGTCTTGCATGTCCATCCATTTCCAAGCAAATCATTGAACCTGTCGAAGTTTTGGTTCTTTCGTATTGGTATGGCAATCCTATGCCTAGGATAGAGCCCCAGTTCGACAAAGAAGAACTCCTTTGTTCGAAAGGTCTTGCAGTTTCTGGGTATGTTGAACTTGATTGTTATGCTATTCACATTTTTTCCTTTGGAGTTTGCTATTGTTCGAATTATCTCACATATGACTTGTGCATTGAATCCATACTCCTTCTTCCCCATTTGATACATTCTAGTCT
>JARVJU010000041.1 GCA_029775965.1 Nitrososphaeria archaeon | reverse complement strand
ACGCAGTATGTTACAGTTATCTACGCTGGACAGGTATATGAGGCATGTGAAACCAAGGAGCTGTTCCTTAGGCCGAAGCATCCATATACAGAGTCTTTGCTTAAAGCTGTCCCTAGGCTGGATAAAAGAAAGGAGCTTGTCGCTATTCCTGGAAATGTTCCAAACCTGATAGACCCTCCTACTGGATGCAGATTTCATCCAAGATGCCCTTATGCTATAGATATCTGCAGAACTAAGGTCCCTGTTCTGGAGGAAGCCGGTCCTGAACATTATGTAGCATGTCATAGATGGAAAGAGTTATCCTTGCAGGGGGTATAATTATGGCTGAAACCTTGGTTGAAGTAAAGCAGCTTGTAAAATACTTTGAGGTTTATTCAAGAGGAATAATCGGCAGAAAGAGAGCAGGCTTCGTGCATGCTGTTGATAATGTCAGTTTTTACGTAAAAGAAGCAGAGACTTTCGCTCTGGTAGGAGAAAGCGGTTGTGGTAAAACAACAACTGCAAAAGTTATTTTGAATCTAGAACCTCCAACTTCTGGCGAGGTTTACTTTAAAGGAATAAATGTCTATGAAACTTTCTCGAATGGTAAAGCTGAGGAAAAGCTAAAACTCAGGAGAAATATGCAGCTGATCTTTCAGAATCCATACTCTTCTCTGGATCCAAGAATGACTGTTTATGATATTCTCGTAGAACCCTTCGTGATTCACAAGCATATACCGCGCGAACGATGGAAAGAAAAAGTTTACGAAGCTCTAGACCAGGTTGCACTTGAACCATATCATGCAGAAAGATATCCTCATGAATTTAGCGGAGGACAGAGACAAAGGATAGCTATAGCTAGGGCTTTGGTGCTCGACCCTGCTCTGATCATCGCTGATGAACCAGTCTCTTCATTAGACGTATCTATAAGAGCGCAGATACTTAACTTGATGATGGATCTGCAAAAGAAGAAAGGCATTTCATACATCTATATTTCCCATGACCTGAGCTCCGTAAGGCAGATTAGTCATAGGATAGGTGTAATGTATCTTGGAGAGATTGTTGAAATGGGAAACACAGAGGATGTATATGCCAAGCCTTTACATCCATACACTCAAGCTCTTATGTCAGCGGTGCCAATACCGGATCCTACTACAAAATCTACCCGAATAATACTGCCTGGAGAGGTGCCAAGTCCGATAAACCCTCCTCCAGCCTGCAGATTCCATCCAAGATGTCCATACGCCCAAGAAATATGTAGAACTGTCAAGCCTCCTTTTGAAGATGCGGGCAACGGGCATATGGTAGCCTGCCATTTCTGGAGAAAATTTGCTTAAACTACAGAAAATGCAATCTCTGCGCTTCTATAAGGGCTCTTCCATATGAGTAGGGGGCCAAAGATTTATGCACATAATAAATATTTTTGCTGAATGTTATATCTGCAAAATTTCTAGTTGCAAGTAACAATCCTTTTTTCTCAAGACTCCTCAGAGCCCCTTTGGCTACGCTCTCAAGGTTAGAGTTTGGCCTTATCTTTTCTAGAAATTCTCCAAACCTTTGACCATATTTTGCCAGAAAATCTTTGACTGTGAAAGGTTTAGTGGCCCATTCTTCGTCCTCTCGGAGTAGCTCCCAAGTAAACTCCCTTATCAGGCTTGTTCTGGCATATCTACCCATGTAGGCCATTGAAATAATAGTGAACAATCGAAGATTTAAGGTTTTTTAATATACCTTTACTTGCCATATTACAGATGGTAAAGAACAATATCAAAGAGAAAAAGAGAAATAATGTAGACAAAGCAGTTGAATCAGTTGTAAAAGGTCTTCCTATAGATATATCATCCTTAAGCCTGGATTTTCGTGAATTTGAGATGTTTGTGGCAAGAGTGTTTTCTTCTGTTGGTTATGATGTGTATACCAATTTTATTCTGAAGAAGCCAAGACGCGAAATAGATTTGTTAGCTGTAATCGAAGATTTTGCCGTCGCTATTGACTGCAAACATTGGCTGAGAAGCAAGAGTGGCTTGACAAAGGTCGCTCGCCTGCAAAAGGAGAGAGCGATACAGCTGATTACAACGAACGAGATTCCTACAGTTAGGAAGGCTGTCCCAGCAGTAGTTACGCAGCAGGATTATCAGCTTGGGGTGTGTTATGGCGTGCCAATCGTACCGATCAGCAAAATATTCAACTTCGCATTCCAGGTCAGAGGTCATAGTGAACTTTATATTACGGCCCAAAGGCAAGTCAGAAACTGATTTTCCATCATTCGATTATGTAAAGCATACATTTCGTACAAAAAATTGTAACAAATATACAAACACTTGTTTACACTTCGCAAAGTATAAATATCATCTACTTCAAAAGTCCATATGAGGACATGTCACCAAAGAAAGAGATAATTCTAGGAGCCGTTTTAGCAGTTGCAGCGTACGCTATAATCTTCAGCGCTGTCACTCCTGTGGCTGTAAATGCATTCGCACAGAGTCAGCCGATATTTAGCATGACACTCCTTGCTCCTACTAGCAATCCTGTAAGAAGACAGTACGCCTCTATAATAGCCTCTTCGTTTGCTCAGGTAGGTATAAACGCACAAGTGGCCTATGTTACGTTCGCTGAACTTATACCTAGGATGTTCTTTACAAGCGCAACAAGCTGCAGCCAGACCGGGGCCACTTTCTCACAAGGCGGGTATGATGCAGGCTTTATAGGCTGGGGGTCAACTAGCATTGTTCCTGACGGATGGCTCTATCAATATTTGGGAACATGCTCCAACTGGGCCCCAACAGGGAACAACTACTATCTGTATAACAATACGCAGGTCAATCAACTTATAGACCAAGCTGAGACTACTACGAACCTGACTCTAGCCAAACAAGATATATGGCAGGTTCAGGCTATCGTCCATAATGACTCTCCAAATGATGTGATATACTACACTAATTGGGTAATAGCTAGGAACCCGAACATACAGGACTATGGAGGAAACAACACTTGGAATGAGGTTACCTTCCCAGATATACAGCATTATTCTGGTGTTAGTACGTTGACCCTTGCAGAGGCAGGCAATGTATTCCCTCAGGGCAATCTTAATCCGTTACCTGTAAGCTCTAGTAACTCTTTCTATGCACTTTTCATGTATGCTCCTGTCTTCTCATCACTGCAAGAGATTGATACAAGAACATTAACATATTACCTTTCGCTAGCAAACTCTATCACTTCAACCCCAAACGGTCTTAACTGGACGATAACATTCAGACCAACCAACTTCCAAGATGGTGTGCCTGTAACAGCTGATGATTTCGTCTTTACGTATGAATCACTCTTCAACCCGACATCTGGATACGTAGGGCTTGGTTCCATGCTTGTTCAGCTTGGCACAGTAGGACACTTTACATTCTCTAGTCCATCTGTAGCAAACTTTGTATTTAGTCATCTGAACGGTACAAGCCCTGTAACACCAGATTCTGGCATAAGCCTCAGCGGAAGTACTATAACGATCAATCAATCATCACCATCAGCACCACCAGTTAACTTCTACGTCACAGCTACAGGGCCTAATACATTCACTATAGACCTATCACAGCCGTACAGCTTCTTTAACCAGACTTGGACTACAATATCTCCTCTGCCTATGCACTATCTTGGGTACTTTGCACCAGCAGATTGGAGTTCCAATCCGTATTCAACTGCATCTGGCCCTGATACGTATCCAAACGGTACAGTTGTAAAGGCTGTTGACAGCGGAAACGACCCTATGAACGGAAAGCCAATAAGCGGACCATTTGGCAGTGGTCCCTACATTTTTGCTGGTTTTGACACCACAACTAACACTGCTCATCTGGTAAGATACAACAACTACTGGAATGCTACTGGTTTGGAGGCACTGGGGCAGTTCACTGTTCAGCAATATAATGTAGTATGGATAAATGGTGCTGAAGCTGCGATATCAGCTTACAAGACTGGGATAGTGAACGAACTGGATACTAACTATGCCCTTGCTCCATACGCAAGCACTCTGAAGAGTATTGGTGCTAACGTAATATCCGGCCCTGAGCTCGGCTTCCAAGAGATGGGTGTAAACATGAAGGATCCTATCTTTGGAACAGGTGTAGCTACACCTGCAGGGCAAGCTAATCCAGCTAATGCTGCGCAGGCTGCAAGAGACATCAGAAGAGCCTTCAGCTACCTTATTCCAAGGCAGCTTATAATCGACTCTCTTCTACTTGGGCAAGGTGTCCCAGGAGCAACTGATTGGGCCCCGCCTTATGGCTCATGGGTCAATCCTAATGTCAAGTCTGATCCATACAGTCCTACTACTGCTGCACAACTTCTAGCAGCAGCAGGATACTCAGTAGCAGCTTTACCTCCACCACCCGGTAGCGCAGTTGCACCCCTGCCGACACAGTATGTAGTTGGAACACCAACACAACCAATCGTCATCACAGGCAACCTTACAGATCCTGTAACGCATGAACCTATAGCTTATGCAAATGTCACTTTGCAGTATAGTTATGATAATGTGACGTTTACGAACACCAATGTATCAGTAGTAACTGGTAGCGAAGGATTCTACAACATATCTTGGGTACCGCCATATCCAGGTACGGTCTACGTTAAGCTGAATTATCCAGGCGCGCCTGTCTTATCATTCTATGAACCGCCAGGACTTGTGAACTTGGCATCATACCTGACCAGCGCTTTGCAGCCCTATGCTACTTCATCTCAGCTTTCTAGCCTGCAGTTATCTATCGGTAATCTAACTTCGACTATCTCGAGGCTCAACACGCAGGTTAGCAACCTACAATCATCACTTGCGACAGCTACCTACGTGGCTTATGGTTCGATAATAATAGCAATAATAGCTGTAATAGTAGCTATATACATGGCTGCTAGACGGAAGTAGACTCACAAATTTTTCTTTATTTTTATTATTATCTAATGTATATGTAGCATTAGCATAGCTATACTAACGAGCATAAACCAGAATCCTGTGAGAACTAATGATGCACCTGCTTTTTGAGCTTCCTTATGCTTCTCTCTGGAATACTCCATCTTCTTACCCATTAGTTTCCTGAGGTTTATTGAACTGAAGGATTCAGAAAAATCCGCTATTCCACCAGCTATAAATAGCAGTGCAGTTTCAAAGAAGGTCAGATAGCCAAATACTGTTACAGCTACCGGATAGCCCCACAGAAGAAATGCTAGGGAAGAGCTTATAAAATTAAAACTAAAAATAACTGCAAAGTATTCTGCAGATTTATAGACTATTATGCTAACCGTATGGAGCAATATAGTTAGGGAGAACAATAAAACTTAAATCTTTTTCCTTGACAATACAGCAAAGTTTTTGATAAGCCAAACAATAGACGAATGTGTATGTCGAAGAAAAGAAGTGGAAAGATATTCGCATTAACCTTTGCTGTAGTCTTTGCTACGCTCTCTGGTTTAACCATTCTTCTTGTGTTTCCAAGCGGACCTACCATTTATCATTTTCCTTCAACCATACCCTTCAACTATCAACCTTGGATGAATCTCATCCCTAGTACAGCAATTTCAACTGCAGTGATAAATGTTTCTGCTGTAGTATCCCTAGGAATACCAGGCAGCAATAACTCGTTCTTGACTATATACCAGATAAACGAGAGCCTGACACCGCATAACGTAATACTTTTGGCAAACTATGAGCTTCCACCTTCGACCCCTTACGCCAATTCTACGGAGATAGACATTTTTCAGGTTACTCCAACGTTATACTTGAAGCTACAGCAGGAGATGAACAAAACAGCCTTAATACCAAAGCAACCGTATCATGGTGTATTAATATATTCCATTTTGAACAATGTATCCAAGGCTGGAGGATTAATAAGTGGAAGTATGGCATTTTATAACGGATTTATTATTTACACCCAAGGTTCGTCATCGCCTATCCAGGATATGCAAAAAGCTTTGAGCTTTGTGCTGGGCAACTATCCTAGCCTATTCTCAAACACGACAGTACAAAAGGCGGTTTATGCTGCTACAGCAGGAAAGACTAGTTTTCTGTCATTGCTCTATCTCGGATACACAACACAACTTCCGCAGAGTGTGGTGGCTGCAAAAAGTGTACTGCAAACCCAGTCCGGATTTGTTGCAGTTATAGCTGTTGGTTTTTCAAACGAATCGCAGTCTGTCTCCAACTTCAAGTATTTTACTCGTCTATATCAGGGAGGTTCGAGCTACTACGTCATGGACAATTTTGCTGTGGCAAACATACATTATACACTAGCTACAGTCGGTCCTCAGTTGCAGACATTCTAAATTAACTGATAGGAGGCATAAACCCATATACATATGGGCTTCCCTGAGCTCTTTATGCACTTTAATCATTCTAATTGGCCGCGTTAAATTGATGGCATGGGAATAAGTAAGTCTGCCAATAAGGATAATGTTCGCTTACCTATGCATTGTAAAGACAGGAGCATTTGCAGAATAACTTCACTCTAAACTTTGTATTATAAAAATGTGAGCGGGAAAACCCACACCTTTCAAGGGTGGGATGAAAGCTAGACCAGGGTTTATAACTGTTAGCCAGAAAACACATGGGATGAATGACATAAGGCTTAAATGGCTTTGTAGTCTTAATAATTCTTGGATGTTCCAATGCAGAAAGATGTTCAGATAACTGTTGTAGGAAAGGTTCTCAGCCCTAATGAGCAAAAGGTTTTGGCATTAAACAGATGCCTCGGTGAATACATTAGACTTGTAAAATGGTATCTCTTGCTAGATAGTATCTCTAAGA
>JARVJU010000040.1 GCA_029775965.1 Nitrososphaeria archaeon | reverse complement strand
GATTATGACATCTCCCTCTTGTCTGCGCCGAGCCACGAACTACATCGCAAGAGTATTCGTGGCGTAGAAGCGCAGAAACAAAGGGAAGAAAAAGCGTGTCCAAACACGTTGACCATGCTGACGCAAACGCTGGATTCAACATAGCGTTGCGTCCTCCTTTAATGGAGAGCATAGGTCGATTGCACGCAGACAGAGATGTGTGCAAGGGGAGCACTGATACCCCCAAAGGCGCAACTCTATGAATCCTAGAGACGCCAGAACCCCACACGCTTCAGCGGTGGGAGTATGTCAGAGATGCGGAGTTGAATTCTATACCATTTGTTAGTTTTAAGCAAACAGACTGTGAACAAGAATCCTAATCATAGCTAATACCTCAGTTAAAACAAAAACCAAAGTTATCTGATGCCATTAGACATTTAAGGAGAAGATTTAGATGGCAGATCTATTACATCCATCGACGATTTGGAAAAGGTTTTTCGTTTCTAATTATCTGGATATTGGCATTTCTAACTGGCTTGCTATTTATTCAGACAAATATTATTCTGCTTGTTTTTGTATCGCTAATAGACGCAATAATCCTTTTCGTACCTTTATTTATTCTTTGGCGGTTGTTCCATAAAGGAATCACAGGAAAAGTATTTGCTATTTTCTTGATAGTTATATTTGCAGGGTATGTATATCAAAATCCAGTAACATTCACTGCAAGTAATCTCATCAAGGACTTCTACACCAATGAAGCCAACTTTTTGTCATCATTGTATCCTTAGCTTAGTGTGATGCCAGCAAATATGGTAGAAAGCTCAGTCAAAGGTGTCTCTACTTGTCCACCTGGTGCTGCATTTCATACTACTATATGTGGAATTTTTTCTATGTGATGCGACAGAGAAGGTCGCCTGCCTCTTTTTCTACAAGTTTATGGATTCTCAAACAAAGATATTATGCGTCATCTGCTTAAGCGCTAGGATTAGGAGAGCTAGACAAAGAAGAGAGGCTTTATCTATCATTTCTTCAATACATGATAATGTATTCATGCTGAAGCTGCTTATAACAAGCTAGTTTTTTCATTTTCAAGAACCCCCGACGCCCAGTATAGAATAATGAAAAATCTCTAATGCTTAGAGTATAGCATGGTCAAAAATCATTTGCTGCATGGTAATACAGAACAAACTGTGCAGAAATGAAGCTCTAACCCGTAAATTTGAACCTCAGGTATTCCAGCAGTGGAGTAGGATCATATAGCTTGCCAAAGACCTTTTGCTGCAGTTCTTTAGGCGAATAAGTTGAACCATACTGATGGATATTCCTTCCCAGCCATTCTTTTATCTCCTTGATCTTCTTCTGCTGGATAAGTTCTCTGAACTCAAGCTCTTTGGATATACGTTCATGACACATACCAGCTATTACATTGCCCACTGTATAGTTAGGAAAGGATGCAAAACCGCCATGGCTCCAGTGAATATCCTGCAAGCAGCCTTCAGCATCGTTATTAGGCCTTATGCCAAGGTACTCTTCTAAAGTGTCATCCCATAATTGTGGGACCTCAGACACTTCAGCCTTTCCTTCGAAGAGCTGCCTCTCAATTTTATACCTTAATGCTATGTGGAAATTATAAGTTAATTCATCTGCATCGACTCTTATCTTGCTTGGCCTTACAACATTTACATATCTGTAAAGCGAATCAGTATCATGTTTAGATGTAAATGCAAGATGCCTCTTTATATAAGGCTCTATCAGCTGGATGAATTCCTTGCTCCTGCCTACGACATTCTCCCAGAACCTTGATTGAGATTCATGAAAGCCAGAGGAGGCTCCACGTGCAAGAGGTGTAAGTGCCAATTCTTTTGAAATCTGCAGTTCATATATGGCATGACCAGATTCATGAATGGTTGAATACATGCTAGCCTTGAAGTCTATGCCCTCATACCTTGTTGTAATCCTGACATCATCTATGTCAAAGCCTGTTGTAAATGGATGGGCAGAAATATCCATTCTAAACCTGTTTTGCGGCATATCCAAAACTGAGAGTATGTCAGAGTTGAGTTTGGCCATTGCAGAGATATCGTACTTTGCTTCTTCAAGTTCATGTTTACCTGTAAAAATAGAATCAGAGCTAACCTTTGCTAATAATTGCTTTAATGATGGTATTAATTTGCTGAATATCTGATCAATTATGCTGCTTGTTAAGCCTTCTTCAGACTGGTCAAGGAGTGCATCGTATGCATCTCCTCCTTCAGCCAGCCTTGCGCCTTCCTCTTTCTTAAGCTCAAGCAGATTCTCGAGGTGAGGCTTAAAGAAGTTAAAGTCTGACTTTGACCTTGCCTGTCTCCATGCAACCCTTGCCTCCGTAGTAGCCTTTTGGATTCTTGAGATAAGGTCAGAAGGTACTTTTGAATAGTAATCCAACCTTCTGCTAAGCACTCTGACCATGCCCCTTTCTTGATCAGTAAGGTCTTTTGCTCTTGCAAGAGCATCAATCTCTGGCCTTAGTTCAAGAGTAAATTTTTGCGCCAGCAGAGATACTTCAGAAAGAGATGTGCCCCTGGCAGATACTCCTTCCAGAGGCATATAAGTTTCAAGGTCCCATCTCATTACCTGCGAGGCATGGTTCAGCGCCCAGACAGTTTTGTATTTCTCAAGTAAATCTCGGGTTTCTTTTCTCATCTCGATCATCAACCCAATTGTTAGACCTTTATGAAAATTTCTCAAGGAAAACTGTTTACAAAACAAAAATCAGTTTGAGATAAGTTGTAAAATCAAGAAGGAAGAAGTAAAAAACATTTTTCGGCTTCCCTAAACTTTTGTTTGTTTGTTTTATTATTAATATTTGCAGCGAACAAAGAGATTCAAATGCAGAATAACCTGTTATGACAAGTTCGGATAAGCTTGTAATCTACGATATCTTGAATAACTAGCCTGTTTGTTAGTTTTTTTTTATTCACTATTAAGATAGTTCACTCCTCCTATCCTGCAATTGGTAACAAAGAAGAAAAGGAACTGGAGGGAGTATAACGAAGCTTTCGTGAAGAGAGGTGAAACTCTCTTCGATAGAGATTTTTTTATCTAGATGGAGAAGAGAGTAAAAAACTCAACAAAGGAAAGGAACTCCGTAAGAAGGTTTCCTCACTACAGGCTACCATCTTTTCTAATGAACAAGCCAAAGGTGTTCCGGAAAATGAGATAGAGAAGAAGGTGGGCATGCTTAGAAAGGCCGGGCTTCTGAATGAATATCGGATATGGCTAAAATACTACTTCGCATCCGTGTTGGATAATATAGAAAGGTATGTGATACTCGCTTTCCAGCAAGAGTTCAGCCAGTACTTTCAAAGATGGTTCGGGCTTTTAGTCGATAACCTAACAAAGGATGCCAGAGTAGACGATAAATTCACACTCATAGTAGAACAGGACGGTTACGAACAGGAAGTTTACTACCTAAGCGGCAGTAAAAAAATCGCTCTGGTGTAAAGACTTGCCTTGAATACAGTAGTGCAGAGCATATCACCTCCATGGAGTCAAACTTATTAATTCTTGATGAACCTACGTACGGTTTTAGAAAGGATAGAATGGGTAAAAATTATCTTTCTGTATCAGTCTAAATGCTCTGGCTGATTTTGTATCTTTTGACTTAAAACTATGACCTTTGCCTTAACCTGTTTGACTATTGCAACTATTGTGCATATACCCAACTTGCACCATCATAAAAGACTCTAACATAGTTGAATATATTGATACCGCGCTTTAGTAAATTAGATTAAATACAAAAATTGTCTGTTTTAGTTGATATTATTCAGTACACCGATATGCTTATATAATATTATATTCAGCCTATCTTTCTATGATTTCTGCGCAAAAAATTCTAAAAAAGAAGACATTCAGCGTTGTAACTGCAATCATTCTCATCTTTACAATACTGAACTCTGCAGTCCCTATATTTGCTGCAACATCAAATCAAAGCCAGAGCACAGGTATCATGCAAGCAGCATCGTCTGCGAACACTTTCCATTTCTTCCAACAGTCTACCCCTACCTTTGTGGGAACAGCTGGTTCTTTCCTAACCGGGCCCATACTTGTCCCCTCTGCATTCAATACACCAAGCGATCCAAAAGCTTCTTCATACACGTCGATTAAGACACCCCCATCCTTTAACCCGAAGCCTGCAGCCCTATCTGTTTCAAGTGATCCCCCATCGGTGAGCTGTCCCGGAGCTTACTGCTTTGCCATATCAAGTAGCTCTGGAGGTGCAGTAACTCAACCAATAGGTCTTAACGCTGTAGATAGTTTTCAACAATTTGGCTATGATATAGAACCTCCTGACCAAGGACTCTGTGCGAGCAGCCAGTATGTTGTAGAAGTTCTTAACATAGGTGAGCTACAAGTATTCAGCGCTGCAAATCTTAAGCCTGTTTCTGGTATCGTATCCCTTGACCAGCTGATGGGACTCAGCAATCTAGGCTGGGGAAGCGGAGGAGATATCATGTGTCAGTTTGACCCTAGCAACGGAGGCCATTGGTTCATAACAGAGTTTGTATCCACTACACCTGAACCAGCTAGCCCATTTAGTGGTTGCTTTGCAGGTGTGTATGATACATGCAGAGAAGGAATAGCTGTAAGCGTGACAAGCAACCCCATGGGAAGCTACTATGTGTATTTCTTGGACCCAAATAAGGTGAACAACGACCCAGGAGTCGGATATCTGCTCAACGACTTCGCAAAGATAGGATTAACTGATAATGCACTTTTACTCTTCTATGATGAGTTCAATCTGAACGCAAGTACATACCCTGCATGCCCATCCTTCGGGTGCTTTGGTTTTAACGGAGCTCAGGAATTTGCCTTCAATAAAATAGCTTTGGAGGATGGTAAAGCAGCAAGTCAGGTGAATGTAGCTTACGAAAACATGGGTAATGCACCGAACCTATATCCAATACCTGCAGAGTCTCCTTACCAGCCTTCTGCTGCCAGCTGCTTTGAAGGTAATTTTGCAGGAGCAGTATGCTGGTATCAAGTCATTCCTGCTCAGACGATGGACTTTAGTGGCCTGCAGAATAATGGAGGATCAGGTTACATGATAGGTTCACTCGACTTCTTTGGTGTAGGTGATAATCGTATTGCAGTGTTCAGCTGGAATGGTCTTTCGAATCTCAATAGTCAGGGTTGCAGTACATGTAGCGGGATTACCTTCGGCGGGGAGCTCCTTACAACACAGGTTGCATACATGGACGAAGGACTCTCTTGCTTAGCAAGTCTAGGTGGGCCTTGTGGCCTGGGAACTCAGGCTGCAGGTCTTACGCCTTTGGGAGATCTTTGCACACTCTTTGGCTTGAACTCATCCGACGTAACCTCTTGCCCTGAGTCAGGAATAGCAAGCAATGGTGATGGAGCTACACAGGTATGGTATGCAGCAGGAACATTATGGACCGCAGTTAGCACACTGGTTGTACAGAGCTACACAAATGGTCCAAGTGAAATACATATAGGAGCAGCTTACTGGGCTATTGAGACTTCTGAAAGTTCATTTTCAGTCATAACACAGGGATACGTTTCTGCTTCCCATGCAGATATAGAATTTCCTTCAATAGCTGCATCAGGGTATGGGCAAGCTGTAATGAGCTTCACTCTATCAGGTGCAGACTATTACCCAAGCTCTTCATACGTATGGCTAGCTCCTAGCTCAAATATGATATTTATTACAGCAAAAGGACAATCGCCTCAAGACGGATTTACAGAATACCTGGGATATCCACCAACTTCTGCTACAAGGCCAAGATGGGGTGACTACGGTCAAGTGGTCTTTGTACCCTCTACATTCAAGTTTTACTTTGCTAGTGAGTATATACAGTATCCAAACTGCAATGACCAAGCATTCCTGCAAGGGATTCATAACGGGCTTACTTGTCAAGGAACAAGGACTGTGTTTGCAAACTGGGGCACATCTATCAGTCTACTGAGCTTATAATAATAATAAATTACACATTCTATTTTTTGTCTTATTTGCTTTCTATAGTAATATATCATAGAACAGACTGCCGTATGTCTTTTATAAGAACTATTCCACAGCGATGTTTTTATCCATGTTTTAAAAAGTTCTCATCATGCCTAAGCAGCTTGCTACACTGGGGGGAGGATGCTTTTGGTGCACAGAAGCGATATTTTCAGAGCTGAAGGGTATCGAGTCTGTGCAACCAGGCTACTCAGGAGGCAGAGTACCAAATCCAAGTTATGAACAGGTATGCACTGATAAGACAGGTCATGCTGAAGTGGTTCAGATTGTGTTCGATGATGATATTATAACTTATAAAGATATACTGAGAGTTTTCTTTTCTACTCATGATCCAACGCAGCTGAACAGGCAGGGAGAAGATATAGGTACGCAGTACAGGTCAATAATTCTTTATCATGATGATAAGCAGAAAAGAGAAGCTGCTGAGATAATGCAGGAGGCAAAAGACTTATGGGATAAGCCTATAGTTACTGAGCTTGTAATGTTCGAACAGTTTTACCCTGCAGAGGACTACCATAAAGACTACTTCAGAAGGAACCCCGACAAGCCTTATTGCAGACTTGTAATAGCTCCTAAGGTAGAAAAATTCAGGAAACACTTCATAGATATGCTAAAGAGTAAATGATTTTGCTAATTCTTCAAAATGAATTCCTTGAGAAGATTAAGATATGCCTTTGGTTTTTCCCACATAGTCAGGTGTGAAGCTCCTTTAAACACCTTAAGCCTGCTCTGCTTTATCTCCTTGTGTATAACCATAGCAACCTTCGGTGTAACCTCATCGTATTCTCCAACAGTTATCAGCGTGGGCACTTTGATCGTATTGATTTTATCTGTAATATCGAAGTCTTTGATTGTGCCAGTGATAGTGAATTCATTCGGCCCGTTCATTATGCTGTAGACCTTTCTTTCTGCCGCATAGTTAAGAGACCTCATTACATCATCAGGCCAGCTCTTCAGTCTGAGTAAATGCCTTCTGTAGAAGACATCTACAGCCTTCTGATATTCAGGATTATTGTATTCTCCCTTTTCCTCATATCTTTTCAGAGTTTCCTGCACTGATCTGGGAAGCTTCGACCTGAGCCTCAACATCTCCCTAATAGTCAACGGAACACTGGATAATCCACCGCTTACTATAAGAGCTCTTAAATTGTTTTGATATTTTAACGAGTAGGCAAGTGCAAGCATGCCCCCATACGAGCTCCCATAAAGATACACCTTCTCGCTTCCAAAAGCGGCCTGCCTGACCTTTTCCACCTCTTCAACAGCATAATCCACTGTAAATTTTGATATGTCAGATGGCTCCTCTGACCTGCCACAACCAAATTGGTCATAAAACAGGACTGTAATGCCATAATCTGCTAGCTTTGCCAGAGGGAGCAGATAGTCATGGGACATACCAGGCCCTCCATGTAGCGTCAACAGCTTTTTCTCTCCATCCCCAACTCTCTTGTAGTAGATCTTCAACCCGTTTATATCAAAATAGCCCTCCTTGCCTTGCATAACAATCATCTATTGGTTGCTTGACTTAACCTCTATAAGCCTTGACCGTTTTGCAAATATGTAGATTAACCCTACTACAATCCAAGCGGTAAATAGGTATGCTGCAACAACTACAGGCAAGCTTATTGATATAAAAGTTCCATAAAAGACGTACGCTAGAGCGGCTATTGTAATTACAGGTAGCAGAACATTGACCAAACCAATAGGCAAATTCTGCCTCTTCCTGATGTTTGGCAGTGCTGCATTCACTATCATGTGAACGAGCAAGTTGCAAGGGTGGACACAACCGTTGTGGGATTTATAGGCTTTCATCCCTTCCCTTCCCTTTTACCTCTATTATTAGAGGTTCATCAAGGGCTTTCGGGGGCAACGGTAAAGCACCCCACATTGAACGTTTCATTGCTATGTTCCAGGCAGCAACAAGATG